>CAYTLW010000114.1:13715-24358 GCA_964438735.1 uncultured Enterobacteriaceae bacterium | reverse complement strand
CCGAGATCACGGGTCAAGCCCCAACTGGATCGAGGTCAATGCGATCCTGTTTAGTCTCCGGCGCGGAGGTCCATATGCGTATTCGTGCAGGGATGCTGATCCTGGTCGTCGCCGCTTCGTGCGGCTGCTCGGACGACGATGCCAACAAGAACGACGGCCAGGACGCCAGCGGCGCCTCGGACGTGGCCTTCCAGAGCGACACTGTCGTGTCCGGCGGCCCATGTGACGATTGCGCCAAGGACAACGATTGTGGTCCCGGACTCACCTGCGACAAACCCGCTTTTGTCTGCAAGACGCCCAAGCAGGTCAAGGCGGGGCTGCCCGTCTGCGACGTCGACTGCGCCGAGAGCCCCGACTGCGCCAGCGTTGGGCTCTGTGGCTATGTGGGTGGCACCTGCCAGGCCGGGACCCTGGCCCATTGCGTGGCCAGCGCCGGCTGCAAGGGCGAGGCGAAATGCACCGCGAGCGGCGGCAAGTGCATCATCGGCGGCGACGCCGACTGCCAGAAGTCCAACGCCTGCCAGGACGACGGCAAGTGCACCCACAAGGGCGACGCCTGCGTGGCGACGACGGGCATCACCTGCGGCGACGGCACCTGCGATATCGGCGAGACCAAGACCTCTTGCGAGGCCGATTGCGGCCCGCCCGGCGTCATCTGTTCCTGCGATGCCGGCCAGTGCGGCATCAAGCCCGGTTGCAGCAACGACTGTGGGGGCTGCAAATCGCCGCTGAAGTGCGTCGCCAACGGCTGCACCGACGCCAAGTGCAAGCTGCCCGATGCGTGGCCCGTGGCCGTGCAGCGGGTCAGCAAACTGGCTTTGCTGGATCACAAGAAAGGCTGCGACCTGGACGACACGGCCAAGCCGAACAACGGGCTGGGCAAGGTGTTGTCCGTCTACCCATTCACCAACGAGGCGGTCGCCGAGGCCATCGTCAGCGGCGCCGTCAGCCTGCTGCTGCGCCCCATCGGCTACAAGGCCCAGGGCCAGCCTTTCACTCTGCAACTGCTGGTCGGCCAGCCAGCCAAGACGGGCGCGACCTGTTCCGCTTCGGCTACCGATTGCACGTTCCAGGTCAAGGCCGCCAGCTATGACCTCGAAGGCGCCGCCGGCAGCACCTGCACGCCGGTGGCCACGTTCCCCGGAGCCAAGGCCAGCGGCGGTCTGCTCAGCGGCGGCGGCCAGGGCAACAAGGTCGACATCCCGGTCTACGTGGTCGGCGTGCCCGTCGTGGCCAAGGTGGGCGATGCCCGGGTGAGCGGTGAGATCACCGGCGGAGAGACCTGGAAGTCCACCCGCAAGGGCATGGTCTGCGGCGCGGTGGCCATGAAGGACATCGCTGCGGCCGTGAACTCGTTGCCGCCGGCGGCCTTCAAGGGCTCGGGTTTCGACAAGAAGGCGGTCGACGAGCTGGTCGAAGGCCTGCTCGTGCCCGACTGGGATCTGGACGGGGATGGCAAGATGGACGCCGTGACGGCCGCGTGGAGTTTCGAAACCGTGGCCGCACAGGCCGTGGGTGTAGAGTAGGAGCAGCAGCCGGCTATCGGTCGTACGCCACCCGGGCAGGAGCAGTCATGAGCGACAACGGCAAGCAGGGCAAGGATCCCGCCCGCTGGGAACAGCGTTACCAGGACAATGAGCTGCCCTGGGATAGCAACAAGACCGACATCCACCTGAAATGGGCGGTGGAGGACTTCGACGTGGGCCCGTGCAAGGTCGTCGTGGTCGGCTGCGGCACCGGCACCAACGCCGTCTGGCTGGACGAGGCGGGATTTGACGTGACCGGGCTGGACCTGTCGCCCACCGCCATCACTCGGGCCCGCGCCCGCGCCGCCACCGCCGGCGCCACCTGCGAGTTCATGGCGCTGGACTTCATGGCCGGTGACCTGCCGCCCGGTCCATTCTCCATGGCCTTCGATCGCGGCTGCTTTCACTGCTTTGACGAAGCGGCCGAACGCAGCCATTTCGCCTCTCGGGTCGCCGACGTATTGGACCACGAGGGTTTGTGGATCAGCGTGATCGGCTCGACCGACGGTCCGCCTCGCGACACCGGACCCCCTCGACGCAGCGCGCTCGACATCGCGCTGGCCATCGAGCCCTTCTTCGAGGTGCTGCACCTGGAGGCGTCGGTCTTCGATCAACACGACCACGCACACGCCCGCGCCTGGGTGCTGGTGGCGCGAAAGCGCATTCACTACCTGCAGTAGTTGACCGCGATTCGACGTCGGCCATGACGCGCCTACGGGCTGGTGATGATCACCTTGCCGTGGCTGGCGTTGGCCCCTGACGTATTGCTTTGGTGGGCGCCGGCGTTGAAGGCGCCGCCGCCGCCGCGGCCGTCCCCGCCGCCGCCGGCGCCGGCGCCGCCGCCGCCGTAGCCGCCACCGCCGCCGCCCGGGTGGATGGACGCGCCACCGCCGCCGAAGCCGCCGTGGCTCTTGTAATTGTGTCGATTGCTCTGGGCGCCCAGCCAGGTCGGCCGCGACTTGGCGCCGACGACGTCGTTGTTGCTGTAGTTGGTGGTATCGCCACCGTTCCAGCCGGCGCCCGGGCTGGCCCCGTCGTAGTGACCGCCGCCGCCCTTGGCGCCGTTGTTGCCGCCGGCTGCGCTGGTTACACCCTTGCTGCCATTGGGCGCCGTGGAGCCGACGCCGGGCTTGTTGCTGCCACTCTGCGCCTTGCCGCCGCCGCCGCCGGCTGCGATGTGCAGCGTATTGCCGGTATAGACGAAGGTGCCGCCGCCACCACCGCCGCCGCCGCCGCTGCCGCGGATGCCCATCTGGCCGACGACGATCTGCAGCACCTGGCCGGCCTTGAACTGGAAGCTGCCCTTCATGCGCGCGCCGTTGGCGCCGTTGTAGCCGCCACGGGCGCCGTAGGCCTCGATCGTAAAGGCACCGGTGAACGGGACCGTCCAGTTCTGCACGCCAGCGACCAGCTTGACCTTGCCCTTGAGCCAGGTGTTGCCGGCGTAGGCCGAGTCGCACTTGCCCTGGGCGGGTCCCAGGCGCCCGGTCTGTCCGCAGGTGGTGAATGTGACCGTCTGGAAGTTGGACTTGCAGCTGTTGGAGCAGGCGTCCTTGTCCACCTTGTTTCCGTCGTCGCACTCCTCTTTGCCGATCCAGGGAACGCCGTCGCCGCAGACGTTCTTGAGGCACTTGGAGGTGCAGCCGTCGCCATCCTTGGTATTGCTGTCGTCGCAGTTCTCGGTCGAGTTGACGACGCCGTTGCCGCACAGGCTCTCGACCAGCAGCTCGCGCCACGAGCCGTCGCAGTAGTACATGCGCTTGTTCTTGCTGTCCCAGTACTGGGCGCCGACGGTGTCCTCGGCGCACGCGAAGGGCGGCCCGCCGCTCTGTTGCACGCCCAGTTGGCCGCTGGCGGCAAAGGCGCCGGTGGAGGTGATCATCTGGCTGGACTTGGCCAGCACATTGACGCTCCAGGACAGGAGCTGGCCGTCCTTGCCGTTGTTCAGGAACGCCTTGTCGATGACCCGCAGGCGCCACTTGCCCTTGGGATTCTTGCCAATCCAGGTGCCCAGGTTGCCGCTGACCGGCTGGGCGGTGACGGGCCAGGTCTCTTTGAGTTCCTTGCCTGCCTTGCCCTTGTGCAGCACGTAGGGGGTGTTGTCGGGCGCGTAGGCGATGACCTCGACCGAGGCCAGGTTGGAGTTGGTCAGGTGGACCGAGATGGACAGCGCGGTGGCGATGCCCAGGTCCTTGAGCTCGATGACGTCGGTGGTGCCGATGGGGTTGTTGTCGTCGATGCCCTTGGGCGTCGTCTTGCTCGGGTGGCTGCCGCCGATCTTGGTGGTCAGCAGGCCACCGGAGATCTGTTCGATCTGACCGCCGCCCACGCCCGCGGCCACGTTGCAGAGCAGCTTGCCGGCGTTGTCTACGCCGGTGGCGACCTGGTTGGGGGGGCAGCTGGACGGGCTCGGCGACGCGCCGGTGATCTTGGCGCCATCGCCCTTCAGAGTCTGCGCTTGCACATCGCCGGCGATGAGAGATCCGGCGGCCAGCACGCCGGCCTTGACGCTGCCCTTGCCCAGGTTCAGGTCACCGTCGGCCTTCAGCGCCTGCATGGACAGGCAGCCGGTGCAGGCAAGTCCGCCCGCGAGCGCTGCGCGTTGCACCATGGGGGCGCTGCGCAAGGCCACGCGACTCGTCTCCGGCTCATTGGCCACGGCCACGCCCAGCCAGCCGGCCTTGGTCTTGGCCAGCAGCTGCGCGCTCAGCGGTGTGGCGCTGCCCAGGGCGTGCTTGAAGCGGCCTCCGCTGACGGTGAGTTTGGCCACCACCTCGGACCACACCGCCTGCTTGGCTGCCGCGCTGGCATAGAGGCGGAAGGTGACCATGTAGGTGCCGTCGGGCGCCGCCTTGCCGTCCGCTGTGAGCAGTCGCCCCTCCGCGGACAGGCGCGTGGGCACGCTCGCCGATGCAGGAGCCGCCAGCGCCACGAGCATGGCGACCGTCAGCAGCCCCGCCGCAAGGTGCGGCGCGGCTTGCGATAATCGATGTCCTCTTGTCACGGTCGGCGCTCCGCTGGTCGACGGGGAGGTGCCGATCAACCTACCGGCTGCCTTCACAACTGACAACAATTGACCCGGCGTTCTAACGCACCCAGACCGAGCCCTTCTTCGAATAGCCGGAGCCGTCATGCCCGCAACCCTTGCGGTTATGGCTGCCGGCCCCGTCCGCGCCATCGCAGTGCGAGCAGTAGGTATGAGACGCCGGCGTGGAACAGCTGCAGTGACAGCCCAGGGCGCCCGAACCGCTGTTGCAGGCGGTCTTGTTCTGCAATTTGGACGCGCCTGGGTCCGTGTACGAGACCACGCAGCTGTTGGAGCTGGCCAGACCCTTGGTGGCGCGGAACTGGCAGTCCTTGAAGAAGTGCTTGTGGCCGTCGCAGATGAAGCGGATGGAGGCGGCATTCTTGGTCTGCATCAGCTTGTTGATGACGCTGTCGGCGAACTTGCTCGTCGACGGCGTGGTCGGCTGCACCGGCACCGTGCCGACCTGGTTGATGTTGCTGTGCAGCTCGTCGTCGCCGTCGATGGTGACCACCATGGTCCAGCCGCCGCCGTCCGTGGTCATGTCGCAGTAGACCTGGATGGCGTTGGCCTTGTCGCCGCCGTCCGGATCGATCCAATACAGGCCGCTGTTGACGGTCGGCGCTTTGGCCTTGATGGCCGCGCAACTGGCGCCGGGATTGTCCTTGCCGCCGGGCGGAATGCTGGCGGCGAAGGCGAAGAACTTCTTGCCGTTGCAGATGTAGAGGCTCTTATCGGTGGTGTTGTAGTACAGGAACGCCAGCGTCGTCGGGTCGCAGACCACGGGATGTTTGGCCGCCGACTGCAGCTGCAATCCGCCGAAGGTCTGCAGCAGTCCGCTGGCCTTGACCTTTTTGTTGGAGACCACGGTGACGGCGATGCCCCAGTCGTTCACCTTGCCGTCGTCGCCGCCCTTGGTCGGCTTGCCGTCGACCACCTTCAGGCGCCACTTGCCCGTGGGGTTCTTGCCGACCCAGCTCTCCAGGCTGGCGTCTACGGCTTTATCCGGCGTCGGCCAACTGGCCTTGAGCACGGTGCCCTTGCCACCGCCCGCGTAGAGCTTGTGCAGCTTGTTGGCCGGGTCGAAGAGCTGCACCTGCAGCTGGCCGATGTCCGAGCTGGCCAGGTTCAGGTGCACGGTCAGCTTCTTGGCCAGGCCCACGTCGGGGTAGTCGATCTCGTCGAAGACGCCGATGGGGTTGTTATCCGGGATGCCCTTGGGCGTCGCGGCGCTCTGCACATCGTTGATGAACTCGTTGGTGAGCAGGTCGTTGGATACGTCGTCCAGGGCGTCCTTGGGCAGGGCGTTGCTGCTCAACGCCGGCACGCAAAGCAGTTTGCCGTCTGGGGCGATGCCCTGGACCACCTCACCGGCCTTGGCGCACTTGCCGCTGATGGACTGGATGCCGGTCAGCTTGCTGCCATCGCCGACGAAACCGCTGGCCGAGACCGTCGCCGCGAGCACGTCATTGGCCTTGACGGTCTTGGCCTTGAGCGCGTTGCCGCCCAGGTCCAGGTCGCCGTCGATCTTGAGCTCGGAGATGCCCACGCAGCCGGTGCATTGCAGGTCCAGGGCGCTGGTGGCGGGGCCGCCCTTGGTCTTGCTGGCCGCCCAGGTGAAGCCCACCTTGTCCGCCGAGATGGCGCCTGCTGCCAGCTGTGCCGCGGCCACGCAGCCCGAGCACTGCAATGTCTGAGCGCTGGCGGCGGCGAGCGCATAGGCCACCGAACCCATGCGTTGGCGGATCAACTCGGCGTCTGCGCCGACCTTGATGCCCAGCCAGGCGCTGTCCATGCCGGCGAAGAGCTTGGCCGTCAGCGGCTTGTCGGTGCCCAAGTCGTGGACCAGTCGGCCGGCCTTGACGTCGATCTTCAGCGGTCCCTCGCTCCACGCCGCGGTGCCGCCCACCGGTCCGGGATAGATGGAGAAGGTGAGGAAGTAGTCGCCGTCCACCACGGCGCCGCCGCTGGCGCTGCGCAGCGCGCCCTCGATGGTCATACGTTGTGGCACCTTGGCGTCGGCCTGTCCCCCAGACAGCAACGCGGTCAGCCCGAGGGTGACCGAAAGCAGCAGCGCGCCGGCGCGCCACGTCGAAGTGGTGTGGCCCATGGTCGCCTCCCCGCGACGACGGAGCGGCCGCGTGGTTGAATTGCCGGCAGGCTAGCACGGGCGAGCCGGCACGGTGAAGGCGAGGCTGGTTGGGCTCTGGTGCGGGAGGTATTCCTGAATTGGCCATTGTCTTCGTCTTCTTGAGCAGTTCCTGGGGGAAACCAGCTCCAGGGGGGGCTCTGGGCGACGGTCTTTCGACGCCGAGGACATCCAGGGCGAGAGAGAGCCTGGTGCCCATGTTATTTCATGAATATGACGCGGCCCAGCCAGCTCAGGGCGCCCTGTTGCCGCGGGAGTCCCTGGAGGGGACTTCGTGACCATCGGTGCCCCAGCCTTTGAGTGTGGGGGCCGAGCCATGGACGAGATGCTCCACAATCACCGTGAACTTGTTGAGTCTGGCGATTGGATTCAGTTAAATAACTGAAATAACTATCATTCATCCAAAATTTTTGGACAGGTCCAAGAATTAGACAACGAAATGTATATAATCAGGCAGTTGCCGTCAGAAGGCTGCTCATTCCGGCGGTTGGCGTTCTCGCTGGCCTACCGGGGGGCCAGCGTCTCTCCGAGCAGCCGAAACGATACCCAAACGTCCATTGGCAACGCCGTTGCGTCCACCAACGCCTGTCCATGGTCACAACCGGATCCGGCAGCTTTCAGCGGCTGCCAGGGGCCCGTCAGTTGACGATCCAGGGCCATGACCCCGGCCAGAGACCGATGCGACCGGTGCTGATGTCGGTCAGCGCAGGAGAGCCGCCGTCAAATCGCGGCGGAAGGCCAAAGAAGTCCAACGCCGGCCTTGCTGGCCAAGCCGTCATTCAGAGCTCGATGCTCAAGCCGCGTCGCGCCACTCGTAGCGGTGATGTAAACCGCCGACCCGCGGAAGGGAAACCACCTTGGCTGACGGCGACTGCTTCGAGGCCACCGGCCGGCGGTCAGGCGTGTCTCCGTCGAGGCCCATGTGGCCGCGGTCAGCGTGGTAGTGGTCGACAAAGGAACGGACCAGTTCAGCGACGTGTCGCTCACCAAAGACGACGACGTGGTCGAGCATCTCCCGTCTGCATGAGCTGATCCAGCGTTCAGCCACAGGATTCTGCCAGGGGCTGCGGTAGGCCGTTCGACCGGGCTTGGTGCCCAGCGACTTGATGAACCGGATGACATCCTTGTTGAAGATCGAGTCGCGGTCGAAGATGAGGTACTTGGGAGCCGCGTCGAACGGGAAGGCTTCACGAAGCTGCCGCACGACCCACCGCGCTGTCGGGTTGCGGGTCGCGTTGAAGTGAAGAATGTGCCGACGCCCTGGACGCCTTCCGCGCCGCGAGATCTTCGTCCAGTGACGACGGAACGGGCGCCGATGCCACTCGACCACGGTCTCGGGCTTCACGATGACGAGCACGCCGGTCCATTTCGCCCATCCTCGGCGAAGGGCAACCCAGAAGGTTCGAGCCGGGTCGCGCAGGTGAGGTCTTGGGCGCTTTTGCTTGAGTGCGGTGACCTGCTGCCTCAGCGCCAGGTTGCGGGCTCCTCCGGAGTCCCGTCCTGACGGACTCGCACCTGCGGTGCTCGCTCGCCGTTTCGTCGCTTCGCGCCGAAGCCGTCGTCTCCAGGACAAGCTCGCCCTTGGATCGACAGGCTGCCTGGAGCGCCTGGAAGAGAAGGGATATCAGGAAGACGACGAGTTGGTTCTTGGAGGCGATCTCTGGCTGATCACGCTCGTGAACTCAACCTCGAGAGTGCGGTCACAGCGGGAATTGGCAGTCAGGAAAGGCGGCCCCAAGCGCCTGATTTTGCGGGCCGACGGAGTTGTGACGAGGGACAACCCGGATGCGCGGCCTGGCGTGGCCCCTTCGGCTCGCTGCCAGCCGCCGTACATGGTAGAATTGCGGCATGAAACGCGACCGCGTCATCATGGTTCGCAAGCTCAAGTCCATCGAGGATGACGACGGGTCGTTCGACTTGGAGTTTTGGGAACGAATCGGTCAGGCCGGGCGTTTTCTGGCTGCCTGTGACATGCCCTCAGTCCTGGTCCACATGGGGAACCTCGATGCCGATCGCCTCCGACTACAAAGACATGTTGTCCGCCTTGTCAGAGGCGAAAGCTGAGTTCCTTGTGGTCGGTGCCTACGCCGTGATCGCCCACACGGTCCCCCGCTACACCAAAGACATCGACATCTGGGTCAATCCCACCGCTGAGAACGCTGCTCGGGTCTTCGCCGCGCTGGCCGACTTCGGGGCCCCTCTAGAGGGAATCAGCGCCGAGGATTTCACCGACAAGGGAGCGTACTTCCAGATCGGTGTCGAACCGGTGCGCATCGACCTGCTGATGTCGATGGGCGGACTTGAGTTCGACAGGGTCTGGGCTCGCAGGCACCCGTTTGATTTCGACGGCATCGCGGCGCACGTGCCATGTCTCGACGACGTGATCGCGGCCAAGCGTGCCGCCGGACGGCCACAGGATCTTCTCGATATCGAATGGCTCGAGCGCGCGCAGAACAGACGCCAGGCCGGCTCAGAAGAAGACACGTAGCCGGCACGCCATCTTCCAGCCCTGCCCTCGCTCCACCTGACCGCTAACCGCTATTTCATATCGGACGTTGGTCGTGCCGAAACCACCCTTCCGCGACCTCCTCAGACAGGAACGCCGGCCGGCAGCAGTGGGCGCGGCCCTCCCAACGCCGTCCTGAATTGATGACTGGGCCGGGTTGGGGCCTCGCCTGAAAGAACCGATCCGGCTTCGCGTCCCGCGCGTCGCTTCTCCCGCTGGACAAGCAGTCAACCTTCGTTCGCTACAAGCGCCACGTGGACCAGAGAACTGGGCCACTTGGAAATCGCCTGGCACCCCCGGTGCCCTGCGGGCATGTCTCCAAGAAGGTCTGGGACTTCTGCACGGGCTGCTTGCTCAGGAACAGCGGGCTCGTCACGCTGCTCACCGACTCGCCTGGTCCCAAAGGCCGGGTGTCCGGCCAGAGGAGCACCGATGAGCAGACATCTTGCCTTGTGGACCCTCATCGTCGCGTTCGCGGCGATGCCGGCTTGCAGTTCTGAGGACGAGCCCGAAGACAGCGGCGCCGAGGACAGCGGCGCAGTGGTCGCCGATGGCGGCGCCGCCGACGCGTCTGGTGCAGCGGACACGGGCGCCGAGGACGCGGGCTGCACGACCAAAGCAGGCGATCCCTGTTGCGTTGATGACGGCCAATGCGCCTCAAATGACCCCTGCCAGAAGGGCAGCTGCGACAAGGCTTCCGGCGAGTGCAAAACAGAGGCCGTGGCGGACTGTTGCAAGGAGGACACCGACTGCAAGGGCGGCACCGATTGCCTCAAGCCCGTCTGCACCGGCGACCACAAATGCGATGTCGAACCGCGCGACGGCGAGGATTGCGACGATGGCAGTGCCTGCACCGCGGGCGACAATTGCAACGCGGGCAAGTGTGCCGGCACGCAGACCAACTGCAACGATGACGACGCCTGCACCAAGGACAGTTGCAGCGCCGATGGCAAGACCTGCGTGAACGAGAAGATCGAAGGATGCTGCACGGAGGGCGCGTGCTGCGACGTCAATGCCAAGAAGCTGCGCGCCAAGGGCGTCAACTGCGGCAACGACCCGAAGGTCGAACATCGCTGCAGCGATGACGGCCACTGGGTCGAGGCGCGTTTTGCCGAGCTCTCCTGCGATGGCACCCAGACCAACTGCCCCGCGGCCGACGACGCGTGGATGTGGTCGGGCTACCAGAAGGTCAAGTACTGCACGGCGGCCGGCAAGTGCGACAAGGACACCGTCGACTGCACCCTCCCGGACAAGCCGGCGACCATCGGCAAATGCGGCCCGGTCTCCAAACCTGACATCTGCTGCAACCCCGAGACCTGGCAGTCCTATCCACGCGGCAAGGTCTGTGGGGAAAAGGGCACCAAGACGCACCTGTTCTGCGTCGGCAACAACCTGTACGAGGCCGAGGTGCCCAACGTCTGCCTGGCCTCCAGCCTC
>CAYTLW010000114.1:0-13615 GCA_964438735.1 uncultured Enterobacteriaceae bacterium | reverse complement strand
CGGCGTTGTTGCACGAATGGCCGACAGGCCGAACGTCCCCAACCCTTCCGCCGCTCTCACCGCGCGATCGCCACCGACCCGGCAGCCCCAAGCTCAAGCATCCTGTTCAGGACGTTGCATCCAAGACGTACCTCGACCTCCTGTGCTACCGGATCGCGGGCATACAGGCGACCCCCGAGGATCCGCTTGTAGCGGAAAAAGGTGTTCTCCGCTCGACCTTGCTGGTGGTAGCCAGCCTCCTTCTTCCACTGACGTCTGCCGACCTCTTGCATACGGGCGACAGCGGCATCTCGAGCCCGTCCGGCAGGGGTGTCCCTGTTGGATTCGACCGCTGTCCGTGCCGGTGGCACCACCGCCGTTGCGCCCCGCGCTGCCAACGCCTCTCGGATCGACCACGTGTCGTACGCGCCATCAGCAGTGAAGCACTCGATCTCGGTGTCGACCTGTTCGAGCAGCTCCGGGACCACGATGGAGTCGTCCACCGAGCTGTCGGTGATCTGCTCGGCAATGATGACGCCGTTCACATCCACGCCGATGTGGAGCTTCCGCCAAGCCCTGATCCCCTTGACGCCGTGCTTGGCGGCTGCCCATTGGCCCTGACCCATGATCTTGAGGCCAGTGCTGTCGACGATCAGGTGGACGGGACCGCTGGGGATGCGAGATCGGAGGGCGACTTCAAGCTTGCTGCCGCGCCGGGACAGTGTGGTGTGATCCGGTGCCGTCAAGTCGAGGCCCATCGGCTTGAGCAGCGATCCGACGAAGCCCTCGGTCTGTCTGAGCGGCAGATGGAAGACCAGCCTGAGCGTGAGGGCGGTCTCGATGGCGAGATCCGAGTACTGGCGCTGGCCGCCTCGCTTGCCGTTCGCTGGCGGAGTCCACGCAGCCATGGCTGCCTCGCTGAACCAGATGGTGACGTCGCCACGATCCCGAAGACCCTTCTCATACTCCCTCCAGTTCTCCACCCGGTACTTCGTCTTGTAGGGAGGGTGGACGTAGCTGGACTTGTGTGTGCGCATGGGCTGGGCTCCGGGGCGATCGGCCTGATGGCCGGCCCGGGAGCCTGAGCAGGGGCCGCGTGGTGGTCAAGCCGCATTCATGCACCAACGCCCCGTTTCTCCGCTTCGCTCCGAAGCCGTCGTCAGCACGATGGATGTGGTTGCCGCCCCACGGCCATCGTGCTACGCCCAGGCACCGGTCGTATCGGAGGTGCGTGATGGCTCTTTCCTGTGGACTGGTCGGGCTGCCCAATGTCGGCAAGTCGACGCTATTCAATGCCCTGACTCGCGCTGGGGCCGCGGCGGCGAATTATCCGTTCTGCACCATCGAGCCGAACATCGGCATGGTGCCCATGGCCGACGAGAGGCTGGAGCGCATCGCGGCCATCGTCGGCAGCCCCAAGTCCGTGCCGGCGGCGTTGCGGCTGGTGGATATCGCCGGTCTGGTGGCCGGGGCGTCGAAGGGGGAGGGCCTGGGAAACCAGTTCCTGGGGCATGTGCGCGAGACGGATGCCATCGTGCATGTGGTTCGCTGTTTCGAGGACAGCAATGTGGTGCACGTCAGCGATGAGCTGGACCCTGTCAGCGACGCCGAGGTGATCCATACCGAGCTGTGCCTGGCCGACCTGGAGACCCTCTACAAGCGCCGCAAGAAGGAAGAAAAGGCCTACAAAGTCGGCGATAAGAGCGCCGGACCGCGGGTGGGCCTCATCGGCGAGCTGATCGAGGCGCTGGAGGCGGGCAAGCCGGCGCGCACCGTGCCCGTGCCCGACCCGTTGCGCGAGGCCTGGCGGGAGCTGCACCTGCTGACCAACAAGCCGCTGATGTACGTGGCCAACTGCGCCGATCTCGAAGGCGACGCGGCGCACGTCGCGGCGCTGCAGGCCCATGCGAAGGCGGAGGGAGCCGGCCTGGTGGCCATCTGCGCCGGCCTGGAAGCCGAGATCGTCGAGATGGACGATGTCGAAGAGCAGGCCATGTTCCGGCAGGAGCTGGGCCTGGAGCAGAGCGGCCTGGACCTGCTCGCCCGCGCGGCCATGGAGCTGCTGGGCCTGATCGTCTTCTACACCGCCAACGAGACCGAGGCCCACGCCTGGACCTTGCGCCAGGGCTGGACGGCCCCGCAGGCTGCCGGGGTCATCCACACGGACTTCGAGCGCGGCTTCATCAAGGCCGAGGTGTGCCACGCCGATGAGCTGCTGACCGCGGGCAGTCACGCTGCGCTGGTTGCGGCCGGGCGGTTGCGGATCGAGGGTAAGGAGTACGTGGTGGCGGACGGGGAGCTGTTGCTGTTCCGCTTCAACGTGTGAGAGAGAATCGCCCGCCAGACCTCGAGGAGACCGCATGGAGAACTTCGCACATCCCATCAGTCGCAACCTGCGCGACCGGGCCATGTCCCTGCCCGAGACCACCGAAGGCACCTCCTGCGTCAACCGCGCCTTCCGCGTACGCAAGAAGAACTTCCTCTTCGTCGGCGAGAAGGGGGACAAGATCAGGGTCATGCTCAAGCTGAAGGACTCGCTGCAGCAGGCCATCGACCTGGGCGACTCGCGCATCGAGGTCGGCACCGGCGGCTGGGTCACGATGCGCTTTGTCGCGGACAACGCGCTGGACGAGGCGATGTTGCTGGACTGGCTCGCGGAGAGCTTCTGCGTGTTGGGGCCCAAGACGTTGGCCAGACAGGTTGCGTCGGGCGACCAATCAAAAGGGCAGTAGTGCCCTTTTGCAAAAGCTGAGTGATTTCAGCGATAGATGGCGCTGGCGCCCACTGGCCTACTCGACCACGACAGAAGCCACGCCGGTCACCCCATCCCGAATCGCGGACACCTTCGCCGCGCCCTTGCCAAGCCCCTTCGCCACGCCCTTGGAGCCCTGGGCATTGCTCACGCTCACCACCGGTGGCTTGTCCGACTTCCACAATACGAAGGGCGTCAGGTTCAGCTTGGTCCCGTCATCAAATGTACCCGCCGCCTGCAGCGGCACCTGCTGCTGCACCTTCAACTTGGCGCTGGCGGGGGTGATGGCGATGGACTTCAACTTGGCTGCGGTCACGCTCAGCACCGTGCTGCCCTTGGTGCCCTGGAACGCCGCGGTGATGGTCGCTTTGCCCGCCGACAGGGGCGTGACGAGGCCTTTGGCCATGCCGACGGTGGCGATGGTGGCCACCTTGGTGTCGGACGACGTCCAGCTGGCCAGCCAGGTGAGGTCCTGAACGGTGTAGTCCGAGAACACGCCCGTGGCCTTGAACATGGTCAGGTAACCCAGCGGCAGGATCGGCGAGAACGGCGTCACCTGGATCTCGATCAGCGCCGCCGTGGGCACGGTGAGCTTGGTGCTGCCCGTCTTGCCGTTCCAGGTCGCCGAGATGGTCGAGGTGCCGGGCTTGAGCGCCTGGGTCAGGCCTTTGCCCATGCCCTGCATCATGTTGCTGACCGAGGCGACGGACGGGTGGCTGCTCTTCCAGGAGGCCAGGTTGCTCATCTGCTGGGTGGTGTCGTCGGTGTAGACCGCCACGGCGTTGAACTTGACCCAGGAGCCGGGGGCGACGGTCGGATTCGTGGGCGTGATCTGCAGCTCCTTGAGTTCGGCCGGTTTGACGGTCAGCTCGGCGGACGTGCTCAGCCCCTTCCAGCTGCACTTGATGGTCACCTTGCCCGGCGCCAGGGTCTGCACCAGGCCGCCCATCTGGCCGCCGTTGAAGGCCACGGCGACCTTCTTATCCGATGAGGTGAAGGTGGCCTGGCCACCCACGTATTGGGTTGTGTCGTCGGTGAAGACGGCGACGACGTTGAACTTCACCGGCACGCCTTTGGCCACGGTGGCGACGCCCGGCATGATCTGCAACTCCTTGGCTTCGGCGGCTGTGACGACCACCTTGGCGGTGGCCTTGAAGCCCTGCGCCGAGGCGGTGATGGTCGCCGTGCCGGGAGCCAGGCCCTGCACGTATCCCTTCTGCCCCTGGCCGTTCAGCGCCGCGGCCACCTTGCTGTTGGAGGACGTCCAGGTGGCCTGCCAGTTGGCCTGCACGGCGGTTCCGTCGCTGTAGAGCAGGGTGGCCTGGAAGCCGCGGAACTGGCCCACCGCCATGGTCTGCTCGCCGGGGAAGAGCGACAGCCCGGTGACCTGCGCCGGCGTCACCGTGACCGATGCCGAGCCGACCATGCCCTTCCAGGCGGCCTTGATCTTGGTATTGCCCGGCTGCAGGGCCATGACCCGACCCTTGTTGCCGCCGCCGAAGCCGCCCATCTTGTTGCCGACCTGGGCGATCTTATAGTTGGTCGAGGTCCAGTCCGACTGGAAGGTCACGTTCTGGCTGCTGTCGTCCGAGAAGAGCGCGACCGCCTGAAACTGCATGGGCATCCCCACGGCCATGGTCCAGGCCGCCGGCGTGACCTGGACGGAGAGCAGCTCGGGGTTGACCACGGTCAGCTGTGTCGAGGCCGTCTTGCCCTTGAACTTGGCCGTGATGGTGGTCTTGCCCGGCTTCAGCGCGCTGGCCACGCCGATGAAATTGCCGCTTTTGAGGATGTTGGCGACGCTGGTATTGCTGGATGACCACTGCGCCTGGCCGGTCACGTTCTGGGACTTGCTGTTGGAGTACACCGCCATGGCGTAGTACTGCACCTTCTGGCCCGCCTTTCGGGTGAGGTTGTTGGGGCCGATGGTCAGCTCGATGAGCTCCGGCGCCTTGACCGTGACCTGCGCCACGCCCACCAGACCGCTGACGGTGGCCTTGATCTGCACCTTGCCGGCGGACAGACCGGCGACGATGCCCTGGCCGCCCTTGGCGTTGCTGACCGCGGCGACTTTGGCGTCAGTGGAGGACCAGACGGCGGTGCTGGTGACATCGACGACCGCGCCGTCGCTGTACTGACCGCTCGCCGTGAACGCCTGCTTGAGACCCACGGGCAGATCGAATGTGGCCGGCTTGACGGTGATCTTGACCAGGGCGGCGGCGCTCACAGTCACCGAGGTGCTGCCCTTGATGCCGTCGAGTTGTGCGGTGATGGTGGTTTTGCCCTCCTTGATGCCCTTGAGCCAGCCGGCGCTGTCGGCGGCGTTGGAGACGGTGGCCACGGCGCTGTCGCCGCTTGACCAGACGACCTTGCCGGTCACCTCGAGCACCTTGCCATCGCTGTAGGTGCCGTGGGCGCGCACCTTGAGCTTGATGCCCTTGGGCACCTTCGGGTCGGCGGGGGTGATGGCGATGGACTTCAACGTCGCCGCCGAGACCACGAGCTCTGCTTCGGCCGACTTGCCGCCGAAGCTGGCCCGCACTTTGGCGGTGCCGGCGATCAGTCCGGTGGCCTGGCCCTGGCTGCCGGGCGCGTTGCTGACCACGGCGATGCCCGCGGGCTCGGTGGTCCACACGCCGCTGGCGGTCAGGTCGCCCTTGCTGCCATCGCTGTAGGTGCCCTGCAGTTTGAACGCCTGCTTGGCGCCGGCGGCGACGGTGGCTTTGGCGGGGGTGATGGCCAGGCTGGCCAGCTGGGTCTTCTGCACCGTGACGATTCGGGTGGCGCTCAACCCGCCGTGTTTGGCCTCGATGATGGCCGTGCCGGCGGCCAATGCGGTCGCCACGCCGCCGCTGTTCACGCTGACGATGGTCGGCGCGCTCGAGCTCCACGTGGCGGCTTTTGTGACCTCGGCGACGCTGCCATCGTCAAAGCTGGCTTCGGCTGCAAACGCCACCGTGGCACCGATTGTGAGCACCGGATCGACCGGCGACAAGGACAGGCCGGTCAGCTTGGCGCCCGACACGTCCAGCGTGGCGCTCGCCTCCAGATCGCCGAGTTTGGCGCGGATGGTGGTCTTGCCCGCGGCGACGCCGGTAGCGACTCCCTTGCCGTCGACCGTGGCCACGTTGAGCTCGTCGCTGCTCCAAGAGACGGCGTTGGAGACATTATCGGTGCTGCCATCTTGGAGCGTGACCAGGGCGGAGAAACCAACCGTGGCGCCGACTGAGACGGTGGCGCTGGTCGGATCGACGGTGAGCTTGGTGATCTTGAGCGGGGTGACGGTGATCGTGGCCTTGGCCACCTGCCCCGAGATGGCGGCTTCGATGGTGGTCTCGCCGGCGCTGTTGGCCAGGGCCACGCCCAGCGGGGAGATGGAGGCGACCACAGGCTCGGAGCTGGTCCACTTGGCCACATCGGCCAGTGACATGGAGCTGCCGTCGTCGAACTTGCCGACGAGCTCGAAAGGCAGCGACGCGCCGATGGGCAGGGTGGCCAGCGGCGGCGACAAGGTCAGTGCAACCAGCTCGCCGGGTAGTGTCGGGCCGCTGTCCGGAGCGCCCCCATCGATCGGGTGCACCGCAGTGTCCAACGGCGGCGTGACGCCCGTGTCCTGAGGCAGCGGCGATCCGGCGTCCTCGGTGGTCGGGCCGGCGTCTGAAGCGTCGCCCAACTGGCCGTCGCTCTGTCCCGTGGCGCCGTCGCTGCCGACGCCGCCAGGTCCGGCGACGACCGAGCCGTCGCTGCAGCCGGCTGCCAGCACGGTGGCGGTGAGCAGGATTGGGAAGCAGCGGGCCTTTATCATGCGGTTGCGATCCATTTGGGCGCTCCTTGAACACAATGACGCGACGTAGATGGGGGCAACGTGACGCGGCAGCAAAGTAGCATGCCGCCGGGACCGGAAGTGTTAAAGGCTGCGACGCCGCGCGTGCATGGCTGCAAGGGCTGGCTGGCGTGGTCGGCGGGGGTGCGGTACATGGCCTGACTACAAACGAGGGGGCTTCCGGAAGCCCCCTTGTTGCCAGCGAGGTGGCCCATGAGCGGACAGCGGCAGATCGAAAGTCAGGTGGCGGTGGTCACCGGTGGCGCCGGGGGCATCGGATTGGCGCTCGGCAGGGCGCTCCTGGGCGCTGGCGCCAACGTGGCCTTGCTGGACATCGACGACGACGCGCTGGCCAGGGCCGAGAGCGATTTGGCGGGCGGAGACCGCGTGATGGTGCGCCGCTGCGATATCACCGATCGCGATGACTGCGCCGCCGCGCTGGCGGAGGTAAACGGTCGCTGGGGCGGCGTGGACCTGCTGCTCAACAACGCCGGCATCACTCATCGCAGTCTGTTCACCGACACCTCGGATGACGTCCTGCGACGCGTGATGGAAGTCAACTTCTTCGGCGCGGTGAATTGCACGCGCGCCGCCTTGCCACAGATCGTGCAGCGCCGCGGCGCCATCGTGGCCCTGTCCAGCGTGGCTGGATTCGCGCCCCTTCTCGGCCGCACCGGCTACTGCGCCAGCAAACATGCCATGCACGGCTTCTTCGACACCCTGCGGGTCGAGCTGGGGCCCCATGGCGTCGACGTGTTGATGGTCTGCCCGTCCTTCACCGACACCGACATGGACAAGCAGGCGTTGACCGGCAGCGGCGATCGCGTCGGCGCCTCCCGTCGTGCGGTGGGACGCCAGTTGACCCCCGACGAGGTGGCCGAATCCATCGTCGCCGCCCTTCGTCGTCGTCGCCGTTCACTGGTCCTGTCGGCGGTCGGCAAGGCGTCCTTGTGGCTGTCGCGCATGGCGCCCCGGGCCTACGAGCGGTTGATGGTGCGCAGCCAGGGCAGCGAATTCGGTCGCTGATGCGTCACGGCCCTTCGTGGCGGCCCCAGGTCAACATCCAGGTGGCGAAGCAGACCACGGTGTGGATCGCCGCACACATGAGCACCTGCGTGCCCAGTCGCAGCGGCGAGTTGGCCGGCTGCCAGATCACCATGCCGGCCGCCAGCAACGTCGCCGGCGACGACACGGCGGCGATCTTGCCGACCCGGATGAGGGCAAATCGACGTGGCTCGATGGCCAGCTCCCGACACGCCTGAAGCGGCGCGAACCACGTCGTCGTCCCCACCTGCGCCACCAGGGTCGCCGCCGCCACGCCAACCAGGCCCCACTGGCCGATCAGCAGCAGGCTCAGCAACAGGTTGGCCACGCCCTCCAGCGACGAGATGCGCAGCAGGCGACCATGCAAGCCGGCCCCGGAGAGGTAGCGACCGGCCACCACTGCCGGTGCCGTCGCCAGGGCGATGCCGCCGAAGACCATCACCACGCCATCGGGAACGTCCGTGCCCAACCAGGTCTCGAACACTTCGGCGCCGAATGCCACCAGCAGGATGCAGGCGCCACTGCAGACCATCAGGCTGCCATCCATGGCGCGGGCGAAGTGGCCGCGCAGGTCGCGAATGTTGTTCGATACCGAGAGCGCTCGCAGAGAGGGCACCAGCACCGCCACCAGGCCCACGGCCGTAGCCACCAGCGAACGCGCCACCTGGCCGATGATGGCGTAGACGGCCACCGCGCCGGCGGTGATGATGCTGCCGATAACGAGCTCATCTGTGCGATGGGTCAGCAACACCACCGCCGAGTCAATGGCGAAGAAGGCACCCCGACCCGCCAGCGCCGACACCGAATCACGGCGCACCAGGCGAGGGCTGAGGCGCAGGTCCGGGCGAATCCGACGCAGGGCGTGACGCTGCATCATGCCGGCCAGGATCGCGCCCACCAGGGCCAGCCACGCCAACCCTTCCAATCCCAGGTCGAGCCATATGGTTGCGAATCCGGCGACCACGTCGGCGATCACGCCCAGGCTGCGAATGACCCGTGTCGTGGCGCGATTGCCCAAGCCGTCGTTGGCGGCGCGCAGGGCGGAGACGGGCAGCCCGATGGCGAACTGCAGACCCTTGATCAGCAGCCAGGCGGTGCACGCGGGCAGCACCGCCGGTGGCACGTGGAAGAGGTCGTCCAAGGCGGCGGCGATCAATCCGATGAGCAACAGCCCGAAGACGCCCAGGCCGGCAAATAAGGCGATCGTGGAGTTGATGAGCACGTCGATCTGCTGATCGTCCGTGTCCGCGATGGCCACCTGCCGCGTCAACGCCGGGCCCAGGCCCATCTCCAGCAGACCCAGGTAGCCCAACAGGGACGCAGTGATCGCCAGCACGCCGTAGCTGGAGGCGCCCAGGTAGGCCAGCAGCCACGGTGTGAGCAGCAGGTAGCCCAGCAGATGGAGCGCGTCGGCGCCCGGATGTGACAGCCAGCCCAGCGGGTTCGGCGACGGTCGCTTGCTGCTGTTGACCCGGCCGGGCGGTTCGTCGGGGACCATGGCTTCGTCTAGCATGACCCGATCGGGCGGGCCAGAGACTTCACGCGCGGACGGCTTTTCGGTAGACAGGTCATCCCAACCCGGCGCTGGCGGTCGGGTATGGGCCCCCGGGGGACGCGGCCATGGCAGACCACGGTTCACGCAGCACGGTGCTCAAGGCGCTCGGCGGCAACTCGTTCATCGCCGTGATGAAGCTCACCGCCTGGTTCGTCTCCGGCAGCGGCGCGATGCTCTCCGAAGGCATCCATTCGCTGGCCGATGTGGGCAACCAGGCGCTGTTGGTGCTCGGCATGCGCCACGCCGAGCGTGGGCCGGACAATCGGCATCAGTATGGCTACGGCCAGGCGGCCTTCTTCTGGGCCCTGGTCAGCGCACTGGGCATCTTCTTCATCGGCTGCGGCGTGACCACCTATCACGGCGTTCACCAGCTGATGCACCCGCCAGAGAACCTCACCGCGGGTTGGCTCACCTGGTCGGTCTTGACCATCTCCTTCTTGATCGAAGGCTGGGTGCTGTACGCGGCAGTCAAACACGTCTACGACATCAAGCCCGACGACACCGGGTTTATCGCCTATCTGCCGCGCATCAAGGACCCCATGCTCGTGGCGGTGTTGCTGGAGGACCTGGCCGCGTGCACCGGCGTGCTGATCGCCGTGGCCGGCATCGGCCTGACCTGGTGGACCGGCGACCCCATGTGGGATGGCATCGCCAGTGTGATGATCGGCCTGCTTCTCGGCGTCGTCGCCCTGGTGCTGGTACGCATGAACCAGCGCTACCTGCTGGGCCACGCCGTGGACCCCGAGATCGACGCGGGTATTCGCAAGATCCTGCTGGAGCGGCCCAGCATCGAGGCCGCCGTGCTGGTCCAGAGCCGCTGGGTGGGTCCGTCCACCTTCGTCTACAAGGCTGAGGTGGACTTCGACGGCGCCTGGTTCGCCGAGCAGCTGGCGCCCTACTACACGGCCATCTTCGAGGCCACCAGCGACCACGATGCGATGCATGCGTTGCTGGCCACCTACACCGAACACGTCTCGCGTCTTGTGGCTCGCGAGGTCGACGTGATCGAAGACATCATCAAGGCGCGCTATCCGCAGGCGCTCTTCATCATGCTGGAGCCCCACGCCTGGGTCTCCGAGTCCGTCTGAATCAAGACAGCGTTTGCCGGCCCTACTTGGGTAGCTTCGCCTTCATGGTGCCGTCCTTGTCGAACATCATCATGTTCGGCGGCCCCTGACCCGGCACGCTCAAGTACACCGTGCCTTTGCCCTCTTGGCCCCACATGACCAGGATCGGCGTGCCGTCGGGATGCAGGCGGGCGAGCAGGCGGTTGGTCTTCTTCTCGTCGACCAGGCGCAGCTCCGGCGAGCCGTCTTCACGCAGGCCAAAAGACGCCCGCACCTTGCCATCCTTGTCGACGATCTCGACCTTGCTGGTCTGGATGCCTGCGCCCTGGCTCTCCAACGCGGCGACGCGCTGCTTCAGGGCGCGGAACTCGGCCATGTCGGGGCGGCAGCCGGTCGAGAGGCCGGCGGCGAAGGCAATAACTGCGAGCAAGGGTAGGGTGCGCATGACAAATCTCTCCACGCCGGAAGGCGGCGAGCCCGGCCAGAGGCCAATAGCGGCCCCGGCGTCTTCGGTCAATCCCCCGTGCTACAGCAGGGTACCTGTCGGTGGCTCCAGGCAGGCCGCTGAGTCGTTGCGAACCGCGTTGACCAGTTTGCTGACGATGCGATGTTGGAAGCCCTCCGGCGGCGCTGGTGCCAGAAGTGATTGCACCGCGTCCGCCCGCACCTCGCCCGGCGCCAGCCAGTCCGACCAGGACTCCGCCGGCAGGATCACCGGCATCCGCTTGTGGATCGGCGCCACCGCCTCGTTGGCGTCGGTGGTGATGATGGTGAAGGTGTGCAGCACCTCGTCGGGCGATTGGCGCCATCGCTCCCACAGTCCAGCCATGGCGAAGGGCGCCTCGTCATCGAGATGGATCCAATGAGGGATGCGCTCCTTACCCGCTTTGCGCCACTCGTAGAAGCCGTCGGCGAGCACCAGACAACGCCGCTTGCGCAGCGCCGAGCGGAAGCTGGGTTTGCTGGCCACCGTCTCGCTCCGGGCGTTGATCAAGCGGCTGGCGATCGATCGATCTCGGGCCCAGGAGGGCACCAGGCCCCAGCGAAAGGCCTCGATCTCACGCTCCGAGGGCGCGACGTCGCGGTTGACGATCACCGCGGCGGCCTGGGTCGGCGCGATGTTGTAGCGCTGCCCCATGGCTTCGGGCACATGGGCCAGGTCGAATACCGCCTGCAGCACTTCGGGCGAGGCCTTCAATGTATAGCGTCCACACATGCCACTCTCCGAGCCGTTGATGCCAGTTGACCAGCGCCCCCTCCCCCGACGGCGTCGATTGTACTACCTTGTGCCCGGCCCCTGGGCCTGGCGAGGTAATCATGTGCACGATTCGGCAACCGATCCCATCCTTGCTCGCCGTAGCGGCGGGCCTGCTCCTGGCCCTGCCGGCTTGCGCCGCGTCCAACGCCGGCATCGACTGGCACGGCGCCGGGCTGGACAACGCCTTGCAGCAGGCTGCCAAGAACAACAAGCGGATACTGGTCAAGTTCACCGCAGACTGGTGCTCCTCGTGCAAGAAGCTCGACAAAGAGGTCATGAGCACGGCCGAGGGCAAGAAGCGCACCGCTGACATGATCGCCGTCAAAGTGGACTTCGACGCACCGGCCAATCGCCGCCTGGTCGAGCGCTACGTGGTGCTCGGCCTGCCCACCGTGGTGGTCCTCGACGGAAAGGGAACCCAGGTGGCTCGAATCATGGGATTTGACGGCAAGGCGGACTGGCTGGCCAAGTTGAAAGCCGCCAAGACCGCCGGTGATCCGCTGCCGGCGCTGCGCAAGGCACGTCTCGACCGTCCCGAAGATGGCGACGCCACGTTGGCCCTTGGACGGGCGCTCCTGGTTCGTGGTCGGGCGAAGGAGGGCGAACGCATGCTCGAAGGGCTGCTTTGGCAGGGCAAGGAGAGCGACGCCCGTTCCCAAGCCCGCGCCGCCGAGGCCCTGTTCACCCTGGGCCGCTATTACCATCGCGTGCAGCGCAAGCCGGCCACCGCCCGTTTCATCTGGCGCGCCCTGGCGCAGGGTCACCCCAACAGCCCCTGGGCCGGCGGTGCCTGGTGGTGGTACGCCCGCGCCGAGGCCGAGATCGGTCGCCACGCCATCGGGCTGAAGGCCTTGCGCGGCCGCGCGCAGCGGGAGCCCGCCAACCTCTCCGCAGCCCGCCAATGGGGCAAGTACGTGGTCAAACACAAGCTCATCGCGTCACAGCCGCAAGCGTTCAAAGCGCTGACGGCCGCCCGAGCCAGCGCGCCGGAGAGCGAGCACGCCCGGCTCGACAAGGTGATCGCCGGTCTGGCCGCCCTGGCGCCAAAGGTGCCCTGAACGCCGGTCAGCGGCGCACTATCATCTGCGGGTCAGGCTGTCGCGGGCGCCATGGGCCGGCCCTGCCGACGTTCGTCGAGCACACCGTAGAGCCACGTGCCGAAGGCGATGCCGCCCAGCGTGAACAATCCGCCCATCTTGCCTTCGCCGATCATGGCCAGCACCGTGCCGGGACAGGCGCCAGCGAGGCCCCAGCCGGCGCCCAGCAAGAGCGAGCCGCCGATCAGGTCCGATTTATAGGGCTTGGGATTCCAGGCGATGGGCTCGCCGGTGGCCAGGACCTTGGCGCCGCCAGCCTTGAGCAGACCGATCCCTGCGGCACCGACGCCCGCCGCGGCGGCGATGACCCAGAGCAGCTGCAGGTCGCTGAACAGAAAGAGCCCGGCGTAGAAGTCGTAGGTGGTCGCGCCAGCGCGATTGAGCAGGAAACCGAAGAGCGCGCCGTAGAGCAGGTAGGCCGGACGTGCGCCGAGGAGCTTGGTCATGGGATCCTCCCTCAGGCCAGCAGGCCGAACAGCAGCTGCACCGAGATGATGCCGCCGACAAAGAAGAGCGCGCCGGCCAGAACGCTCGGCGGGTTGAGCAGGGCCATGCCCGTGATGGCATGACCGCTCTGGCAGCCGCCGGCCGCGCGTGCACCGAAACCGATCATCACGCCACCGCCAGCGAGCACGAGGCCACGCGCCCAGGTGGCCTGGGGCATCACCCGCTCGTACAACACGGCCATATCCATGGAGGGCACGAAGGCGTCTCCCGCGCTCAGCAGGCCGATCAGGCCGCCCAGTGGGATGCCCAGGGCGAAGAACAACCGCCAGTCGCTGGTGGGCGCATACGACCCCTTGCGGAAATAGCCGCCGCGCAGCACCACGCCGCACAGGTTGCCGTACGCGGACGACACACCGAGCGCCCTGCCGGTCACAACGAAGAGCCCAATCACGAAAAGGCCGATTCCGACCCCGCCCAGCCACCCGGGCCACACCGCCTCCACCATTTCGACCCCCTTGCCGCCGTCGCCGCCCGCCTTGGCAGGGCCATCGCAAGAACGATCAAGCTGAATCAGTAAGCTGAGGTCAAGGGAG
>CAYTLW010000113.1:0-25558 GCA_964438735.1 uncultured Enterobacteriaceae bacterium | reverse complement strand
TTCCCCTCGTGAAGCCCAGGTGGTGCGACCACCACCAACCACCTTGCCACCCCCAAGACCCCCAACTACCTTCCACCCCAGTGAACACCATCTTCCTACTCACCCACCAACCAACCACCTCGCCCATGCGAGCAGCCCTCCTCCACGCACCTCATCAGGTCGAGGTGTTCGAGTTGCGCGGCAGCCGCCCCGTCTGTCCGATCACGGTACCACCGCAACTGGTGGTGGTGGAAGCCGCCCCACGCACCCCCGTGGCCCTGGTCATGTCGGCCGTTCAGCGCCACGCCGGCATCGGCCGCGTGCCCTCGCTGCTGGTGCTGGATGTGGAGTGGCTCAATCTGGCCCCGCGGCTGGGCTGCGCGGACTTCATCTCGCGCGGCTTCAGCATCGCCGAGGCGCTGGCGCGGGTCGATCGCCTGCTCGGCAGCGTGGCGGCCGAACAGGCCACGCACCTGCATTTCGGGCAACTGGTCGTCGACCTGGAGGGGCACGAAGCGCGCGTTGACGGCGAGCCGCTGGCGCTGACGCCGCAGGAGTTCGCCCTGCTGCGCCACCTGGTGCTGCATGCAGGTCGGGTGCAGAGCCGGGACGAGCTGCTGCGCCGGGTCTGGGGCATGTCCTACGACGGCGGCGTGCGCACGGTGGATATCCACGTGCGGCGGGTGCGGGCCAAGCTCGGCGAGGAGCTGGCGGCACACCTGCAGACCATTCGGCAGGTCGGTTATAAGTGGCTGGCTGCGACGCCTTGAGGGCGATCGCTGTGGGGCTGACTCAGGCGTCGACGACGAGCTCGATGATGGCCATCGGCGCCTTGTCGCCCGTGCGCGGGCCGAGCTTCATGCGGCGGGTGTAGCCGCCCGGACGGCTGCGGTAGCGGGGGCCCAGCTCGGTGAAGAGCTTGTGCACCAGGCCGCGGTCACGCAGCTTGTTGAAGGCCTGCTGGCGATTGGGGATCGTGTCGGTGCCCGCGAGGGTGATCAGCGGCTCGATCCAGCTGCGCAGCTCTTTGGCCTTGGCTTCGGTCGTAGTCAGACGCTCGTGCTCGATCAGCGACTTGCACAGGTTGAGCAACATCGATTTGCGATGCGCGGCGCCGCGGCTGAGTCGATTACCTTTTTTGAGATGGCGCATGGCGTCCTCCCCTCTCTTCTTGCCGACCTTGCCCGCCTAGAGCACCGCGCTGGCGGTGACTGGCGCCTTCTCAGGGTCGAAGTTCTCGATCGACATGCCCAACTCGAGGCCGAGTTCGGACAGCACGGCCTTGATCTCCTTGAGAGACTTGCGGCCGAAGTTCTTGGTCTTGAGCATCTCGGCTTCGCTCTTCTGCACCAGCTCGCCGATGAAGCGAATCTGGGCGTTCTGCAAGCAGTTGGCCGAGCGGACGGATAGATCGAGGTCCTCGATGGGGCGGTAGAGGTTCTCGTTCAGAGGCTCCTCTTCCTTCTCCTCGTCCTCGTAGACTTCCTCGTCCTCGTGCTCTTCGAAGCCGACGAAGACCTTGAGCTGCTCGCGCAGGATCTTGGCCGCGATGCCGACGGCGGTCTCCGGGTCGATGGCGCCATTGCTCCAGACCTGGATGGTGACCTTGTCGTAATCGGTGCGCTGCTCGACGCGGGCGTGGTCAACGCGGAAGTTGACCCGCCGGATCGGCGAGAAGATCGCGTCGATGGGCAGCAGATCGACCGGCAGCTCTTCGCCATCGACCGGGTCGCGGCTGGCCTGCACGTAGCCCACACCCTCGCGGATGGTGAGCTCGGCTTCCACCCGACCACCGGGCTGGATGGTCATCAGGTGCTGCTCGGGGTTCAGGATCGTGACGTTGGACGGCACGCCCAGGTCGGCGGCGGTGACGGCCAGCGGCGCGCCATCGGCCGGCGCTTCGGCGATCAGGTGACCGTACTCCAGGCCGTCGCTCTCCATGCGGAGGTTGACTTCCTTGAGGTTCAGCACCACCTCGGCGACGTCTTCGACCACGTCGGGCAGGGCCTGGAACTCGTGCAGTGCGGACTGCATCTGCTCGACCATGCGCCGGCTGACCTTGCCGCGGTTGTCATCCTCGCGGACGACGCGGCCCAGGGCGGCCATACGGATGCCGGTGATGGCAGCGCCGCGGATGGACGAAAGCAGAACCCGACGGAGGCTGTTGCCCAACGTCTGGCCGTAGCCGCGCTCGAGGGGCTCGACCACGAACTTGCCGTAGGTGCTGGTCAACTCGTCGACCTCGAGGGCCTTGGGTCGAATCAGGTTGCGCCAGTTGCGGTGCATGATGCCTCCGGTTGGGTGCGTCGTTTGGACGCCGGGCGTCGACCCCTGCGCGGGGTCGGCGGAAACGATGTTGTCGCTACTTCGAGTAGAGCTCGACGATCAGCCGCTCTTCGATGGGCATGGTGATGTCGCCACGCTGCGGCATCGCGGTGATCTTGCCTTTGAGCGCCTTGCGATCCATCTCGATCCAGCCCGGGATGCCGCGGCGATCGACGGCCTCGAGGGACTCGGTCACGCGGGACTTCTCGCGGGACTTCTCGCGCACTTCGATGGTGTCGCCGACCTTGACCAGCACGGACGGGATGTTGCACTTGCGGCCGTTGATCATCAGGTGACCATGGCGGACCAGCTGGCGCGCGTCATCGCGACTGGACGACAGGCCCATGCGGAACGCCGTGTTGTCGAGGCGGCGCTCGAGCAGACGCAGCAGGTTCTCACCCGTGACGCCCTCTTTCTTGGCGGCCATGTGGTAGTAGCGGCGGAACTGCTTCTCCACGAGGCCGTACATGCGCTTGACCTTCTGCTTCTCACGCAGCTGGCGGCCGTACTCGGACACCTTGCTGCGGCGCGCCTGGCCGTGCATGCCGGGCACGTAGGCGCGGCGTTCGAAGGAGCAACTGTCGGTGTAGCAACGCTCGCCTTTGAGGAAGAGCTTGAGCCCTTCGCGGCGGCAGAGTCGGCAAACCGGACCGGTATAACGTGCCATTTCAGATTCCTCTTCTTCTTCGCTAGACGCGACGACGCTTGCGCGGACGGCAGCCGTTGTGCGGGATGGGGGTCACGTCCCGAATCGACAGGATCTTGAAGCCCACGTTCGACAAGGCGCGCATGGCGGCCTCGCGACCGGAACCCGGACCCTTGACCTCGATGGAGACGGTCTTGACGCCGTGCTCCTGGGCCCGACGACCGGCATCCTCAGCCGCCATCTGCGCGGCGAAGGGGGTCGACTTACGCGAACCCTTGAAGCCGCGCCGACCAGCGGTCGACCAGGCCAGCACATTGCCAGCCGGATCGGTGATGGTGACCACCGTGTTGTTGAACGTCGACGTGATATGGGCCACGCCGGTCTGGACATTTTTCCGATCGCGGCGCTTGACGCGGGCGGTCTTTCCCTTTGGGACTGCCATGATTGACCCCTGCTACTTCTTCTTCTTGATGGCCGCGCGACGTGGACCCTTGCGGGTGCGGGCATTGGTGTGGGTGCGTTGTCCGCGGACCGGCAGGCCCTTGCGGTGACGCAGGCCGCGATAGCAGCCCAGGTCCATCAGACGCTTGATATCCATCGCCACCTGGCGGCGGAGATCGCCCTCGACCTTGTACTGGGACTCCAGAACCTCGCGGATCCGGATCACGTCCTGGTCGGTGAGCGCGTCGGTGCGACGCTCGCGGGGAACGCCAGCCTTGCGGCAGACGTCACCAGCGATCTTCGGCCCGACGCCATAGATCGAGCGCAACGCGATGTCGATGCGCTTGTTTCTCGGCAGGTCGACGCCAGCAATACGTGCCATCGGAATACTCCTGTCCGGTTCAGCCCTGTCGCTGCTTGTGCTTGGGGTTGGTGCAAATCACCCGGACCACACCGCGACGCTTGATCACGACGCACTGGTCACACATGGGCTTGACGGAAGCTCGGACCTTCATCTGTCAATCCTCCGGTCCTGGCCGTTGACCCGCCGCCCGCTGGCGACCGGCCTCGAGCCGAGACCACCTATTCCTTCAGGCCGGCCAGCACTGCCTCGAGCACGGCTCCAGGCGCCTGATTGCCGTCGACGGCCAGCAGGACGTCGGCGTAGCGTTGCTCCAGCGGCGCGGTCTGCGCCTGGAACACGGCCAGGCGTTTGCGAATCGGCCCCTCGGAATCGTCCGCGCGATGAATCAACGCGGTCCCGCAGGCATCGCAAACGCCCTCCTGCTTCGGCGGACGGAAGGCGACGTGATACGGCGCCCCGCAGCCCGGGCAGGAACGGCGGCCGGTCAGTCGCTCGACGACGACTGTATCCGGCACCTTGATGTAGACCACGACCTCGGGTCGCAATCCGCCGGCGTCCAGCGCATCTGCCTGGGGCAGCGTACGCGGGAAGCCATCGAGCATGAATCGCGTGGTGCCGTCGGGCCCCACGCAGTCGGCCTGCTGCACCCGTTCCAGGAGCAGCTCGACCATCAATTCGTCGGGCACCAGCTGACCACCGGTCATGAACTCGGCGACCCGCTTGCCCACCGCAGACCCGGCGCTCACAGCCGCGCGCAGCATGTCGCCAGTGGACAGATGCGGCACCGACAGGTGCGCGACCAGGCCCTTGGCCACAGTCCCCTTGCCGGCCCCGGGGGGGCCGAGCAGGATGAGCCGCTGCGGCAGTTGGTGCGTCATGGCGCCTCATGCAGCCCTTCGACCGCGCATGCGCGGGCCACCGGGCCCTGCGAAGCCGTCGTAGTTGCGGGTGATGAGGTGACTCTCGATCTGCTGGGCCGTGTCCATGGCCACGCCGACCACAATCAGCAGCGCAGTGCCGCCGAAGTAGAAGGGCACGTTGAACTGCAACTGCAGGTACGTTGGCAGAACGCAGACAGCGGCCACATAGGCCGAGCCCGCTGCGGTGATTCGGGAGAGCACACGATCGATGTATTCGGCGGTCTTCTTGCCAGCGCGTACGCCGGGCACGAAGCCACCGCCCTTCTTCAGGTTGTCCGCCACGTCGACCGGGTTGAAGGTCACGGCCGTGTAGAAGTAGCAGAAGAAGATGATGAGGATGACGTAGACGACGTTGTAGAGCGTGCGTCCGGGCTGCAACGCGGCCTGCATCGAGTTGATGACCGGGTTGTTGGGCGCGAAGTTGGCCAGGGTCGCCGGGAACATCAGGATCGAAGACGCGAAGATGGGCGGGATGACGCCGGCGGTGTTGACCTTCAGCGGCAGGAAGGAGCCCTGCGCCTGCATCACCTGTCGACCCACGACCCGTTTTGCGTACTGCACCGGGATACGGCGCTGGGCACGCTCGAAGAAGACGATGACGGCGATGACCAGGAAGACCAGCGAGATGATCATCAGCAGAACAGGCGAGGACATCTGGCCGTTCTTGAACAACGTGTACGTCTGCTGCACCGCGGTGGGCAGACCGGCGACGATGCCAGCGTAGATGATCAGCGAGATGCCGTTGCCGATGCCGCGGGCGGTGATCTGCTCGCCCAGCCACATGATGAACACGGTGCCGGTGGTCAGCGACAGGATGCACAGGGCCTTGAAGGCGCCACCGCTGGCGGTGACGACGCCGGCGCCGGTGCCGAGGGCCTGGCTGTTGAGGCTCTCGAGCCAGAATGCCATCGCCGTGCCCTGAATCAGGGACAACAGGACGGTGCCATAGCGGGTGTACTGGTTGATCTTCTTGCGCCCGGACTCGCCTTCCTTATTGAGACGCTCGACCGCCGGCACCACCACCGTCAACAGCTGCAAAATGATGCTGGCGGAGATGTAGGGCATGATGCCCAGTGCGAAGATTGAGATGTTCTCCAGGGCGCCACCCGAGAACATGTTGAACATGCCGAGCAGACCGCCACCCGAAGAATTCAGGTAGTCGGACATGACCTGACGATCGACACCGGGGACCGTCACGAAGACGCCGATGCGATAGACGGCCAGCATGGCGAGCGTGAAGAGAATTCTCTTCTTCAGCTCGGGCACCTTGCCGATATCGGTGAGAGGACTAGCCACCCACGACCTCCGTGGTCCCGCCTGCGGCCGTGATCTTCTCGGCTGCGGACTTGCTGAACTTGTGCACCACGACCGTCAGGGCGCGATCGATCTCGCCCTCGCCGAGGATCTTGACGAACTCGTAGCGGCCCTTGATCAGGCCGGCGGCCTTGAGCGCGGCCTCGTCGACGCGGGTGCCCGCCTCGAAGCGATCGAGCTCGGCGACGTTCACGACGGCCCAACGCTTGGCGAAGATGTTGACGAAGCCGACCTTCGGCAGGCGGCGAGCCAGGGGCATCTGGCCACCCTCGAAGTACGTCGGGCGCTTGGCGCTCTTGCGCTGGCCGGCACCCTTGTGGCCGCGACCACCGGTCTTGCCGATGCCCGTACCGATGCCGCGTCCGCGGCGCTTGCGCGAACTTGAGGAGCCCTTCGGGGCCTGCAGTTTGCTGAGCTCGTTCATGACCATTCCCGGGCGAAAATTCGCGCTTTCTTGATCGTCTCTTTTCTCAATCTTCTTCGTGTCTTCGCTTGCGCGTGGCGGGCCGTTCTGTCGGCACCCCGGTCGCGGGGGCGCGCCATACTAAGGCCAACGCTCTCCGATCGCAAGGGAGAAACGCGATCCCAAGCGGCCGTCAGCCGCGAATCTCCTCGACTGGCTTGCCGCGTCGCGCGCTCACGGTCTCGATCGTGCGCAGCTGCTGAAGCGCTTCGACGGTCGCCCGCACGACGTTGTGCGGGTTGTTGCTGCCGATGCACTTGGTGATGATGTTGCGCACGCCAGCCTGCTCGAGCACGGCGCGCACCGGGCCGCCGGCGATGATGCCGGTACCGGGGCTGGCCGGACGAAGCAGGACCTTGCCGGCGCCGTGGCGACCGAGGGCGTCGTGCGGGATCGTGCCGCGCACGATCGGCACGTTGAACAGCGCCCGACGGGCCCGCTCGTTGCCCTTGCGGATGGCCTCGGGCACCTCGTTGGCCTTGCCCATGCCGACGCCTACCTGGCCCTTGCCGTCGCCGACGACGATCAGGGCCGAGAACGAGAATCGACGGCCGCCCTTGACCACCTTGGCGGTGCGATTGATGGCGATCGTGGCGCTGTTGAACGCGTCGTCGAGCTCCTGGCGCTCACGTCGCGACGGCCGACCACCCCTGCTGTTGCGGAAATCGCTCATCGTTTACTCCTCGGCCTTGTCGGCCGACTCGGCGACCGGCGCCGGCTCTGCGGCTTCGGCTGCTGGTGCCTGCTCTGGTTGCGCTGGTTTCGCCGTCGCCTTGGCGATGGCCTTGGCGCTGGCACCGGCGCGGCTCAACAGGCCGGACTTATGCGCCGCCTTGGACAGGGCCGCCACGCGACCGGTGTACAAGAAGCCATTGCGATCGAAGACCAGCTTGGTCACGCCCGCGGTCAGCGCGCGCTTGACGACCAGGTCGCCGACCTTGCGGGCGGCTGCGACCTTGTTGCCTTCGAAGTCGACCAGCGCCGGATCCCGGGTCGAAGCCGAGACCAGCGTGCGGCCGGTGTCGTCGTCGATGACCTGGGCGTAGATGTGGCGTGCCGAACGGAAGACCGACAGACGGGGCCGATCGGCCGTGCCGCGGATCTTGAACCGCAGGCGGTACTTGCGGTGATGCCTTTTGCTGATGTAGCGCCGAGCGTACATTTCCTTCCTCCAATTCGCCGGCCACCCCATGGGCAGCCGACCGGATCGGCCTGCGTCTAGACGCGGGCCGCCGACTTGCCGGCCTTACGCCGGACCACCTCGCCCTTGTAGCGGATGCCCTTGCCCTTGTAGGGCTCGGGAGGCTTGACACCTCGGATCTTGGCCGCGGTCTGACCGAGCAGCGCCTTGTCGATGGACGACAGGGTGATGCGGGTCTGGCTCTCGACGTTGATGTCGACCGCGTCGGGCAGCACGAAGAACACCGGGTGGCTGAAGCCGACGCTCAGCTTGAGCGTCTTGCCGGTGGCATCCATGCGGTAGCCAACGCCGACCACTTCGAGGGTGCGGCTGTAGCCGGTCGACACGCCGGTGACCATGTTCTGCAGCAGCGCGCGGCCGAGGCCGTGCATCGCCTTGTCTTCGCGGGTCTCGCCTTCGGGGCGCACGACGATCGTGTTGTCGACCTGCTCGAAGGTCACGCCCACGAAATCGTCTTCGAGAGCGCCCTTGGGCCCTTTGACCGCCACGTGGGCGCCGTCGATCTTCACCGTCACCTTGTCGGGCAGCTTCACGGGCTGCTTGCCGATCCGCGACTCTGTGAACTTCTTCTTGCTCATGACTTCCTCGCCTCGCCCCCCACCGGAGTGGACGGTCGCTTGCAGGCCTACCAGATCGTGCAGAGCACCTCGCCACCCACCTTCGCCTGGCGCGCCTCGGCGCCGGTCATGACGCCTCGCGAGGTGGAGAGGATGGCGATGCCCAGGCCGTTCTTGACCCGTGGGATGTCGCGCACGCCGACGTACTGTCGGCGACTCGGTTTGCTGACCCTGCGCATGGTGGTGATCGCGTTGGTGCGATCCTGCAGGTACTTCAGGTGCACCAGGATCTCACCCTGGGGCTTGCGTTCGATCAGCTCGATGCTGTCGATGTAGCCCTCGTGGTCGAGAATCTGGGCGATGCGCGCGAGCATGTTGCTCTTCGGCACGCGCAGAGAGGTATGCCTGGCCTGGATCGCGTTGCGCACGCGGGTCAGGAAATCCGAGATGGGGTCGTTCGTCGTAGCCATCTGTTTCGACTCCTTGCTGTCGTCTTCTGGCGGGCCGAAGCCCGCAATGCCTGGCCTACCAGGACGCCTTGGTCACGCCGGGCAGCTGGCCACGGAGGGCCAACTCACGGAAGCAGATTCGGCAGAGCTGGAACTTGCGCATGAAACCGCGCGGCCTGCCACATCGCTTGCAGCGATTCCTGATTCGAACGGCGTACTTCCTGACGGGAGCTGCCTTACCGGTCTTGCACTTCTTGGCCATCGTATTTGCCTCTACTTGCGGAAGGGCATGCCGAGGAGACGCAGCAGAGCGCGCCCCTCCTCGTCGTTCCTGGCGGTCGTCGTGATCGTCACGTTCATGCCGCGGATCTTGTCGACCGAGTCGTACTCGATCTCTGGAAAGATGATCTGCTCACGCACACCCAGGGTGTAGTTGCCCCGGCCGTCGAAGGCCTTGGGGCTGACACCGCGGAAATCGCGAACGCGGGGGATCGCCACCGCGATGAGCCGATCGAGGAACTCGTACATCCGGCTGCGGCGCAGGGTAACGGTCACGCCGATGGGCATGCCCTCGCGCAGCTTGAAGTTCGAGATCGAACGCTTGGCCCGCGTGATCACCGGCTTCTGGCCGGCGATGGCGGTGAGCTGCTCGACGGCGCGATCGAGAACCTTGGGGTTCTGAACCGCTTCGCCGAGGCCGAAGTTCAGCGTGATTTTGCTGAGCTTGGGCACCTGCATGACGTTGTTGAAACCGAACTCCTTGATCAGGGCCGGTACGACGTCGCTGCTGTACTTGTCTTGCAGACGTGGATTCATCTCGCTTCTCCCTTGCGCCTAGACGGCGTCCAGGACCTCGCCGGTGCTGTGCACGACGCGGACCTTCTGACGCTCACCCTGGGCGTCGACCACCCAGTCGAAACCGACCCGAACCGGCTTGCCGGTCGTCGGGCTGACCAGGGCCACATTGCTGATGTCCAGCGGCCCTTCCTTGCGCACGATGCCGCCCTCGCGATTCTGGGCGCTCGCCTTCTGGTGATGCTTGTGGATGTTGGCCTGCTCGACCACCACCCGCTTGCCTTCGTTGATCAGGCGCATGACCTTGCCGGTCTTGCCCCGATCCTTGCCGGCCAGGATCGCCACCAGGTCGCCTTTGCGGATCTTGTTCATCTCAGCTCCTGCTCGCCCTCAGAGGACCTCGGGGGCCAACGACACGATCTTCATGTAGCGCTTGGCGCGAAGTTCACGCGCCACCGGCCCGAAGATGCGGGTGCCGACTGGCTCTCCGCCCTTGTTGATCAGCACGGCGGCGTTGCCGTCGAACTTGATGTAGGTGCCATCGTCGCGGCCCACTTCCTTGGCGGTGCGGACGACGACGCAGCGGACCACGTCGCCAACCTTGACCTTGGAGCGGGGCAACGCCTCGCGGACCGAGCAGACGATGATGTCGCCGACCGACGCGTATTTCCGCTTCGAACCGCCGAGGATCTTGATGCACTTCAGCTTCTTGGCGCCCGAGTTGTCGGCCGCAATCAGCTTGGTCTCGCTCTGAATCATCTTCGCCTCGTCTGCCGACCGATGATGGTCCGATGGGGTCCGACGGCGTGGTGCCGTCGACTACGTGATTCCTCAGGTGATGGCTCGCATGACCTTGCGCAGGCGCCAGCGCTTGCGCTTGGACAGGGGCCGGCACTGCTCGATGAGGACCTCGTCGCCCTCGTTGCAGATGCCATGCTCGTCGTGGGCCATGTACTTCTTGGAGCGCCGCACGTACTTGCGCGCCTTCGGGTGAAGGAAGGTGCGCGTGACGCTGACCACTGCCGTCTTCTCGGTCTTGGTGGAGACCACCGTGCCGACCATCTGGCGGCGATGCCGACTGGCCGGCTCACCGGCGTTCTCCTGCGCGGCGGCCGGGATCGGCGGCGGGGCAGCAGGCGCGGGCGGTGGCGCGGCGGGGGCCGGCGCGGGCTCGGGCGCGGCCTCAACGTGAGCGGAGCGAGCTGAGTCGTCTGATACTTCATCAGACGGCGAAGTGGGCTCGGGCTCAGGCTCGGGCTCGGGCTCCGGCGCGGCCTCAACAACCGGTTCGGGTTCGGGCGCAGCCTCGGGCGCGGCGGCGGCCACGGGCTCGGCCACAGGCTCGGGCTCGGGCTCGGGTGCAGCTTCGACGACGGCCTCGGCCTCGGGCTCGGGCTCGGGCTCGGGTGCGGCCTCGGGCGCGGCTTCGGCCTCGGGCGCGGCCTCGGGTGCGGCTTCGGCCTCGACGGCTTCCTCAGCGGCGGCCTCGACGGGGGGCGGCTCGGCCGGGGGGGCCTCGGCGGGGGCGTCCTGCTCGACGACTTCGATGTCCTTCTTGTCGGTCATCTTTAGCTCTCCTCGGTGCTCGTGGCGACGTCGCCGAGCTGGTGGGCGCGAATGCGGGTCAGGACCCTGGCGAGGCTGCGGCGGGCCTGGCGCACCTTGGCGGTGCTGGCCAGCTGGCCGGTGTGATGCTGGAAGCGGAGGCGGAAGACCTCCTCCCTCAGCTGGCCCTCTGTCCGAGCGAGCTCGGCCAGGGTCATCTCATTGATGACGCTCTTTTTCATCGGATCTCTCCTCGGCGCACGATCTGCGTCTTGAGCGGCAGCTTGTGGGCGGCGAGCTCAAACGCGCGGCGCACGGCTTCCTCGTTCTCCGATGCGATCTCGTACAGGACGTGGCCCGGCTTGATCGCGGCGACCCAGTGATCAGGTCCGCCCTTGCCCTTACCCATGCGGGTCTCGGCGGGCTTCTTGCTGACCGGCTTGTGCGGGAAGATCCGAATCCAGATCTTCGCGTCACGCTTCATGTGGCGGGTCATGGCGATACGAGCGGCCTCGATCTGGCGGCTGGTCAGCCAACCAGGCTCGGTGGCCTGCAAACCGAAATCGCCAAACGACACCTCGGTGCCGCGCGTCGCGGTGCGACGACTACGTCCCTTCTGAACCTTCCGCCAGCGGATCCTCTTTGGCGCCAACATGGTGTTCTCCTATCCAGCTAAGTGGTCCGACCGATGGCTTACGCCTGGCCGGCCTTCTCCGGGATGACATCACCGTGGTAAATCCAGCATTTGACGCCGATGGCGCCGTAGGTCGTGCGCGAGGTGGCCTCGCCGTACTGGATGTCCGCACGCAGGGTGTGCAGGGGCACGCGACCTTCGAGGTACCACTCGTAGCGGCCCATCTCGGCGCCGCCGAGGCGACCCTTGCAGGCCACGCGGATGCCCTTGATGCCGAACTTCTGCGCGGCCTGGATGGCCTTGCGCATGGCGCGGCGGAAAGCGACGCGACGAGCGAGCTGGGTGGCGATGTTCTCGGCCACCAGCTGGGCATCGGTCTCGGCCCGGCGAACCTCGTGGATCGACAGGTAGACTTCGCCCGAGGTGATCTTGGAGATCTCCACCTTCAGCTTCTCGGCTTCCTTGCCCTTGGGGCCGATCAGGATGCCGGGGCGAGCGGTGTGCACGCCGATGCGGACCTGGCGCGCGCGGCGCTCGATGTCCACGCGCGAGATACCCGCGTGCACCATCTTCTTGTGCACCAGCTTGCGAATGGCCAGGTCTTCATGCAGCCACTGGGCGTACTTCTTCTCCTCGAACCACTTGCTGTTCCAGGAGCGGATGACCCCAAGTCGCAGACCGTTTGGATGCGTCTTTTGTCCCACGATATCCTCCGTCGTACCCGTGCGTCTGGCCCTTGGCCTAGCGCAGACCCAGCTTCAGCGTGATGTGGCTGGTCTTCTTGTTGATCCGCGTGGCCCGGCCCATGGCCCGTGGCCGCCAGCGCTTCAGCGTCGGCCCCTGGTCGACGTACACCGTCTGTACGAAGAGCTGGTCAGGGTCCATGTTGTGGTTTTCGACCGCGTTGGCGATCGCGCTGTCGAGCAGCTTGCGCACCGGCTCGCCGCCCTTCTTGACGGTGAACTGCAGGATGTCCAGCGCTTCGGCCGCGCCCAGGCCGCGGATCTGATCCACGACCACGCGGACCTTGCGCGGTGCAATACGCAGGTTGCGGAGATATGCGGTGGTAGTCGTCGTCATGACGTTGTCCCTCCTGGCGCGACGGGCGAACCCATCGCTGTCCGGCCTAGTGGCGCCGGCCTCGCCGATCGGCCGCGTGGCCGTAGTAGGTTCGGGTCGGCGAGAACTCGCCCAACTTGTGGCCGACCATGTTCTCGGTCACGAACACGGGCACGAACTTGCGACCGTTGTGGACCATGAAGTTGTGGCCGACGAAGTCCGGATAGATGGTCGAGCGTCGGGACCAGGTCCGAATCGGCCGCTTGTTGCCGGTACGGTTGGCCTCGAGCACCTTGCGCATCAGGTGGTCGTCGCAGAACGGGCCTTTTTTGATGGAACGAGGCATTGCTGCCCTCCCTTTGCCGGTTGGCTACTTCTTCTTGCGGCGCTTGACGATCAGGTAGTCGCTGCGCTTGTTGATGCGTGTGCGGGCGCCGAGCGTCGGCTTGCCCCATGGGGTGCATGGGTGACGGCCACCGCTGGTGCGACCCTCGCCGCCTCCGAGCGGGTGGTCGACCGGGTTCATGGCCACGCCGCGCACCTTCGGGCGACGGCCGAGCCAACGGGTCCGGCCCGCCTTGCCCAGGTTCTGGTTGCCGTGATCGGAGTTGCCGACCTCGCCGATGGTGGCGCGGCAGCGAGCGATCACCTTGCGCAGCTCACCCGAGGGCAGACGCAGCAGGGCATGTTTGCCTTCGAGCGCCATGAGCTGAGCCGAGCTACCGGCCGAGCGGCAAAGCTGCGCGCCCTTGCCGACCTTCATCTCCACCGCGTGGACCACGGTACCGACCGGGATGGCCTCGAGCGGCAGGGCGTTGCCCGGCTGGATGTCGGCGTTGCGCGACGAGATGACGATCGCGCCCACGTCGACGCCCTTGGGGGCGAGGATGTAGCGTTTTTCGCCGTCAACGTAGTGCAGCAGGGCGATGCGGGCGCTGCGATTGGGATCGTACTCGATGGTCGCGACCCGCGCCGGCACGCCGACCTTGTCACGCTTGAAGTCGATCACGCGGAACGCGCGTTTATGTCCACCACCGCGGTGACGGATGTTGATGCGACCCGTGTTTCCGCGACCGGCGCGCTTCCTGAGCGGGCGCAGCAGCGGGGCGTGCGGCGTATCGGTCGTGATCTCTTTGAAATCAGGACCGCGTCGTCCACGCGTTGCCGGGGTCGTCGGCCGATACTTTTTGATGCCCATGACATCACCTCCGGAGGGCTTTGCGCCCTTCCGCCCTTAGATCCCCTCGAAGAAGTCGATCGACTGGCCTTCGCGAAGCTTCACGTAGGCCTTCTTGTAGTTCGACTTATGCCCCGTGTGCCGACCGACGCGACGCGGCTTGCCGCGCTGCACCAGCGTCCGCACATTCAGGACCTTGACCGCGAACAGCTCCTCGACAGCGTCGACGATCTGCTTCTTGGTCGCACCCTGGTGCACTTCGAAGACGTAGTCGTTGTTGCTGTCGCGGACGAGATTGTTCTTCTCGGTGATCAGCGGCCGCAGCAACACCTGGGTCGGATGCAGTTCCATGATTGCCTCCTTCCTACTGGCCCAGCCGCTGCTCGAGGGCGCGCGCGGCGTCCACGGTCAGCACCAGCTTGTCGTGCTTGAGTACATCGAAGACGTTGACGCCCTCGACGCGGATGTACTTGACGTCGCGCACGTTGCGCAGCGACAGGTCGAGGTTGTCGTCCTGCGTCGCGGCGACGATCAGGGCGTTCTTCAGACCCAGCTTGTTCAGGACCGCCGCGGCGTCGCGGGTCTTGGGCCGCTCGGGCGACCACTGGTCCAGGACCACCAGGTCGCCGGCCGTAGCGCGCGCGCTCAGGGCCGAGCACAGGGCAGCGCGGCTGACCTTCTTGGGCACCTTGTAGCTGTAGTCGCGCGGGTGCGGGCCGTGGGCCGTGCCGCCACCGCGGAAGAGATTCGACTTGCGGTTGCCGTGGCGCGCGCGGCCGGTGCCCTTCTGGCGGTAGGCCTTGGCGCCCGTACCGATCACCTGGCCACGGGTCTTGGTGGCGTGCGTACCCTGCCGGCGATTGGCCAGCTGGTTGCGCACCACTTCCCAGTGCAGGTGGGGCCGGATCTCTGCGAAGAATACTTCCTCGCCGAGCTCGAGCTCGCCGACTTCTTCGCCACTGGTATTGCGTACTTTCACGTTCGCCATCTTCGCCTCCCATCCACGCGCCCGCGGGCGCTGGAGAGGTCCCTTGCCTCTTAGGTCTTGATCTCGACGGACACGCCTGCAGCCAGGTCGAGGCGCATGAGCGCATCGAGGGTCTGCTGGGTCGGGTCCAGGATGTCGATCAGCCGCTTATGCGTGCGGATCTCGAACTGCTCGCGGCTCTTCTTGTCCACGTGCGGTCCGCGCAACACCGTGTACGTATTGATCCGCGTTGGCAGCGGAATCGGGCCAGCGATTCGCGCGCCGGTGTTGCGCACGGTCGTCATGATCTCGCCGACCGACAGGTCGAGCAGCTTGTGATCATAGGCTTTCAGTCGAATTCGGATCCGCTGTGTCGCCATCTTCTGCCTCACTTCTTCCAGAGGGGCTACCTCAGGAAGCCCTCCGCATCATTGCGTCGGTCATCTCCCGCGGCGCCTCGGCGTAGTGGGAGAACTGCATCGTGTACGTGGCCCGCCCCTGCGACATGGATCGCAGTCCGGTGGCGTAGCCGAAGGTCGCGCCCAGGGGCACGGTGCCGACCACCGCGCGCGCGCCCGCTCGCTCGTCCAGCGAGGAGATGCGCCCACGGCGGGTATTGAAGTCGTTGATCACGTCGCCGAGGTAGTCCTCGGGGGTGACGATCTCGATGTCGAAGTAGGGCTCCAGCAGCACCGGGTCTGCCTTGAGCATCGCCTCGCGCATGGCCATGGCGGCGCAGGAGCGGAACGCCATCTCGCTGGAGTCCACGTCGTGGTGGGAGCCACCGAAGAGCTCGACGCCGATATCGACCACCGGGTAGCCGGCGACCACGCCTGCCGACAGGGAGTCGCGCACGCCCTTTTCGACGGCGGGCACGAATTGGCGCGGCACGGTGTCGCCCTTGAGCACGTCGCTGAAGGCGAAGCCGGCGCCGGTACCGCGGGGCTCGACTCGCAGCTTCACGTGGGCGTACTGGCCCTTGCCGCCGGTCTGCCGGACCAGCTTGTGATCGACGTCGGAGTTGCGGGTGACGGTCTCGCGGTAGGCCACCTGCGGGGTGCCCACCTTGGCATCGACCTTGAACTCGCGGCGCAGGCGCTCGACGATCACTTCCAGGTGCAGCTCGCCCATGCCCGAGATGATGGTCTGGCCGGTCTCGGGGTGGGTGGCGACCTTGAACGAGGGGTCCTCGCGCTGCAGCTTGTTCATGGCCTCGGCGAGCTTGACCTCTTCGGCCTTGCTGTCGGGCTCGATGGCCACCGAGATGACCGGGTCGGGGAAGCTCATGGCCTCGAAGGCGATGGGCTTGCGCGGGTCGCAGAGGGTGTGGCCGGTGTAGGTGTCCTTGAGACCGGTCACCGCGACGATGTCGCCGGCCCAGATCTCCTTGACGTCTTCCCGCTTGTCCGCGTGCATCCGCATGATCCGGCCCAGGCGCTCTTTCTTGCCGGTGTTGGCGTTGAGCAGGGCGGTGCCGGAGGCGGCGGTGCCGGAGTAGACCCGCAGGTAGGTCAGGTGGCCGACGAAGGGGTCGCTCCAGACCTTGAACGCCAGGGCGGCAAAAGGCGCCTTGTCGTCGGCCGGGCGGGTCATCGTGACGTTGTCGTTGTCGGGCTTGATGCCCTCGATGGCCGGTACGTCCAGCGGCGAGGGGAGCAGCGCGCAGACACCATCGAGCAGCCGCTGCACGCCCTTGTTCTTGAAGGCAGCGCCGCAGAAGACCGGGGTGATCTGCAGGGCCAGGGTGCCCTTACGCAGCGCGTTGACCAGCTCGTCGTGGCTGGGCTCGACGCCGTCGAGGTAGGTCTCCATCAAGGCGTCGTCGCACTCGACCGCGCTCTCGACAAGGCGCGCGCGGGCGGCCTCGGCCTCGGGCAGCAGGGCCTCGGGGATGTCGACGTACTTGAACTCGGCGCCGTAGGTGGCCTCGTCGTAGATGATCGCCTGCATGCGAACCAGGTCGATCTCGCCGCTGAAGTTCTCTTCGGCGCCGATGGGCAGCTGCAGGGGCACGGCGTTGGCGCCCAGCCGGGTGTGGAGCTGCTCGACCACGCGGCCGAAGTCGGCGCCGGTGCGATCCATCTTGTTGACGAAGGCGATGCGCGGCACGGCGTAGCGATCGGCCTGCCGCCACACGGTCTCGGACTGGGGCTCGACACCGCCGACGCTGCAGAAGACCGCGATGGCACCGTCGAGCACGCGCAGCGAACGCTCCACTTCGATGGTGAAGTCCACGTGGCCGGGCGTGTCGATGATGTTGATGACGTTCTCACCCCAGGTGCAGCGCGTGGCCGCCGAGGTGATGGTGATGCCCCGCTCCTGCTCCTGCTCCATGAAGTCCATCACGGCGGCGCCGTCATGAACCTCGCCGAGCTTGTGGGAGCGCCCGGTGTAAAAGAGGATCCGCTCGGTCGTCGTCGTCTTCCCAGCGTCAATATGGGCCATGATGCCGATATTGCGGATGCTCTGGAGTGGGACGTTGCGAGGCACGATACGGGTCTCCCTTTGGACGACGGTTGGCTGAGGCCTACCAGCGGTAGTGGGCGAAGGCCTTGTTGGCTTCGGCCATGCGGTGGGTGTCCTCGCGCTTCTTGACGGCGGCGCCACGGCCAGCGGCCGCGTCGAGGATCTCGTTGGCGAGCTTCTCGCCCATGCCCTTCTCGCCCCGGCTCTCGGCGAAGCGGATGAGCCAGCGAACGGCCAGCGCGGTGCGGCGCTCGGGGCGAACCTCGACCGGCACCTGGTAGGTCGAGCCACCGACGCGGCGGGACTTGACCTCAACCTGCGGGCGGACGTTGTCCAGCGCCCGCTTGAAGACCTTGACCGGGTCTTCCTTGGCCCGGTTCTCGACCTTCTCGAGGGCCTCGTACATCAACTTCTCGGCGACGGACTTCTTGCCGTCCTTCATCAAGCAGTTGGTGAACTTTGCGACCATGGTGTCGCCGTATTTGGAGTCCGGGAAGATCGGGCGCTTGGGCACTTGGCGTCGGCGTGGCATGTCTGCCTCCTTCGATTCGCAGCGTGGAGCTCGTTGGGGCTACTTCTGCTTCGGCTTCTTGGTGCCGTACTTGCTGCGGCCCCGGTTGCGGCCAGCGACGCCGGTGGCGTCGAGCGTGCCGCGAATGATGTGGTAGCGGACGCCGGGCAGGTCCTTCACTCGGCCACCGCGGATGAGCACGATGGAGTGCTCCTGCAGGTTGTGGCCCACACCCGGGATGTAGCTCGTGACCTCGATCCCGTTGGAGAGACGCACACGGGCGACCTTCCGCAGGGCCGAGTTCGGCTTCTTGGGAGTGGTGGTGTAGACGCGAGTGCAAACGCCACGCTTCTGCGGGCAACTCTGCAGCGCAGGGGCGGTCGTCTTGCGGCGCTTGGCCCGACGGGCCTTGCGGACCAGCTGATTGATCGTCGGCATCGATTCCTTCCGCTTCTATTCCACACGCGCGCGGGGCGTGCAGAGCCTTTGTGACGCGAGACGAGGTCCATCCCCTGGACGTCGATTGCGTCCTTATCCCGTTACCTCGCTGGGTCCCGGGAAGGTTGCCCTCCAACAGGGCGATCTGTTTCGCGCGGTCGCGTGCTGCTTTCAGTGTTGTGCGCGCGCCGTCCTTCCGCGCTTGGACGACCCCTGGCCAGTAGTTTGCTCTCAGGCACTTACCAGCCGCCGCACACAACTCCGGACGGTTTGACCGGTCGAACCGGCTTCACCGCCGCAGCGGGACGCACCGAGACCAGCCGGCCTCGGAGCGGGGGCGCGTTATGGACCCTTCGGGTGGGGATGTCAAGGGGATTTGTCGGGTTGGGTGCTGGCTGTCGGGCGACTGGGCACAACGCCATTCGCTCGCGCCGCTAGCCGGGCAAGATGGTCTTGCAGGTGCCCATGCCCGTGCTGGGGTTGATGTCTCCGCAGGGCGGGCTGGCGTCGGGCCACTTGGTCGGGCAGTCGTCATCGGAGCAGCAACAGCCCCCGGTGGGCGGGGCGTGGTGGCAGAAGCCGTTGGCGCAGAAGTCGATGGTGCAGCCACAGCCATCATCGCAGGTATCGGCGATGCCGTTGGCGATGGGGCAGCACTCGGGGACCAGCGGATGAACGCAGCCGGTCGAGATCAGGAAGTCGTAGGTACATGGCTTGCCGTCATCGCATTTCGGCGGCTGGTTGGGGGGCGGCGGCTTGGGGCATTGGGGCGTGACGGCCGGTAGATGCTGGTAGCACGTGTAGTTGACGCACCAGCCGACCGTACACGGGTCGCCGTCGTCACATTGCTTGGAGAAGTCGCAGCAGGTCGACGCGGGGAGCTGCTTGTGAATGCAGCCCCCCTTGGCCAAGTCGCAGATGTCCTGGGTGCAGAACAGGCCATCGTTGCAGTCGGGGTTGTCCGTGCAACAGTTGGGTATCTTCATCTGCTTGCAGGTCTTCAGCGGGCTCTTGGGATTGGCTCCGCATATCGCTTTTGTGCAGGGGCCGCTGCTGGAGCTGCAACTCTTGTTGGCGCAGTCCCAATCCGTCTTGCAAGTGCAATCGTCAGCGACGATCTTGTGCTCGCATTTGCCGTTGTTGCAGATGTCCCAAGTGCAGTACACACCGTCATCGCAGGTTGACGATCCCAAATGGTAGAAGTCACAGCAGTTCGGGTCGTCCGGCGGCAGGTGGATGCACTGCTTCCAGCCGCCGGGCATGTGCTGGCCGCAGGTATCCGTGGTGCACGAGTTGTAGTCATTACAGGCCGCATTGAATCCCTTCGAACAACAGTCCAGCCGAGCGGGATGAGGTTTCGTTCTGCACTCACCGTCCAGGCAGAGAGACAGCAGGCAGGGTTCTGGCCAGACGCAGTCGGCGTCGGTCTTGCAGCTTGCTCCCGGCATGGGCAGCGCCTGCACGGACAGCGCGCCGTCGCGGCTGCCGGCATCCCCGCCTGCGAGGGCGCCGTCGGACGCCACGCAGGCGACCGGAAGGCAGCACACCACGGCGGCCAGGCGTCGCCAGGGCATTGCAGTTCTCCGGGGGGAGCGGCTGCGTTGAGCATGGCACGCAAATGCCTGTGAGACCAGCGGAATTCGCCCTGGGCGAGCACCAGCCTCAGCGTTGATGACGTCGACGTCCTTTGCCCGACCCGTCTCGAGGCGCGTCTCGAGTTGCTCTGCAAAGGTCGCCTCGTGGCGCGTGAATCGGGCCTGGATTGTTCCATCTCATGGCGGGGCGCTCCGGCCCCCGCTATCCGCCGCTGACCAGTCGCAGATCCGTTCGGAGTCGCCGATGTGGTCGGACAGCATGACCTGTTGCACGCCAAAGAACCGACCAACGCAGCGGTTCTGCCAGGCATCCGGTCTCGGCGACAGTTCGAGCGCCGCCAGACTCGCCGGCACCCGCCTCATGGCTCCGACCTGCACGGTGGAAGCGCCGTGGCGGGCAGCCCGCTCCAGACACTGGCGCCGATCGTCCCTTTGCGCCGCGAACGCCCAGGCGTCTCCGCCCGTCAGGTCGCCGATGACGGTAGGGACGTTGCCGACCAGGACCAGTGAAGTGGCCAATCCGACCTTCGCCAACGGCAACAACCAGCGGGGGCTGTCGGGGAGCAGCCGGATTCGTCGCACGCCGTCCAATAGCAGCGGAACGGCGGCCATGAACCAGCCCCCCAGGCACACCAGGACGATCACCGCGTAGGCTCTGGGGGGTGGGCTGGTCCCCATGGCCCACTCCGCGGGCAGAAGACAGGCCAGCGTGAGCAGGCAGAATGCCCCGATCGCAAGCCAGTGGCCGACCGCAGATGAGGTTGCCGGCAAGAGCGCGGCGAGACGGTGCCGGCCAGCCCACCTGGCGCCGACCAGGGCAGCCAACCAGGGGGTCGGGCTGGTCAGGAAGTCGGCCCAAGCCTTGGCGGCGTGGGCAGGGGTCTGGAGCGCGGTCCGCGCGAGTTCGCGGGCGTGTGGAAAGCTGGCAATCCGCACCCCATTCCCCGGCGCCGCGGCTACGATCAGCGCGCCGGCGGCGGCGGCCAGCAGCGCGACGAGCCACAACCTACGTGCCGGGTTCCGACGCCAGCCATCGTGCGCCAGGCCGATCGCCAGGCAGAACAGCGTGAGCGACAGAGAGGTCTCGTTGAGCCCCACGACCGCCAGGGCCATGCCGGCAGCAAGGGGTGCGTGGTACCAGAGCAGGCGGCCGCCGCGGCTGGCCCCGATCAGCAGCGCCAGCAGACCGAGCAACGCGCCGTTGGCCAGCAGGTAGCTGAAAGTGCCCGACATCCAGTAGAGCGTCTCGTTCGGCACCGGCGTCAGCGCCAGGAACACCGCCAATGCGAGCGACGTCGCCCGCAGGTTCTCGGTCCGACCACCGGACTTCGACCCGATGGCACGCAGCAAGAGGTATAGACCAGAGGCCAGGCAGGCCAGGCCGATCACCGGCACGATCCAATAGGCGGTGCGCAGATCTGTCAGGAGGATCGCCAGCGAGATGGCCGCTGTGGCTGTGTATCGCCCGGTCCAGGACTCGTACCAGGTCGCCATGGCCGACCAGGGGCCGTGCTCTTTCAAGGTCGCGGCATAGCAGTAGTCGTCGGCGGAGGGCATCGCGAAGAAGCCCAGGGCGACGAACAGGAGCACCACGACGATCACACAGGCCACCAGCAGCCGGTCTGCCAGGGCGGCAACGGTTCTGGATGCGTGGGGGGAGAGCCAGGTCAACGAACGCCTGCCTTGGTCATTTGCGCCGGTCGAGACCGCTCCGTGATTGGCGCCATCACCATAGCGCCAGAGGTGATGGAGCGCGACAACATCGGTGAGAATGAAGGAGAGATCGCGCTTCATGCCGCTGCAACGTGCAGCAAGGGCAGCCTGGACCTACCATGAGCGGAGGGGCGGACGCCCCAGGCACGGCGCGGGAGCACTGATTGCATGGTGGAGACCAACGAACGAAACCTGCGCGTGGCCGTGATCGGCTCCGGTCCCGCGGGCTTCTACGCTGCCCGGCACCTGCTGACGCACAAGGCGCCAGCGGTCGAGGTGGACGTCTACGATCGGCTGCCGACCCCCTACGGCCTGGTTCGCGGCGGGGTGGCACCGGACCACCAGAAGATCAAGCGCGTAACCCGGGTATACGACAAGACCGCGGCGATGGACGGCTTCCGGTTCTTCGGCAATGTCATCTTCGGCAAGGATATCGGTCTGGACGAGCTGCAAAGGCACTACGACCACGTGGTGCTGGCCGTAGGCAATGAGGCCGATCGGCGCCTGGGCATCCCTGGCGAAGGCACTCGCAGAAGCACGCCGGGGTCGGTATTCGTCGGCTGGTACAACGGCCACCCCGACTATCGCGATCACCCGGTCGACCTGTCGGTCGAGCGCGCGGCCGTGGTCGGCAACGGCAATATGGCCATCGACGTGGCGCGCATCCTGGCCAGCGACCCCGCAGTTCTTGCCCGTACCGACATCTCCGGCGATGCGCTGGTGGCCCTGCGCGACAGCCGCGTTCGCGAGGTCATCGTCCTGGGCCGTCGCGGACCGCTGCAGGCCGCGTTCACACCGGCGGAACTCAAGGAACTTGGCCTCTTGCGGGGCACCGACGTGCTGGTCGATCCCGACGATGTGGAAGGGCCTGGCGAGAGTCGAGGGCAAGGCCAGTGGGCCACGGATGCCAACGTCCGCAACATGAAGCTGCTGCGAGAATTCGCCGGCCAGGAGCGATCCGCCGAGCGCTCGATTCGCTTCCGTTTCAAGGTCTCGCCCGAAGCGGTGCTGAGCGATGCAAGCGGCGCGGTCAGCGGCCTGCGTCTGCGCCACAACGAGCTGGTCGCCGGCACCGGCGGCCGGGTTCGGGCCCGTCCGACCGAGCGGGTCGAAGAGTTGGACGTCGGACTGGTGATCACCGCCGTGGGCTACAGCGGCCGGCCATTGAACGGCATTCCCTTCGACCCGGACAAGGGGCGCATCCGCAATGTGGACGGCCAGGTGGTCACCGACCGTGGCGAACCGTTGAACGGGGTCTGGGTGGTCGGTTGGGCACGCAGCGGGCCACAAGGGCTCATCGGTGCCCATCGTGCGGCTTCCAAAGAGGTCACCGACCGACTGCTGGCCCACGTGGCGAGCGAGGGATTGCCGGCGCGCACCCTGCCGAGTCGACACGTGATCAACGGTCATCTGCGCCGCCGCGGCGTGGCTTATGTCACCTTCCAGGACTGGCAACGCCTGGACGCCATCGAGGTGGAGCGCGGCGAGCGCCGCGAGGCTATCCGCGACAAGGTCACACGGGTCGACGAGATGCTGGACCTCATGGGGACCGCCGCCGAGCTCGATGATTGAAGGCTTGGGCCGGCTGGCGAGATTGGGCGGCGTCTACATCGCCATCGCGGCGATTCAACGCGCCATCTGGCTGTTGCGGGCCGATCCCTTCGGCCATCCGCTGGTAGACCGATTCGAGTGGTACTTCTTCCACGCGGTGGCCTACGACCTCCTGCAAGGCGCCTGGTTGTTGCTGCCGGGCCTTGGGGTGCTGCTGCTGTGGTCCCTGGGCGGACGCTCCAAGACGTCCGGCCAGCAGTTTGCCATCCCCCTCAGCCGGATACTGCTCGCGTGCATCCTCGCCATGGCGGCCATGGATCAGGAGGTGATGCGCTTCATGGGCATCCACCTGTCGCCCTGGTACCTGGCCACATACGTCACGCCAGAGGGCCTGCAGAACACCCCTGCAATGCTGCTGGACGACCAGGGCGGTCCCTTCGCCGGCAGCCTGCTGATGCTCTTGTCGCCAGCGGCGTTCTGGTGGCTGAGCGGCCGATCGATGCGACGCGAGCGCGACGAGACGCGCCGTGTCAGGGCACTGCGGCCCGTGGTCCTGCTGCTCATCGGCGTCTTCTTGAGCCACGCCTGGACAGCTTGGATCTGGAAGGGCTCCTTCCGCGCCTGGCGGCTTCGTCCTCCCATCGAGCTCATCGTCGCGGCCGTGAAGTCCACCACCGCCGCGCCCCTGGATGCGTCGATTCGCCAGCGCGCGGCGGCCGACCACCGAGCCCGTTGGCGGCGGATGAACGAGGCAACCGACACGCCGGCGCATCGCCGCCAGCACTTCGTCCTGGCCGACCGACCGCTCTGGCACGAGACCGGATGGCGGCTGTGCAATCGAGATCCCGCTGCGGCCCTGGCGGCGGGCGTGTCCTGCACCACCGACCACGACGGCGATGGGGTGGCGTTGGGGCAGGATTGCGACGATAGCGACCCGAAGATCCACCGGGGCGCCACAGACCTGCCCGCCAATGGCGTCGACGAGGATTGTTCCGGGATCGATGCGCAGCCGCCCAACGTGCTGCTCCTGATCATGGAGTCCCATCGATCGATGAACTGCGGCCACGTGCGTCCCGACTCGGGGCAGCTGACGAGCACTCCCCGCCTGGATGAGCTGGCCGAGGCTGGAGTCGCCTTTTGTCGTGCCAGCGCCAACGGCCTGCCGACCATCGCCTCGTTCATGACCCTGCACACCGGCCTGTTGCCGCGGGCGCCAGGGCATGTGGCCGTCGACCATGCCGGCCTGGAGCTGGACAGCCTGCCGGCCCGACTGCGCGCCGCCGGCTACTACACCTGCTTCGCGACGGCCGCTGAGCCGGCGTGGGACAACCAGAGCGCCTGGCTGGCGCGCTGGTATGACGACGTCGACTACGACCGCGGCCGCATCGAGGATGGCCCGCTCTTCGATCATCTCGCCGACGGGCTGCCGAAACTCGTGGACAAGATGACCGACGCCCAGGGCAAGCGAAGACCTTTCCTGCTGACGGTGATGACCCGGACCAATCACTTCCCTTTCGGTCGCGTGGACGGCGTGCAGCACACCGGGCCCGACACCATGGCCGCGCGGATGCACGACACCATGCGTTATGCCGACGCCGCCATGGCGCGGCTGCTCGACGCCCTGGCGTCACATCCAGAGCTGTCCAACACCATCGTGGTGGTCACCGGCGACCATGGCTTCCCGCTCGGCGAACACGGTGTCACCCGGCTGTACGAAGGCGCCCACGTCGAGTCTCTCGGCGTTCCGCTGGTGTTCTGGGGCGACCATCCGGAGCTGAAGACCCTGCGCCGGCGAGGCCACAACGAACTGGCCTCCCACATCGACGTGGTGCCGACCGTGCTCGACCTGCTGGGCATGGACGCCAGCGGTCCATGGATGGGTCGGTCGCTGGTCGGACATGGCCGCGGCGAGGTGGTCGCCCTGACCGACAGCCACGCGTCGGTGGAGCGCGGTCGTCACCGCGTGCTCCAGCGTCGCTGGCGCGAACCAGCGACAGGTCGCCTGCTGGTCTACGATCGCAGCGTCGACCCCCTGGAGCGCGCCCCGCTGGCGCTGGACCAGCACACAGAACTCGTGACCGCCGCCGACAGCGAATTGGCCGATCTACGCGCCTGGATGACGTGGCTCTATCGCAGCGGACGGGCCGAGAAGCCGAACTAGTTCGACGGTCCCGAAGTACTTCCCGAGTTTGGCGTCCAAGCCATGTGCCGCTTTGAGACGGTTCGTCCAAGGTGGTCGAGGGCGCAAGCCCGACGAGCCGCGAAGCGGCGGTATTCGTTAGCCTGGGGCGTAAGCCCCAGGATCTTGGACGTCACCCCATGTGGAGCCGCGAAGCGGCGGCAGGACGTTTCAGCCCAAGAGAAACTCGTCGTAGTCCACGCCATGCCGCTCAAGCAACTCAACGAGTTCCTCGCGGTAGCTTGCTGTGCTGTGGTGCTTGTCCTGCT
>CAYTLW010000112.1:0-25637 GCA_964438735.1 uncultured Enterobacteriaceae bacterium | reverse complement strand
TGCACGTCCGGCTACTGCATGAGCCAGGCTGCGCCTTGATGACTCGATCTATCTAGTTGGTGCGTTCGGCAGGTGCCGACTACCGGTATTCGGCGAGTGCCGACTACCAGCGATCGCCGCCGCCGCCGCCGCCGCCGCGTCCGCCGCGTCCGCCACCGCGTCCGCCACGTCCGCCACCGCGTCCGCCGCCGCCGCCGCCGTAGCCACCGCCGCCGCCGCCGCCGTAGCCGCCGCCGCCGCCGCCATAGCCACCGCCACCGCCGCCGCCGTAGCCGCCGCCGCCGCCGTAACCGCCGCGACCGCCGCCGCCGCCGCCGCCGCGACGCTCCTGTGCCTCATTGACGCGAATGCTGCGACCGTCCAATTCAGCGCCGTCGAGCGCCTCCATGGCGGACTTCGCCCCCTCTTCTTCAGCGAACGTCACAAACCCGAAACCGCGCGAACGCCCGGTGTCGCGATCGGTGATAACCTTCGCCTCAATGACCTTGCCATGAACCTCGAACGCTGCGCGAAGCCCCTCATCGGTGGTGGCCCACGCGAGGCCGCCGCAGAACAACTTATTACCCATCTCAGACTCAACTCTCTTGAACTACAAGTGACCGCAATGACTGCCGCGGCCCGCCCCACGGACGCCGTCCGCGGTGCATTCTGATTACTGCATTCGAGAGGCGGACGCCAGTGTGGGTCGCCGGAATTCACAAATCCGCGCGCTTGGCGTGTGCCCGGGTCTCAAGTGGTCGTTGACCGCGGTGAATCAACCGTCGGCCCTTGTGCTCACCCCGGCGCCCCACCACTTGACGCCTTTGGGGATGCTGATCCCTTGCACCTTGGTGGCGTTGCCGGACTTCACGTCGAGCACGTAGACATTGCCATCGCTGCTGACCGCATAGAACACACCGGCCCACCAGGCCAGGCCGAACAAGCCCTTCGCTTTGCCGGTCTTGCCGATCAGTTTCTTGATCTTGCCAGAGGCCGGATCGACCTCCGCGAGGTAGTTATCGCAGCCGTTGCATTTCTTCAGCGTGGCGTAGGTGCCGACACCGACGACGGAGAACGCGTCGCCGCTGGACCACCACGATCCGCCGTAGCCGCCGATGGCTTTCAGCGTGACTTTGCCGCCGCCGAATTGCACGTGATACCAGGTGCCCTTGCCGGCGATGCCCACCAGCGCTTCCTGGTTCGGATCGATGACCCCCTCGGGGATGAAGGTCAGGCCGTTGAACTCCTGTGGCAGCTTGGCCAGCCAGACGCACTTGGCGTTCATGCGGTTGCATTGGAAGAGATCGCCGTAGGTCACTGCAAAGAGGTTGCCCCACTGGTTCAGGGCGATGTCGGTGACCAGGCCCTTGTTCTTGTTGAAGGTGAAGACGCCGACCTTCTTGAACGCGGCCGCCGGCACGTCCAGGAAGTAGAGCGTGTCCTTGGTGTGGGCGTAGAGGTTGCCGACCGGCTGGCCGGGCACCACATCGGGCTCGCCGGCGTCGGGGGCACCGTTGCCGGTGTCGGGCGCGCCGGCGTCCTGGGGCGGCGTCCAGGTGTCGGGAGCGCCGGCGTCCTGGGGCGGCGTCCAGGTGTCGGCCTGGCCCACGTCCGAATTGACGGAACCGGCGTCCGCGAATCCGTCGGCGACGGTCGCGCCGTCATCCGAGGATGCGTCGGCGGCCGAATTCGCGTCACCGACACCCTCGCTGTCGCCGCTTCCGTCGGCGTTTGGGGTGCAGGTGAATCCCGCGGGGCATCCGCCGCCGCCTGTGCCAGGCGAGCTGCAGGCGACGCTGGCCAGGGCGGTCAGCGCGGTCAGGGTGATGAGCTTCCAGTGGGCGCGATGGGTGGTGTTCATGGGGGGCTCCCGAGGGCAGGGGGCGCGCATGGTGCGGCAGCCCGCGCCTGTGGGCAAGGGAGATCTCCATGCCCCCGCAACGAGGCGGTATTTGCGCCGCCAATGGGGTAGAGTGCCGAGCCATGGATGGCACGTCCCAGGAGCGGCGCGACCGGTTGGTGGAGGAACTCACCTTCCAGTTGAACGTGACCCGGGCGATGTTGGGCGCATTAAGTCTGGACCAGGTGCTCTACATCATCCTGTCGGGCATCACCCACGGCGCGGGCCTCGACTTCAATCGCGCGCTCCTGCTGCTCGATGATGGCGCTCGCGGCGAGCTGCGCGCGTCGCAGGCGGTGGGTCCGGCCAGCCGCGCCGAAGCCCATCGGATCTGGGAGGAGATGGAGGACGCCGGCTTGACCCTGGACGACCTGTTGGCCAGCTGGCAGGCCGCGGCGAATGACGCTGGCGCCGGGGCCCTGGCGCGTCGATTTGCGGGTCTGACCGTGACCCTGGGCGACGAGGCGCCATCCCTGGAGGGTGCCGATGTGCCCCTGGCCGACCTGGTGGCCCGCGTCGCCCACACGGCGCAGCCGCTATGGTCCAACGAATTGCGCGCCAACTGGCGGCCGCGTGACGAGTCGGACAAGCCGCTGATCCTGCAACAGGTCGCCTGCGTGCCGCTGGTCCTCGATGGCCGGGTGCTGGGCGTCATCGTGGCGGATAACGCCTACAACGGCCGGCCGGTCACCGAAGATCGGGTGCGCGGCCTGACTACCCTGGGCAACCTGGCGGCCATCGCCATCGACAGGGCGCGGCTTCACGGTCGCCTGCAGGACATGGCCCATCGGGACGGGCTGACCGGCGTCTTCAATCGGCGTCACTACGAGGGTCGCCTGAGCACGTCGCTGGATCGGGCCCGCCGTTCGGGGCGCCGGGTGGCGCTGCTGGTGGTCGACATCGACCACTTCAAGCAGGTCAATGATGTGCACGGTCACGAACTGGGCGATCGGGCGTTGATCGCCGTGGCCGGGCTGTTGCGAGCCGGGCTGCGCGAGGGCGATCTGCTGGCCCGTTATGGTGGCGAGGAGTTCGTCATCCTGCTCGATGGCGAGCTGGACGAGGGCGCGGCCCTGGCGCGCGCCGAAGAGGTGCGCCTGGCTGTGCGCGACGCGTCGGTGGCCGGGCGGCCGGTGGGCGAATTGACGGTGAGCATCGGCGTCGCCCTGGGGCCGGATGATGCGAACGAGCGTGGCATCTTTGCGCGCGCCGATGCGGCCATGTACGCCGCCAAGCGTGCAGGCCGGGATCGCTGCCTGATGGGCGATTGAGTCGGAGTTCGAGCGACAACGAGACGATTCAACTGGCGTGCGGCCGGCCGAAGTGTTTCGCCACGCGGGCGCCAGCAGCATCCAGCAGTCCGGTGGGCATGGTGCCGCCGATGCAGACGATGACGTCGTCGGTGGGCAATACCGCGCCGTCGCCATCGAGCGCCACCTCGCCGTCGTCGATGCGCGCGATGCTCTGTTCCAGATGCAACTGGACCTGTCCGCCATCGACCAGCGCCTGCAGTCGTTCTCGATTGCGCTGCCTGGCCCGGTCGAAGCCCGCCCTGCGGTGCACCAGGTGCACGCCCGTGGCGCCCGCTTCCGCAAGGCTGCAGGCGGCCTCCAGGGCCGAGTCGCCGCCACCGGTCACGATGACCTCGCGGCCGGCGTACTGCTCCGGCTCGAGCAGTGTGTAGACCACCGACGGTCGCTGCTCGCCTGGCACGCCCAGCCGGCGTGGTGTACCGCGACGGCCGACCGCCAGCATCAGCCGGCGGGCGCGGAATCGTCGTCCGCCGCCCAGGACGACAAACCCCTCACCGTCTCCCAGGTGCTCGATGCCTTTGACCGAGACGCCGCACTCCACCTGCAGGCCGGTGCGCTCCTGCACGTCCTGCCAGAGTTCGATGAGCTCTTCCTTGCGGACCTCGGTCAGGCGGACCTTGCCGTACAGGCCCAGCTCCATGGGCGCGGTCATGACCAGCTTTCGGCGCGGATAGTGGCGTGCGGCGCCGCCCACGTCGGGCTCCTGCTCCAGGGTGATGGTGCGCAGCCCGGCGGCCATGCACTGCAGGGTGGCGGCGATGCCGGCAGGTCCGGCGCCGATGATGGCCACATCGACCATGTCGTCGGGCGGCGGCCCGCTGTCCTGTTTGCGCTGCTTGAGCAGGTGCGCGACGGCCTGGTTGGCCTGGATGACCGCATTGCGAATCAAGCCCATGCCGGTGAGCTCCCCGATCAGGTAGATGCCCGGCACGGACGACTCGAAATGTTGCGACACGTCCGGGATGTCGACGCCGCGCTTGAGGCTGCCGAAGACCAGCGTGATGGCGTCCACCGGGCAGTTGCGGGCGCACTCGCCGTGGCCGATGCAGTGGGAGGGACCGACGAGGCGGGATCTGCCGTCCAGCAGGCCCAGGATGTCGCCCTCGGGGCACGCGGAGACACAGGCCGCGCTGCCCATGCAGATGTTGGGGTCGATGTAGGGATGCAGGGTGGGGGGCGGCTCGGGAGGCGGCCCGTCAGTGGCTTTGTACTTCACTTTGCTGCGGCGATGGCGCAGTCGATGACGGGTCTCGAACGCCAACACGATGGCCGTCACGCCTGCGATGCCGGCCACCCAGTGCAGCAGACCGCCGGGCAGGTCGTAGCCAGCGCCGTGGTCGAAGGCGCTCTGGATGTGCACCCAGGCCGTCCAGACGAGGACCAGGGCGAAAGCCAGGTGCAGAAAGCGCCAGGAGCGCAGGATGCGGGCCGCCTGTCCGGCGAGTTGGAAGGCGTGGCCGGCGTCCACCGCCTTGCGAGCGTTGGCCTCGACGCGCTGCCAGCCGATGCCATCCAAGGCCCCTTCGTGACGCTTGAGCAGGCGTCCGATCTGGATGCGCGCAAACAGCCGTTTCGGTGGCGCCAGAGGCATCTGCAGGATCGCCAGCACGAAGTTCCGTTGCGGCGGACGGCCCACCATGCCCAGGCGTCGAGAATCGGCGACCAGGGCGTGGTCATCGCCCAGCAGGTCCATCAACTGGGTCAGCGCGCCCTCTGCGACGCCGGCGAGGCCCTCGGGCTCCTCTTCGCCCGATGCCGTGTGGGGCACCATGGCGTAGATGTAGCGACCGACCACACCCGTGACGACCAGGGCGGTCAAGGCCATGGCGGAGAGTCCCGCAGCCTCGCTGGTCATGCGGAATACGGAATGCAGCGCCACCAGGCCGCCGCCGACCAGGCCAAAGAAGACGTGCAGGGTCATCCAGTGACGCAAACTGGCCAGGCGACGGGCGATGCGCAGGCGACGTCGCGGCAGGTAGAGCAGGTTCAGGCTGAACATGAGCGCCGCCACCGTGCCCAGGAGCTTGCCCATAGAGCCACCCGACTTGAGCTCGTCGTAGCGTGGGTGGTCGACCAGCTCCTCCAATGGGGTCTCGTAGAAGTCGCGCCACAGGGACCACAGCACGACCACTGCGGCCATGCCCAGCAGCAGGACCAGCAGATCGATGGCGTTGGGCGAGAGCTTGGGTCGCTTCAAACCGATTCCTCCACGCAGGCTCAGAATGCCCGTCGGACCATCAAGGTGGCGTCCAGCCAGTCGACCGCGTCTTTGGCCCAGGGTGTGTCGACGACAATGCCCTTGTCCAGCCCGACACCCACGTCCACCAGCCAGGGTCCGCGCATCCAGTCGACGCCCAGTCGCGCGCCGGCCCGCCAGGCGGTGGTCTCGATGGGCAGGACCTCGTCCATATGACCGGACAGGCGCCCGGACAGGGCAAGGGCGTCGTTGTAGCGCCAGCGGCAGCCCAGGGAGAGGGCGCCGCCGCGCAACGCGCCGCCGATCCAGGCCATGGCCTGCCGCGAGATGGGGCTCTGGCCGCTCAGGGCGGTGCTCCAGGTCCAGCGGCCTGCGTTCAGGCCCGCGCGCACGGTGCCGCCGACGCGGAAGCCGTGCATCTTGTCGTCGGTGGCTCGGTGGCCGGCCCAGAGCGCCGGCATCCACCACCAGCCATCGCCCTGCGGCCCGTCGAATTGCAGGTAGAGGTCATGCTGTCGGCTGGCGGTGAAGACGTGCCAGTTCATGGTCGCCAGCAGCTCGCGATCGGGCATGGCGCGGTAGTAGCTGTAGCGCAGGCGGGCGCGCCAGCCGGCGAACTCGGGGCTGGACAAGGAGAGCCAGGCGCGATGCGGCTGCAACGGCGCCTTGGCGGTCGTAGCGCCGCCGTCGGCCCCCTGATCGGGCTGCTGCAAGGCTGCGTCGAACTGGCCCTGCAGGCGGCCGCCCCAGGGCAGGTTCATGTGCAACCGAGTGCCGAGAAGCTGGCGATCGAGGCCGCCATCGAAGGTTGAGCCACCCCACGCCAGGGAGGCCAGGGCGGCGGCGCCGAAGAGGCGGCCCTGCCAGGTGGCGCCGGCGCCGAAGCGGCCCACATCGAAGCGCGGCGCCAGGCTGACCATGTCCGGGCCCACGCCGCCGTAGACATCCACCTGCACGGCTTCGCCCACCAGGTAGCTGGCCGCAGCGCCATCGACCACCTGCTGGCCGGCGCCGTCGGCGACCACGACGCGACCAAGACGTCCGCCCCAGGCGCGACCGGGATCTACGGCCAGGGCGAGCTCCAGCCGTCGCACCTCCAGCGGGCGACGGGCGCGGAAGCCTCCCTGGTCGGTGCCGATGCTGTCCAGGTAGAGCGACAACTCGTGCCGATAGTCCAGTGGCAGTCCGGCCACCTGGGGTACATCCAGGCGGCTGCTCAGGCGCACGGCACCGAGACCGCCGCCCGGCCCCAGCAGACCGTAGCCGATGAGGGTCATATCGCCGCGCAAACGTCCCGCGGGCAGGCCGGTGCCGAGCCCGGTCCTGGCTTCGATCAAGGTACGTCCCGCCACCCGCAGGCGTCGCCACGCCGCCGGCCACAGGGTCGGGTCACCGGCGGTGCCCGCGTCGCCGCCCTTGACCTTCCAATCGGTCAGTTGCGGCAACTCCGCGGGTGGCTTCTTGTTGCCCGATGCCGGCGTCGAGATGGAATCGCCCTTGCGCAGGGCGCCGCGGCGCGACAGTTGCACCCTGGCGCGCCGGCCGACGACCTCCAGAACCGGAATCGCGACCCCACCAGGCCCCGACAGCTTGTCGCCCTTCTGCAGCACTTCCCGCGGCGCCAATTGCAGGTAGGCCTCGCCATGGGCGCTGGCGGTGGTTCGGCCGGTGACCTGCACCACCTTGGCCGCTTGTGCATCGGACGCAGCCATGGCCAGGACAAGCGAAATCATCGCAACAAGGTGCGCCGGGCGACCCGATGACAGGAGAACCCTAATCATCTGCTGAACCCTTCGGATGGCAGGACAGGCAGGCCGGCGTGTTGTACTCGTAGCCGAATTCTTCGTCGTGCTCCTTGTCCGTCTCGTCCTTGGTGTGACAGGCGGCCAGGCAGTTGACGGTCAGGTATTCCGTCGGGTCGTTATGACAGGTCGTGCAGGCGATGCCGTTATGCTTGTCGCTGGTCGCCAGTGGGAAGACGTCTTCGTGTTTGGTGAACTTGGCCCCCTGCCAGCCGGCGTCGGTGTGGCAGTCGCTGCATTGCTGTGGGATGCCGGCCTGTTTATGCGGCGGCGCGATGCTGAACTCCCAGTCATCCTTGTGGCAGCCGACGCACTCGGACGAAGGGCTGGGTTCGGTCGCGTGGCAGCCGGAACAGGGCACCGTGGCGTGCTTGCCGGTCAACGGGAAGCTGACAGGATGCTTGAAGTTCTCGCCGCCATGCCAGCTCTCGGTGGTGTGGCAGTCCGTACAGGTCGTGGCGTATTTGTTGATCTTGTGGGGCGGATTGCTCGTCTTTTCGTAGTCCACCAGGTGGCAATCCACGCAGGCGATGGACGTGGTCGGCCCGTCGCCACCTGATGCCAGCGGCTCTCCTTCGCAGGCAACGGCGAGCGCAACCAGCCCCAACCAGCGCAGCGCCAGCTGTGACCGTCTCATCCATCCCGCCGAGGACGCCTTCTGCAACCGCTACTCCTTGCCGTCGGGGTGGCATTGCAAGCATGCCGCGTTGGCCCACTGGTAGCCACCGATGTCGTTGTGTTCGCCGTCCATCTTGCCCTTGTCGTGTTCGCCATCGTGACAATGGATGCAGTCGAATTTGCCGCCGCCCATGCCGGTGGGGTGGCAGCTGCTGCAGTTGTTGGCATAGCGGGCGTGGTCACCGCCGGCGATGGGGAAGAAGCCCTCGTGCCAGGTATTGCGCAGTGATGACCAGGCATGGGGCGTGTGGCACTTTCCGCAGTCAGACGGGAAGCCGAGCGCCTTGTGGTCGGGGTGGGTCTTGCCCTTGGCCACCAGGTCGCCGTGGCAGAAGGCGCACGATGGCGACGCCGCCGTGAACGAACCCCCCGTGTGGCACTTGGTGCACTGGCTCTCGATGAGCTTGTGACGCCCGATCAGGGGCCACCACAGGTCGTGGTTGATGCGCGAGGGTGCCCAGGCGAACGTCGAGTGACAGCGGCTGCAGCCGACGCCGATGTTGCTGTGGTTGAAGCTCACTACGATCTGCGCCCGATCCTTGTGGCAGGCATCGCAAGTGGTCGGCGTGCCGCGCCAGGTGTCGCGTCCCTGACGGCTGTGGCAGGAGCGGCAGTCGACCATGGCGTGGGCACCGGTGAGCGGGAAGCGGCTGCCACGGTGGTCGACGAAGCGGCGCGGCGTGCGCCAGTTGCGGCTGGTGTGGCAGCGATCGCAGCGCTGGCCCAGCTCCTGTCGGTGCGGATCGGTGTGACAGCCGACGCACTCGCGGGGCAGCTTGGCGTCGCGCGCACGGGGGCGATGGCAGCCGCCGCAGGCCGCACGGGCGTGGGCGCCGGTGAGGGGTACGCCGGTGACGTCATGGTCGAACTCCATGCGGTCGGCCAGGGCCCGCCAGGCGGTCGTCTGGTGGCAGCGATCGCAGGTCCAGGTGCCGGCAGGTGCGGCCCGGGCGCTCCGTCTCTTCTTGAGGGGCCCCTTCTTGATGTGCGGGTTGGCGTGGCATTGGCCGCAGGTCAACGCGCCGAGACGATAATGCGCCGCCGTGGTGCCGCCGGGCAGGGTCTGTTTGCGGTGGCAGTCGGTGCAGGCGACCGAAGCGTGGCGGCCGGTCAGGGCAAAACGCGTCTTGGCATGGTCGAACTTGTCGATCTTGAAGCCCTTGACCGGCGTGTGGCAGCCGTCGCAGTCGCGCTTGGGGCCGTCGGCTGCGAACTGGCCGCGGTGGATGTCCTTGTGGCAGCCGGCGCAGGTCAGCGGCGTGCCGGCAAAACGCACGGGCTTGTCGGGCGCCGGGCGCAGGTGGCAGTCGGCGCACTTGACCTCGGCGTGCACACCCTGCAGCGGGAAGCGGCTCTTGTTGTGGTCGAAGCGCACCTGGGCGAAGGAGAGGGTGCCGTGGCAGCTGGTGCAGTCCTGGGGCGGCTTGCGATTGGCGAACTGGCCATCGTGCACGTCCTTGTGGCAGTCGCGACATTCTTTGGGGGTGCCGCGCAGCACCGCGACCCGGGATGCGGCTCGGCTGACGCGCCGCTTCTTGGCCCGCCGCTTCTTGGCGCCGCGCTTCTTGCTGCGATTCGGCGGCGGCGTCGCTGCGGAGGCGGGCTGATGACAGCGTCGGCAGGCCACAACCCGGTGGGCGCCTTCCAGGACGAGGCCCGCCCGGGCGTGTTCACCGACGCCATAGGCCGCCGGCAGGAAGCCCACCTCGTCGTGGCAGGTGCTGCACTGATTGCCATTCTTCACCGACGGGAAGGGTCCGCCATGCGGGTCGGTATGACAGCGGGTGCATCGATCGCCACGCACACCCGAGTAGCGCCGCTTGTAGGTGCCACCCTTGCTGTGGCAGCCGGCGCAGGGCACACGCGCATGGCGGCCTTTGAGCGGCCAGCCGGTCTTGCGGTGATTGAACGCGCGGGTGTTCTTGACCCGCCAGTTCTCCTCCACGTGGCAGCTGGCGCAATCGCGCCCGAACTGGCCGCGGTGTTTGTCCTCATGGCAGCTGGCGCAGTCGGTCGACAGGCCGCGGAACTGGCCCAATCTGGCGCCGATGGTGGGGGCGCCGGCGTTGCGCGCCTTGTGGCAGCGATTGCAATCGACCCGGCGGTGGGCGCCGCGCAAGGGGAACTTCGTATGCTGGTGCAGGTCGCGACCCGCCTGGGCGGGGACTTTCTTCCAGTCCGCCTCGCTATGGCATTGTTTGCAGGCGACGCCGGCGCTGTGCCCCGGCACCGGGTCGGCGTGGCAGCTCTCACAGCCAGAGAAATCCAGCCCACGGTAGCGCGCCTTGGCGCCGGTGCCCTTGTGACATTGGGCGCAGTCCACCTGGCGGTGGCGTCCGCGCAGCTTGAAGCGGGCCCGATCGTGCTGAAAACGCCGCGCCGGCACAAAACTCGCTTCGGAGTGACAGTCCTTGCATTGCCGGCCCAAGGTCGGCACGTGCGGGTCCTTGTGGCAGCTCGCGCAAGCCTGCTGCAGGCCCATCCAGCGCTGCGGACGGGTATGGCACTTGGCGCAGTCGAGCTTGCGGTGTTCACCGCGCAGGGGATAGCCGGTCTTTCGGTGGTCGAACTTCTTGGTCGGCTTCCACCGGATCATGCGGAAGTCGCGGCCGTGGTGGTCGCGATGGCACTTGGCGCAGGGTTTGCCAGAATCCCGTGCCATTTTGTCGTGGTAGGTCGACTTACGCGCCTCTGCATGGCACTTCACGCACAGCCTGTCGCTGGGCCCACCGCCGGGTTCGTGGCACTTGCCGCACTTGCCGGCGCCGTCGATCTTGATGTGGGAGCGGGCCAGGGGGCCTGGCGAGGTGGATTGAGCGGTCGCCAGCGACGAGAACGCGACACAACAGGCGCATGCGATGGCCATGACCAGACCGAGGCGAGCCGGACGCGGCGCGTGGTCGCTCGTCATGGTCGCTTGATCGCCCCAACCACCTCGACTCATCCCTCCCCCAGGAAGCTCGCGGCGCGATTGAACCTCCCGGAGGTCGGCCCGGGCGAGTGGCTACGGTAGCGCCCCGCGCGCCTGCCGGCAATCAACGGCTGGGTTGATCAGCAGCCGGCGATGGGCTTGTGCAGGCAGCGTCCGGTGCCCGTGTCGCAGCTGTCGGTGGTGCACTTGTTGTTGTCGTTGCAGGACTTGGTCTTGCCGGCGCAGGTCTTGGCGCCATCGCAGGCGTCGCCGGTCGCGCAGTATTTGCCGTCGTCGCAGGCCATGCCCTTGGTCTTGGTGGTCCAGGCGGTCTTGCTGGCCGAGGCCAGGCAGTGGTGGCACGGGGCCTTGGCTGAGGTGATGCCGGCGCTGTAGCAGACCTTGTCGATCTTGCAGTTGTTCTGCGGGTCCTTGATCTTGCGGAAGCGCCGGTTGCCGTTCTCGCTGACCACCACCGTGCCGTCGGGTAGGACGACCAGCTGGTGCGGAGCGTTGAAGCGGGCCGTCGAGCCCGTGCCGTTGAAGTAGCCCTGCTGCGAACCGGCGAAGGTGCTGACGATGCCGCCGGGCGACAGCTTGCGTACGCGCATATTGCTGCGGTCAGCGATGTAGAGGTTGCCCGCGGTGTCATGGGCTATGCCATACGGATAGTTGAATTTGGCCACCAACGCCTTTCCTTCGCCGTAGCCTTTGTTGCCGCCCGCCAGGGTGGTGACCAGGCCGTTGGGCGTGACCTTGCGAATGCGGTGATTGTAGTAGTCGCTCACCAGCAGGTTGCCGTCCCGATCCAGGGTCAGCGCGGCGGGTCCGTTGAACCTGGCCGAGCCGCCCTGGCCGTTGGCGTAGCCCTTGGCGCCGCCGGCGAGCGTGCTCACCGTGCTGCCCTTCAGGGTGCGGATCCTGCTGTTGCCCCAATCGGCGATGTAGAGCGTGCCGCCCTTGCTCAGGACGAGGCCGTGCGGACTGTTGAGTTTGGCTACCGAGACGTGGCCGTTCTGGTAGCCACCCCCACCCATGGTCACCGTGGTCACGGCGCTGCTGGTGGCGATCTTGCGGATGCGATGGTTGTTGGTATCGGAGACCAGGATGCTGCCATCGCCAGCCAGCGCGATGTCGTCGGGCGCTGCGAACTGGGCCTGGGTGCCGAAGCCATCCTTGAAGCCGTAGTTGCCGCCGGCAAGGGTAGTCACCGCGCCGGTGGCGCTCATCTTCACCACGCGATTCTTGGAGCGGTCGACGACGATCATGGTGCCGTCCGCCTTCAGCTTGAGCCCGCGCGCCTCGCCGAGGGCCGCCTGATGGGCCAGACCATCCTTGCTGTAATAACTGCCGTTGAGCGAGAACCAGGTCACCCAGGTGCCAAAGCCAGCCTGGCACTTGCCGACCGCGCAGGTGTCGCCCTTGGAGCAGGGGTCGGCCGTCTGGCACGGCTTGGAGTTGAAGCCCCAGCCGCACTTGCCGTTGCTGCACTTGTCGTCGGTGCAGGGGTTCTTGTCATCGCAGTGCGAGGTCTGCGAGCAGTTGCCTCCGCAGCCCATGATCGGCGTGCTCTTGCACAACCCCGTCGGCTGGCAGGCGTCGGCGGTGCATTTATCGCCATCGTCGCAGTTCTTGGCCTTGCCGACGCACTGGCCCTTGTCGTCGCAAGTGGAGGATTTGCACAGGTCGCCATCTTCGCAGCTTGTGCCCTTGGCCAGCTTGGACCAGGCCTTGGCCGCCTTGTTGGCATCACAGGACTGGCAGACATTGGCCGGGTCGCGCGAGCCGTTCAGCCAGCACTTCTTGTCGACGTAGCAGTTGTCCTTGGAGATCCAGATCTTGCGAATCTTATGGTTGCTGGTATCGGCGACCCAGATCCGGCCTTGTGGGCCCATCAACAGGGAGTGGGGGCCGGCGAAGCGGGCCTCGGTGCCGACGCCGTTGACGTAGCCATAGGTGCTGCCGGCGACGGTGCTGACGACGCCGTTGGCGACCTTGCGCACGCGGTGATTGCTATCGCCGGTGAAGTAGACCGTGCCGTCGGGCGCCACGACGACATCGAAGGGGTTGGACAGCTTGGCCGACATGGCTTTGCCGTCGGCGAAGCCCGAGGCGCCGCTGCCGGCGATGGTGGTGACCACGCCGTTGGCGGTGACCTTGCGGATGCGCCGGTTGCCCAGGTCGGCGACATAGAGGTTGCCGTCCCGGTCCAGGTCCATGCCGCGCGGGTTGTTGAAGCGCGCCGAGGTGCCTTTGGCGTTGACGTGGCCGGCGTGCATGCCGACGAAGTTCTTCACATAGCCCTTGGGGTCGACGTAACGGATGCGGTGATACTGCGCGTCGGAGACATAGACGCCGCCACCGGGTGTAGCCACGATGCCCTGGATGCTGCCGAAGGTCGCCGACACGCCCGGTCCGTTGGTGGCCCCCTGGCTGCCGTTGCCGGCCAGGGTGGAGACCAGGCCGTTGGTGGTCACCTTGCGCACGCGCCGGTTGTTGGTGTCGGCGACGTAGACGATGCCCTTGTTGTCGACGGCGACGTCGTGCGGCGAGCGGAACTTGGCCGCGCTGGAGATGCCGTCGACGAAACCATAACCGCCGTTGCCAGCCCAGGTGATGACGGTTCCGTCGGGCGCCATGCGGCGGATGCGATGGTTGTCCCGGTCGGCGATGAAGATGTTGCCCTTGGGGCCGCGAACGATGGACCACGGGTTGCGGAAGTACGCTACCTTGGCGGCGCCATCCTTGAAGCCGTAGCCGTTGCCGGCGACGTAGTAGACCATAGTCGAGTGCACCGGCACGCACTTGCCGAAGGAGCAGAGATCACCCGCCGAGCAGGGGTCGCTGCTGTTGCACTTGTTGTTGTTGAAGGTCTGGACGCATTTGCCGCTGGTGCAGGCGTTGCTGGTGCAGGGGTTTTTGTCGTCGCAATCCTTGCTCGAGTTGCAGTAGCAGGCGGCGCTGATGATCTTGGCGAAGAGGCACTGGCCGGTGGCCGCCTCACAGCTGTCCTTGGTGCACTTGTTGTTGTCGTCGCAGGTGGTCGGCTTGGCCGCGCAGACGCCCTTGGCGTCGCAGGTATCCGCGGTGGTGCAGAGCTTGCCGTCGTCGCAGGCCTTGCCGGCCTTGGTCGGCGTCCACTTGGTCGAGCTGCTGAACGCGTCGCAATGCTGGCAGGGCTGCTTGGGGTTGGGCAGTCCGGCGGCCCAGCAGGATTTGTCGATGTTGCAGCTGCCCGTGGCGTCCACCACCTTGCGCAGGCGGTGGTTGCTGAAGTCACCCACGAATAACGCGCCCTTGTTGTCAACGGCCACGCCTTGGGGATTGTTGAACTTCGCCTGCGCGCCGGTGCCGTTGGCGTAGCCGTTGGTGGTGCCGGCGACCGTGCTGATGATGCCGCCGAAGAGCCGGCGGATGCGGTGGTTGTTGCTGTCGGCGACAAACACGCGACCCGCGCCGTCGACATCGATCGACGTGGGTCCGTACATCTTGGCCTGCTTCGCCGCGCCGTCCGCGAGCCCGGCGCTGCTGCCGGCCACGGTCACCACGGTGCCGTCCTGAGAGATGCGGCGGATGCGGTGGTTGTCCGTATCTGCCACCCAGATGATGCCGTGGCCATCGACCGCGATACCGGCCGGGTGGCGGAAGCGTGCGCTGCTGCCCTTGCCGTCCGACGTGCCCCACTTGGTGCTGCCGGCCACCGTGGTCACCACGCCGGAGGGTGTGACACGGCGGATGAGGTTGTTATGCGTGTCGGCGACGAAGACTGCGCCCGCAGGTGTCACGGCGAGACCCCGCGGCCGGTAGAACTTCGCGTTGCTGCCCGTTCCGTTGGCATAGCCGGTACTCGAGCCGGCCAGGGTGCTCACGATGCCTTTGGGAGTCACTTTGCGCACGCGGTCGTTGTAGTAGTCCATGACGTATACGTTGCCCGCTGCGTCGAGCCCGACGTCCAGGGGCCGATTGAACCGGGCCTGGCTGGCCGCGCCGTCCAGGTAGCCCTTGCTGCCGCTGCCGGCGAAGGTCTTGACCAGACCGTTGTTCTCGAGCTTGCGGATGCGGTTGTTGTTGTAGTCGGCGATGTAGACGTGGCCGTTGGCCGCCACGTCGACGCCCCACGGGTAGTAGAACTTCGCCTGGGCGGCGCTGCCATCCTTGTAGCCGTAGCCGGAGCCCGCCAGCGTGGTCACCGTGACGACCTGCTTGGCCACGCAGCTGCCCTGGAAGCAGCTGTCGCCCGCTGAACACGGGTTGCCACTCTTGCAGGTCTTGTTGTTGAAGCCGTACTGGCACACGTTCTTGACGCACGCGTCGTCGGTGCAGACGTTGCTGTCATCGCAGTGGCCGTCCAGCTCGCAGTAGCCCTTGCAGCCGACGATTTTGGAGTGCAGGCACAGCCCCGTCTTGGGGTCGCAGGCGTCCTTGGTGCACGAGTTGCCATCGTCGCAGCTGGAGCCCTTGCCAGCGCAGACACCCTTGGCGTCGCAGGCGTCCTTGGCTGTGCACAGCTTGCCGTCGTTGCAGGGCGCGCCTGCGGGCACCTTGGTCCAGCCCTTGGGGTTCTTGAGTGAGTCGCAGACCTGGCAGGGGCTGGCCGGGTTGATGGCGCCGTTGGTATAGCAGGCGCCGCCCAGCGAACAGTTCTTCGAGGTGTCGTTGATCTTGCGCACGCGATGATTGGAGGTGTCGGCGACGTAGACGCGGCCGTAGACATCGGCGCCCACGCCCTGGGGATGGTGGAAGCGCGCCTTCTCGGCTGTGCCATCCTGGAATCCTGACTGGCCGAAGCCCGCCAACGTGCTGACGAATCCGCCGGTGAGCCGGCGCACGCGATGGTTGCCGTGGTCGGCGACGAAGAGGTTGCCAGCCGAGTCGAAAGCCAGCCCCGCCGGGTTGGCGAAACGCGACTGGCCGGCCGGGCCGTCGAACATGCCGCTGCCGCCGCCGGCGATGGTGGTCACGATGCCGCCGGGCGTCACCCTGCGAATCCTGTGACTGCTGCCCCACTCGGCCACGAAGACCATGCCGTCGGGGGCGACGGCCATGGAGCGCGGCTGATGGAAGCTGGCCTGGCCGCCCTTGCCGTCGACCGACTTGCCCGAGCCGCTACCGGCCAGGGTGGTGACCAGGCCATTGGGCAGCACCTTGCGCACGCGGTTGTTGTTGTAGTCGGCCACGTAGAGCACACCTTCGGGCGATGCGGCCACATCCCAGGGCTGGTTGAATTGCGCCGCAGCGCCCTTGCCATCCTTGAAGCCGGCGCTGCCCGAGCCGGCCAGCGACAGCACAAGACCCTGGCTGGTGATCGAGCGGATGCGACCGTTGCTGCGATCGGCCACGTAGACCAGGCCGGTGGCCGCGGTGGCGACGCCGGAGGGGTTGTAGAAGAAGGCGCCGCCGCCAAAGCCGTCCTTGTAGCCCTTCTGGCCGGCGCCGGCGAGCGTGCTCACGGCCCCCGAGGGCGCGTAGGCGCGGATGACGTGGTTGCCCATGTCGGCGACGTAGACGTTGCCCTGCTGGTCCACAGCCACGTCGATGGGGGTGGAGAAGGTGGCGCCGTTGCCTGCGCCGTTCTTCATGCCGGTCTTGCCGGTGCCCGCCAGGGTGAGGACCTCGATGGCCTCGCCGCCCTTGCACTTGCCGAAGGAGCAGGTGTCGTTGGCGGTGCACTTGTCGCCGTCATTGCACTTGGCGCTGTTGTTGGGGTTGGTGCACTTGCCCGTCTTGGCCACGCAGACGTCATCGGTGCAGGCGTTGCTGTCATCGCAATGGGCCTTGTCCTTGCAGTTGCCGCCGCAGCCAAAGATGGGCGAGGAGACGCACGAGCCGGACTTGGGATCGCACGAATCGGTGGTGCACTTGTCGTTGTCGGCGCACACCTTCTGCACGCCCGATTTGCACTTGGCGTCCTTGCACTGGTCGCCCAGGGTGCACTTGCTGCCGTCTTCGCAGGGCAATGAGGTGGGCGTATTGATGCAGCCCACGGCGGGTTTGCAAGCGTCGATGGTGCAGGGGTTGCCGTCGTCACAATCGACCTGCTGGCCGACGCATTTGCCCTTGGTGCAGGTGTCCTTGTTGGAGCACTTATTGCCGTCATCACAGGGCTTGGAGTTGTTGGTCAGCAGGCACTTGGAGTTGATGCAGTTGTTGGTGGTGCACGGGTTGTTGTCGTTGCAGTCTGAGTTGGCCAGGCAGAAGCCGCCACAGCCCGGGATCGGGTTGTTGATGCATTTGCCGCTCTTCTTGTCGCATGCGTCGCTGGTGCACGGCTCCTGGTCGTCACAGGACTTGGCCACGCCCTTGGTGCACTGCCCGCCGACGCATTTATCGCTCAGGGTGCACTGATCGCCGTCCTGGCAGGGGGCGCTGTTGGGCTTGTTGGCGCAGCCCAGCTTCGCGTCGCAGGTGTCGTCGGTGCAGGCGTTGTTGTCGTCACAGTTCTTGAGCTTGCCCGCCTGGCAGAAGCCCGATGCGCACGCGTCGCCGATGGTGCAGACGCTGCTGTCGGCGTCGCAATTCTTGCCCTGGTTGACCGGCACGAGCTTGCAGCTGCCCTTGGACTTGTCGCACTGGTTGGCCAGGCAGGCGGTGTTGCCCTTGTCGGAGCACTTGACCACCGTCTGCGGCGCCACGTTGCACTTGAAGGGCAGCCCGGTTTTGTCACAGAAGAGGGTGCCGTTGCAGAGGTCGCCATCTTCGAACGACGTGCAATCTTTGTCCTTGTTGCATTGGCAGATGTTGCCGCCGCCCTTGCAGGCGCCGTTGCTGCAGGCATCGCCCGTGGTGCAGGGATCGCCGTCATTGCAGGCGCCTGCTGCAGGCGTATGCGTGCAGCCGGTCTTGGGATCGCAGCCCTCCTTGGTGCAGCCGTTGGCGTCGTCGCAATCCTTGTCGGGGATCTTACCCTTGCCCTTGCAGACGCCTTCGGTGCAGGTGTCCGCGGTGGTGCAGGCGTTGCCGTCGTTGCAGGCGCCACTTGCCGGCGCGTGCAGGCAGCCCTTGGCCGGATCGCAGCTGTCGGTCGTGCAGGCGTTGTCGTCGTTGCACTTCTTGAGCGCACCCGCCTGGCAGACGCCGCCTTTGCAGACGTCGCCCACGGTGCAGATGCTGTTGTCGGCGTCGCAGGTCTTGCCTTCCGCGATGGCGACCAGCTTGCAGATGCCGTTGGTCTTGTCGCAGGTATTCTTCAGGCAGGTGGTCTCGGACTCCTTGGAGCACTTGACCACGCTCTTGGGGTTGACCTTGCACTTGAAGGGCACCTCGGACTGGTCGCACATCAGCGTGCCGTTGCAGGCGTCGCCATCCTCGAAGGGTTTGCAGTCGGCGTAGGACTCGCACTGGCAGACGTTCTCGCCGCCGGCGCACTTGCCGTCCTTGCAGGCGTCGCCATTGGTGCACTTGTTGCCGTCATCGCACTTGTCGTTGGTGATGGTGTTGACGCACCCCTTCTTGGCGCTGCAGCTCTCCTTGGTGCAGGCGTTGCCATCATCGCAATCGACGGCTGGATCCTTGGCTTTGCCCTTGCACGCACCGTCGGCGCAGGAGTCGGCGTCGGTGCACAGGTTGCCGTCATTGCAGGGCGCGCTGTTGGGTTTGTTGGCGCAGCCTGACTGGCTGTCACAGCCGTCGTTGGTGCAGGGGTTGTTGTCGTCGCAATCGACCACCTTGCCCAGGCAGGTGCCGGACAGGCAGGAGTCCGACTTGGTGCAGGCCGTGCCGTCGGTACAGGGCACGCCATCGGGCATGTTCTTGAAGCTGCATTTGCCGGTCTCGATGTTGCACTTGGCCAGAATGCAGGTGTCGCCGCTGGCGCATTTCTTGGGTTTGCCGGGCACGCACTCGCCGTCGGAGCAGAGGTCGCTGATGGTGCACGGGTTGTCGTCGCTGCAGGGCACGCCGTCATCCTTGGACTGGCTGCAGCCCTTGATCGGGTCGCAGACGTCCTTGGTGCACGGGTTGCCGTCGTCACAGTTCTTCTGTTTGCCGGCTTTGCACGCGCCCTCGATGCACTTGTCGCCTTCGGTGCAGAGGCTCTTGTCGGCGTCGCAGGGCGCGTCGAGGTTGTCGTGGGTACAGCCGTCGCCACCGCCGATGGTCAACTTGGGATCGCAGCCATCCTGGGTACAGGGGTTGTCGTCGTTGCAGGTATCCTCGTCGGTCTGGCCGTCGCAGTCGTTGTCCTCGCCGTCGCATTTTTCGACCTCGGCCGGCGGCGCCTGGCACGCGGTCAGTCCGTCGTTGGTGCACTTGCGCACGCCGGGGCACTTGCCCACGACCTTGCCGTCTTCGTCCTTGGCTTCGATCCAGCAGGGCGTCGACAGCTTTTTGGCTTTGGCCGAGTCCGAGCAGGTGCATTCGCCATAACCATCGCCTTCGTCTGCGGTCGGGATGCACTGCTTGGACTTGCCACCCTCGACCGAAAACGCCGTCTTGCAGCCATGTCCCGCCGGGCAGTCGGCGTCCTCGTCGCATTGCACGCTGCAGAAGGCGCCGGCCGCGCCGAATTCGACGCAGGCGGGGTTCTTCAGGCCGACGGCGATGCACTCCTTGGACTCGGTGCAGGGATTGCACAACTGGCCCCAGCGGGGCACGCAGATCGTCACCGCGTCGCCGCCGGCAGCGCTGACCAGGGCACACTTGAAGCTGGCGTCCGGGCAGTCCTCGATGCAGTTCTGGGCGCACTTGGGTCCGTTGGGCGTCTGGATGCAGAGGGAGTTGTCGCACTCCTTGTTGTCCTTGCAGTCGCACATGGGCCCGCCCGGTCAGGCGATGGGCTCCTCGCCCAGGTCCTCGACCGCGTCCACCACCTCGGGCTCGTCGGTCGTGCCCAGATCCGGCTCGCCGCCCAGGTCTTCGACGCTGATGTCCTGCAGGCCGATGTCCTGTGCACCCAGGTCGGTCTCGATGCCCTGATCCGTGTCGGGCTGGGCTTCGCAGCCCATGGCCACCCCGCCCAGGGCCAGCAGACCCGGCACGACCATGACCGACAAAAAAGAACAGCGATCGGCCAGCGATTTCGGCGCCATGGTTCACCTGCGTCGTCCCGCTCGGGTGAGACGGGGGGTGGATAAGACAGGGGGATGTCCGAACCAAGGATAGCAGGATCTGGCGGCCGCCGGGAGGCTCAACTACGTCGGCGATCCGGCGCCGCAGAGACGCTCAACCGCGCCAGCGATCCAGGGCCGCCAGCAGGCGCGTGCTGATCTCTCCAGACACGTCGATTTCGTCGGCCGATTGACCACGCAAGCGGGCGGCTGCGTGGGCGAAGAGGGCCTTGTCGGAGTCGCGCAGGGGCACGCCATGCTCCTCGACAGTCAGGGTCAGGTCGCGCGCGAAGTGAGCCACTCTGGTCAAGGCGCGGACCTGCTGGCGCAGCCGGCTCACCTCTTCTGTCTGGCGCTGCGATCGGCGCAGGAAGAGCTCGCTGTCGGCGTCGGCGAGCTCAGAGGTGAGCATGGCCAATACGGGAAAGACCTCCAGCAGGCGCTCGGGATCCTTGTCGTCGAGCTGTTCGAGATGTTCGGCGAGATCGTCCGCCGCCAGGCGCAGTCGACGGGCGAAGAGGCGCCGATAGAAGACCGCCGACATGGCGGTGTTGACGGCGATCGCGGCGGTCGCGCCGGCGATGATGGCCGCGATGCGCACCCACGCGGTCTCGAAGGGGCCACCAAAGGGCACCAGATACATGTAGATGGCGGTGAAGGCGGCCACCGGATAGCCGGCCGCAAAACCAATGGCCCGGACCAGGGCCACCGCGCCGCCCACCCCGATGGTGAGCGCCAGCCAGTCCGGCAGGGGCGCGAACGTGACCGCGATCGCCAGCACGGCGCCAGCGATGCTGCCCACGCCCTGGTCAAAGGCGCGCTTGAGGCCGGAGAGCACGGTGGGCGAGGTGCACACGACGGCGACGAACGCGGCGGAGACGGGGTCGGGGATATCGAGCGCGTCGCAGAGCGCCCAGGCGAGACCGGCGGAGAGGCCGGTCTTGGCGGGCAGAACGAGTGGATTGTCCAAAAAGGCCATGGAGCGCCTCCCAGGCGAATAACGACTCAAAAGTGGCACGGGTGCCGCAGGGCCGCCAGAAGTTGAAGAAATCGCCCCCGACCCGCGTCAGCAGCGTGTACTTGACCGTGCAGGACGTAGGCGTACCTTCGATCCCGGCGCGATTTGAACGAATCCTGGAGGCCCCGATGACCCGCTCGCTGTCCGCTCTTCTTTGCGTTGTGCTCGCTTCTTCCACCCTGGCCGCCTGCCAGGCCGCCGAGGAGGGTCCCGAGCTGCCGCCGGGTGAGTCCATGTCCATGGACATCGCGGCGTTCTCGTCCAGCGGCAAGACCGACAAAGCAGACGACACGGGAAGCAAGAAGAACTTCAACCAGGCGGCCTTTCGCGTGACCTGGTTGAACACCTCGATCCTGCTCGCCCTGGCCAGCCCGCGCCTGGTCTTCGCCGCGGCCCTGAGCACGGAGCCCACCTTCGCCGACGGCAAGTGGACGTGGTCGATCACCGCCGGCAACGCCGCGAAGCGATTCACGGCCGAGCTCACCGGCTGGTTCGAGGGCAACGCCAAGACCGGCAACACCCTCGAACTGGAGATGCGGGTGACCTGCAAGGGCGTGAGCTGCAAGCTGAAGATAGACAACTTCCTGTGGTACACGGGCCACTTCGAGTTCGGCAAGCGCAAGGGCTATTGGCAGTTCTACAACCCCGACATCAAGCAGGATGACAAGACCTTCGTGCACATCGACTGGCAGGTCACCGACGCCACCCATCGCAAGCTGACCTTCACCAACAAGCGCACGGACGGCCACAAGGACGCCAACGACGTCATCGCCTACGAGCGGGATGGCGACGCCCTGTCGGTGGACGTGCACGACGCTGACGCCAAGCTCGACTACAGCGCCGAGATCGACGTGCACACGGGCGTCGGCTGGTTGCAGGTGCCCAATTACAACGGCGGCGCCAAGGCCTGTTGGGATGGCAGCCACAACGACAAGGCCTGCGAGTAGGCGCCCGGCCGATCAGGCCTTTCGTTTGCCCAGGGCGATGAGCGCCGCCCCGTATGCGCCCATCAGCTGCGGTTGCGGCGGCAGTTCCACCGGCAGTTTCAGCTCTTCGCCAAGGAAGGTGCGCACCGCCGCGCTGTGGGCCACGCCGCCGGAGATCATCAGGGGCGCGTGCACACCCGTGGAGCGGGCCAGGGCCGAGACGCGCTTGACCAGGGAGCGCACCAGGCCGCGCACGATGTGTTCCACCGGGTGCCCGCGGGCGATGAGCGAGATCATCTCGGACTCGGCGAACACCGTGCATGTGCTCGAGATGGCCACCTCGCCGTCGGCGGCCAGGGCTTCGGCGCTCAGCTTGTCCAGGTCGTAGCCCAAGCGGCCGGCGACGACCTCCAGGAAGCGCCCGGTGCCGGCGGCGCATTTATCGTTCATGGCGAAGTGCTCGACCCGGCCGGCGTCGGTGATGCGCACGATCTTGGAGTCCTGGCCGCCGATATCGACCAGGGTGCCGCCGCGTCCCAGCGCCCGATGCACACCGCGGGCGTGGCAGGTGATCTCGGTGACCTTGCGATCGGCGCCGCTGACCAGGGCGCGGCCATAGCCGGTGGCCACGGCGGGCAGGACGTCGTCGCCGGCCACCTGGCGTGCTTCGGCGAGCAGGCGCGTGGTCTGCTGTTCCATGCGCGGATCGGTGGGTTCGAGGCGATGCCAGCGCAGGGTGCCCGCGGCGTCCACGGCCACGACCTTGGTGGTGGTTGAGCCGGCGTCGATACCGATGCCCAGCAGGGCGGCGTCGCTCATGCGTCCAGGATCTCCAGGAAGGCGTCCAGCCGGGCCGTGGCCTGCTCCTCGGAGAAGGCGCGCGGATCGTTGTGGTCGGCCTCCAGCAGCAAGGATGGGGCGCCGATCTCGCTGGCCAGGCGGGCGCGCTGATCGACCTGACCGATGGAGTAGGGTTTGCAGCTGCGGTCGGAGTGCAGGATCACGCCGTCGGCGTCGAAATCCAGGACCAGTCGCTTGATGGTGTCGAGCTTGCGGCCCGTGCCCAGGTTGAGGATCGGGTGGATGTAGCAGGCGGCGGCCGACTCCAGCGGCCGATCCGGGTCGATCAGCTCGGCCAGTTCGCCCCAGGCGTTGGTATAGGTCGACGCCACCAGGGCCACACCGCGCGCCGCCAGGCGCTTGGACAGCCAGCTGAGGCGATGCCAGACGGGCAGGTTATCCCAGACCAGACGCCTTCGTTCTTCCTTGAGCGCGCCGACGCCTTTTTCGATGCGTTCGTCCAGCTCGGCGAGCATCGCCCGGTAGTATTCGACCGTGAACGCCTGGCCGCGCATCTCGACGATGGGCGCCATGTGGATGAACTGGTCGAAGGCGGTCAAGGGCGCCGGCTTGTGGGCGCCCCGAGCCATCACCTCGCTCCACAGCTTCACCGCGTCGCGTGCGGCCACGGTCACCTGCCGCAGGCGCGCCATGTCCATGTCGCGCTCGGCCACCCGTTCGGCCACAGCGATGCCCTCTTCGAGCTGTCGCTGCACGAACGCCGTGTCGTGGTCGCCCACCTTGCGGTAGACGAAAGGTGTGTCGATGACCACCAGCGGGACCTTGAAGTGGTCTGCGAGCACCCGGTACCAGAACAGGACCGTCTGGCAGATGTTGGTACAGCAGACCAGCAGGTCGGGCGCCGGCAGTTTGCCCACCGGCGTACGTCCCGAGAGCATGGCGCCGAAGTCCGTGCGGGCGTAGGAGCAGGTATCGCGCGACCAGCCGGCGTCCTCGGCGACGCCACAGAGCTCCTCGGCGGTGCGACGGATGCCGCAGACGGCGGCGTGGTTTTCCGGGTAGATGAGGAAGTAGTCCAGCGCGGTGAGGAACTCGATGGGCGCGCCGGAGGTGACCCAGGCGACCTTGCGCGCGCCCTCGGCGAAACGTCCCTTGAGGTAGTGCCGGCTGATCAACTCCTTGAGTCGCGGTGCGACGTTCAGGGGCGGAGCCTGGTGCTCGCTGCGCCAGAAGCCCGGCTTGGCCAGCTGCCGCTCCGAACGAATTCGCTCGGCGCGCAGCAGGGCGCGGCCGAAGACGGAATAGCCGCCGTGGTATTTGGCGCGGGCGACCAGGCTCATGGCGACCTCTTCATCCCTCGGCCTCCGCCAGGTCCACGGTCTCCACCAGCGCTTCGAGGCGGGTGATGGCCTGGTGCGGCAGCTGCTCGGTCAGGTCGACCTCGATGTGCACCGTGGGCACGTTGGCAGCGTCCAGCGCCTTGCGCAGCAGCGGCAGGTAGAAGAGCTCCGGCTCGCAGAACTTGACCGTGTAGAAGACCACGCCCCGGGCCTTGCGTCGCTGGACCAGGCCCACCAGATGATCGATCCGGGCGGCCACGGCGTCCCCGCGGGTGGAGCAGGGCGGGGCGGCCAGCAATGTGCCGGCCAGGCGCAGCAGGGGGTCGTCGCCCTCACCTCGCGGGTAGCAGCGCCGGCCGATGCCGGCCAGGTCGTCGGCCACCACCATGGCGCCGCTGTCGGCGATGGCGTCCAGCAATGCCATGGGTTCGGCCAGGATGCCGCTCACCGCCAGCGGGATGCGGCCACAGCCCTCTTCGCTGCGCGCCGCCAGCGCTTCGTCGGCCAGGGTGATGAAGCGCTCCGCCGGCAGGTACTCGCGCGTGCGCACCAGGCGATAGAAGTCGCCTTCGGACAGCCGCACACGTTCCCGGGTGGCCAGCAGCTCGGCGAATCGGCGATCGGCTTCCTCCTCGCGCAGCACCGCGGCCATGATCGCGTCGTCATCAGGCTCGTGGCCGGTGAACTCGGCCAGCTTCGAACGCATGACCGCCAGCTCATCAGCCAGGAATCGCGTGCCCTGTCCGGCGCCGCCGCGGGGCAGGTACATGGTCAACACCGGCTGGCGCGGCGGCAGCAGGTCGATCAGCAGGCTGCCCATGCCCTGCAGGGAGTCGCAGCCATGGGGCACGACCAGCAGGTCGGCCTCTTCCAGCCCACCCGACAGTTGCAGCGCCAGGCCACAGCGCACGATGGTGCAGACATAGGCCTGCACGTGGGCGTCCGCCGGCGTCGGGTCGCGGCCAGCCGGTCCCCACACTTCCACCGGCAGGATGTCGAAGGCGCGAAAGAGCGCCCGCGGCTGGTGGTAGGGATACACTGCGGCGATCTGGCCACCTTCAGCGCGATACGCAGCGATCGCCTCCAGGCGGGAAGGGATCGCGGGGATCGCGGGGGTGGCGTGGTTCACGCGGGCGATGGTAGACGACCCGCTCGTTGCCGACCAGAGCCCCGCCGTGGGACCGACAAATAGCGACCATTCGGTCCGATTGGGTTGGACAATCGCCGGCTTTACCCCCGCCAACTTGCCTGCTGGTCCATTGACGTCTAGCTTCGGCGCCGAGGTCGCCCACGTCGGTCGACCAACATGACAGCGAGACCCCGGGAGCGCCTGTGAGCGCTCCCTCGTTATCTGAAGGATGCAGACATGAGCCAGAACGAGACCAGCCGACGCGACTTCCTCAAGCACGCCCTTTCCATCGGCGCTCTGTCCATGGCCGGCGGCGCCGTGCTGACCGCGTGTGGCAAGCCGAAGAAGCAGGCCGCCGGTGGCGGTGGCGGCGGTGGCGGCGGCGGTTGCAATGACGTCAGCGGCTTGAGCGATGCGGACAAGGCGCTGCGCACGACCAACCAGTACGCCGACGTCACGCCCGAGAAGGACAAGACCTGCGACAACTGCCAGCTCTACAAGTTGCCGGCCGGCGGCGCCGATTGCGGTGGCTGCCAGGTGTTGAAGGGGCCGGTTGCGCCGAAGGGGTGGTGCAAGCTGTGGGCCAAAAAAGTGAGCTA
>CAYTLW010000111.1:0-25996 GCA_964438735.1 uncultured Enterobacteriaceae bacterium | reverse complement strand
GACAGAAAGCCAGGATACTTGCCTGCCCCGGCGGGCACGGCGTAGGATGCTCCAACGCCAAGGGCGCAAACGGCGGCCGGATTCGCTAGGCTGTCGGTGATCTCGAGGGGCGAAGCCAATTCCGCCAGGGGAGCGAAAGATGAGGACGAAGTCGATGCCCAGGTTCCTGATGACCATGATGATGATCGCGAGCCTGACAGCCTGGAGCGCCGCGTGCGCGGATCCGCCGCCTGCGGAAGAGGACGCCACCGGCACAGATGATCCGGATGGCAGCTCGGTAGATGGAAACATCGAGGACGGAGCGGGCAATGCCGACGGCAGCGCGACGACCAAGGATGGCGGCGCCACCGACGACAAGGACGCACCGGCCACGCCCAAGGACGCGGACAAGGTCGACACCGGTGGCGACCCCGTAGATGCGGGCGATCTGCCCGACGGCGAAGCGCCCGATCCCGACGCGACGGGCACCGACAAGGACGCCGGCGGCACGGCGGACAGCGGCGGCGTGATCAAGCCGAAGCTGCCCCTGCCCGAGTGCGCGCTGAGCTGCGATCAATGCGCCAAGTGCCCGGATGCGCAGATGTGCGTGGGCAAGACCACCTACGCCAACGACTGTTTCGCCGTCTGCGATCTGCAGGCGTTCGACTGGCCCAAGGGCTACAAGCCGGTCCAGGGCAAGTGCCCCGACTGCGAGTTCTGCAGCGCCGGCGACAAGCCTGGCGCCACGCCCAAGTTCTGCGCCAAGACCAAGTCGGGTCCCTGGGTTCCCGTCTGGATGGAGTGCGAGCTCGGCTGCGTCGAGCTGCCCGACGACAAAGACAGCTGCGAAGGTGGCAAGTGCAAGAAGGGCGGCGTGACCTGCAAGACCGACTTCGAGTGCAACAAGAAGTACGTGATCGCCGGCGGCTGCGCCAAGCAGAACGCCTGCATGCAGCCCCCGTCCTCGTGCCCGGTGGCCAAGTTCCAGCCCGTCTGCGCCTCGGACGGCGAGAGCTACCAGACCACGTGCGCCATGAACAACTGCGGGCTCAAGGGTTGCTACCCACTGGAGAGCGACACGAAGAGCGCCGGCTGCGACGGCAAGTTGACCAAGCTCTGCGACGGCGAGTGCTACGACGAGACCAAGTGGAAGGGCTGCGAGAACGACAAGGCCTGCAAGCCCGTGTGCGGCATCCACAAGGACGGCAAGGGCATCTCCTATCGCAACGGCTGCATCGCCAACCTGGAGGGCGCCTCGGTGGCCGACTGCGAGGGCATCGTGGTCCAGAACGGCAAGTGCTCCGCGCAGCTGTACGCGGGCGCCAATGACGGCAAGGGACGCGGCTGCTGCGACATCGACTACTCGATCAAGAAGCCGGTCTGCGCCTCGCGCACCGACAAGGATGGCAAGGCGACCTGGTATACCTTCCGCAGCAATGGCGAGTTCGACTGCCTGACGTCCGCTCCGGATGAGAAGAAGAACTGGACGTTCCAGTACCTCGGACCGTGTGTCTGCCAGTGCCCCGACGCGCTCAAGGCGGTGTGTGGTGCCGATGGGCAGACGTACCAGAATGCTTGCCAGGCCGAGTGCTACAACGGCAAGGACTTCCAGTACAAGCCAGGCGAGTGTGGCACGCCGTAGGTTCTGACGTAGATTCGAAGACTTCTGCGGGGTCGGCGTCGAGAGGCGCCGGCCCCGCGGTGCTTTTGCGCCCGCAAGCGAAGCGCGTGGGCGCAGCCAAAAAGAACACCGGCTCCGCACAACCTACAAGGAGGTACGGAGCCGGCGCAGACGAGGGACACCCGACCTTTCCCCTCGCCATCTGGCGGTGTCCGGACCCCGTCCGGTCACCGTGCAGCGGAATCTAGCAGTGGTTTGGCGGCTCGGCGATAGAAGTTGGCGATTGTCCAAAAAACTCGCGGACCACCGTGTTCAAGCTAGGGTGGGCGCAGGCCCGTTTTGGGGCAGAAAGGGGCGTTTGCATGGCGTTGGGTGTGGGTCGGATGCAGAACACGGTGCAGTACAACGTGGCTGTGCGTGGCGTCCGATTGGCGATTCAGCGGGCGCTGGCCTGGTTCGAGGTGGTGGGGGATGTGATCCTCTTCTTTGCGGGCGCCCTGGCTCGGGTGCTGCAACCTCCTTATCGCCTGGGCAACATGATCTCGATCTTCGAGTTCGTGGGCGTGGGCTCGCTGCCCATCGTGTTGGTGACCGGCATCTTCACCGGGGCTGTGTTTGCCATCCAGACCGCGGTGGCTTTCGAGATCTTCAACGCCAAGAGCCTGATCGGCGGCAGCGTGACCCTGGCCCTGGTGCGCGAGCTGGCGCCTTCGTTGACGGCGCTGATGGTGGCCGGCCGGGTGGGCTCGTCCATCACCACCGAGCTGGGCACCATGCGGGTGACCGAACAGATCGACGCGCTGGAGACCATGGCGGTCGACCCGCTGCACTACCTGGTCTCGCCGCGTGTGCTCGCCTGCCTGCTGCTGATGCCCATGTTGACCATCGGCTTCAACGCGGTGGGCCTGCTGGGCTCGTACGTGGTCTGCACGGGCATGTTGGACATCGACAAGGCGATGTTCTTCTCGCGCATCTACGCCTGGGTGACCCCTTCTGACATCTGGTGCTCGATCGTCAAGGGCACGGCATTTGGCGGCGTGGTCGGTGCCATCGCCTGCTACAAGGGCTACTTCGCCACCGGCGGCAGTCGGGGGGTCGGCAAGGCCACCACCAGCACCGTGGTCACCAGCTCGGTGACAGTCCTCGTTGTGGACTACATCATCACCACCTTCTGGATGCGTTGAGCGTCTGGCCGGTCACCGGCATTCGTGATACAGACAGCCCTTCTGCGGAACATGACCGCTACCCGGCGCCGCGCTCGGTGCCCAGGAAGACCCCATGTGCTCCATCGGTGAGATCAGGACCCGCGCCACGGCCGCTCGCGAGCGTATCGATGCCCTGCGCGGGCATCTTTGACGTCGAAGATAAACAGGCCCGCATCGTCGAATTGGAACGAATGGGCGCCGAACCAGACTTCTGGAATGACCCCGCACGGGCTCAGGTCTTGATGCGGGAGCGCACCTCATTGGCCGAAACGGTCGACCTGATCGCCAGCATGGACGCCGAATCGAGCGAAGTGCTCGAGATGCTGGAGCTGGTCGAGATGGAGGGCGAGCAGGAGCTGCTGCCCGAGTTGAACAGCCAGATCACGACCGTAGAAGAGCGCCTGGACAAGGCCGAATTCGCTCGCATGATGACCGGCGACCAGGACCGCAACTCGGCGATCCTGCAGGTCAACGCGGGCGCGGGTGGCGTCGAGAGCTGCGACTGGGCGGGGATGTTGCTGCGCATGTATTCGCGCTGGGGCGAGGCCAGCGGCTTCAAGGTCAGCATGGTCGACGTCATCGAGGCCGATGAGGCGGGCATCAAGAGCGCCACTATCGGCATCGCGGGCCCCTGGGCCTACGGCTACCTCAAGGCGGAGAATGGCGTGCATCGGCTCGTGCGCATCAGCCCATTCGATGCCGCGCATCGGCGGCACACGTCGTTCAGCTCGGTTTTTGTGGTGCCCGAGGTCGATGACACGATCAAGATCGAGATCGCCGACAGCGACCTGCGCATCGACACCTTCCGGGCCAGCGGCGCCGGCGGTCAGCACGTCAATCGCACAGATTCCGCCGTGCGCATGACCCACCTGCCCACCGGCATCGTGGTCAGCTGCCAGGCCGAGCGCTCGCAGCACAAGAATCGTGAAAAGGCCATGAAGGTGATGGCCGCGCGCCTGGCGGACCTGGAGCGGCGCAAGCGTGAAGAAGAGCGCAGCGAGGTCGAGGCCAACAAGATGGGCATCGACTTCGGCAGCCAGATCCGCAGCTATGTGCTGGCGCCCTATCGCATGGTCAAGGACCACCGGACCAACCACGAGGTGGGCAACGCGGACGCGGTGCTGGACGGCGATCTGGACGGCTTTATCAAGGCCTGGTTGCTGGCTCGTGCGGGCGGCGCGTAGACGCCCGCTGGCGGATTGAGGACCCAGATCCTCTTTGACGTGTGGACCCGCAAAAGGGATCTAGATCACTTTTGCGGAGAGAGACTGTCAATCCGATATAATTATAGCGCTTTTACGGCACCAACCGGTTGATCCGCGCGAGCAGCTCGTCCTGGTCGAGGACCTCGGCGGCGCGGGCGTTCTGCAGCACCTGTTCGGGCCGCTTGGCGCCGGCGATGGCGGCGGTGATCGCCGGCTGGCGGCAGACCCAGGCGATGGCCAGGGCGGAGGCGGGCAGGTCGTGGCGGCGGGCCAGCAGCTTGAGGCGGCTTGCGATGGCCAGGTTGCTCATGAATCGTCGGCCCTGGAAGCGATCGTCGCGCGCCCGCTGATCGCTGTCCGGGAAGCGATGATCGGCGCGGAAGCGGCCGGTGAGCAGGCCGCGACAGAGCGGTTCGTAGGCCAGCACGCCGATGGCCCGACCGTCTTCGCGGGCGCCACCCTGGGCCGCGCCGCGGACCTCACCCTCGAACTCCCGTCGCAGCATGGAGTAGGGCGTCTGCAGGCTGGCCACGCTGCCGTGACGGCTCGCCTCGGCCAGCCCGGCGGCGTTGTAGTTGCACAGGCCCACATGGCGCACCTTGCCGGCGGTCACGGCGCGCTGCAGCGCCTCCATGGTCTCGGCCAGGGGCGTGCCCGCCTGACAGGGCCAGTGCACCTGCAGCAGATCGATGGTCTCCAGGCCCAGGCGTTTGAGGCTGGCGTCGATGTCGGCCGCGATCCAGGCGGCGCTCAGGTCGCTGTGGGCGTGATCACCGTCGCTGCCAAAGCGCACGCCGACCTTGGTGGCGATCACCACCTCGTGGCGACGCGCACCGAGCGCCTGCATGAGCACCTTGTCGGCGTGTCCATGACCGTACAGAGGCGCGGTATCGAACCAGTTGATGCCGGCGTCCAGGGCGGCGCCGATGGCCGCGCGCGAGTCGTCGTCGCGCACATCATCGCCCCACCAGAGGCCGCCGATCGCCCAACAGCCCATGCCGAGCGCGGACAACTCCAGGTCGGTGCCGGGCAGGCGCCGTTTCTGCATCGTTGAGTTGGGGAGGGAAGAGGACGTGGGCTACTTCTTCTTGCCCTTGTCCTTCTCTTCCAGGCCAGCGACCGACAGCGAGAACTTCTGACGCAGCTCGTCGGGGACGGGCGGGAGGTTCTCGAACTTGTCGCCAACATCCATCTCCGGCATCTCGCTCGGAGTCAGGCCGCCTTCTTCATAGGTGACCGCGGACATGAACCAGGAAGTCTCGCTGAACTTCTTGCTGCTGCGCTTCTTGGCACCACCCTTGGGAGCCGCCGCCATGGAGGGGGTCGGCGCCGCGGGCTTGGCACCACCGGCGTTGGCATCGCGCCACGCGTCGGCGAGCTCTTCGACCTGGGTAGCACCCACCCACTTCTGGGTGCGGCCGTCAAAGACATATTCGTCTGCGCGCAGCTGCCCGTTCTTCACCATGTCGCTGAGCGCTTCGATGGTGTACTGCTTGGGCTGGCCATCGCGCTGAATGTAGAAGGTCATCGCTGCTCCAATCCTTTGGGGTGTCTCGATTCACCCCTCGTCTCGTGCGACCGTCTGTCCCCGGCTGCCTGTGCGTCCAGCGTGCCGTCGCGTGCTGCATTCCCGCACCCAGTTGTCGGCCCCGCCGAACACCACTGACCGCGAATGCACGGCAGAATAGTCGAGACACACAGGGGGTGCAACCGGTGAGACAAGCAAAAAGCGCCGCCGAGGTGCCCGCGGTTTGACAAGGAGCGCCCTCGCTGCGGACCCTCGACGGGCGCTGCGGCCGGCAGCGCGCCCCGGGGGCCGCCACTGATCGCACGCCGACTGACTGCGCTGACGCTCGCCGCAATGGCGCTGAGCATGGCCTGGTATGTGCATTTCTGGCCGCACATGCACACGGCCAACGAGTCGATTCGACTCTATTTTGCCCAGGCGGTCGCGGAGACTGGCCGGCCCGAGTTGGACGCGATCACCGATCTTCACCGTTCGGTGCCGGTGGATCGCAGCGAATATGAAGGCCACATCTACATGGACAAGGCGCCCGGCCTGTCTTTTTTGGCGATCCCCATCTACGCCGCCATGGTCTGGCTCCACCCGGAGGTTCGGCACGACGAGCTCTGGCTGGTGGGCTATGTCTGCTGTCTGCTGTTGCTGGTGGTGCCGCTGTTGCTGGGCATCGCTGCGCTGGGACGATGGTTGCGGCTGGGCGGGGCCAGTGAACGGGAGGCCGGCGTGGCGATGCTGGCCGCGGGTCTGGCCAGCCCGTTATTCGTCTACGCCACGTTGCTCTTCGGCCACGGCCTGGCCGCCGCGCTGGTGATGATGGCGACCTTCTGGCTGCGACCCGACGGCGACCGGGCAGCCAGAGGGGTCCGACTTCGCTTCGGCGCCGGGCTGCTCGCTGGGTTGGCCGGCTTCGTCGATACGCCGGTGTTCATCCTGGCCGCCCTGCTCTGCCTCTTCGTGCTGGCGCGCAGCCCGCAATCGACCCTTGCGGGGCGGCTGAAGCACGCCATGCCGTTCATCGGCGGCGTGGCGATCTGGGCGCTGGCGCAGTTCGCCTACAACCACTGGTCACTGGGCCATCCGCTGCGCTTCACGTACCAGTACAAGGGCAACGCGGAGCTGGCGGCGATCATCGACAGCGGGTTCTTCGGCTTCCGACCGCCGAGTCTTGAGGCGCTCTTCGGCATCTGGCTGAGTCCGGCCCGCGGGCTGCTCTACCACGCGCCGTGGCTGGTGGTGGCCCTGCTCGGCCTGGGCGTGGTCGCCTGGCGGGGCGAAGGGGCGCTGCGCCGGGATGCCGCCTGGCTGCTCGGCATCATCATCGCCTACAGCATGTTGGTGGCCGGCTTCGTCGACTGGCGGGCCGGCGACTCGGTCGGCCCCCGCCACCTGATGCCCATCGTGGGCCTGCTTGCGGCGGGTTTCGTCGACGGCGTTCGGGTCATTGTCGCCCGCTGCCGCAGTGGCTGGCAGCAGGACGTAGCCCAGGGCGCCGTGGTGGCGTCGATCATCATCGGCGTGGTCTTCGCAGCCTTGCCGGTGATGACGTTTCCCTACCACTTTCACCAGCTGGACTTTCCGGTACTCGAATTGAGTCTGCCGCTGCTGTTCTTCTTTGGTGGCCACTCTCACAGTCTGGGCAACGCGCTCGGTCTCGGCCATGGCGTGTCGGCGTTGGTCTTTGTCGCCGTGTTGGTCCTGCCGTGGTGGCTGAGTGCGCGTTACTCCGCGCGGCAGGACGAGTTGGCGAGGCTGCCCGGCCGCTGGCGATCGCGCGTTGTGGTGGCCACCCTGGTGGTCGGACTGCTCTGGTCGGCGGCCATGGTGGCGCCCATTCCGAACCCGGGTCGGGACGTGCAGGCGGCCCGCTTCAAGGGCACCCAGCTGTTGCTGATCCCACCGCGCGATCGGCCGGCCTATCGATGGCTGTTGCGCTATCGCGAACTGTGATCCCGCCCTTCCGCGCTCACATCAGCCGCCAGCGATCGCCCTGCCGCTGAGCCAGGCCCTGCTCCGCCAGGTGAATCAGGTGGGCCCGCAGCGATCGCAAGGCGAAGGGCCAGAGCAGGCGAGCGACGTCCCCGTACGCCGAAGGAAGCAGGGCGTCGTCCGCCTGCCAGTCGGCCGTCAAGGCGTGCATGACCCGCTGCTCGCGCTGCTGACGATGGGCGATGTAGTGGGCCAGCAGGGCGTCGGCGTCGTGGATCACCTGGCCGTGGGCGGGCGCCAGCCAGGCCGGATCGAGCGCGCGCATCCGCGCCAGGCTCGCCAGGTAGTCGGCCATGGAACCCTCGTCCGGATCGACCACGATGGTGCCTTCGCCGGCCACCATATCGCCGGCGATCATGCCGCTACCCATGTCATACAGGACCAGGTGTCCGGGCGCATGACCGGGTGTAAACAATGCCCGCCAGGTCCGCCCGTCGCGGCAGGTGAGCACGTCGTCTTCGTCTTCGACGAGGCGGTCAACCGCGATCTGGCCACGGAGCAGGCGCGCGGTCTCGGCGTGGGCCAGCACCGGCACTTCGAAGCGATCGGCCAACGCTGTGACGGCGCCGATATGATCGTTGTGGTGGTGGGTCAGGAACAGGCCGACCAGCCGGCTGCCGGTGGCGATCATCGCCTCCAACAGGGCCACGAGTCGTGTCTGGGCGGTGCGATGGGGCGTCGCTGGATCGATCAGCAGCAGCTCTTCATCGCCGAGCACGTAGTGATTGGTGGTCGTCGCCGGCGGCAGGGTCGGCGTGCGCAATGGCATGCGCAACAGCCACGGCGCCACCACCTCCACTTCGGGGAATGGGGCAACGACGCGTCGCAGGGGCCGGTCTCCGATTGTCATGTGGCGGGGCTCCTGCGGGTCATGCCATCCTCGGTCGACTGCTTTTCGGCACGACAGTTCGGCGACTTTGCTCTTGACAGCGGGTCGCCGTGCCAGTAATGACCGTGCCCCCTTTGTGGGGACGCTATTCGCAGGAGGATGCCATGTCCCGCCGTTGCCAGATTACCGGGAAAGGCCCATTGGTGGGCTGCCGTGTCAGCCATGCGAACAATCGGACGAAGATGCGTCAGCTGCCGAACCTGCAGCGCAAGCGCATCTGGGTGCCCGAGCTGAACCGCTTTGTGCGGGTCCGGCTGACCGCGCGCGCCCTGCGCAGCATCGCCAAGATCGGCTTCCTGCCCTACTGCAAGAAGTACGGCGTCGATCACACGAAGTTCATGCGCGACTGATCGCCCGCCTGGCGACCGCCAGGGCTCATCTACAACTTGGATCCTGGCCACGCCTCGAGGCGTCACGGGGATTTGCGTTCGTTGCGCGGGATGCGCGGCTGCGTCGCGGACGGCACGCGACCGGCGGCGATCTCGGCGCGGAACCAGTCCACGGTCAAGCGCAATCCCTCTTGCAGCGTCACGCTGGGCTGCCAGCCCAACGCGGTCAGCCGACTGATGTCGGGGCAGCGACGCTGGGGATCGTCTTCGGGCAGTACCTGGTGGTCCACGGTCACGTCGCCAACGGTGTCGGCGACCGCGCGGGCGAACGAGATGATGTCGTGTTCGTCCGGATTGCCGATGTTGTAGGGCTGGTCGTCGCCATGCTCCAACACGGTCGCCACGCCGGCGACCAGGTCCTGCACATATTGGAACGAGCGGGTCTGGCGTCCGCTGCCGAAGACGGTCAACGGCTCGCCGCGCAACGCCTGGCAGACAAACGCGGGCACCACGCGCCCGTCGTCATGGTTCATGCGCGGGCCGTAGGTGTTGAAAATGCGGATCAGCCGGGTGTCGAGGCCAAACTCGCGGCGATAGCTCATGGTGGCCGCTTCAGCGAATCGTTTGGCCTCGTCGTAGACGCTGCGCGGGCCGATGGGGTTGACGTTGCCCCAGTAGCTCTCGACCTGGGGATGCACCTTGGGATCGCCGTAGACCTCCGAGGTGGAGGCCATCAGGAAGGTGGCGCCGTGCTCGCGCGCCAGATCGAGGCAGTGAAAGGTGCCCCAGGCGCCGACCTTGAGGGTCTCGACCGGCAGCTCGAGATAGTCCAACGGCGAGGCGGGAGAGGCGAAATGCAGCACCGCATCCACGGGACCGGCCACGTCGAAGGGGCGCGAGACGTCCTGCTGCAACAGCTCGTAGCGCGGCTCGTCGCGCAGGTGTTGGATGTTGGCGCGTTTGCCGGTGCTCAGGTTGTCCACGCCGAGCACTCGCCAGCCATCGGCCAGAAAGCGATCGGTCAGGTGAGAACCGAGGAACCCGGCGCCGCCGCTGATCACCACGCGTCTGCTCACGCTGTCCTCCCGTCCCCTGGGCGTCTGTCGGTACTGCGCCGGGCCGGCGCTTGTCAATGGCGTCCGTATATGGGATCGCTTCCGACCGCCGGTGGCCCTTCGGGCGCCGGAACCTCCCTCTATCGCCCTGGAGCCGATCATGTCGACGCTCTATGAACGCATCCGAGCCTGCCTGGCCGAAGCCACCCGCGTGGCCAGTGACGGCGGCATCCTGCCCGCCCGCATCCCGGCGCCTGAGGTGCCCCTGGAGCGCCCACGCAAGGCCGGCCAGGGCGAACTGAGCACCAATCTCTGCTTCATGGTGGCCCGCCAGGCGCGGACCAACCCGCGCCAGCTGGCCGAGCGCTTCGTCGAGGTGCTGCGCGAGGTCGATGTGCAGGGCTTCTTCGCCAAGGTCGAGGTGGCCGGTCCGGGGTTCGTCAACCTGCACCTCTCCGATGCCTGTTGGCAGAGCGCGGTGGCCGATGTGGCCGCCCTGGGCGAGCAATATGGCCACACGCAGGCGGGGCGTGGTGAGCGCGTGCTGGTGGAGTTCGTCAGCGCCAACCCGACCGGACCACTGCACGTGGGTCATGGTCGCGGCGCGGTACATGGCGACGCGCTGGCCCGCATCCTGCGCGCCGCTGGCTACCGGGTCGACACGGAGTACTACATCAACAATGTCGGCAACCAGGTCGGCAAACTGGGCGAAAGCGTCTGGCATTGGCTGCGCGCCCTGGCGCCCCTGGATGGGACCGCTCGGGCCGAGCGCCTGGCGGTGGATCCGCCGCTGCTGCCCGACGACTTCCCCGAAGACGGGTATCGGGGCGCCTACATCGCCACCCTGGCGGGCGAATTGCTCGACCGGGACACGTTGCACCTGGGCCTGGAGGCGCCCTCCTGGCAGGACGACGCCTGGTGGGCCGACGCGGAGCCGCAGAGCCAGGCCGGACGGGCAGACGATCGGGCCCTTTCCTGCGCCGCCTGGCGGGCCATGTTGCGCCGCATCGCCGGCGATCTGGACGCGCTCGGCGTACGCTTCGACACCTGGTTCAGCGAGCGTGGATTGCACGGTCTGGAGCCCATGCCGGGCCAGGCGGAGGCCGTTGATGCGGTGGGCAGCTGCTGCGAACGGCTCGAGGCGGCCGACTGGGCCTATCGCGGCGATGCCGACGACAGCGGACAACAACCGCTGCAGTTTCGGGGTACCCGCGAGTCCGTGCCGAAGGGTTTCCGCGACGATAAAGATCGCGTGATCGTTCGCTCGGACGGACGGCCGACCTACTTCGCGGCCGATATCGCCTACCACGACAACAAGCTGGCGCGCGGCTACGACCACATGGTCAACATCTTCGGCGCCGATCACCACGGCTACGTGCCACGTCTGAAGGGGGTCATCCACGCCCTCGGCGATCTGCGGCGGGGTGAAGGCGACCCCAAGGCGGCGCGCTGGTCGGGCGATCGGCTGGAAGTGATCCTGATGCAGATGGTGGCGCTCTTGCGCGGTGGTGAGCCCGTCTCCATGGGCAAACGATCGGGCGAGTTCGTGACCCTGCGCGACGTGATCGACGACGTCTCCACGGGCGCCGAGTTCAGCGGTCGCGACGCCGTGCGCTTCATCTTCCTGACCCGCAAGGGCGACGCGCAGCTGGACTTCGACCTGGATGTGGCGCGCAGGACGTCCATGGACAACCCGGTGTACTACGTGCAGTACGGCCACGCGCGGCTCGTCTCCATCCTGATGCGCGCCGCCGAACAGGGGGTGGATTTCGAAGCCGTCGGCGCCGACACCAGCGCCCTGGCGTTGACCGACGAGCGGACCCTGGCCATGACATTGGCCGCCTTCCCCGAGGTGGTGTCACGGGCCGCGCGCAGCCGCGAGCCGCACCAGCTGGCCTTCTACCTGATGGACGCCTGCAAGCAGTTCCACGGCTACTACACCCGTGGCAAGGCCGATGCCAGGGTGATCAGCGATGACGTGGCGCAGACCCAGGCCCGGCTGGCGCTCGTCGCGGCGATCCGCCAGGTGATCGCCAACGGGCTCGCCCTCTTGGGCGTCAGCGCGCCCGACCAGATGCAGAGTCTTGAGCGCACCGAAGGCGCCGCCGATGGCGCTGCTTGACGGTTCCAGCCAAAAAAAAAGTGGAGGAAGTGGCCGCGTGCGCGATGATGATCGGGCTCGCAGGTGCGGGCGTTCTGGCCACGGGAGCCCTTCATGCCATTGCGCGATTTCGAGCGGGTTCGAGAGCGCATCGAGATTCGCCTTGAGATCCGCCACATCGCGCAGATCGCCGTCGGCAGCGTGGCCCTGCTCGCACTGGCCTTCGGCGCCGGCTGGTGGGTCGCTTCGTCGCAGCATGAGCCAGTCGCCGAACAGCAGCGCGAGCTGGCGGGTGTGGATGTGCCTGCCCTGCCCGCGCCCCGTAGCGGCCTGGCCGATCGACGAACGCCCATCCTGCCCCGTCCGGTGCCCACCAAGGCCCGTCAGCCCAAGTTGGCGCGTGTCTTCGAGGCCATCGTGCGCGACGAGCCCCTACCGTCGGCCACCGCCGCCCAGCGCCAGGATGAGCCGGTGCACAGCGAGGTCGACGAAAACCCTTTCGAACACGTGGCCGTCGATCGGCCACCCAGCAAGATCGCCCAGCAGGCAGCACCACGTCCGGCGGCGACGGCTGATCGAGAGCATCCACATCTGCGAATGGCCACGCGCCGACGCGCCGTGCTCCCGGGTGTCATCGCCGGTCAGGTGGTCGACGCAGCGCCCGACAGCCCGACGTTGCATCCGCCCGAGGGCTGGGCCGAGATTCCCCTCCGTCAAGCCGACCTGGTGAGCAGCCTGCCGCGCGTGGTGCCCGAGGCGGTGAGCTCGTTGAATCCCGAGCGGCAGCGATGGTTGCAGCCACCTGACCTGCACCTGACCAGCGGCATCGCACCGGATGGCGCCGCTCTCGCTACCCTGTTGGACGCCATCGGCGAGACAGGGCCACGCTCCATGGTGACCGGCATGTCGGCCGACGATGTGCGCTCCCTGCGCCAATGGCAGCTGGCCGAACGCCGCAAGGTGCTCGAGCAGTTCGCCAGGGAAGAGGCTGAGAAGCTGCGCCTGGTCCAGTTGAAGGCCGAGCAGGAGCGCCTGGCCGCCGAGAAGGCTGAGCAGGACCGACTGGCCGCCGAACGTGCCGAACAGGAGCGCATCGCCGCTGAACATGCTGAGAAGGCGCGCATCGCCGCCGAGAAGGAGCGCATCGCCGCCGAGAAGGTGCGCGTCGCCGCCGAGAAGGCCGAAGCGAAGCGGTTGGCGGCGCTGCAGGCCGAACAGGAGCGCATCGCCGCAGCCAAGGCCAAGGCGGAGACGCTGGCCCAGCAGAAAGCAGAGAAGCTGGCGCGGCAGCAGGCAGAGAAGGCACGCCTGGCGGCCATGAAGGCCGAGCGTGCCAAGCTGGCCCGCGAAAAGGCCGCACGCCTGGCGGAAGCGGCCCGACAGAAGAAGGCCGAAGCGGCTGCGCGCGCCAAGGTGCAGGCGGCGGCGCCGGCCAAGGCACCCGCCAAGGTGGCCAGGAAGGTCGCAAAGAAGGCCGTCGACGAACGAGCGTTCTTCCTGCAGATCAAGGCGTTCCGAAACCTCTCCGAGGCTCGCACCTTCGTCAAGCTGCTGGTCAGCCGGGGGCACAAGCCGCGTGTCTCGCGCATCACGGTGCCGCAGCGAGGCGAGTTCCATCGCGTGCGCATCGGGCCGTTCAAGAACCTGGACCGCGCCAAGGCCGCGCAACGCAAGTTCGAAGCGCGTGAGCCCTACGAAACCATGATCATGTCGAAGTGACCGCGCCGCCCTGCGTGGCGGGGCGCCCGGACACCAGGCCAGCGATGGCGAGCGACCCGATGGTTGCGCGCGCGCGGCCGCTCGGTGATCATGGCCACGATGCGGGTCGTGTGCCCGCCCAGAGGGAACCATGCCCGCACCCAGCAGCGATCCAGCAGGCGGCCGCGGCTCAGGCACCACGCGTGAGGCGCCAGCGCCGGCTCCTCCCGCCCGACGCCCCCCCGTGCCAGACACAGGCGGTGGCGCAGCCGAGCCCCCCGCAGGCGCCGCAGCAGCGCCCCCGACACCGCTGCAGAAGACGGTCATCCAGTCGTTGATCGCCGGCCTTGATCGGGCCGACGCGGACATCGCCGATCCCCTGGCCAGCAGCCTCGAACGCGAAGGCATCACCCAGGAGCAGTTCCAGTCCCGCTACAGCGATGTGCCCGCCCTGCGCGGCGCCATCCTGCAGAAATGGTTCGAGGGCGCCGCGGCCCCTGCCGTGGTGCATGCCAAGGTCAACACGGTCGCCTCGAAGGATCCCATCGCGGTGCAGAAGCTCGCCGACGTGGACGCGGAGCAGTACCTCGACAATCCCGGCTTGAAGGGTCAGTTCTACAGCGAACTGGCGTCCAAGCTGCAGGATCCGAGCCTCGATCGAACGCGCATCTACCCGATCATGTCGGCCATGGTCATCCCGACCTACGTCTTCAAGGGCGTGGCTGTGCCCGCAGACAAGGTATCGCCCTTCCAATCGCGCAATCAGAACGTCGACAAGCTGTACGATATCAACCAGGTGCAAATCGACATCGACATGCAGATCGAGCAGGATTGGACCGAGACAGGCGCGCCGCTTGCGGCCCTGCCGCCCAACGCCAAGAGCGACCCGGCCATGCGCAAGAAGGCCTATCGCCACATCCTCAAACGCGGTCGGGCGCCCATGACGACCATCGACACCAGCCAGCCGATCTCGGAATACGGCACCTGGTACTCGCCCGGCGAGATCACCGTACCCGCCGGCTCGGCGGAGACGGCCTACGGGCAGATGATGCAGCTGGGCGCGCTGCAGCCCGAGTGGTACCCCAACGGCACGGTCGTGCTGAACATCCAGCGCAAGGTCGACGCCGGCGAACGCGAGTTGAAGAAGCCGACGGCCTTCGACGGCATGATGAGCGCCCTGTGGGTGTCGCGAAACCAGCCTGCCGAGTCCTACGGGGTCACCGGCGGCGGCGCGGGCGAGTTCCTCGAGGCCGCCGTACCCTACGCGGACGTCGCGAACGCCACGGCGGTCATCCCCAACGACGACTACCTGGGCGAGATCCAGCGTCTCTCTGCCACCGTGCCGAACAACTCTTCGGTCGGTGAGGAGCTGTTGCGCGGCAACGCCGTCGGCACCAACCTGACCACCGGCGCCTATCAGGGCATCATCGATCGCTCCACGCAGGAGGCGAATACGCCCGGTGACAGCCCGATCGCGCCCGGCGCCACCAATGAAGGCGTGGGCGGTCCGGCCACCCCGGGCCACGAAGCGTCGGTGCCCGGCGGCACCTTCGACGCTACGCGTCAGAAGCCCGTTCGCTGAGCGGCGCACACGATCCCACCATGCAAGTCGAGACCCGGCAGTTCGCCAGCGTCTCCGATCTGCTCGGTCACGCGCGCTCTTCGGTGGCAGCGGGTCTGGTCCAGCGAGTCCGTCGCGACGACCAGGAGGTGGCGTTGGCGTGGTTGGACCGCCTGGGCCGCGATCGCACGGACTGGTTGCCGGCCATCGGCGCAGCGCTCGTGGCGCTGGCCGACGATCCGGGGGATGGACCGGCCGCGGTGGCCGACTTCTTCGCCACCGCATCCGTCGGCGCGGCGCTGGTCGACTGGTTGAATCTGCTGATCGAGCGCGGCTTCGATGCGCGCACGTCGGTCCGACCGGCGGTGGCCCCGGCGCAGGGACCGGTCGGGGTCGACACGCTCGCCCTGGCCCTGAACAAACATTCTGAATGGTTGCGCGATCCACAGGTGATCTGGTTTGACCTGGCGCCCTCCTCGGCTGCGCCTGCGGCGACCGAAGCCGACCTGGTGGCCGCCGTTCAGGTGAGCGTCTCGCTTGGCCGACCTCGGACCAGTGGCGCCTTCGACCCGGCGGTGCTCGGCTGGCTGCGCCACGCGGCGATCTTCTCGACCCGCATTCGGGCCGTCCTGCCGGCGCTGATCGCCGGCCTGCTGCATGGCACGGATGCGCGGGGTTGCGTCGTGGGACTGGAGTACGCGGTGCGCGCCGGAGATCGTCGCTGGTGCATCGATGCCCTGAGCGACCTGGCTTCAGCGGCGCCGACCTGGCTTGGCACCTCGATCCCGGATGCGCGTGCGCTGTGGCCGAAAGAGGCCGGTGTACAGCTCAACTTGGACGCCCGCTCGCCGCCGGGGCCCGAGCCGGCGGCCTGCCTGGGCGACCTGCTCGAGGATGCGCTCTCCGCCGCGGCGCACGAGCTCGCGACCGCCCCCCGCATGGACGCTTGATCGGCCTGTTCCGTTGTCGATTCGCAGCCTCGACCGATGCGGATTGACGACGGAGAAGGTACGCTGGATCTTCCCATGGATCCGGCCCCATGATACGCCGGGCGATGGGCCCGGCCGCGCCCGCGTGGCAGCCCGAAGGAGGTCCGATGGCAGCGAAATCAGGTCTGGCGCTGGAGTTGATTCAGCGACCCGCGAGCGTGACGGCGGATGAATGCACGATCGCCATCGATCCGACGACTTTGGGCTTCGAGACCACAGCCGATGTGGAAGTCCTGGAGTCGGTGATCGAGCAGGATCGCGCCCTCAAGGCGCTCGATCTGGGCCTGGCGATTCACAGGCCGAACTACCACCTCTATGTCGCCGGCGCATCGGGTACCGGCAAGCGAAGCCAGCTCAAGGCCCTGCTGGCCCGCGTGGCGCCCAAGCGAGAGGTGCCGCCGGACTGGGTCTATGTGCACAATTTCGAGGACAACGACGCGCCCATCGCCGTCGCCCTTCCGGCCGGTCGCGGCCCGAAACTGCGCAAGGACGTCGCAGATCTGCTGGAGCTGCTCAAGGCCGAGTTGCCCAAGGCCTATCACGGCCGTGACAACCAGGAGCGGCTGCAGCGTGCCGTCTATGTGGGCAACAGCCGCAGCAATGACGCCTTCCTCTCCCTGCGACGCAAGGCGCGGGAGATCGGATTCGAGGTGCGCGGTGGCGAAGATGGCGACCTGCTCACGCTGCCGATCATCGAAGGCGAGGTGCTCGAAGACGATGAGTTGATGGCGCTGCCCGACGAGGTTCGGGCCGCTGTGGACCAGCAAAGGGAGCTGCTGGAGCCGCTCTACACCGACTTTGTACAGGCCAACCGGGCCATCGAGCGCGAGACCGGCGAAGAGCTGCGCAATATCGGCCGCAAGCTGGCCGAGAGCGTGGCGCGCAACCCATTCCGCCGGCTGCGTCGGCGCTTCAAGGACGGCGGCGAGAAGATGTCCGTCTACCTGTCGGCGCTGCGCGCGTTCTTCCTCGACCAGACCGAGCTCTTCATGGGCGACGACGAGCCGCAACAGGAGGCCGCCCGCGGCCCCGATCGCTACGTCGGATTCCGCATCCGCGTCGTGGTCGACAACAGCAAGACCGAAGGCGCGCCGGTCATCTTCGAGACCCACCCGACCTTCTATCGCATGTTCGGCAAGATCGAGCGGCGCGTGGAGCAGGGCATCTACTTCACCGATCACACGATGATCCGCGCCGGCTCCCTGCTGCAGGCCAACGGTGGCTACCTGGTCTGCCACGCGGTGGATCTCTTCTCGCTGCCGGGGGTCTGGGACAACCTCAAGACCACCCTGCGAAATCGCGAAGTGGCCATCGAGGACCTGGGCGAGACCGCGGGACTGCTGCCCACCAGCGGGCTCAAACCCGAGCCGATTCCTATCGCCCTGAAGCTGATCCTGATCGGGTCCAACACCCTGTACCACGCGGTCTATCGAGGCGACGGTGACTTCCGCAAGGTCTTCCAGGTGAAAGCGGACTTCGACGACGAGATCCGCCGCAATGACGAGTCCCTGGACCTGTACATCCGATTCATCGCCACGGCGACCCATAACAACGGCTGCCGGCCGCTCAACCCGGCGGCGGTGGCGGCGGTCATCGAACATGGTTCACGACAGGTGGACTCCCAGCGAAAACTGACCTTGCGGTTCAATTCCATCTCGAACCTGCTGGTGGAGGCCGAATACTACGCCGCGAAGGAAGGCGCGCCGGTGATCGACGTCTCCCATGTGCGCCTGGCGTCCGCCGAGCGTCAGGAGCGCTCTTGCCTGATCGCCGACAAGATGCACGAGGACCTGCTGGACGATCAGTTGCTGATCAGCGCGCAGGGCAGCCGGGTCGGCGTGATCAACGGCCTGGCGGTGCTGTCGGTGGGCGAACACGAGTTTGGTCGACCCTTCCGGGTGACGGCGCGTTGTTTCGCTGGCCAGGCGGGCATCGTGAACATCGAGCACGAAGTAAATATGAGCGGCGAGATCCACGACAAGGGCGTGCAGATCCTGGCCGGCTTCCTGGGCCATCGCTTTGCCCAGGAGCGTCCGCTGGCCCTGACCGCGACGGTGACCTTCGAGCAGAGCTACGGCTCGGTGGATGGCGACAGCGCCTCGAGCACCTGGCTGTGCGCCATCGTGTCGGCGCTCAGCGGCGTGCCCATCGACCAGGGCCTTGGGGTGACCGGCTCGGTCAACCAGCTGGGCGATATGCAGCCCATTGGCGGCGTCAATCACAAGGTGGAGGGCTTCTTCCGCTTCTGCGAGGCCAGCGGGCTGACCGGCGGCCAGGGGGTGGTCATCCCGATCCAGAACGTGCAGCACCTGATGCTCAGCGAGCGCGTGCGTGAGGCCATCGGGGCGGGACAGTTCAACGTCTGGCCGGTGCGAACGGTGGACGAGGCCATCGAGGTGGTGACCGGGGTCAAGGCGGGCACCCGCGACGCCAACGGCAACTACCATCCGGGCACCGTGATGCACCTGGTGCAGCGACGACTGGATCAGCTGCGCGAGCACCTGGAGCCGACGGCGGACAGTGGACGCAGCGGTCGCAGCCAGCGCAACTCGTCCCGCCGGGCGAAACGCAGCGCCAAAGAGACGTGAGTCGAGTTCAGGCGGCGTTCAAGCCGGGCGGCGACTCCTGACAAGGAGGAGCGCGCCGGCGATCAGCAACAGCAGGGGCAGCGGCGTGGCCGACCGTCCAGGACGGACGCCGCAGTCGGTCAACCCATCGCCATCGCCGGACTGCACGCAGCCGCTCTCGTCGGTGGCGCCGTCGCAGTCATCATCCAGTTTGTTGTCGCAGACCTCTTTGTCGGCCGGTTTGCCCGGCGTGGCGTGGCAGATGGCCCCGTTGGCGGCGGCGTTGCAGATCTTCTTGCCATCGGCTCGACAGATGCCCAGGCCGACGCTGCACTGGGTGCCAACCTCGTAGCCCTCGTCGGTCTTGCCATCGCAATCGTTGTCGCGCCCGTCGCCGCAGATGTCCGTGCTGCCGGGCGAGCTGACGATGGCGTTGCAGCCCACCGTATGGTTGAAGTCCCGGCAGACCATCTTGCCCGTGCCGATGCACTCGCCGGTGCCGACCACGCAGGCCTGGCCCACGCCAAGGTCCTCGTCCGTCTCGCCATCACAGTCGTTGTCCTTCTTGTCGCAGCTCACCTCGGTGGCCTCGTAGGCGGGCGGCAGGGCGCAGCCGGGGCCCTTTTCGGGGTCACAAACGGCGACGGCATCGACGCAGACCCCGATGCCCGTGCACTTGACGGCTGACAGGTCCACGTCCTCGTCGGTCTGGCCATCGCAGTCGTTGTCCTCGCCGTCGCAGACCTCGGTCAGGTCGTCGTCCAGGCAGTCGCCGCAGGCATTTCGCAGGCCCTCGTCGGTCTGGCCGTCGCAGTCGTTGTCGTAGCCATCGCCGCAGATCGTCTCTTTGACGCTCTCGTACTTGATCTTGTCGTTGTTGATGTACGTGCAGGTCCAGCCGTCGACGCCCTTGCACTTGGCCACGGGCGAGCCATCACCGAGCGGCAGGGCGCAGACGCCGAGGCTTTTGCAGGTGCCCGGCAGGGCGATCACGCCTTCATCTGTCTGGCCGCTGCAGTTGTCGTCGACGCCGTTGCAGAACTCGAATCCCAGCGGCCCGATGGTCTTGTCGTCGTCATTGCAGTCGCCGGTGTCCTTGGTGAAGCCGTCGCCGTCCAGGTCACAGGCGCCGTTGGCGGCCCCGGGGCTGGGTTTGGTCAGGCCGTCCGTGGTCGCTTTGCACCAGTTCTTGGCCTCGTCGTTCAGGCAGATGTCGGTGTGGTCGGGATCCAGCGAGCGGATGGTCTGCCAGAGCGCGGGATCCGGGTCGCCTTTGGGCGGGCAGAGATCCCAGGTGACGGTGTCCACGATGCCTTGCGGACCCATGATCTGCAGCTTGGTATCGCAGAGTGGGAGCTGGAAGCTGGCGCCCAGGTCGTTGAGTAGGAAGCCGAGGCCGCCCTTCTTCGGGTCGTAGCCGGGCACATGACCGAAAACCAGGACCGCGCCGCCGGGCAGGATGGGGTTGGCGGCGTCGATGCTGAACTCGATCACATCCGGGTTCGCGCTGGCGCCTCCGATGCCTTTCGAGGTCACGCGGACCACCACGTTCTTGAGGGAGACCTCGGCCGAACCGGGGTTGATGATCTCCAGCCAGCGCGGCTTGAGACCGGCGCCGAGGTGGAATTCATTGGCCACCAATGTGTGTTGCGGTTGCGGACAGGCGCCGCCTTGGGGGCCCGGTACCGACCACGCGGTCCCGATGGCCAACAGGTGTATGCTCAGCGCCGCCAGCACGCTGGTCAGGCGCTGCAAGGGGGTCGCTGGGCCGGTGACGCATCGCCGCATGGGAGAACATGGTATCGACCGCGCAGGAACACGCCAATTCCGCCGTCCTGATCGGGCAGGGTCGGGCGCTCAGGTCTGGCTTGCAGGGTCACAGAATGCACATGCCTCCGCGTAGTACGCTGCTTTGCCTGCTCCTGTGTACGCTGTTCGGCGGCTGCGGGGCCGCTTCCAAATCGACCGCATCGGGTAGCGACGATGCTCCGGCCGCTGACTCGCGCTCAGTTGCCGGCTCGCGGGCCGTCGGTGCCGTTGAGCGCCGATCCCCTGCCGCGAGTCCGCCACGGCCCGCGGATAGGCAGCCGGACGACGACGCGCCTGCCCGCTCCCGTGACATGCCGGTGGAGATCGCTGGTCTGGACCCCGCCGAGCTACGCCAACCGGCCGGCGGTCTGACCCCGGGTCGGCGCAATCCGGTAGCGGCCCTGCCGGACGCGGCATCGGTGGCGGTTGTTTCGTTGCCAGTGCCCGACCTGCCGGCCAGCCGCTGTGCGTCGGTCCAGCAGCAGGAGCGCCTGGCCAGGATCTGCGCCACGCCCAACTCCCTGGTGGCCGCCTGCCGTGCGGGTGAAGGCGCCGGTTGCGCCGATCTGGCCGATTGCCATACCGAGCAGTGGCGTCGGCCGGAGTCCCTGCGCCGCGCGGTGGCCCTGTATCGCGCAGGATGCGATGGGCAATCGGCGCGCGGATGCCTGCAGACCGGTCGGCTGCTGGCCCGGGGCCAGGGGGTACGCAAGGACCTTCGCGCTGCCCTGCGTCACTTCGATCGGGCCTGCCAACTGGGCGCGGCAGAGGGCTGCGCGGCGGCGGGTACATTGCGCTACCTGGGCAAAGGTGCCCCGGCAGATCGTGACCGGGCCGCGCACCTCTTTGACCGGGCCTGCAAAGGTGGCGCCGGACTCGGCTGCCTGCGGCTGGGTGTGCTCTACGCCCGGGGCGAGGACAAGGCCTTGATCGGCAGGGATGTGAGCCGGGCGCTGCGGTTGTACGAGCGCGGCTGCACCCTCTGCGATGGTCAGGCATGCCTGCTGGCGGCGCAGCGGCTGGCGGATGAGCCAACGGCGGTCGAGAGGTCCACCGCGTGGCGTGCGGAGGCCTGTCGGCTGGGCGTGGCGGCGGCTTGCGCGCCAATGGCGCGGTAGTCTCAGAGAAGTCGGGCTACGCCAGTCGGCGACTCGCAGGGCGTAGGAAGTAGGAACCCATCAGGATGGCCGCCAGGACCAGGGGCGGGGCGATCTGCCCGGGCTCATGGCCGCTGAAGATGTGCGAGGCAGCGGCTCCGGTGAAGTCGAAGAAGAAGCCTGCGTAGGCCCACTCCTTCAGGCGTGCTTTGCCGGGCACGGCCAGGGCGATGGCGCCGGCGATCTTCCAGCAGCCCAGGATCGTCATCAGGTAGAGCGGATAGCCCAGGCCATTGAAGATCTCGACCAGCTCCTCCTTGCCGGACAGGTCCATGACCCCTGAGGCGGCCTGGCTGAGGCAGATGAGGCCGGTGAGCAGCCAGTAGCCGATGATTGAGCCTTTTCCTGGGGTTGCCATGGCGGTTTCTCCTGGGGTTCGAGCGCGGGGGCGGGACCCGTGGCGAGGGGGGATCGGTGGCATGGCGAGGGGGCGGTGTCGATGGGTGGCCGTGGGAGTGGTTGAGATCACGGCGTTCGAGGGCCGGCAACGTCGACGATGATCATCGACGACATCCGCGAGATCTGGCATGGTTTCGGGGTACAAAGATGCGACACCAACCCCGCCATCGCCGTGGCCTCAACGAGTTGTTGCGGCCTGTCTGGCTGATCCTGGCGTTTTTGTGGTCAGGCTGCGGTTCGCCGACGCCGTCGCCGCCGCTGGATGCTTGGAGCCTGTCGCTGCCCACCTCAGATGCGGGCCCGCCGGCGGCAGGCCCGAACCTTGGCTTCACGCCCGATGAATCGATCTTCAAGCTCATCCATGTTGGTCAATCGTCCACTCTGGCGTGGTACGTCACCAACACCGGCAACGCCCCGGCCCTCATTCACAGTGTCAAGCTGATCTCGAATGACATGTTCGAGGTGCAGACGTCAGGGGACGCCGGTACCTGGCAAACGGTCCAGGCGGGCGAGACCAGGGTGTTTCAGCCGGCCAGAGTTCTGGCTCCGGGGGAGAAGTGGCCGGTGTCGGTCACGTTCACGCCCAAGGACCCCAAGGGCCACAAAGCATTGATCCTGTTCAACACCAGCGATCCCTATCTGTCCGCCTACTACGTGGGCGGCAATACCAACAATCCCTGTCTGAAGCTGGTGCCGGCCGACAAGCTGGTCTTCGGAGTCGTCAAGACACACAACAAGACTTCGCGCGACGTCGGATTGGTCAACTGCGGCGGCGAGGACCTGGTGGTGCAGAGCGTGCAGTTGGCGGCGGGCCCGGATGCGAGCCACTTCGAACTGGACTTCGCCAAGACGTCGGCGGAGTTCCCAACTGTCGGAGCGACCGGCCCCGAGCCCGGCAAGCCGCTGGTGATCGCCGCCAATAAGGACGCGTTGGTCTCTCTGGTCTACGCACCGACGCAACCGAGCGCCGGCGATCCGGTCACCGGTGCGCTGGACCCGCACGTCACCCAGGTCCTGGTACAGGCCAACACCTTGCCAACTGGCCAGTCATTGCCCGCCGAGGGCACATCCGTCGTGGTGACCTGCCCGACGGCGAAGGTCCTGGTCAAGGAAGGGGACGTGGTGCTCCCCGGCACGGTGCTGCACCTGCAGGGAGATACGTCGGAGGGGGTCGCAGGCGGCCCATTGACCAAGTACAAGTGGAGCGTGAAACAACCCGCCGGCAGCAGCTCGGTCTTCGCGCCTGCGCCCTCGTTGCCCAATCCAACGTTCACGTCGCAAGCCGCAGGAGAATACGAGTTCTGTCTCGATGTGTGGTCCAACGTGGCCGGCTCGAGCACCAAGAGCTGCGCGCCTGCGTGCGCCAAGGTCCTCGTGCTTCCCGACGCTGCAATTTACGTCGAGGCCTTATGGGATACGCCCGCCGACCCCGATCAGAGCGATGTGGGCCTCGCCGCCGGATCCGATATGGACCTGCACTTTGCCCACGCCCTGGCCGCCGAGAAAGACACGGACTGCGATGGCAAGCCCGACCCCTGGTTCTCACAGGTGTACGACACCTGGTGGTTCAACAAGAAGCCGAACTGGGCTTCTGCAGTGGCGGGGGCCGACGACGACCCGTTCATGAGCAGGGACGATACCGACGGAGCCGGGCCAGAGGTCATCTCGCTGGCACAGCCGGAGGGAACAGCCGGCAGCCCGGCGAGCTACTCACTTGGCGTGCACTACTGGAATGATCATGGTTTCGGCTCGTCGTTCGCGACCATCAACGTGTACATCGCCGGGGTGTTGGCCGTGCAGATCGACAAGGTCAAGATGGACGTGCTGGACATGTGGCATGTAGGAAAGGTCAACTGGCCGAATTCCATGACCAATGGCTCCAAGTCGCCGTTCGAGATCTGCTACAAGACAAAGGGCGGCGACCCGTGCAAGGGGACCGGCAAGTTCTGGCAGGCGCAAGGGGATTTCTGCATGTCTAAGTGCTACGTGCATCCGAAGTTCCCGCAGGCTGGCAGTGGGGCATCGAAGTCCTTGTGTGGCGGTTGAGGCGGTCGGCGAGGCGGTTGGCAATGAGGTTGGCGTCGACATGAGGCGAGGCAGAGCAAAGACTGGCGAAGCACCCTTCCAACAGCGCGCTTGGATGTCTGCTGTGCTCCTCGCCGTTGGGCTGATCGCCTGCGCGGGGTCGCCAGACCAGGACGTCGCTGCGGACGCAGGGGCCGGCGATGCCAGCGGTGAGGTCGAGGACAGCGTTGCTGCACCGGACGGCGAGCTCGGTGACAGCACGACGTCCTTCGCCGATCACGGTGGCCGGTCGCCAGCGGACGCAGCGTCCGAGCTGGACGCGGCGGCAGCGCCGGACACGCAGGCAGTTGAAGATGTCGCCGCGCCAAACGACGGCCTGTTCGCCGACGGTGCAACGCCAGCCGATGGCAGCGCGGGGGATGTCGCCACGCCAGCGGATGCGGATGCGGCCGCCGGGCAGTCCGACGCAGCGGACGTCGCCGGGTTGACCGATACGTCATCACCCGGTTCCTGCGCGGCCGACAGCGATTGTGCGGCGGCATTCGGCGCGCTGCTGCCCTGCGAACTCGCGGTCTGCGACCCCGTGAAGAAGGTCTGCACCAAGGTCGACAAGATCGGTGCCTGCTGCGCCGACCAGCAGTGCGACGACGGCGATCCATGCACCAAGGAGGCCTGCAGCGCTGACAACTGGTGCGTCTACGACGTGCAGGACCCCACATGCTGCGCAGTGGTCAAAGTCGGGGCCAAGGCGGTCGTCTCCGAGGACTTCGAAAGCGCGCCCATCAACGGGCTGCCCCTCGGCTGGCAAGCCAAGTGCATGCTCGGTACGCCGGCGCTGCCAGGCCAGCAGTACACCTGTTCGGTCAAGTGGCACGTGAGCACCCAGCAGGCCAAGTCCGGACCCGCCGGCGCACCGCCGCAATTGAAGTCAGTGAACTTCAGCGGGCCCAGCGGGCCGATCAACGTGGTGGGCAAGACGCCCGCTGGCGTACTCGAGTCGCCGGCGTTCCTGCTGCCGGCCGTGGGCACCTCCTACCTCAGTTTCGACCTGTTGCTGCTGACCCAATGTGGCACGCCGCCCGGCTGCGGCTTCCCGCCACCGCCGCCATTTCCCATCGACCTGACCTATGTGCAGATCGTCGATCTGGCGGCGCAGGAGGCGAATCCGTATGCAGGCGTCTTCAAGATCTGGGACTCCAACGCCATCAACGGCACCACCAAGGGCGTCTGGCGTCTTGTTCTCATCAAGTTGGACGCGAAGTTTGCTGGCAAGGCGCTGATGCTCCGCATCGCCTACGACGCCGGTTCGTCCGGGGTGACCCAATTCGCCGGTCCCTTCGTTGACAACGTGCAGGTCCAGACCCTGTGTGGCGACCCCGCCTGCCTGGCCGACAAGGACTGCCAGCCTGCAGGCAATCCCGACCCGTGCAAGGACCACTTCTGTGGTGTGGACGCTGTCCTCGGCATCGCCTGCAAGAGCAAGCCGAAGTCACCGCTGCCAGCGGGGTGCTGAAGACTCCTGAAATCTCACCACAAAATTGGGCCGCGCACAGGCCCGATATCGCGCGGCACGGTTCACCAGACCAGCTGACCAGACTAATCTGAGTTGCGTAGCCGCAACCCGGAGGTCGTGGTGCGTACCGTCAATGTTCAAGATGCCAAAACCCACCTCTCTCGACTGCTGCGCGCGGTGGAGTCGGGTGAGCAGATCGCCATCGCCAGGGCGGGCCGCGTCATCGCCCGGCTCGTGCGCGCCGAGGAGGGGGGCGGGCGTCGGCTCGGTGGCTTCGTCGGCCAGGTGAGCTGGGATGAGGAGGCGTTCGACGCCATGTCCGACGACGAGGCGGCTCCCTGGACAGATGGCGCGCTGCTGCCCGAGGACCCTTACGGGGGCATCTA
>CAYTLW010000110.1:6014-26045 GCA_964438735.1 uncultured Enterobacteriaceae bacterium | reverse complement strand
GTGGTCTGGACCGGCAAGGAAGAGTGCGACGACGGCAACAAGGTGGACAAGGACGTCTGCAACAATCAGTGCAAGTCGAACATCATCCCGGGCTGGGGCTCCGGCATGGGCCAGGGCGGACCGACCAAGACCCTGTTCACCATCCCGGGCAAGGCGGGGCGCAAGATTCGCATCCTCAAGGTGGCCATCTGTGGTGATAGCGACAAGAGCTCGGGCCCGAACCGCTTCCGCTTGACCGGCGGCGGCTTGAACTTCACCTGGTGGTGCGGCCAGAACAACAACACGAACGGCAACCACAAGCTCAACCCGACCCCCAACAAGGGCGGCTCGGCGACGGGCTTCACCTACGCCAACGTCAAGGCCAACAACTACGTCTCGACTCCAGGCGCCGCGCTGACCGTGCAGTGGGACTACCACTACGACTGGGACGGCAAGTACTGCGACGACAAGTCCGAGGACGGCAAGGCATACAAGGACCCAGGCTCGTCGGTGCGGGCTTGGGTGGCCTACCAGTACGAGTAGCAGTGGGCGGTCACGGGTTCCCACGCACGGGTCACCTCCTGGCGGCGCTGGCGGTGCTGGCGGCGCTGTGCTCGCCGGCCTGCAAGGCCGAAGAAGATGTGCCCCCGCTGACCTCCCAGGAACGGTTGCGGCTGCTCGACATGTCGCCGATGCCGCCGCCGGTCGCCGACCCCAGCAACAAGTGGGCCGCTGATCCGGCTGCCGCCAAACTGGGCAAGGAGCTCTTCTTCGACACCCGCATGAGCGCCAACGGCGAGGTCTCCTGCGCCAGCTGCCACGCGCCGGAGACGTACTTCACCGACGGCAAGAAGTTGGGCGAGGGAGTGGGCACCGCGGGTCGGAATACGCCGACCGTGCTGGGCGCCGCGTCGAGCCCCTGGCAGTTCTGGGATGGGCGCGCGGACAGCTTGTGGGCGCAGGCCTTGGGGCCCATCGAGAGCCCGGCCGAACATGGCTCGTCTCGGCTGGCCGTGGCGCAGGTGATCCACGAGCATTATCGGCCGGCGTACGAGGCCATCTTCGGCGCCCTGCCCGACCTGGGCGATAACAAGCGCTTTCCGACGGCGGGCCGGCCGGTGGCGGACGACCGCCAGCATCCCCATCAGCTCGCCTGGGCGGCCATGGCGGAGGCGGATCGGCAGGCGGTGGACGCGATCTTCGCCAATGTGGGCAAAGCCATCGCGGCTTATGAACACCTGTTGGTGCCCGGCGTGGCGCCCTTCGATCGACACGTGGCGGCGGTACGTGATGGCGACGACAGCGGCGGCGGCCACCTCGGCGTCGCGGCCCGGCGCGGTTTGAAGTTATTTCTCGACGACGACTCGGGCTGCACCATCTGCCACTTCGGTCCGACGCTGAGCAACGAGGCGTTCTCCAACATCGGCCTGAAGCAACCGACCTGGGCGCCGGCCAAGGACGAGGGACGTTACCAGGGGGTGCTGGCGCTGCTGGGGTCCGACTTCAACTGCTTCGGCCCCCATAGCGACCTGGAGTCGGAGCAATGCGAACGGCTGATCCACCTGACGGTCAACGAGTTCGCCGCCCGCGGGTCGTTCAAGGTGCCGACGTTGCGCAATGTGTCGGAGACGGCACCGTATATGCACGCCGGCCACCTGGCGGACCTGGCGGCGGTGATTGAGCACTATGCCAACGTGGAAGACCGCGAGCCGGGTTCCGGCGTACGGGAACCGTTCCTCCGTTCGCAATCCTGGACCGGGGAGCAGAAGGCGGACTTGAAGGCGTTCCTGGAGTCGCTGACGGCGCCGCCGCCGGCCCCGATGTTCCAATAGGCGCTTCGTGATTACCACTGGTTGGCCGCATCTTCATACATGCACGCCGAATCTCATCGATGCTTACAGCCAAAGCAGAGACCGGGCCACTACGATTTCTTGGGAGAGGGGAGGACCGCCGAAAGCATAGATGACATCGAGCGAAGGCGACGACAGACGCGGGCTGAACGGGCGAGGAATCACCATGCGAGCAACGCTGACATGGTCTCTAGTAGTCGCTCTGGCGGTCGTGCAGGCGGCCTGCAATGGCGGCTCGACCTCTTCTCACTCCGCTGACCCGAACGACCCCAACGTGAGCGCCCGCGGCGAGGCGGACGCCTATCGCATCGCAGACGGCGCCGCCAACCCGCCCGAGACCGAGCGGAGCCCCGAGCCCGACACGGGGCCGCCCCCCGTCTACAAGTTCAACAGCTGCACGGCGGCGGCCGACTGCGCAGCCACCGCTTGCGCGCCCGCCTTCGAGCCGGAGTGCGTCGCCACCTGCCTCAACGAGACCGATGTGGCCCCCGACGTCCTGCCGCTGGCGCAGAATCTGGCGACATGCATCCGCAAGAGCTGCGTCGAGATGGACTGCAAGGACAATCCCCAGAAGGACTGTATGGAGAAGTGCATGGACGACTTCTGCCTGGGCGATACGCTGCTCTGCGTGGATGAAGGCGGGTTTGGCGACGGGCAGTGCCTGATGCTGGGGCCCTGCATGGGCAAGTGCAAACTGACCGGCAGCGACCCGTTCAAGTGCATGGGCAAGTGCTACAACTCGTTGTCCACAGAGGCCAAGGCCCAGGCCGACGTGCTCGGCCAATGCGTGCTGGACAAGGGCATCATCAGCAAGTGCTGCATCAACACCGTCAAGTGCGGCACCAACAACAAGACCGGTACCAAGCCCTGCGGCCACTACATGAAGAACTGCACAGAGTGCGCCACCCAGTGGACGCCTCCGGCTGGCCAGACCCAGGTTGGCCCCGAGTGCTTCTTCTTTTGCATGGCCGAGGTGAACGCCGAGGGTCAGCAGATCTTCGCCGAGCAGAACGAGCAGGGCTGCCACGATCTGCACGAAGAGCATGGCGACCACGCGCACCCGCCCAGCGAGGTCTGCGCCCAGCTCTTCTACAAGTGCCTGTTGCACGAGGTGGACGGTCCCATGCCGTGTAGTGGCTTCGACGGCTGCGTGCAGGACTGCTACTCCAGTGGCAAGGGCGGTTCGAGCCGTGACTTTGGCGGCTCGGGCGATGCGTGCTCCATGGAGTGCAGCAGCAAACTCAAAGCCAGCTCGCACAAGATCTGGATCGACCGGTCGCGCTGTTCCTGGGATTGCCAGGCTTATTGCGGCGACGACCGCGACCCACAGGCCTGCACCACCAGCTGCATCCACAAGACCTGCACCAGCCAGACAGCGGCCTGCCAGGCCGACAAGTAACCCAGCGGAAGGGCCATGAACGCCTGGCAATCATGCGCGCTGAGCCTGGCGCTGGCCCTCGGCGGTTGCGGCCCGTCCGGCACCCCAACTCCCGACACCACCGCCAACCAGCCCGATATCCACGCCGTTGACATCAGCTCAGATGTCGGGTCGGTGGACTGTGACGACGGCGAGTCGTGCACGGTCGACAGCCACGACCCGGCCGCGGGCTGCGCGCACGAAGCGCTGGCCGATGGTGCTTCGTGCGGCAGCGAGGATGTCTGCAAACAGGGAATCTGCATCGCCAACGACATGGTCCAGGTGCCCGCCGGCCCATTCTGGATGGGTTGTAACGAGGCCATCGTCGGCCAGGGCGGCTGTCCCTACGAGATCGAACTACCCTTTCACGAGGTCTGGCTGGACGCCTTTCTGATCGATGTCTACGAAGTCACCGTGGAGCGCTACGCCGCCTGCGTGAAGGCGGGCGCGTGTACATTGCCGGTGGCCACCTACGAGGACGCCAAATACTACAGTTGGGGCAACCCCGGTCGCGAAAAGCACCCCATCACGGGGGTCAACCGCGCACAGGCTGCCGCTTTCTGCCAATGGACTCATGCCACAGGCCGCCTGCCCACCGAAGCGCAGTGGGAAAAGGCCGCCCGTGGCGGCTGCGACAAGCGTGGAGGGGACTGCGCCGCTGCAACGCCCACCTATCCCTGGGGCAATCAGGCGCCCGATTGCGAGTTGACGGTGATGATCACGCCGCCTGAGAAGGACTGCTTCCCTCATGCTTGTGGCGAGGGATGCGCGACCCTGTTCACCTCGCCGGTCGGCAGCAGACCCAAGGGCATCAGCCCTTATGGCGTGCACGATATGACAGGCAATGTCAGCGAATTTGTCGCCGATTGTCACCTGCATGATGCCTACAAACGCCCGGTCGAAGCGCGCGCCCGGAATCCCCTCTGGACCGACTGCAAGGGCGACCCCGGCGACGAGGTTCGCGGCGGCAGCTACAGCTCGCCGCACAAGGAGCTGCGGGCCAGCGACCGCCACGCTCACCCCAAGGGCGCTGTCGAGGACTACGTGGGCTTTCGCTGCGTGCGCTGAGCGTTGACGCCGGATTCTGGTCGCCACCACGGGACCGGGTCGACGGTCGCCGTACCTGCTATGGTGGGAGCGCCCTGTGGGCCGCGAGCGACTGCCCGGGAGGCAGCCATCGCATGCCGGAGTTCAACCATGGCCACGTCGCTCCGCATCGAGGTGCTGCGCTTGTCGCTGCTCCTGCCGGGCATGGTGGTGTTGTGCGCATGTACCGAATCGGCCGAGCCGCTGCCCGCTGCCGTCGACGTCGCCGTTGACACGGGGCCTGGGTGTCCCGAGTGGGCGCTGCGCCCGGACGGATCGTGCTGCGACGCCGGCACGTGGTTTGACGTGACGACCAGTGAGTGCGCTTCGGCGGGTCCGGCTGCGTGTGGCGCTACGGTGCTGTCGGATCCGGCAACCTGCACGCCACGGTGGTGTTGGGACTGGCGCGACGCGACGGGCGCCGAATGCGACGCCAAGTCTGTTCTGGATTGCGCTCCCGCCGGCAGGCTCTGCACGGCAGATGAGCTGGCAGCGAACGCTGGCTGCGCCGCGGGTTGGTGGCCTTCGCCCCTCGATGGCGGTGCGTGCGTGCCTGCTGGATACGAGGCCGGGCGGGCCAAGGACCTGGGCGAGGTGAGCGTGGCCAGGGGCGGCGTGCCGGTGAAGCTGCCGCCGGTGCACATTCCCCGGTGGTGCTGGAATCCACGCGACAGCAACGGCGACGCGTGCAGCATTCTGCAGGAAGATTGCGACCCCCAAGCGACGGTCTGCGGGGCGGACCAGGTGGCCAAGGATCAGGGCTGCTCGGCCGGGCAGGCGCCGCCGCTGGGCAAGCCGGGGACGTGTGCGCAGGCTGGGCTGCCGTGGACCTGTCCGCCAGGCTTCATCGTGGACGAGAACGTGCCGGCCAACGTGGGCACGATGGCGCCTTGTCTGCCCGATCCCGGCGATTGCGGCGATGCGAAGTGGCGCCCGGCAACGGCTGGCAAGATGGCGTTGTACGTCGACGCTTCGGCATCTCCGGGCGGCACCGGCAGCCAGGCGGCGCCTTATGCAAGTCTTGGCAGCGCGATGTCCGTCGCCCCTGACGGTGCAGAACTCCTGGTCGCCGCTGGCGTCTACAAGGGCTACCTGCACCTGAAGAAGCGTCTTCACATCCGGGGGCGCTGTGCGGCCCAGGTCCGGCTGGTCAACACGGCCAAGACGGCCGCCCTTGTGGCGCAGCAGCCACCATCCAGCCAGGCGGCGCGGATCGACCGGCTGACCATCGAGAGCACCAGCCACGAGGCCGTCGTGGTGAATCCGGGACGTCGTCTGCACCTGGAGCGCGTGCACATCGCGGGGGCCGGCAACGCCGGTGTCGTCGTGGGCGGCGCCGGGGCCCGGCTGCAGATGACCCGCAGCGTCATCGCCGAGGTGAAGCCAGCGGCGGCGGCGGCCAGCCAATGGTCCGGTTCCGGGATCGTGATCCTGGCCGACGCCCACGCCACGCTTGTGGACGTGCGAGTGCACCGCTGTCGGGGCGCCGGCATCGGGCTGTTGAAGCCAGGAGCACGGCTGCTCGGCCAGCGGCTGGCGTGTGATGAGACCCGTTCATCGGTCGACAAGACCAGCTGCCCGGGCGGCCTGGCGGTGATGGATGGGGCCCAGGCCCGGGTCATGGACCTGCGGCTGTCCCACAACGCCGATCGCGGCGCCACGGTTCAAGGCAAGAAAGGCCTGCTGATCGCCGCCGGCGTGCTGGTGCAGGACACGATCGAGACGCCTGGGTTGGACGGGGTCAAGCACATCCACGGCCGCGGGCTGGACGTCTACGAGGGCGCCAGCCTGGCCATCTACGGCGCACGGATTGCGCGCAATGCGCTCGCTGGCGTCGGCGTCACCTGGCCCGGCAGCCGGGCAACGATGGTGGGAGTGGTCGCCGAGGACAATCAGCCGACCCTCAGCGGCGACCATGGCGTCGGCGTGACCGTCGGCGGCGGCGCACAGGTCGAGCTGCTGGCATCGCGTATCGTGGCCAACCACGCCCTCGGCCTGATGGTCGCCCGTGAAGATGCCCGACTGGTGACCCGCTCGGTGGTCGTGGAGGGCACCCTGCCCCGCAAGTATGACGGCCTGCTGGGCTACGGCGTCTCGGTCACCCTTGGCGGCCGCCTGACCTGGCTCGGCGGTCGCCTGGTGGGCAATCGGACGGCTGGGGCATCGGTACGCGGCGCCGGTTCCGAGGCCATGTTCGCGGGTGTGCTGGCGGACGGGCAGACGATGCTGGAACACGGCCCCGGACTCGCAAGCGGCCTGTTCGTCGCGCAGGCGGGCAAGCTGATCGTGGCTGGCGCCAGGTCGTCGGGCAATGGCACCGCCGGCATCCTCTCATTCGACGCCGGCTCCGCCCTGCAGGCGACCGGTGTGCTGGTATCGGATAACGCGCCGCACGACGCCAAGCAGCTGCTGGGCGCGGGCTGCTGGGTCAACTTCCCGGGCGACCTCACCTGCGACGGCTGCCTGGCCATGGGCAATCATGCCGCCGCAGCGCTCTCACAGGCAGGAAACTTCACGGCGCGGCACAGCGTATTCCGCGCCACACAGGCTGGCAGCGTGCCGGACGGCAACAAGACGACGACGCTGGCCGAAGGCGTCGCTGCGCGCCTGGCGACATCTCTGCGCCTGGAATACAACCTCCTGCACAACCTGCCGCGAGCCGGCGTGATGCTGCATGGCGGCGAGGCCGTGGAGCTGGTCGGCAACGTCAGCACCGGCAACCAGTTCGGCATCGTCGCCGACGCCAATCCCGCTCTGACGGCAAAGCAGAACCTCTATTTTGGCAACAACCAGAACAAGGCTTTCGATGAAGGTCTGGCCGTGGTTCCGCCCCCCAGCCCTGTGGAGCTGGCGGCGCCGAATCCATAGCGACGTGCGGTTGGTCTCCGACCGGGGAGACAACGAGCCATCGAGTCGAGGCCATCAGGCCTGCGTCCGCGCTCCTTGCAGCACCATCGCACCCAGTCGCGCCAGGCTGATGGCCAGGGCGACGCCCAGTACAGGCATGGGGAGCAGCACCTGGCGCGCCACCGACACCGCCACCGTGCTGTCGCTGACCCGCAGTACGCCTTCGACGACCCCGGCTGCGACCAGATCCACAACCATGACCATCAGCACGACACTCACCCACTTCGCCCTGCCGGCCAGTCGCTCCGCGTCGACCGGGGTGCGATCGGCAACAAAACCCAGGTAACTGGCGGCCATCAGCATCAGGGCCACGCCCACCACCGCCCCCATCGTGTGGGCGACCACCGCGTAGGTCCCGTGGGTCACCACGTAGAGCCAGGGCACGGCCAGCAGGATGCCGCTGCCGGCGGAGAAGAGGGTCCAGAGTTCGGCGTGGGCCAGCAGCACAGCGACGGGATCTCGACGGTCGCGCGACCTGGTGGCCAGGACCGCTCTCAGGTGGCGTAGGAAGGAGACGGCCGCCAACATGGAGGCGGTGACTGCGATGATCTTGAGCGTGTAGGCCTGCCCGGACGGATAGTGGTGATGACCAAACGTGGAGACCAGGCAGAAGGCGGCCAGGAGGAACAGCCAGCGCGAGCGTAACGGACGACCGCCCGGTGGCGCGGCCAGGGCGACGCCGAAGCCATACAGGGCCGTATTGCAGCCCGCGATCAGGGTGTCGGTGGCGTGCCACTCGATGGACAGGTCCCGCGTGAAGCCGCCGCCCCCGAAGCCGGCCAGCACCGGCTCGAGCAGGCCCGCGGGGATCAACACCATGCCTGTCAGAATCAACCAGGCGGCTTCCGGACCGCGTTCGGTCAGCGCCGGCAGGACCCGCAACAAGGCGCACACCAGGACGAGATAGGACAGGGCCGGCAGCAGAGACAGGGACGCCGGCCAGGGGGCGTACTCCATGGCGCCGATATCGCCCACGACCACGTTGGCGCCGAATGCGACCACGAACGCCGCGAGCGGCCAGAGGATGGCGCGCTCCAGCCAGTGGTTCGGTGCGCCCTCGACGCGCCGCAACAGGCAACAACCCAGGCCAGCGACGCCGGCCAGCATCAGCGCGACCGTGCCCCCCGCGTGCAATGGGCGCACCCGCCACATGGGCAACGAGTCCATGGCGAACGCCGGCCAGGTCGAACGCAGGCCGAGGACCAGACCCACCAGGACCACAACCGCGAGGCTCAGGCCGGCCAATCCGACGCCGGGCAGCATGGGCGACGCGGCGATAGCGGCGCGGCCACCTGTGGTCGGCCTGACTTCCGCCGGACCGGGCAGGGTCGCGGTGGCCCCGGTGGGCGGCGGCGCGCTCATGGCGCTGCTCCCAGGGCGGAGTCGGACAGGCTGCGCGGCGGCCAGGCTGCGGTCTGGCGCACGGCAGCCAACCAGTCGACCATGGCGTCCAGGTCGCTTGGCGGCAGCTCGACCGATGGCATGCCGGCGGGACTCGAAGCCAGCAGAACCGCCAGCGTCTTCCGGGGCAGGCGTTCGTCCAGGCGCGTCAGGTCGGGGCCGAGGTGGCCGCCCAACCCCACCAGGCCATGGCAGCTGCCGCAGTTGTGATTCAACCACACAGAGCGGCCGCGCTGCAGGTGGGGATCCGCCGCCATGCCCGCATCGGCCGGTGTCGCTGCGATCACCAGGGCGTAGACCCCGTAGCCAGCCAGGACGACGGCCACGCGCAACAGGACCGCGTGGGGCTGGCCAGTGGTGGGCGGTGCGGGGGGACGGGGTGGCGCCATCTCGGGACCTGGTGCGCGGGGGTGGGACCGTCGGGAACTGCGCGGAAGTTCGTAGCACGACGTGGCTGGGAGTGCATGCGCGTGGGGCGATGATGGCTTGACCGGGCTCAAGGTAGCGAATATTTCACCCTGACCATACCGCACCCAGATGCCGTCACCCAGACGCTCAATTCGACGCCCGAAGGCCTCCAGACATTGACGCCGCGGTGGATGTGGCCAGGTTTGCCCTGTCGTTCACCGCGACGGTGGCTGAGTACCCCGATTGTGGCGTCGATGGTCCGACCAAGGACGCGCCATTGAAGATTCCGCCAGGCAAGTCGGCCACGTTCTCGGTCGTTTACACGCCAACTTCAAAGGCGACGCGGGATCCGGCCACCGGCGACTTCGACATGGACGTGGCCAATGTGGCGGTGCAAACCGACGGCTGGACGCAGATGAACACCTTCACCTGCTCCGGGGTCGGGGTCACGCATACCTGTCCGACGAGCGTGGTCTCCACCCAGGGGCCGTTGGACGTGATCCCCCAGACCTCATTGCAACTCAAGGGCGACGCCAGCTTCGGTGTTGGGGGTGCGCAGGTGACTGAATACTCGTGGACCGTCAAACAGCCCAAGGGCTCGCAACAGAACTTCCAGCCAGGTGCGGACGTGGCCAACCCCAAATTCACTGCCAACGTTGTGGGCACCTACGAGTTCTGTCTCTCGGTCCGCGACAGTCTGCTCCTGCAAAGCTGCAGCCCGGCCTGCATCCAGGCGTCGGTGAGCCCGGACGCTGCCCTGCACCTGGAGTTGACCTGGAAGACCCCAGGCGATGCCGACCCCAGCGATACGGGCGCAGCCGCGGGTGCGGACCTGGATCTACATTTCGCCCACCCCCTGGCCTCCGTGGCAGACATCGATTGCGATGGTCAAGGCGACCCGTGGTTCAGCGATCCCTTCGATGCCTACTGGGTCAACAAGGAGCCGAATTGGGGCAGCTTCGACCCCAACGTCGATGATGATCCCAAGTTGATCCTGGAAGATACGGATGGCGCCGGCCCGGAGCTGCTGAGCCTGGCGCAGCCGCAGGGCACCAACAGCGACCCGATGAACTACGCCATCGGCGTGCACTACTGGAATGACCACGACCACGGCCCATCGGAGGCGACGCTGAACGTCTTCATCGGCGGCGTGCTGGCCGGGCAATTCGGCCCGGTGAAGATGTACGAGTTGGACATGTGGTACGTGGGCAAGCTGCAGTGGCCCAACAAGATGGTCGGCGGAAGCCTGCCGCCTGTTCAGCGCTGCTACAGCTCCAAGGTCGGCAGCCCATGCCAGGGCAGCGCGAAATTCTGGCAGCCCGAGGGTGTGCCCTGTATCAGCGCCTGCTACGTCAATCCGGCGCTGCTGACGCCACCAGGGTGGCCCGCCAACTCGTCTTGCTCGCCTTGAGGGCCGGCTTGGGGAACGGGCGGCGGCGGGTCGGGTCACCAGCGAAACGGTTGCGAAAGCACGACCCGAGGTCTGTGATGATTCGTCGCAATGTGAGTCAGGCACGGACGCCGCCGCAGATATGCTAACCTCACCCCGCGCCGTTGCGGTTATCCCGCCTTCGCACTCCCGTCACAGCGACATGGAGCACGAACAGAGCCATGACACGTCCTTCGCCGGCAACGGAGGTTGAGCCGCAAGCGACCGTCAAGGTGGTCGGCAGCCGTCGCTCTACCCGGTCCGGGCTCGAAGCCACCGACGACCTGCTGCGCACTGTACTCGCACTGCGACGTGGCCGCCCCTTCATTCCCCGGGGGGTGCACCGTTTTCGCTCGTTCGAGGAGGCCGAGGAATGGTCCCTGCGCATGACAACCCGACCCTCGAGTCGAGACCACCGAGACTAGACGACCTGCTGACGATCTGCCGCGGGCTCAACGCAGCGGGCGCTCGCTACGTAGTGGTTGGCGGCATGGCGGTCATCCGCCTGGGCTTCGTGCGTGCCACAGAGGACATCGACCTGCTCGTTGACGCCGCGCCGGACAACGTGGAGCGCGTCAAGACCGGCTTGATGGTATTGCCCGACGGTGCGGCCCGCGAGGTCGAGTCCGGCGACCTGGGTGACTACGTCGTGGTACGTGTGGCGGACGAGGTAGTGGTCGACCTGATGGCGTCGGCATGTGGCATGGACTACGCCGCCGCCGCCCAGGACATCGAACTCGTCGAGCTGCAAGGGGTGACAATTCCTTTTGCCAGCGCCCGACTGATGCTGGCCCTGAAGCAGACCGTTCGCGCGAAGGATGCGCTGGACCGCGAGTTCCTCGTTCGTCTGCTGGGAGAGGCGGGCGTGGACGATTGAGTCTGTGCAAGCACGGACACGGACACGGACACGGGCACGGCGCCCAAAGGTGTCAAGTGTCAATACCTGACCCCCTTGACGGTGGGGGCTTGGTGTTGCGAATGCGTTCAAAGGTGTCAAGTGTCGATGCGTCATCTTTTGGGCGCAAAACGACGCGACCCCCGCCGAAGCGAGGGCCTTGCCTGGTGCGCACGACTGGATTTGAACCAGTGACTTCCACCGTGTGAAGATGGCACTCTAACCAGCTGAGTTACGCGCGCGTCTTGCGGGGGATTGGCCCGCGAGCGGCCGAATCCTGCGACAGGGCCGAATCGGTGTCAAGCGGGACTTCGGTCGGATGATTGCGCTACTTGCAGGTCGTGTCGCCGTTGAGGGTGGTGCGCCGCATCCAGGTGGCGGTGGACTTCACGCCGGCGGTGGCGTCGCCTACCTGTAGCCAGGCGCCGTCGATGGCCTTCTTCAGGTCGTGCAGGTCGCCGCCCTTGCCGAGGGGGGAGGCGAGCTTGGTGCCGACGTCGATCTCTTTGCCCGTGTTCATGTCGATGACGACCACGCGACCGTGTTTGCTGGCGCTGCCGGCGACTCGCACGGTGCCGGGCTTGTCGGGCGCGATGGCGCGGAAGGTGCGGGCTGTGCTGAGGCCGGAGATCTTGGAATAGTGGAAGGTCTTGGTGACGCCGGTGAGCAGCTTGACCACGCGCAGGGTGCCGCTGACCGGGACGCCGAATTTGCGCTTGTGGCCGACGGTGACCACCACGTCGGTGCCGGGCTGATGCCAGAGGCCATAGATGCCGTGGTCGGGCGGGCTCTGCCAGTCTTTGCAGCAACCGCCGGCGTCGAAGAAGTGGTCGATGGGCCCGCCCTTGGCCGGCGTCACCATCTGCCACGACGACTGCCCGTTGGCCTGGGCCGCCTGCAGGACGCGACCTCCGGCGATGGTTGTCATGAGCGACGGGCTCCAGGTGACATCCATCAGGGCGGTGCGCTCGATGCTGGTGCTCCAGGAGAGGGCTGGCGACGGGAACTGGTTGGTGGTGGCCTGGCCGTACTCGTCGACGATGATCAGCCAGCCCTTGGGATGATTCTGCAGGTTGCCGGCGCCGGCGATGATGAATTTGCCCTTGTCGTGGGGCGCGATGGCTGCGAACCAGCCGCCGACGCCGGCGTAGTGCAGGGTCTCTTTGACCACCTGACCCTTGGCATCGATGCGCAGGAACCACCCCCAGGACGTGGGTTTGCTGCTGGCATCGTTCCCGCCGACCACCAGGGAGTGCCCGCCGGCCAGCGCGTGCACATCGTGGAATCGGCCCGGCTTCTTGCCGTATTCGTAGACCCACTCGATCTTGCCGGTGGCGTCGCGACGTAAGGCGAGGCCCTGTGGCATGGGCGTCTGTGCCGTGCCGCCCACGGCCAGGGCGGCGCCGTTGGGCATGGCGGCGAGGCCGCGCAGGAAGGAGGACTTTGCCGGCGGGCTCCAGGTCAGGTCGTATACGCGACAGTCGCACTTGCCGCCAGCCTTGCACTTGGCGCCGAATTCGCCGCAGCTGGCGCCGACGGGATGGGCGTCGTGGCTGCAGGCGCCGCCTTTGCACGAATCGCTGGTGCAGGGCTCGTTGTCGTTGCAGGACGGGGGCCAGTGGCAGAGGTTGGCGACGCAGTTGTTCAGGGTGCAGGGGTCGTTATCCTCGCAGGCTTTGGTGATGTGCTTGCAGCCATTGAAGACGCAGCTGTCGATGGTGCAGTTGTCGCTGTCGTCGCAGCCAGCGGCGTTCTTGCAGGCGCCGGCGACGCAGCTGTCGATGGTACAGGGCTTGTTGTCATCACAGAGGTTGGGGGTGGTGGTACACAGGCCCTGGAAGCAGACGTCGATGGTGCAGACGTTGTCATCATCGCAGACTGATTTGTGCACGCATTTACCGGCCTTGCACGAGTCGTCGGTGCAGACGTCGTAATCGTTGCAGTACTTGTTGACGTGTTTGCACGATCCGTACGAGCAGGAGTCATTGGTGCAGGGCTTGCCGTCGTCGCACGCCTTGGCGGGATAGACGCAGATGCCAGCGACGCAGTGGTCGTCGGTACATTGGTCGCCATCTTCGCAGATGAGCGCCGCGTGCTGGCAATCGTCGCCCTTGCAGATGTCCAGGGTGCACTTGTCGCCGTCGTCGCAGAACTTGGTCGAGGCGCAATCGCCCTTGTTGCAGTAGTCGGTGGTGCAGGGATCGCCATCGTCGCAGCTGTTCAGGACATGGCTGCAGGTTGACCCCTTGCAGGCATCGAAGGTGCATGCGTCGCCGTCGTCGCAGGCCAACTCGTCGGTGAAACCGTCGCAATCGTTGTCCAGCCCGTCGCAGACCTCCGCCTTGACGTTCGACAGGCTGCAGGGCGACAGCACGCCCGATCCGGCGCCGGCGGGTTTGCAGGAGCGGGTGCCCGCACAGGGGAATGGCGGCCCGCAACTGGTACTCAGAGCGAGCTGGCCGGCGAGCCAGGAGCAGCCGCAGGGTTTGCCGGCTACGGGCCTGCACTGGCTGACGGCAGCTCCTTTGACGTCCTTGCCGACAGCGCAGAGATAGCCGGCGGGGCAATCGCCGTTGACCACGCAAGCGGTGCCGCAGAAACGCCCTTCCAAGCCGTGGTCGACGCAGCGGGCGTCGGCGCCGCCTGGATGCATGCAGTCGCTGTTGGCGGCGCAGGGATCGCAGAGCGTCACGAAGCTGGGCATGCAGTTGAAGTCGTAGGGCGAGGTGCCGGTGTAGACGCAACGCTCGTCGGCGGCCTCGCAGGATCCTTCACAGGGCGCGGCGCAGACGCCTTTGTGGCCGCTGGTGCCGGCACAGAGGCAGTTGTCGCACTCGGCGTGGGTGGTGCACGGGCAGCCGTCGCTCCCAGGGCAGCCGACGGAGGTCTTGCCGGGCGTGCAGGCGGTCTTCGTGCTGGCAGGAATGTCTGGCGTGCCGGCGTCAACGAATCCGCCAGCGTCGACGGGCGGGGGCAGGGACAGCTGGTCGAGCTTGGCGATGTCGGCCAGGGACCAGGTGCCGCCGGAGGGGCCCGCGTCGGTCGCCTCTTCGATGTCCGGTCCGGCGGAGGAGTTTTCGGACTCGGACGTCGCTTCGGGACCGGAGGATTGACAGCTGGGCACAGCGCCAAACGCCAGCAAGGCCGCGAGACAGGCGGTGGTGCCCTGGCGGGTGATGGCTGCCCCCATGGTCGACCCATTTGGGGCCAGTCCGACGAAGACGACGCCGCTCCGGAGAGCCCGCAGCGGAGTACTCAGATGTAAAGAATTGTAACGAACACCTGGACGCGGATGCAAGGGCTATCCGCATGGCGGTCACAAGATCGTTACACCAGGCTCCCCTGACTGGACGTGACCGACCCGAACGGCGTGCGCGACGCCCGCCGCGTGCAGGGCGACAACCAGGTCGTCGGCTTCGGCCTCGGGCAGGCTGATCAGCAGGCCACCGGAGGTCTGCGGATCGAAGAGCAGCTCTTCTTCATGTCCGGCGCGCTGCGGCGGCAGCTCGAGCCGGCCCTCGCACATTTGTCGATTGCCGAAGTTGGAGCCGGTGGTGACGCCCTTGCGGATCATCTCGGTCGCGCCGGGATAGACCGGCAGGGCCAGCTGGTCCAGCACCACCCGGGCGTTGCAGCCCAGGGCCACTTCCAGGGCATGGCCGGCGATGCCGAAGCCGGTGATGTCGGTGCAGGCGTGCAGGTCGAATCGGAGCGCTGCGCGCATGGCCGGACCATTCAAGCCGGCGATGATTGGCAACACGTCATCGAGAAATTCGGCTAGCTTAATTTTTCCACCCCTTATGGCGTTGAAGAGCACGCCGGTGCCCAGGGGCTTGGTCAGGACGAGGGCGTCGCCGGGGCGGCTGCCGGCGTTGGTCAGGATGCGCTCGGGGTGGACCGTGCCGTTGACGCTGAGGCCATATTTCGGCTCCTCGTCATCGACGGTGTGACCGCCCACCAGGCTGGCGCCGGCTTCGGCGACCTTGGCCTGTCCGCCGCGCAGAATCTGGTGCAGCACGCCCATGTCGAGGTGTCTGGCCGGGAACATGACCAGGTTGAGCGCCGTGTTCGGCTCGCCGCCCATGGACCACACGTCGGACAAGGCGTTGGCGGCGCCGATCTGGCCGAACCACCACGGATCGTCGACCGGCGGGGTGATGAAGTCACACGTGCTGATGACCGCGATCTCGTCGGTCAGACGATAAACGGCGGCGTCGTCGGCTGTCTCGTAGCCGACCAGGAGGTTCGCGTCGGTGGGCCTGGGCAGGCCCTGTAGGGCGTCCGACAGAACCGTCGGACCGATCTTCGCGCCTCAGCCGCAGGTCCGCGCCAGCGAGGTGAGGGTCTTCTTCTTGAAAATGGCCACGACGGCCTCCATGGGGTGCGCAGCGACGGCCAGCCCGTCGGCGGTTCCAGGGCAGATTGACCGGGATCGCTTCGGCTGTAAATCGACATGTTCTGACGAATCCCGGGCTTGTCTTCTGCAGATCCAGTCGAGGATGAAATCGGCCGCCGCCAGAGCGTTGAAGTGCGCATTGTGGGAGTGGACGTAGTGAGCTGAATAGAACAGCTCGCGCCACTTCTACGCCGCTGGCGGCGGCTCCACGCGGAACACAGCGTCACAGGCCTTGCCGGCGGCGAGGTGATGGGCCGCCGGACAGACACCGCAGATCCGCGTCACAGGGTGAGGAACCTCCTCGACAGGCATCCCCTCGACGAACTTCTCGAAGCCGCGCAGGACCGGCACCTGGTAGCAGGCGTTGGCAACGGCGCCGTCGTCGTCGGGGAAGATATGAATGCTCCCGTGCCCCTCCAGCCGGGTCATGGGGTCGATGTGAATCGTCCTCATTCGGCCCTCCCGCGCAAGGCTGAGGTGGGGTTGTAGAAGCGATTGAACTCGTGCACATGGGCCTCGATGGCCGAGCTGGGAGAGGCGGCGGCGCGGGTGCCGCAGCCCCTGCACAACGCCTCGTTGATGACCGTCACCGTATTGGCGGCGTCCCAGGTGATCGCTGACAGGGCGCACTGGTCGCGACGGTCGCGACAATCGGAGCAGGGTTCCGAGTCGACGAAGGCGACCGCCGATTCGATGGCGACGGCGCCACGAGTGGCCATGGAGAGCGCTTTGGCCGCCGCCGCCGAGGCCTGTGCGACCGCGTCTGGGATGTCCTTGGGGCCCTGGCAGGCGCCGGCGATGAAGACGCCCTGTTTGGGCGTGGAGACCGGGCCGAGCTTGGCATGCTGCTCGATGAAGAAGCCATCCTTGTCGACGCCGATGCCGAACAGGCGGGCCATGTCGTGGGAATCCGCCCGCGCCTCCAGCCCCGTCGCCAGCACGACCATGTCCAGGGGCACCCGCCGGACCTCGCCCAGCAACGTGTCGTCGACCTGCACGATGAGCTTGCCCTTCTCCTGGTCGTTCATGGGGGAGTCGGTGACCAGGGCCGCCCGGCCGCGCACGAAGCGCACGTCCTCTTGCAGCAGTCTGCCGTAGAACTCTTCGTGGCCCTTACCGAAGCAGCGCATGTCGATGTAGAAGTTGTAGACCTCGGCGCCGGTCTTTTCGCGCACCAGATGGGCGAACTTCAGCGCGTACATGCAGCAGACGCGACTGCAGTATTCATTGCGGCGTGTGTCGCGGCTGCCGACACAGTGAATGATGCCCACGGACTCGGGCACCCGGCCGTCGTGGGTGCGGATGGCGCCGCCAGTCGGCCCGGAAGCGCTGTTCATACGTTCGAACTCGAGCCCGGTATAGACGTCGGCGATTCGCCCGTGGCCGTACTCGGGCGCCTCGCTGGCGTCGAAAGCCTGGAACCCCGTCGCCAGGATCACCGAGCCCACCCGAACGTCCGTGATCGAATCCTCCATGTCGTAGTCGATCGCGCGGGGCTGGCAGACGGAGGCGCACAGCCGGCAGCCTGCGCAGACGCCGCATTCCAGGCAACGGGCTGCCTCGGCCATGGCGACTTCTGCCATCAGGCCCAGCTCGACCTCCTCGAAGCTGTTCATTCGCAGGTGGGGGTCGAGCTCCGGCACGGTGGCGCGGCGCTCCTCATCGTGGCGGATGCGCAGGGTCAGCCGCTCCTCCTCTTCGGGCAGGGACGGTGGCGCGATGGGCGGCTGCAGGCCGTGGTCGGCGTCCCGCCCGTTGAGCAGGTTGTCGATCGCTGTGGCGGCACGGCGTCCGTCCGCCATGGCCTCCGCCACAGATGACGGGCCGCGCACCAGGTCGCCGCCCGCGAAGACCTTGGGCGCCGAGGTGGCCGCGGTGACATGGTCGACCACCGGTGTATTCCAGCGGGTGAGTTCGATCTCCGGGCTGGCCAGGTGGTGGTACTGGACGGTCTGGCTGACCGCGGGAATGACGTTGTCGAAGAACTGAATGTGCTCGGTCGCAGGCACCGGTTCCGGACGACGGCGACCGCTCTCGTCGGGCTCTCCCAGCTTCGTCTCGACCAATTCGATGCCGCGCACCCTGCCGTTGGCGCCGATGAAGCGCCGGGGCGCTATGAGGAAGCGGATCTCGATGCCCTCGGACAGGAGCGCCTCGATCTCCTCGTCACTGGCGGGCATCTCCTCACGCGAGCGCCGGTACAGGACCTTGACAGTGGCGCCCAGACGCGCGGCCACGCGGGCGGCGTCGATCGCTGTATTGCCGCCGCCGATGACGGCCACCCGTTCGCCGAGCTCGACCCGCTCGCCGGTGTTGACACGGCGCAGGAAGCGCACGCCTGCCAGCACGCCCTCGAGCTCCTCGCCCTGGATGCCCATCTTCATGGGCGCGTGCGCACCGGTCGCGATGAATACGGCGTCGAATTCCTCGCGCAGGGTCTGCAGTCGTTCGGCGTTGATGGCCACGCCGGTCTCAATCACCACACCCATGCGGCGGATGACCTCGAGATCGCGCTCCAGCACGTCGCGCGGCAGCCGGAAGGCCGGGATGCCGACCCGCAACATGCCGCCGGGTCGCTCGTCCCGCTCGTAGATCTGCACGGTGTGCCCCGCCCTCGCCAGGTCGTGCGCCGCCGTCAGACCGGCGGGACCTGAGCCGACGATGGCCACCACCAGTCCGGTGCGGGGCGCGGTTGCCCACGCCTCGGCCGGGATGGAGGTTCGATTGAGCACGAAGCGCTTGATGGCGCGCACAGCGACCGAGTCGTCGACCAGCGCCCGCCGACAGCCCTCCTCGCAGGGGCGGTAACAGACGCGACCGCAGACCGAAGGCAGCGGATTCGTGCGTCGGATCAGGGCGTGCGCCTCGTTCAGCCGACCCTCCCTGACCAGCGCCAGGTAGCCCTGCACGTCCTGGCCGATGGGGCACGTCATCTTGCAGGGGGCCGTCTGGGGATGATCGATGGCAAAAGCCGCCGGCACCGCCTCGGGGAAGTTGCGGTAGATGGCCTTGCGGGTGGTCATGCCCTCCTCGAAGGGGTCGGGCACCGAGACCGGGCAGACCTGCTCGCATTCACCACAGGCGGTGCACTTCTCCTCGTCCACGAAGCGCGCCTTCTGGCGGATCGTGACGTCATAATTGCCGACAAAACCCGAGACCGCTTCCACCCTGGCGCCGGTGAGCAGCTTGATGTTGGGGTGTCTTGCCACCTGGACCATCTTCGGCGTCAGGATGCAGGCCGAGCAGTCCAGGGTCGGGAAGGTCTTGTCGAAGCGAGCCATGTGGCCGCCGATGGCGGTGTCCTGCTCGACAAGGAAGACCTGGTGGCCGGCGTCGGCGATGTCCAGCGCCGACTGGATGCCGGCGATGCCGGCGCCGACGACCATGACCGCCGGGTCGACGTCCACCGTGCGCCGCTCCAGCGGCCCCAGGTTGGCCGCACGGGCCACAGCGGCGGCGACCAGGGCGCGGGCCTTGTCGCTGGCGGCGTCGGTGTCGACGGTCACCCAGGAGACATGTTCGCGGATGTTCGCCATGTTGAAGAGAGCAGGGTTCACACCCGCGTCCTCGCAGGCGCCGCGGAAGGTCGATTCGTGCATCCAAGGCGAGCACGAGACGACAACCACGCGATCGAGTTGGTGCTCGCGGATGTCGTTCTGGATCAGGCCCTGGCCCGGCTCGGAGCACGTGAAGCGATACTCGCGGGAGACCACGACGCCGGCCAGTCCGCGGGCGAATTCGGTGACGTCGGCAACGTCCACCTCGCCCGAGATGTCGGTCCCGCAACGCCAGATGTAGACGCCGATTCTGGGCGCACCGCCGGCGCTCATGTCGCCACCTCCGCGACGGGCCCGGGCTCGCCGGAGGCATGGCACGATGACGAGCGGGATCCAGGGCCGTCCTCCAAGTGAGATTATCCCCAGACCGGATCAGCGCCCATGGGCACAATGATTGAGTCGCGCCAGTAAAAGTACCTAGAGGTGCGAATGCATCGGACCCGGTGTCTGATTAATTCTGGCGCGCCTTGCGAGCTGGCGGCGGCCCACGCCGCCCGGGCGGCGGTCGACCGGTCTGGCCTTGCTCGCGAGCGCGCAGCACGGCCACGCGCATCCCGCGAATCTGCAGGGTCTCGGCGCGCTCCAGGACCTGCACGGCGAGCGCCTCGGGCAAGGCCACGAAGCTGACCTTGTCAAAGATGCGGATCTTGCCGATGGCGTGGCCGGGGATGTCTGCGGTGCGGGCGATGGCGCCCACCAGGTCCGA
>CAYTLW010000110.1:0-5914 GCA_964438735.1 uncultured Enterobacteriaceae bacterium | reverse complement strand
CCACGTCAGCGATCCAGCGCCGCGCCACGGCCAGGCGGGCGCCGTCGTAGCTGGCCGCCGGATCGTCGCCCAGGGGCCCGAGCACGCTGCTGACGAGCGCGTCCCGTTGGGCATCGGCGATGTCCCGATCGCTGGGCGCCCGGATCTCGTCGATATCCGGCCGCAGCTGGCGCGCCATGCCCAGAAAACGCCGCCACTCGGCACTGGCCACCAGGGTGGTCGCCTTGCCGGGGCGCCCGGCCCGGCCGGTCCGGCCAATCCGATGGGTATAGACCTCGGCGTTGTTCGGCAGGTCCACGTTGACTACGTGGCTGAGCGCGTCCACATCCAGGCCGCGCGCGGCCACATCTGTGGCCACCACCACGCGCACGCGCTCGTCGCGCAGCTGAGCGACCACCTTCTCTCGTGCCGGCTGGTTCAGGTCGCCATGCAAGGCCAGGGCGTCGATGCCGGACTGGCGCAATGTCTCGGACACCTCGTCGCAGCCCGCCCGGGTGCGGCAGAAGACCAGCGTGGCCTCGGCCGGCTCCGAACGCAGCAAGCGCACCAACGCCTCGGCCTTGAAACGCTGCTGCACAGCCATCCAGCGCTGCGTGATGTGATCGGTCGCCGCCCGACCGCCGTCGATCTGCACCGTCACCGGCTCACGCAACGTCGTCTCGGCGATGCGCCGAATCGCTGCCGGCATGGTCGCCGACAACAGCGCTACCTGGCGCTCATCGGGGGTATCGGCCAGCAGCCGCTCCACGTCCTCGATGAAGCCCATGGCCAGCATCTCGTCGGCCTCGTCCAGAACCACCAGCTCGACGCCTTCCAGGCGCAGCGCCTTGCGCTCCAGCAGGTCGATCAGCCGGCCCGGCGTGCCCACCACGACGGGCGCCCCGCGCTTGAGCCCGCGCAGCTGCGGCCCGTACGAAGCGCCGCCATAGACCGTCAACATCTGCAGCCCGGCACCTTCGCCCAGCTGCCGCAATGCGTCCGTCACCTGCAGGGCCAACTCGCGGGTCGGCGTCAACACCAGAGCCCGCACCGTGCCATCCGGCGGCCGTTCGGCCACGGACGCGGCGATCTTCACCAGCATCGGCAACCCGTAGGCCGCCGTCTTGCCCGAGCCTGTGCGCGCCCGACCGATGAGGTCATGTCCTTCCAACAACGGCGGGATCACAGCCGCCTGGATCGGCGTCGGCGTCTCGAATCCGAGCGCCTCCAGCGTCTCCAACAGACCCTCGGGCAGGCCCAGATCGGCAAATGTGCTGGTCATGGTGCCACGACCGCACCCTTCCACGCCGGCAACGCACCGATCCACTTCACCAGCGCCTTGCCGATGGCGGTCGGCTGCGTCTCCTGGATGTAGTGGATGCCCGCTCCGACCGCCTGGACCTTCAACCGTGGCATGTCCTTCTTGAAGCGCGCGGCCACCTCCGGCTTGATGATGGCGCCCGGATCGGCGGTCAGCAGCAGGAGCGGCACCTTGGAGGTCTTGATCTTGTTGTAGGTGGCCATCATGCGCTTGTAGTTGTCGGCCGGCTTCTTGTCGTCAAAGGGTACCTCCTGCGGGAACAGGCGCACCGGCTTGCGATGGGCGACCTTCTTGAACGGCGCGCGATACGCATACATCTCCTCGTAGCCCAGCGGCCGTCCGGCGAAGGCGGGCACCAGCTTCTCGACGAAATAGTTCTCGTCCATGAGCAGGGTGTCGCCATCCTTGGAGCGCATGGTGCGGAAGAGGTGGGCCTCGGGCCAGCTCATTTCGTCCCAGGCGATGGGGTGGATCAGGGCCTCCATGAAGGCGACGGCGCGGGTGTTTTCCGGGTGCCGCATGGCATGGTCGAAACCGATGGCCCCGCCCCAGTCGTGCAGCACAAACGTCACGTCCTTCAGGCGCATGGCATCCATGAACGCGTCGAAGTAGCGCATATGGTCGTCGAAGCGATAGGGGATATCCGGCTTGCCGCTCTTGCCCATGCCGATGAGGTCGACAGCGATGACCCGATTGGTCTTGGCCAGGTGGGGGATCACATTGCGCCAGAGGTAGCTGGATGTGGGGTTGCCGTGCAGCAGCACGATGGGCGCGCCCTTACCCACGTCGACGTAGTGCATCTTCGAAGCGAGCACGTCGACGAACTTGGACCGGAAGGGGAACTGGGTCTTGATGTCCTTCTCGGCGTCCACGTGCGGCACCAGCGAGGGGATGATGGAGACACAACTCGCCGTCATCACTGCGGTCAGTAAGGCCACCAGGAGCGATGAGAGGCGGGCGGAGGGGGCAACGTTCACTCGGTCACCTCTTAGGGGGATTACCACTGATCAAGTAGTTGGATGGCAGAGTTGTGAAGTGTGAGGGTCTGACACCTCTGGTCGACTCTACCGCACTGGACCGCCCCATGCACGCCTGCCCGGGGCGCTCATCAGCCTTGCGCCCGTAGCCGCCGCGGGGTAGGTGTGGACGCCTCCCGACCGCTGCGACCTCTGACCTCTGGCGCCTACACACAGGATCCCATGCACGCGATCGACCAGGCGGACCTGGCCTTCAACCAGGGCGGGTTGTGGGTGCTCAACATCATCCTGGGCCTGGTCATGTTCGGCGTGGCCCTCGACCTTCGGGTGGACGATTTCAAGCGCGCCCTGCGCCGCCCACTGGCCCCGGCGTTGGGGCTGGTGGCCCAGTTCCTGGTCCTGCCCGCGGCCACCTGGGTGCTCACCCGCATCATCGAGCCACCCCCTTCGGTGGCGCTGGGCATGATCCTCGTGGCGGCATGCCCCGGCGGCAACGTCAGCAACTTCATCACCCACCTGTCGCGCGGGGCCACGGCGGTCTCCATCGCCATGACGGCCGTCTCCACTGCGGCGGCGGTGGTGATGACGCCCCTGAACCTGGCGTTCTGGGGCGGGATGCATCCGTCGACCGCGGCGGTGCTGAAGGATGTCGCGCTCAATCCGCTCGAGCTGCTGGTCACCGTCGCCACGCTGCTGGGTCTGCCGCTGGCGGTGGGTATGGCCACGGCCCACTGGCGTCCCAAGGTCGCGGCGAAGCTGGTGCGGCCGTTCAAGATCGCCTCGATAGGCTTCTTCGCCCTCTTCATCGTCATCGCCTTCCACAAGAACTACGGCCATTTCCTGGCCTTCATCAGCCTGGTCTTCCTGCCGGTGCTGCTGCATAACGCCACGGCCCTGTCGCTGGGTTATGGCATGGCCACCCTGGGCAGGTTGCGCATCGCCGAACGCCGCGCAGTGGCCATCGAGGTGGGCATTCAGAACTCGGGGCTGGGGCTGATCATCATCTTCGGCTTCTTCGACGGGCTGGGCGGCATGGCGGTGGTGACGGCCTGGTGGGGCATCTGGCACATCATCGCCGGGCTGAGCCTGGCCAGCGTGTGGGGCCGACGGCCGCCTGGAAGGTGACGATGCGGGCCATCACATTCTTCGACGACAAGATCGAGCGCGTCTCGCCGCAGAACTGGGTGGTCGCCGCCATGGCCGAGCTCCACGGCCGGGCGCCGCTGGGCATCGTCTGCGACCGACGCCAGCGCATCCACGAGGTCGTCGCCGAGCGCTTCGCAGAGGCGCGGATCCTGCTCTTCGACAGAGACCTCTTCTACGCCCAGGACGAGGCCGAGCTGGAGCGGATCAGGGTCTTCCTCGTCGAGCGGCCGCAGCTGGTCTGGCATGTCTCCCACTTCGAGCGCGGCGCCTCGACCACAGCCATCCTGCACCGGCTGGTCGAGGAGAGTCCGGACACGGCCCTGCTGACCAAGACCGGCACGGTGCGCGCGGAGTTCACAGCCGCCAACTACTTTCCCGACCATGGCAGCCGGGTGCGCCGCATCTTCGCCGTCTCCGAGCGGACCGGGGGCGAGATCGAGTCGCAATGCGACGTGCCGCGAGCGCGCATCTCCGTCAACTACATGGGCGCGGATCGCGCGCTCTTTCGACCCGAGGCCATCGCGGATCCGGGGGTCAATCGGGCACGCTTCGGGCTCGACGGCGCCCAGGTGGCCCTGGGGCTGGTCGGCAGCCTGCACGAGCGCAAGAACCTGCATCAGACCCTGGACGTCATCGCTCCGATCGCGATGGACCATGCCGAGCTGGCGGTCGTCATCGCCGGCCAGGGCCCGCTGGAGGCCGAGCTGCGGCAACATGTGCACGAGCTGGGGCTGAGCGCGCGGACCCGCTTCCTCGGCCACTTCACCGACGTGGTCGCACTTATGGGCGCCCTGGACCTGATGGTGCTCTTCAGTCGGAGGGAGGGCGCGGTGCCGCGGGTTCTGCTCGAGGCCATGGCCATGGGCACGATCGTCATCGCGGCAGACCTGGGCGCGATCTCCGAGGTGGTCCAGGATGACCGGACGGGCATGTTGGTGGCGGCACATGACGTCGCCGGCCTGGACCGGGCCCTGCGCGACGTACTCCGCAGCGAAGAGCGACGCGCCCGCCTGCGCCGGGGCGGATTCGAAGTGGCCGAACGCCTGGACCGGGTGGCCTCGATCCGCGCGTTTGGTGACGAGGTCCTTGCGTTGGCGTCTGGCAGGTAGAGCGGGGCGCCGAGAGCAGGCCGCTGCGGGCCAGGCCCGGGAAGTGCCGATCAGGCGGCGCGGTTCAACGGACCGAATCAGGCCTGGGCATCACCACGCTCAATATGCGCCTTGATGTCGTCCATATCCTTCTGCAGGGCCTTGCGGGTGGCCCCCTTGAAGAGCTGGCCCAGCGTCGCGGTCATGATCTTGGTGAAGAACGTCTGCGGTTCGCCGCGAAAGCTCATGGTCAACTTCGTCGACTCGCCCTCCGGCGCCACCGAGATGAGGCTGGTATACACCGCACCGTGGCTCTCCGCGCGCACGGTGTAGGACTGCTGCTCGGCGACGCTGGTGACCCACATATCTTCGGTCGCGGTCTTGCCGAACATGGTCCGGGTCTCGCGCCACTTGAAGCCCTCGAGGCCCTCGTCCGGGCTGTTGAGCACCTCGATCTCCTCGATGCCGCTGATCACATCGACCGAGTTCTCGATGTCCGTGATGACATTCCAGACCGTGTCGACCGGCGCCTGGATATCGACGCCCACCTGAATCTCCATGACTACCTCCTCTTCCGGGTCGCCCGGGCACTGCTCCCCGGTAGCGGATACGGTAGCGCGAGGACGGTTTGCGGGCTCGTGAATGGCGTCGAACTCCCTGCAATCGCGGTCGATCTATGGCGTGGCCTGCTGCCACATGGAGGGAGGGTCTGCCGCGTCTTGCCCCGAGTCGTCGCCTGGCACCGTCCGAGAGGGCACCGGCCACGCCAGGGCGCTTCACCGCGTTGCGCCCACATCCGGGCGCCGCTAGCCTGCGCCAGGGGCGCGGGCGCAACTCGCCGCCAGAAGACAGGAGCGATGCCATGCGGGTCTGGACGTCATTGCTGGTCGCCTGCGTCGCCCTGGCCGCGCTGCCAGGCGGCTGTTCGGAGGCCAACGAAGGCCCGATCACCATCGGCTTTGCAGCCGACGGACAGACACAGGATTCCGGCGTGCCCGACGGGCTGACGACCGACGCGGTCGAACCCGACGCGGCGGCACCCGTGGGATCCGACGACGCGGCAGATCCGGTGGAGGCGGGCGCCACGGACGCTGAGGCCCCCACTGACGCGGCCGCGCTCACCGACGCATCGGGAGATCCGGACGTGCCGCCATCCTGCGGCGATGGCGACTGCAACGGCAAGGAGACGTGCACCACCTGCGCCAAGGACTGCGGCCCCTGCGCGCCCGTCTGCGGCGACAAGACATGCAACGGCAAGGAGACCTGCAGCAGCTGCGAAAAGGACTGCGGCAAGTGCCCACCCAAGTGCGGCGACAAGCAGTGCAACGGCAAGGAGACCTGCAGCACTTGCGAAAAGGACTGCGGCAAGTGCCCACCCAAGTGCGGCGACAAGCAGTGCAACG
>CAYTLW010000109.1:0-26737 GCA_964438735.1 uncultured Enterobacteriaceae bacterium | reverse complement strand
CGAATCGCCACCGGCCTTGCCGTCGCTACCGCTGTTATTGCCGCCGCCAGCCTTGGCGTCGTCGCCACCCTTCGAATCGCCACCGGCCTTGCCGTCGCTACCGCTGTTATTGCCGCCGCCAGCCTTGCCGTCGTCGCCACCCTTTGACTCACTGCCGGCCTTGCCGTCTTTGCCACCGTTGTCGCCGCCGCCAGCTTCGCCGTCATCGCCGCCCTTCGAGCTGCCGCCGGCCTTGCCGTCTTTGCCACTGTTGCTACCGCCGCCGGCCTTGCCGTCATCGCCACCGTCGGAGCTGCGGTCAGACTTACTGTCGTCGCCGGCCTTGCCGCCGTCTTTCCTGTCTTTGCTGCTGCCGCCCTGGCTACCGTTGTTCGCGCCGTCGCCCCGATCGTCGTGGCCGCGCGTTGGATCAGGTGCCGCTTCGGGGCGGTCCGCCTTTTCTGTATTGGGAGCAGTCTCGTCGTCCGAGCTCTCACCAATGGCACGCCAACCTTCTGCGCCCGACTTGCCTGCGTTGTTGTCTTGCCCGTCAGGGGTCTGGTCGTCCGCAGCGTGACCGCCTGCGACGTTGTCAGCGTTGGCCAGGGCGCCCGCCTCTGGGGCGGAATCCGCGTTGGCCTCGGGGTGGTTCTCGCCCGTATCGGTGCCACAGGAGGCGAGCATGAAGCCAGCCGCCAACGCCACAAGGATACGACCGGTGGCGGAGGGGGAGGGCGCTGGGTGGAGCTGGTGAGCCATCTGGGTCTCCGGGCAATTGACGGGCGGCGAAGGAACTGGGATTCCAGCCGTCCATTTCATGCTGCAGTCTCCGCGGGATGTTCACAAGTCCCGGAAACTATACGATAAACGCTCAATTGGGGCGCCCTGGCCCCGGTGCAGGGGCGCTTAGCATCACCTTTGGTGTCAGCTACTTATGGCTGAGCGTCGAACTTGTACGGCGACCGGGCGATTGCGCCCTTCCTGGCCGTCGCGGTGCGTGGGCAGCATTCGTCAACGACCTGATTGCGGAAGGTCGACATCGATTCCTGCAAAGGAGTCAGGATGTTCGAACAGGACGTCGGAGTCTGACTGCAGAGTCGATTCGATCGCCAGGCCGTTCGGGCCACGAGACCCCAACTTCATGTTGGCAGAGGCTTGATATATATAAACTAGCCAATTATCAAGCACGATGCGATCGAACCAAATAAGATACATCTATGAGATAGTAATTAGCAATGATCAAGGAAGATATTTCTGCATGCAGCGTGGCGCCTTCCACGGATTGTCCGGCGAATATCTTACTATAAACAAGTCGTTGGTCGGTGAACACATCTTGCGATGCCGACGCGAGGATTGTGCGATTTTAGGGATCCTGGTCGATCTGGCCGCGAGGCGCCGGCTACATAGTCCTTCACACTTTGGCGGGCGGGTCCGGGATGTCGCCTTCGATCACCCTGCCGACCTTGGACGACTCTCCGGGCGGGGTCAAGGCCCGTTCATACGCTGTTCGCACGACTGAATCGCCGTGGCGTATCTCGAGCAACCGCAAACCGAAGTGGTAGCGGGCGACTTCGTTGAAGTGATCCAGGAAGGCGAGGTTGACGGCCGTGCCGGTGGCCGCGCCCAGCACTGGCAGGAGCTGCAGGATGGTCTTCTGCGCGACAACAAGTTCGAAGCGGTTGGCGATGGACGCCAGCAGGCCACTCAGTGCGGGCGCGCGGCCTCGCATCATCGCCTTGACCAGTTCTCCGGGGGTGGCGCCGGCGACATGGCGTGCGGCGTTGCCGACGGCCGAGATGAGGCTGGTCCGTACAGCGTAGTAACCGGGCTCGAAGGGCACGTCGCCACCGCCGATGACGTCACCACCGCGCATGCCATCGGCGGGTGACTGGGCGTGACCCAGTCCCAGCACGGCCAGGCACTCCAGTTGCACTGCAGGATCGCGCACATCGTGGCCCATTCGGCGGGCGATGTCGGCGATGGAGCGCAGCATGATGGCTGTGGTCAGCGGCAACTCGACCGGCAACGCGGCGATGCCCATGAGGCCGCCCGTGAAGCCAGTGAAGTATCCCGCGCCCGTGTGCAGCGCGCCGGAGCCCAGAGTCATGCCGTAAAGCGACAACGCGTCGCGATTGGAAACGTCCTCCGGGGGGCGACGCAGGGTGGCCAGAGAGGCTTTCATGGCCGCCCGCAGCGCTCGCTCGGTCGACCGGGTGACCAGCCGTTCGGCGGGGGCCGGCAGGGCGCGCAACATGAGCTCCGCGGGCCGGCCCAATACCCCACTGATGCGGACCAGGAAGCCGGGTCGCTCCAGGTACGCTGCGGCTTGGCTGATGAATTGCAGGTCGCGCTGTTCGAGTTCGTTCATCTCTGCACCATCTTGCAGATGGCATCCACGATTGTCGACACGTCGGTATCGGCCGGGGTGAAGATGCGGCGCACCCCAAAGGTACGCAGGGTGGCCTGATCCCGGTCGGGGATGATGCCTCCCATGACTACGGGCAGGTCGTGCAGGTCGACCTCCTGTAGCGCCTCGTGCAGCTCTCTGGCCAGGTGCAGGTGGCCGCCGGAGAGGCTCGAGATGCCGATGACATCGACCGACTCGGACAGGGCGGTGCGGGCCAGCGCCTCGCCCGATCGGGCCAGGCCGGCGTAGATCACCTCCATGCCGGCCTCGCGCATGGCCAGGGCGAGGATTCGCAGGGCGTTGACGTGGCCATCCAAGCCGGCCTTGGCGAGCAGGATTCTGGTCGGCTTGAGCGTCTTCTGGGTACGGGTCCAGTCCGCGGTTTTGACCACCTTGGCGGGCCGCGACCGGACCGGCGCGGCCTCCACCCCCAGCGGTGCGACGTAGCGCGCCCCACATACCTCGAGCAGGGCATCGGTCCACTCGCCGGTGGTGCCGCCCGCCTTGGCGAAGGCGACCGAGGGCTCGATGATGCTCGAATCGGCGCGCGCGGCCTCGATGAGATCGTCGCGCGCTCGCGACCAGTTGGATTCATCCCTCGATGCGCGCCAGTCCGCCAGGTCCTCGCTCCGCTGGGCGGCCAGCAGGTCCGCCGGCGGTGTCTGCGCGGAGGCGCCAGCCCGCGCGAAGGGCACGGCCTCGTCGAAGCGGTTGACGCCGACCACGGTTCGCCGGCCCGATTCCATGTCGTGCTGCCATTGCGCCATACGTCGCGTCAGCAGGCTGGCCAGGGCGTCGATGGCGCGCTCATATCCGAGCAGCAGGCCCGCCTGCACGATCTCGCGGGCGTCGCGCTCGATGCGCTGGGTCTCGGCTTCAATGACGTGACTGCCCTCGAAGATGTCCGGCCAGTCGGACAGGCCGGTCTCGTGCATGAGCACCTGCTGCGTGCGCAGGCCCAGGGTCTGTTCTGCTTCATCGGGCAGGGAGAGAGCCTCCCGAAAGCCAGGCAGCTGGAGCGCGCCGACGCGGGCAGAGGCGCTGGCGATGACCGGCAGGGCCTGCAACGCGATCCGGACGATGTTCACCTCCGGCTGCTGGGCGGTCAGGCTGAGCGAACGGACCTGGCAGCCGGCGCGGAAACGCGGCCGCACGCCGTACCGCTGCTCGCAGAGGTCGGGCCAGAGCCGGGAGTAGGCGCGGATCTTCGAGATCTCGGGCACCAATTCGATGCCGCTGTTGACGAAGAAGCTGATGGCCTCGACGACCCTGGCCAGCGCCTTCTGATCGAGATCGTCGCGCACGCCATCGATCAACAGCAACGCGCCCAGCAGCGCGTAGCCGACCTCCTCTTCGGGCGCCGCTCCGGACTCCATCAGGTGGTAGCCGCAGCAGTTGACCGGATTCCAGCGCGGGGTTTGCTGGACGGCCGAGCGGATCAGGTCGGTGCTCAGGCGGAGCGAGGTCTCCGGGTCGAAGATGTAGGTGCCGCGGGCGACGAACTCCTTGAGCAGGTCATTCTGGGTGGTGCCGCGCAAGACCGCGCGGGGCGTGCCGCGGCTGTCGGCCAGGGCGAGGTAGAGCGCGTAGAGCCACGGCGCGGTGGCGTTGATGGTCATGGACGTGTTGATCTCGCCCAGCTCGATCTCGTCGAAGAGCTCCGCCATGTCGCCCAGGTGGGCCACCGACACGCCGGCCTGGCCGACGTCGCCGCGGGCCATGGGGTGGTCGGGGTCGTAACCGCATTGGGTGGCCAGATCGAAGGCCACGCTCAGGCCGCGTTGACCGCGTCCGAGGTTGTCGCGATAGCGGCGATTGGTCTGTCGGGCGTCACCGAAGCCTGCGTAGGTTCGGATGATCCAGGGATCACGTCCACCGGCCATCGGAGGCCTCCGGGTCAGGGCATGGGCTGGCTGAGTCGGTCCCGAAGGGCGCTGCGGGCGATCACCAGGATGGCGAGCACCTCCTCGGCACCCTCGAAGATAGACAGCACGCGGGCGTCCTGCCAATAGCGGCTGACGGCAAACTCCTCGCTGTAGCCCATGCCGCCGTGCAGCTGCATGGCCTCGCGGGTGACGCTCTCGGCGTCGCGACAGGCGAGCAATTTGACCAGGCTGGCTTCCATCTGCCCGCCGCCGCTGTCCATCTGGTCACATACGGCATAGGTCATCTGTCGGCTGAGGGCGATGCGGGCGGCCATGTCGGCCAGCTTGCGGCGCACCAGAGGCAGCTCGCCGAGGGTGCGCCCAAAGACGCGGCGCTCGTTGCAGTAGGTCACGGCGCTTCGAAGGGCCGCTTCCATGACGCCGACCGCTCGGGCGGCGGTCTGGATGCGACCGCCAGCGAAACCCTTCATCTGCAGGCCGAAACCCTTGCCTTCGTCGCCGACCCGCAGCTCGTCGGGCACGAACCACTTGTCGAAGAAGACCGTGAAGCTGTGCATGCCGCGATAGCCCACGGTGGGGATGGCGCGACCGCTCATGGTGCCGCCGCGACCGTCCTCGTGGGCAAAGCTGCGATCATCGGCGGGCGCCTTGGTCGGCGGCTTGGGGACCAGCAAGAGGGTCAATCCACGGGCCCGGGACTCTGGAGTTCCGGTCCGTGCCAGCACCAGCAGTACACTGGCTCGGCCGGCGAATGTGCACCAGGTCTTCTCGCCGGTGAGCTCGTAGCCCCCGTCCACCTTGGTCGCGGCCAGGCGCAGGGTGGCCACGTCTGAGCCGGCGCCCGGCTCGGTGACCGCGATGCAGACGACCTCCTCGCCGCTGGCGATGCGCGGCAGCCATTGCTTCTTCTGGGCCTCTGTGCCGCCCTCCAACAAGGCCTTGGCGGCGATTTCGGGGCGGGTGATCACCGAGCCCCCGGCGCCGAGGGATGCCCGCGAGAGCTCCTCGGTGGCCAGGGCCATGGAGCGATGGTCGATGAACTGGCCGCCGTACCGCTCGGGCACGGTGATGCCGAGCACGCCGATCTCGCGGTATGCGTCGATGAGGCTCTCGGGCAGCAGCGCGTCCTCGCGGTGGATGTGCTCGGCCAGGGGCGCGACCTGCTCGTCGGCGAAGTCGCGAAATAGCGAACGGATGTCCTCGTGGTCGGAGCCCAGGGCGTAGCTGGCTGCGGCGCTGGCCCCGCCGTCGAGGATCCATGGGGCCAGGGCGGCGACCGCTGCTGGCGAGGCGGCTTCGACGACCGTGCCGTGAATCTCTGCATCCAGGTCCACGTCCAGCTCGACGCCGCCGCAGAAGGCGGGTCCGTGGCGCACGATGGATGCGTACAGATCGAGCACCACCTGGGCCACCGCGTAGGTCGCCAGTCGGGCCTGCCGGGAGTGCTTTGAGCCGCCCTCGTCGATGGACGCAAGCAGGGTGCGTGCGGCGTGCAACTCGGCGATCTTTCGCGCCAGCAGGAACGCCTCCTCGCCATGGACGTGGAGCAGATCGGTCACGAGTTTGGGCGGCAACCCCCGGCTGGTGGCCGCGGCGAGGCGGTCGGTCAACGCGGAGACCACGGCGTCTGCATGGTCGAGCGCCAGCTCCAGGTCAGCGAAGGTGGTCATGTCGGGCTCCGGGGGGCAGTCGGCGCCCCGTGGGTGCGGGTTCCGTCGCTCAGACAGGGTTGATCTCGTAGATCGGGAAGTAGCTATGCGTCCGGCCGCTGACGTAATCCTCGAAGAGCTGTGGGATCTTGTCGTAGCCATACACGTCAGCATCCGGCGTGTCGTCGGACATCCAGCCCGTGTTCTCCGCGAACTGCACCGCCGCCTGGCCTTGTGGATAGCGGGCGTAGTGCGTGTGCACGTGGGTATGTCGGTCGATGCACTCGATGGCGCGGACGAGCGAGATCTTCATGCCCTCCTTCCAGCCGGCGGTGGCGACCACGCCCTGACGTGACAGGGCCTTGATGGTGGCCCTGGTGACCGGCGAGCCGACGTAGTCCAGGAAGATCGACACGCCATTGCCCTGGGTCTTGGCGTCGACCTCCTTCAGGAACGTGTTCTCGCTGGCGAGGTAACGCTTGCGATAGTCTTTGTCCGCCTTGTAGCGGGCGGAGTCATAGTCCAGGGCCGGGAAGTTGCGCCGATCCACGGGCGTCATGCCGGCCTTGGCGATGGCGCGCAGGCGGCGGGAGTTCGACGAGATCATCGCCACGCGGGCGCCGCTGTACTGGGCCAGGGTCAGTTGGGCCCAGGAGACGCCGCCGCCCCAGCCCCAGACGTAGGGGGTCGGGCAGTCCTCGACCGTCATCTGCACGCGCCAGCAGCCGTAGGCTTGCTGCCAGTTGGACCACGCGGTGCAGTAGCGCAGCGAGAAGGCAGCCCACTGCTTGAGGGTGTGGCGGCTGTTGTGCGGGATTGGGATGACCTGGTACTGGCGGCAGATGGTCCGGCGGGCCAGCAGACCCACGGTGCCGATGGCGTCGTAGCCGAAGATGGTGCGCGGATAACCCCACTTGTCGCGACTGCCGATGCAGAACAGGATCGCGTTGTCGCCGGGCTGCACGGTGGTGACGCGGTCGCCGCACTTCAGGATGCGGACGACGCCAGCGTTGCCCAGGGCCACCTTCTCCTCGCCTCGTTGCCGACAGACGTCGACCGGTTTGCGCTGGATGGCGTGGGCCATGTTGCCCTCCCAGCAGCCGTACAGGGGTTCGACCAGGCAGTCTTCGTCGCCCATCTCGGGCAGGTCGATCTCGTCCAACTCGATGTTCGCCTGACCGTCTCCTCTGTCGCCTTCACGCAGAATCCATGCCTTCGCTGTCTCGCCCATGGTGTTCCTCCTTTGTCGGGTGGCATCGATCGCGCGACGGTTGCGATCGACGTAGAGGTCCTCAACATCTGAATGCGCGCCGTGATCGCCTTGCAAACGGCACGCTAGCGGACATGACACAGTGCGTCAAACGCCGGAAGATGCCAGATCAATATGGGAATCCGGCCCGATCTTGGAATGTTGGCGGGCCGTCAAGCGCTTGTTCCTCAGGTCGCCTTGACACCGCTCCGGCGGGGTCGGACCATCCGGCAGGTTGCTTGCGCCAAACCCCTTCGAGGACAACGATCATGCGTCAATCATCGCGGCTGCGGACCCTCCTCATTGTCGCCGCTGTACTGCTGGTGGTGACCGCCTGCGGCAAGAAGAAGGAAGCCGCTCCGACGACGGAGGCTGCCAGGCCTGTCCCGGAGAAGGCCGCCGAGGCCGCCGCGGAGACCGCCAAAGTCGAAGCCGCGGCCAAACCGGCCCCGACAGCCGCCCCGGCAGATCCCGCCTTGCCCGGTGACAACCTGGCCAAGCTGGTGCCGCCCGCCGAGGACGTGAATTTCGCCGACATCAAGGGCGCCACGGACACCTTCAAGGGCCGGACGGTGCGCTGCAAGAGCCTGTTGGCGCCGCTGCCGATGCAGGTACGGGATTTCGGCGATGGCGGGCCGACCAAATTGATCGAAGGGGAGCTGGACGACCGCTGGACCAGCGTGTTCTGTCGCACCCACGGCGAGGGCCTGGACAGCGTGCCGGTGCAGGTCTACTTCGCCAAAGGTGAGAAGGGGAGCCTGCTGCACATTGGTCGGGAATCGGTGTTCAACGTCGAGATCCGAGGCACCTTCGCCAACCAGGTGGTGGGTATCTTCCGCGGCCTGTCCGACTCGGCCAAGGACAGCGCCTTTGCCAACGAGAACGCGCCCGACCTGCTGAGCGTGCTGCTCTGGCCGACGCGCCACCTGGACAAGTCCTTCGACTGCACCTCGAAGATGGCCGTGACCCCGCAGGAGGTGGCCGGCTACGACAAGGCCGCTGTGGATGCCGTCGGCGTCGAAACGGCGGGCCGCAAGGCGGTGCTGCATTGCGACGACATGCGGGGGGTGACGGTGTCGGTGCTGCTCTTCTTCGCCAAGGGCAAGGAGTCCGAGGTGTTGAAGCTGGGCGCCGGAACGGTGGTGAAGTTCAAGCAGCGTGGCTTCTTCAACAACCAGCTCGTCGGTCTGTTCGAGGGGGTCAAGTCCGGCGGCATCGAGGTGGGCGCGGCCGCTGGCGACATGAAGCGCATCCTGCTCGACCCCAAGCCGGCCCTGGGCAAGGTCCTGATTTGCGAGTCCTTGACCGCGCCGCAGCCCTCGCCGATCCGCGCCATCGAGCGTGAAGAGGTGGCGCTCATCAAGGGCAAGATCGACGACGCCAAGACCTCGTTGATGTGCCGGCAGGCCTCCGGCGGCAGCGTGGGCGCCAGCGTGTTCTTCCCCGCCGGCAAGTTGGAATCGCTGCTGCAGATCGCCACCGAGACGAAGGTCAAGTTGCAGGTCTGGGGCGTGCGCAGCAATCGGCTGGTGACCCTGTTCCAGGGCATCGAGGCCGGTGGCATCGAGGTCAAGGACCCCAACGACATGCGGCGCATCGCCCTACGGCCCAAGAAGTTCATCGGCAAGAAGGTCGACTGCGTGGCCGTGCTCAAGCCCTACGTGGGCGAGATCGCGTATCTCGGCGCCGACAAGGAGGCGCTGCTGGGCAAGATGAAGCTCGCCAAGCAGCACGCGGTGGTCACCTGCAAGGACGCCAGCAGCGAGATCGACGGCACGCGGATCGAGCTGTACTTCGGCGACAAGCAGGGCGCTCAGATCAGCGGTCTGACGCGCGGCGACGTATTGCAGGTGAAGATCCTCGGCGCAGCGTACGGCACGCTGGTAGCGAGTTGGGCCGGCAAGAAGGCGGCCAAGAAGGCCAAGTAGCCGGGAACCACCGGGCGAGCGATGAGCGACAAGAACGGCGAGTTCAACCTGCTTCGAACCATCGTGGTCTGCGTGCTGCTGTTGGCGGTAGGCGTCTCTGTCGCTTACGGCGTGCCGGCGCTGCTGCATCGGCGACATGCGGTCGAGGCCATCGACATGTTGGGCAAGCTGTCGCGGGCGGCCAGCGTGTACTATGTCAAACCCCGCGGTGACGCCCATGGCAACCGCATGCTCTGCCAGTTTCCCCGCGGCGACATCCGCACCACCCTGGCCAAGAGCTGCTGCGATCCCACGGTGGCTCTTGACGGCGGCAATCTCTGTGATCCGACCAAGATCATGTGGAATCGCACCCTCTGGAAGTCCCTGCGCTTTGAGCTGAAAGACCCGCACGCCTTTGTCTACGAGTACAAGGCCAGCGGCGTGCTCGGTGACGCCGGCTTCGAGATCTCGGCCTACGGCGATCTGGATTGTGATGGGGTCTACTCGACCTTCCGTTTTGTCGGCAAAGGCGACGCCGGCAGCCGCCATGACGACTGCATCCTGCGTACCACGCCGGTCTTTTCGGCCGTCAACGAGGGCGAATAGAGCGCGGGTCTACCGGCCCTGATCAGGGTGCCGTGACCGGTGTGACGGCTCGCCTTGGCAGGGGGATGCCCTCAATCTCGCGCCGACGCTTCTCGGCCGCTTCCACCCGCTCTCGATCGTTGACGCTCTGCCCGTAGGCGATCTGCACTTCGGTGAGCGCGCCTGACTTGATGTCTGTCGGGCGGAAGCAGAGCCGGGTGATGGTCGCCTCTCCCACGGTGATGCTCGTGGGCACCTTCCATGTGCAGCAGCGTTTGGCGCATGTCGGCTTTCCGGACTGGCGCAGGGGTACGGCGCCCAGACGCGGCCGGCGCGTGTCGAATCGGGTCGCGAGCTTGACCGCGATGGCGGCCCCGCGAAGTTCGCGGCGCTCGGGCTTGCGTCGGTCGGGGTTGCTGCACTCGGGACAAGAGCGGATCAGGACGAAGGGTTCCTGAGGGTGAATGTAACTATCGATCACATCTGGGTCGACGTGGGCCAGCGCGGCGCTGAATTCGCTGGCCCAGCGGGTCCATTCCAACTTCTGGGCGGGCGCTGCGGCCAGGAGCTTCTTGCCGGCGGCGCTCTGCAGCAGCGGTTGCAGGTCGGCCAGCGCGGCCAACTGCTCGAAGGCGTCTACGCAGCCGCCGCAGGTGTCGCCGGCGCTGGTCAGGGGAGTGAGCAGCTTGATGGCGACCTCTGGGTGCCCCCCGCGCACATAGACTCGGGCCAGGTCGATGCGGGCTCGGATCCAGCTGGGGTCCAGGGAGACGGCTTCGGTCAGCAGGCTGCGGGCGCTGCCCAGGTCGTCCTTTGACAGCGCCGTGGCGCCATCCACCGCTTTGCTGCGCGCCCGTGAAGATGTCGACCAGGGTACGAATTCAGCCAGGAAGGCGGGCACCGTCTTGGGCGCCGGCAACCTCTTCGCCGGCTCTTCCTTGCAGGCGACCAGCGCCGCGACGGCCAGCGCACAGATGATGAACGCCTGGCCAGCGGGTAGATGTCGTGGGGCTTGCTGTGCGTGCATGCGGTTTCCTCCTGCCGCGCGAAGCGGCTACTGTAGTACAGCACGCGCGGACGCGGGAGTCCGGGCCAGCGGGATTGAGGCGTCGATGCGGTGGATGCGAGGCAGATGGCTCGGCGTCGCGCTCCTCGTCGGGTTTGTGGCTTGCGGCAAAGCGACGCCGACTCCGGATGCGAGCGTCACAGTGCCGGACGTCGTCGACGCCGGGCCGGACATCGCCGATGTGGACGAGCCGACCCCCGACGCCGGGCCTCTGTGGCCGGATCTGCCCTCTTGGCCTGACGTGGCCGACAAAGTGGTCGCGCCCTGCAACGACCCACCGCCTGTGGTCCCCGATCCGCCGGCTGAGCTGATTCCGGGCAAGCTGCCGCCGGCGAAGTTCACCGTGGTCACGGGCGAGTACGGCTTCAGCGCTGGCACCCATGCCTACTGCACGGTGGGCACCGACCTGGACGGCGATCACCGCGAAGACATGTTGGTGGTGGAGTGGCATCTGTCGACCGCGCGCATCCACGTGGTGTTGCTCAAAGACGGACCGCCTCAGCACCGCTACAGCCCCATCGACACCTCTCTGCTCGTGCCCGACAACGGCTGCACGGCGGCCGATCTGGACTACGACGGCCATCCGGACCTCGTCCTGTCGGGCACCGCGGGGCTGGCGATCTATCGAAACAAGGGCGACGGCAACTTTGTCGATCACAGCGCCACCTACCTGCCCTACGACTTGGACTTCGACGCCTGGGCCACGGTGCCTGGCGATTTCGATGGCGATGGCGACCTGGACCTGTTCGTGGCGGCGGGTACGGATTCGAATCCGGGCAGCGAGCGCGCCGGCTGCAATACCCAGATCTGCGCCTATGTCGACGAGACCTTCGCCTGCAAGTTCACCTACGAACAGAAGGAGACGCCGCTGCTGCAGGATCGGATGTTGATCCGCGACGACAAGCTGCCCCTGGTCGACAAGACGGCGAGCTGGAAACTCAAGGGTGGCGGCGAGTCTCCGGCGGCGGCGGTGATCGATCTGGACGGCGACGGGCTGCTGGACATCGTTTTTGGCGACGACTTTGGCGGCCACTGGTTCATGCGCAATGTGGGCGGCGCTTTCGAGTACCTGGGCACCGCGATCGGCTTCAAGGATTACGGACACACCATGGGCTGGGGCATCGGCGACTTCGATGGCGACCATCGCTGGGACCTGGTGATGGCCGACCTCGGGCCGCAGCCGTTGTACATCCAACAGCCCGCAGGCAAGGACGGCAAGCCGGTCTTCGTCGACAAGGCCAAGCCCTGGCACGTGTTGGCGTCCACCTGGGCCATCAGCGGCTGGAGCCCCATAGTCGCTGACCTGGATCACGACGGGCGGGAGGACATCTACCTGGGCACGTCCGGCGTGGTGCCCAAGTCGCTGATGGTGGAGTGGGCCCCTTGTCTCTTCGACGGGCCGCTGCCGGAGCAGCATGATCTGGTCTATCTCAACCGCGGTGGCTGGTTCGAGACCTCGCGCACCGCCGCCCTGGCCGAACCGCTGGTGATGCCCGGCGTGATGGCCCAGACGGGGTTGGATATCGATGCCGATGGCGACCTGGACATCCTGCAGGTCCGACCCGAGGGACAGGTGCGGGTGTTGCGCAATGACCTGCCCAAGAAGGGCTCGTCGGTGGTGGTCAAGGTCTACGGCAAGGGCGGCAACACCGCCGCCATCGGCACCCGACTCGTGGCGCAGGTCGGCTGCCAACAGCAGTGGCGATTCATCGGCGCTACGGCCATGGGCGGTACGGCCAACTGGCGGGCGCGATTTGGTCTCGGCGGCGCCGCGCGCATCGACCTGCTACGTGTTCTCTGGCCCGACGGCAGCAAGACGGTGATCGAGAACATCAACGCCGGCAGCGAGATATCGGTCGGCTGGCCCTGATGCCCGCGCCGGGATGGAGCCGGCCCGTTCGATTCGACGGTCGCCCAGTACTCCGATCAGCCGGCCTTCCTACGCGCCTTACGTCGTCGCGCCGCGCCCATGTTGAGCAGCTCGACCAGCAGCGAAAAGCCCATGGCGAAGTAGACGTAACCGCGCGGCACATGCTTGCCCATGCCTTCGGCCAGCAGCAGCACCCCAACCAGGACCAGGAAGGCCAGTGCCAGCATCTTCAGCGTCGGCCGTTCCTCGATGAAAGCGGTGACCTTGCCTGCGGCCAGCAACATCACCAGGACCGCGATGACGATGGCGGCGACCATGATCTCGATATCCTTCGCCATGCCGACCGCGGTGATCACCGAATCCAGCGAAAAGACCATGTCCAACACCATGATCTGCACGATGGCGCTGAACATCGATGTGGCCGGTTTGCCCGCCTCGTCCTCTTCGCCTTCGATCTCCTCGTGGATCTCGTGGGTGGCCTTGCCGATGAGGAAGGCGCCGCCACCCAGCAGCACCAGGTCGCGACCGGAGATGGCGTGGTCCATCACCTCGAAGAGCGGCTCGACCAGCCCGATGATCCAGGTGATCGCGAAGAGCAGGGCCAGCCGTGTGATCATGGCGCCGGCGATTCCCCAGCGGCGGGCGATGACCTGTTTGCGGCCCCGCAGGCGGGAGGTGATGACCGCGATGAAGACCAGGTTGTCCAGGCCAAGCACGATCTCCAGCCCGGTGAGGCTGGCCAGCGCGGCGAGGTTTTCCAGGGTCAGCAGTTCGGTCACTGGGGCGGCTCCGGCGGGCGGGTCGAGCTTGGCGCAAGGGCCGAGGTGTCGCAAGCTGGAGGGCGACGGATCGGGCGTGTGAGCGTCGGGTCGGACCCGGCAGACGCGTTGTGCTGGGCTGATGGCCCTCGGGGAGAGCGGCGATGGGGCGGCGATACGGCCGGGATCGTGCGGGTCGGATTGGGCTCGGCGTATGGCTGTTGGTCGCGCTCTGGGCGTGCAGCGCGGAGAAGACGCCGGTCGACTGCGATGAAGAGATCGCTATCGGAGCGGCGACCTTCTGGATGGGCTGCAACTCGGTCCTGGACAGCGCCTGCGAGGCCGATGAGCTGCCGCAACATCGTGTCGAATTGGAGCCCTACCGCATCGATCGCTGCGAGGTCAGCGTCGCGCGTTATGCCCGCTGCGTGGAGGCGGGCGCCTGCACGGCTGCAGCCCAGGACCACTCCGCGTGCAATGGCGGCGCCGCGGGACGTGAACTTCATCCGATCAACTGCGTCGATCGACCACAGGCGCTCAGCTACTGCGCCTGGGCGCGGGCTGGCGGGCGGTTGCCCACCGAGGCGGAGTGGGAGCTGGCCGCGCGAGGCGGCTGCGACACCCTCGACGGAGATTGCCGTTCGACCATGCGCACCTGGCCCTGGGGAGAGCAGCCGGCCACGTGTCAGCGCGCGGTGATGGATGATGGCGGCGGGCCTGGATGTGGTGCTGGAGGGACCGCGATGGTGGCCTCCAAACCGGCAGGCGCAAGCCCTTACGGCCTGCACGACATGGCCGGCAATGTCTGGGAGTGGACGGCCGATCGCTATGCGCCCGATTGGTACGGTCGCAGCCCCGCCAGGAACCCCGTCGGGCCTGCCACGGGAGGGATTTGGGTCGTGCGTGGAGGTCGTTTTGGCGGCGCGTCGTACTCAAAAGATCATTTGCGCGGCGCCAATCGTGATCTCGCCGAGAGTCCTTTTCTCTTCGAAGGACTAGGATTTCGCTGCGCGCGAGGGATCCCTTGACGGGACGCCCGAAATGGTCCCGCCACGAGGTGCCCGACGGGCCAATGCGTGCTACAACGTCGGCCGCGGGCGCCGTTCGTGCCGGCCCGCATCATTCGATCCAGAACGTGAGACGTCCAGGCCAGGAGCCGACCGCATGTTCAACAACCGAATCGCCAAGGCATTCGTCAGTCGACGCAACCTGTTGCAGGGGACCTTTCCCAGCGCGTACCAGTTCCTGGTGCAGCTCGAGACGCAGACCTCGCCGGCGGTCTGGATGTCCACCGCGAAGAACGCCCACGTGTACTGGCGCGACAGCTTCTTGATGCATATACGGTTCATTGGCCTGGGCGAGGTCAACACCGGAATGCGCATCTCGGCCCACCCTCACGGGCAGGTCGCCGAGGGGACGAGCGATCGCTCCGAATTGATCTTCAATGGCCAGGTTCAGGAACTGATCGAGTCCCATGGTGGTTTCCGAAATCGCTGGGGCACCACCCACGACGACGACTCCATTGAGTTGCGTCACCCGGCGCCGGGCGCATTCTTTCGCGACTTGATCACCCTGCTCGAGCGGGCGGGTCTGCGCGATCGTGCCGACCGCATGGCGCGCGAGCTGGAACAGGAGTTGGAGAAGTCCGAGGTCGAACACATCGGCGGCCGCCAGGAATCCCCGCCTCCGCCACGCGCCCTGCCACGTCGAGCCGCGGTGGCCCGTCTGCGACCCGAGGATACCCAGCGCTTGCTGACGGTGGCCCACCTGGTGGATGCGTATTTCGACTACGTGGCCCACCAGGACGATCCGGATGACGAGCGCAGGGCGCATACCAATAAACGGCTCGCTGCACTGGAATCCTTGTTCCTCTGCCGCCTGCCGCGACCTCAGGAGTTGAGCGTCACCAGCACCTCGGACCGGGCCATGGTGGCCGCCCTGGCGTGGCGATGCGCCATGGTCGCCAGCCGGCTGGAGTCGCCCTTCCTGGCGCCGCCCTCCAACGATGGGGAGAGCATCTTCGCCCAGCTCTGGGAGACCCACGGCGGCGGCCTCGGTCTACCTATCGAAGCCCTGCGCAAGGCCCTCCGACAGACCTTCGGAGATGCCTTGCTCAGCCTCTTCCCGGGTGTCGACGAGACCCGAATCGCGCAGGCCGACCTGAGCGAATGGGAAGCCCGGGGATCGTCTACGCCAGGGCGTTAGGTGTCGTCCTCAGTTGTGCCAGAGCTGGACGGGCTCCTGTAGCAGCACGCCCGATTCCGCGATCGTGCCGCGCCAGAGCCAGCCGCGATTGCCATAAACGTTGGCGGTGACCACCAGGGTCAGCGCGCCGGCATGGGTTCGCAGGCGCAGCACGGGGCCGTTTGTTGTGGCCGGTTGCGCGCCGCCGCACGCTTGCTCTGGCGACAGTCCGGAGACATCGGCGAAGAACTCGCAGCTGCAGGGATGCTCCTTGAAGGCGCATGGGGCGAAGGCCCGGTCGGGGCCGGGGCCGGACTGGTGGCCGAAGAAGGTCTGGATGGCGGTGGCACCGCCGTTGCGGGCCATGGCGATGGCCAGCGGTTGTCGGGTCCACGGGGTAGCCATGGCCTGAACCAGGTGAACAGTCGAGGCCGTGGTCAGATTCAGGTCGCCGGCCGAGGGCACGACGCGGACCAGGTCCTGCCGGCCCCAGGGCGGACGCGACAGGTCCACTTCGATGGTCAACGGCGCACCTGCAGTGGTCAGTTCGTGGCGATGCCAGCCCCAGGGTGGCGCCGGTGCAGGTCGCTTCGTCGGTCGCACAGGATCTCGCAGGGAGTTGACCAGGGCGCTCAATCCGGCGCCGTCCAGGAAGCGACCGAATGCGACGACGCGGCCTGGCTCGGGCCAGAGGTGCACGTCTGTGGCTGTCGCCTGGGCCTGCCGGGCGGCCGCGGACTCCTCGTCGCCGATGCGGTATTGCTGCAGGTAGCGGGTGTCGGCGGGGGGCTGCCACTGGCGCAGTTGGGGCAGGGCCAGGACGCTGCCGGCGAGTACGACGATGGCGATCACCAGGGGCGCTGGCTGGCGACGCAACAGGGGGCGGGCGCCGGCGACCATCCAGGCGACGGGTGCGCACAGGACGATGACCAGCACGCCCATCTTGTTCTGGTAGTCCCACGCCTCCTGCAGGGACAGGGCCAGCCACGGCGGCGCCGCCCAAAGCAACCAGAAGAGCGTCTGTCGACTTCGGCGTCGCAGGCCGACGAACGCGCCCACGGCGGCGATGCATACGGCGAGCAAACCGAAGTGGGCGGCCAGGCTCAGGGGCCAGAGGGCGAATGTGGGCAGGCCGTTGAAGGGGGTGCGCACCACCTGATCGTGCAGCGGCCAGTTGAGCATACCCTGCCAATGGAAGGGGCGGCCGAAGAACTCGTATGCATAAGGCGGGAACTGGCCGTGGCTCTCGAAGCGCAGCAAGGACCCCAGGGCCAGGAGATGGTGCAGGTTCTCCAGCAGTGTCATGGCCGCGAAAGCCACGATGAAGGTGGCCAGCGCGCGCCAGCGGTGGGACGACCAGGTCGCCGCAAGCAGCGCCGCCGGCAGCGACAGGATGAGCACGTGGCGCATGGTCACCAGCACGCCGACCAGGGCGCCGGCGGCCAGCCAACTGGTCGGTCGGCGGAGCAGCAGCGGCAGGCTCACCGCGGACAGGGCCAGGGTGAGCAGGTTCTCGTCGATGCGCGGGAAGCTCAGGGTCCAGGGGTTCAGGGCCAGCAGCACCAGGCCCAACCAGCCCCACGCGCGACCGCCTCCAGCCCGGCGTCCCAGGAGGTAGCCGCCCAAAGCCAGCAAGGCGCCGCATAGACCCAGCAGCCAGCGGTAGCCGAAGCCGGCCGCCATGGCATCCCAGGCGGCGACGATGCCCACATTGCCCAGCCGCACGTCGTAGACGGAGTCGTGTAGCAGGTCACCGCCGCGCAGGCCCGCGCCCACCGCCTTGAGCGCGGCGGGGTGCAGGCAGGACAGGGCCGGCAGGGAGTCGTCGTGGCGCAGCAGGTAGAGGGCGAAGACGGCGACAACCGCCAGCAATATGTGGCGATGTTCGCTGGCGGTGACCCGCACATCGCGCAGCAGCGCGACGCCCGCCGTCTTGCCGTCCCGTCGCCAGAGGAACGCCCCGGCGGCGATGGCGTTGAGCACAGCCGTGGTGGTCAGGGTGGCCCATGACATCCAGGCGCCGGTGAGCAGGAAGGCGAAGAAGCACAAGCTCGGCACGACGCCAAACGCCCAAGCGGCCGCCAGCGCCAGGTGATGCAAGCCCGCGTCTCGTTCGCGAGCCCCGCCGTGAAGTGGCGTGCGCGGCAAGAGGGCGTGTGCGGTCAGCAAACCCGGCAAGAGCAGCAGCGCGGTGCCGCCGAGGGCGCGCAGCAAGGTCCACGCCATGGCCGCCAGGTCACTCATGGCACGAGGGTAGGGCAAAGGGGCGCATTGTGCATGGAAGTCGCCTGGCAATCAGCCGGCGCCAGCGTCCCTGGCGCAGTACCACAGCTCCTCATTGGCAATGTCATCCACCTGCCAGCAGTGGTTGTCCAGCCAACGACACGACGCTGAATCGTAGAACAGGCCGCGGCGCCGTTCGCAGTGCTGGAAGCTCGCGATCCAGAAGAAGCAGCCTTGCGCATCCAGGGTGGCCTGGAGCGAGCCTACCTTGGGCAGATCGCGCCGGTCGGGTTCGCGCAGGTCCAGCGCGCGCTTGCCCGCGGGGCCCTGCAACGCCAGACGGAAGATGGTGCCGTGGTGTTCGGAGAAGGGGTCCGCGCCCAGGTCTTGCTGGGTCAGCGGGCCCAGGTGATAGAGCCAGACTTCGCGCTCCGGCGGACGCGCCATGACCACATTGGCGCACTGCGGTCCGGGCGCAAGGCCGAGGCGGATCTGGCGCACTCGCTCGGCGAACCTCGCGTGCCCGCGCGCGCGAAGCAGATAGGGCTGCACGATGTCGGCGCCGATGGGGCTGTTCAGCGGTGCCAGGTCCAGGGCTGCGGTCGTCAAGGCCGGCGGAAGCAACAACATGGCAAAGACGATGTGCCGCTGCCGCCGCGTCGCGCGCGCCACCAGGCGACTGGCCGAGGTGGCCACCAGGCCGAGCAGGCAAGCGGTGGCCGCCGCCAGGTAGGGGGGCGTCTGGTAGACCACCGGCGTGGTGGCCAGCTGCGCCACGAGCAGCACAGCGGTGAGCGCCAGTAACCACCGGCCTCCGTCGTCCTGCCAGGGGCGGCCCACGGCGGCGATGAGCAACGCGAGCCAGCCGAGGCCGAGCGGCGCACCGGTGACGAACGCTACGGCCAGGCCGAAGTAGTCGGGCATCCAGCCGCTGCCCTGCTTGTGCGCCACGTCCGCCAGCACCCAGGGCAGCAGGGGGATGAAGGCGATCATGGCGCCGCCGCTGGCCAGCCACAGGCGGCGCAACGCCGATCGATCGCGGCGCGCGTGCCAGAGCAGCATGGGCGTGACCGCGGCCAGCGCGAAGACGGCCGTGTAGTGGGTCCAGCAGGCGGCCACGGCCCAGGCCCAGAAGGCGACGCCGTGGCGATCCCGGCCGCCGCGGGCCGTCGCCAGACCTGCGTCCAGGGCCAGCAGAACCAGGGCGGCCGCGGGCACGTAGCCCCGCACCGTCTGGGACCACACGATGAGACCCGGGTGCACGGCGCAGAGGCCGGCTGCCAGCAGGGCCGCGCGATCGCCGCAGAGTCGGCGCACCAGGCGCCAGGTGGCCCAGACCAGCAGCACGCCGCTGAACGCCACGGGCAACCGGTACCACCACGGGTTCAGCGAGATGGCATAGAAGGCGTGCTCGACGGCGGCCAGCCCGGGCGGATTGGTGAGCACCTCGTAGCCGTGAAAGAGCACGTCGAGCAGCCCGATGGTCTCTACATTGGTCCACTCGTCCTCGAGCATGGGCCGCAGGCCGAGGGTCGCCAGGCGGGCTACGGCCGCGAGCAACAGAACGGGTGCCACCGGCTTGAGGCGCCTGGCTGCGGTCCGCAATCGGCCAGGGGTTGTGCGTTGCTCCTCCAACCACCTTCGCAGGTGTTCGCGGCGGCGCCAGGAGAGTGCGCCCGCCAGCGCCAGCAGCGCTGCGATGCCCAGCCAGAGCGCCAGCGGATGGCCCACTGGACGGTCGGCGGCGCCCAGCTTGCGGTAGTCCTTGTCGCCGGGTGCCCGCATGGCTTCGAACAGGCTCGGCGTCTTGATGTCCTGCAGGGCCTGGTGGCTCCAGTCGCCGGCCGGATCGAGGCTGTTGGCGGGCTGGATGGCGGCGGTCGCGGGCGACGCCTTCAGGAGAGCGCAGGTCAGCAGGCAGATCAGGGCCGGGCGGCTGGTGATCATGGTCGCGATCATACCCCATGAACGCCGGCCGCACAGGGGCATGGCGATCACGGGCTCAGCGGCCCATGGCCAGGGCGAAGACGCCGCCCAATCCCGCCACCGCAAGCAGGCTGGCGTGCCAGGCCACGGCCAGCAGCGCCGGCGCCGGTGTATCGGGGGCCAGCCACGCGACCATGCCTACGAGCCCCCAATGTTGCAGGCCGATACCGCCCAGGGGCATGGGCACATAGGTGAGCAGCTGCAGGGCCGCCACCGTGGCCAGACCGAGCCAGATGGGGAGGGGGGCGCCGAGCCCCGCCGCAAGGGCGACCAGCGCAAAGCCGGGCAGCAGAACTTCCACAAGCGCCAGCGACAGGTGCATCGGCAGGCGGTGGCCGTGCATGGGTGTGATCTCGGCGTCGCGGTCGATCGGACCCGCCGGAGTTGGCTCGTCGGTTTGGGGCTTCGACCGCCGGCCTCGCCGGTGCAGCCAGCGGCTCACAGGGCCGATGAGAGGCCGCCCGAGGTGGGCCAGGGCCAGGCCAGCGACCACCAGCGCCAACGCGACCACAGGCTGCCGATGGGCCATGGCGCCCGCAGCCATCAAGCAGAGTCCGGCGACCGTCAGCACCATGCGCAGAAGTAACGCCGGCAGCGCGCCGCGAACCCCGGAGCCGGCGGCGCGCCCGACGAAGAACACCTCGCTCACGTCGCCGGCCAGGGGCGGTCCCAGCAGGTCGATGGCGTGCGCTGCCAGGATCGGCCGCAGCAGCCCCCGGCTGGCCACCGGTGGATGAAGGAGCACGGCGGTGCGCAGGACGCGCACAGGGAGCTCGACCACCAGGCAGGCCAGGCCGACGGCGATCCAGCCCAGGTGAGCGTTCTGAGGCACATCGAGCAGGTGGCCATAGTGGTCGAGCCAGAGCCAGCCAAGCGCGGCGCCGAGGCCCAGCGATGCCAGCCCCCAGGCCATGCGGCGGGCGCGGGCGGTCGGCGCTGGTGAGGCTGCGTTCAAGGGCGACTCGGTTGTTGGCCCCGGGGGGCTCGCGTACACTTTCGCTTGGATGATGGATGGGTGGCAAGCTGGCGGGGTACCGATGAAGTGGACGAAGCGGGGCCTGGCAGTGCTGGCAGCCGCCCTGCTGTGGAGTTGTGGCGGCTGCGACGACGACAAGGCCCCGAAGACCAAACCCGACGCGACGGTGGTAGACGCCCAGGGCGACGCGCACGCCGTGGCCGATGGTGGCACGGTGGCCAACTGGGTCGATCCCTGTCCGCCCGACCAGACCCCGGCCAAGGGAGGCTGGAAGCCCGGTCCCCAGATGGGCTTCGACGTGCTGGGCAACACTTGTGCCAAAGATGGCTGGCCCACGGCCCCAGGTACGCAGGAGCTGGTCTTCACCGAGGTGACCAAGGACTACCTGCCCGTCGCGACCGCCGGGCTGGACGCCTGCCTGCTCTGGCGCGACCTCAACGGCGACGGTTCGCTGGACCTGCTGTGGATCGAGCAGCCCGGTGGGCCTGGCAAGGATCGCACGCTGCGCCTGTTCTATGGCGACGGCAAGGGCAACTTTGACAACAAGGACCTGCCCTTCGAGGGCACCTTCCTCGTGTCTTCCTGCCTGCCAGTGGACTATGACGGCGACGGTGACGAAGATCTGGCTTTGGCGGGGCTGAAGGGCATCCGGTTGATGCAGAATGTGGGCTCCGGCTTCGTCGACAAGAGCGACCTGTTGCCCGACACCGTGCTCGGCGATACGTGGACCGTGGGCGCGCTGGACTTCGACAGAGATGGCGACCTGGACCTGTTCGGCGGGCCGGATGAAAGCGGCGACGGCACGGGGGGCACGCTCCTACAGCCTGGCGGCGAAGACGACGGCACCATCTGCAAGTTCTCCGACGAGAAACCGTATACGAAATGCACCATCGAAGGGCCCACCGGAACGAACCTGAGGCTGCTACGCAACGACGGCGCCAAGGGTTTTGTCGACGTGACGCCAAAGATGAAAGCGACCATCGGCGAGGCCATGAGCATCCTGGCCCACGACCTGGACCGGGACGGCTGGATGGACCTCTTCGTCGGCAACGACTTCGGCGAACATGGCTGGTATCGCAATGGCGGCGACGGCACCTTCGCCTACCACTCCACCGACATCGGCATGCGCCCCTACGCCCACCTGATGGGCTCGACCATGGCCGACTTCGACGCCGACGGGCACTTCGACCTGGTAATGGGCGACCTCGGCGCCGACACCTACTATCGGGGCCAGGCCGGGGCGTCGTTCGTCAACGACTCGAATAAATTCGGCATCTGGCCGCCGACCGAACATGTCGTCGCCTGGTCGCAGGCCGCAGCCGACCTGAACAACGACGGCTGGGTCGACCTGGTGACCGCCAACTCCCTGGCCGCGACCAAGAAGACCTGGATCGACGCCCTGTATTACAAGGACTTCGACGAGGCCCCTGCGGGCGGTCACCTGGTCTGGCGCAACAAGGGCGACGGCAGCATGGCGGCCCAGACCCTGCCCTTCCCCAAGACCGCCGATCAGGTGATCGACAGCACCGTGCTGGCCATGGCCGACATGGAGGGCGATGGCGACCTGGACCTGATGATCACCCATCGGCCCGGCAGCGTGCAGGTCTATCGCAACGACACCGCAGAGCAGGGTCGCTGGCTGCGCATCGAGCTGGTGCCCCTGGAGAGCGCGCCGCGGGGCGCGGGCGCCCTGGTTCAAATCTGGCGCGACGGTTACGTGCAGGAGCGGCAGGCGACGCCCGCGCCCGGTTTCGGCACCGACGGCAGCTGGGGCCTGCATTTCGGCCTCGGGGCGGTCAAGGAGCTGGACGAGGTGCGCGTCTGGTGGCCGTCGGGTCGGATCTCGCTGCTGTCCAAGGTGGCTGCCGACCAGGTGCTGGTGGTGGCCGAATCCGGCGCCATGACGCGCGTACTGCCCGCCGCCGATCCCGACCCGGCCGGGGATGCGGCCAAGGGCGATCTCTATGGCGATCCGCCGTGGGTCGACCCCTGCAAGGCCGCGTCGCCACCGGAGAAGCTGAACAAGGGGGCCACGCCTTCGGTGGGACTGCCGGTGCTGCGCAATCACTGCGCCAAGGCGGGCTGGCCGACCCCGGCCGCGGCCAAGGCGCTCGACTTCGCCGACATCAGCGCTGACATCGACGTCGACACCAAGAGCAGGTGGCAGCGATGTCTGCTCTGGCGTGACCTGAGCGGCGACGACGTGCCCGACCTGGGGCTGGTTCGACAGCCTGCCAAGGCCGGTGATCTGCCCGTATTGGCCGTGCACCTGGGTTTCGGCGATGGGACCTATGACAAGCCCGTGTTGAACACCCTGCCGGCTGATTTCGACACCCGCGATTGTGTGGCGGTGGACGCCGACCTGGACGGCCTGGTGGACATCGTGCTGGCGGGCAGCAGCGGCTTGCGGCTGATGAAGAGCAAGGGAATCGGCTCCTTTGTGGCCGACCAGGATCTGCTGCCCGAATCCATCAAGGGCAACCCGGTGCAGTCCGTCCAGAGCCTGGACTACGACCGCGACGGCCGACTGGACCTCTATCTGGGGCGTTTCGGTGGCTTTGACGTCGACTGCGGCGCGCTGGTCTGCAAAGAGGGCTCCGGCCCCTATTCGACCTGTACGGCCGGCAAGGGCACCAAGGGCCAGGTGGACACGCTGCTGCGCAGTACCAAGGAGGGTTTCGTCGACATGACCGCGGCGGCGAAGCTGGGCGAGGCCGGCATCGGCGGCAGCGTGACCGCCCACGATCTGGATCGCGACGGCTGGACGGACCTCTTCGTCGGCAACGTGTTGACTCCGTCGGCGTGGTTCCGCAACCAGGGCAACGGCACCTTTGTGCGCCTGGCGGCCAGCGAGCTGGGCATCGCCGGCGGGGTGGCCACGCTGGGTTCGGCCCTGGGCGACCTCGACCTGGACGGCCACATGGACCTGCTCACCAGCAGCTTCGGGGCCGCCAGCTTGCATCGCGGCCAGGCCGACGGCGGCTTCGCGCACGGCGGCAACTCCGACGCCCTGGCCACCGCCAGCAAAGATGGCATGGGCTCGGCGGTCATGTGGAGCGACTTCGACAACGACGGCTGGCTCGACGCGCTGGCGACGCGGCCGCTGGTCGCCAAACCCGGGCAGCTCTCGGAGGTGCTCAACTGCGGCGCCGGCAAGCTGGCCGCGTCTGGCGGTCACGTCCTGCTGCACAACGATGGCAAGGGCAAGATGAAGGCGGCTTCACTGCCGCTGGCTTCGACCCAGGGCCACAGCCTGAATGGCGCCGCCGCCGCGGCCCTGGATGTCGATGGCGACCAGGATCCCGACCTGGCCCTGATCGACGGCGACGGCGTGTTGCGGGTGCTGCGCAACGACACGCCCTCGGCGGGCAACGCCCTGCGCGTCTACCTGGACGCCAGCGTCAGCCCCCCCCTGGGCGAGGGCGCTCTGGTCCAGGTCTGGGTCCAGGGCCACGTGCTGGAACGCTGGCAACGACCTGGTGTCGGCCATGGCGCCAGCCTGCCTGCCCGCCTGCATTTCGGACTCGGCGCCGCCAAGGACGTCGACGAGCTGCGCGTCTGGTGGCCGTCGGGACGGATCAGCGTGGTGCCGGGCAAGGAGATCGAGCTCAACACCTCGCTTGTGGTGCACGAAGCCGATCCGGATCACACCTACGTCTGGGGGCCGCCAGCGCCCACCATCGGTGGCGCGGACGCGTCGGATGCGGGCAGCCTGGACGAAACGCACGAGGCCGAAGACACCAACATCCAGGGCTCGCTGATCCAGCCGGCCGATCTGAACCAGCTGGCTACCGCGAAATGGACGGAGATCACGGATGATTTCGGCCTGCCCAAGCTCGAGGGTGGGGTCGATAAGGTCAACTGGGCCTACTGCACCATCGGCGCGGACCTGACCGGCGATGGCAGCGAAGACTTCGCCTTGATCAAGATTGGCAGCCCCGATCACACGTTGATGGCGGTGGTACTCGACAGCGGCAAACCGGTCATCGTCAAGACCACGCTCGATGGCAGCGACGTGAAGCCCAGCCTGGGCTGCGCCGCTGCAGACATCGACGCCGACGGGCTGCCGGACCTGCTGGTCGGTGGCGAAGACCTGGGCGCCCGCCTCTACGTCAACCAGGGCGGCGGCAAGTTCGTCGACAAGAGCGTGCAGATGTTGCCCGCGATTCAGGACTTCGATGGGTTCTCGTTCGCGCCGGGCGATTTCGACGGCGACGGCGACCTGGATGTCTTCGTCGGCGCCGGGCGGGTGATCGGCGGTGGTACCGGGGCCAGCGGCTGCGACGAGATCGTCTGCAAATACGGCCCGTACGACTACACCTGCACCTACAGCGGCAAGCCGCCCGTGGGCGACCTGCTGGCGGACCGCATGTGGTTGCGCGGGGCCAAGTGGCCCATGCAGGACGCGACCAAAGCGTTCCAATTGCAGCCCGGCGGAGAGGGAACCCACGCGGCGGTCGTGGACATGGACCTGGACGGCAAGGTCGACCTGCTGGTGGCCGAGGACTTCGGCGACCACCGCATCCTGCACAACACGGGCAAGGGCCCCGGACCGACGCTCTTCAACCTGCAGGGCGCGCTGAAGACGGGGTTCGTGCCCTACGCCCACGCCATGGGCCTGGGCCTGGGCGACTTCAACGGCGACGGCGCGTGGGATGTCTTCGTCACCGACCTCGGCCCGCACCTGCTCTATCTGCAGAAGCAGAAGAACCCCACCGACACGGTGGCGGCGAAGTTCGAAGAGCTGGCCCTGTCCTGGGGCGTGGCTGCCATGACCCACGACGTCGCCGGCTGGTCGCCCATCGTCGCCGACTTCGACCACGACGGCCGCGACGACATCTACCTGGCCACCTCGGCCATCGCGCCCAAGGGCAAGCTGACCGCGCTGGGATGCGCAACCACCGACCCCTCGTTGCCGTCGCAATTCGACCTGCTGATGCTCAACCAGGGCACGTCCTTCAAGACCATGAAGGGACCGCCGGTCAAGGATCCCGAAGGCCTCGGCTTCGCCTACGTGGCCCAGGCGGCGCTGGATCTGGACGGCGATGGCGACCTGGATGTGGTCCAGGTGCGCACGGAACGACGGCTGCGCATCCTGCGCAACGACATGCCGAAGGTGGGCGGGTTTGTGGACCTGCGGTTGAAGGGTAAAGGCGGCAATACGGGCGCGGTCGGCGCCACCGTGACGGCCAAGGCCGGGCCGGTGAAAATGATTCGGCACTTGGGTGTGACGGGCTTTGGCGGTACTGCCTGGCATCGTGTGCACTTTGGATTGGGCAAGGCCAAGCAGCTGGACGAGGTGGTGATTCACTGGCCGGCTGGGGCGAAGCCGACGGTGTTGAAGAATGTTGTGGCGGGGACGAAGGTGGTGACGCAGCCTTAATGGTGTCGGTGTCTGATTACGTGTCCGTGTCGGTTGCCGTGTGCGTGTCCGTGGCCGTGTCGGTGACCGTGGCCGTGACCGTGTCCGTGTCCGTGTCCGTGTCCGTGTCTGTGCCCGTGTCCGCAAAGGCAAAAGGAGCGCCGGCGTCCTCGCCCTGAGCGTAGCGAAGACGGAGCCGAAGGCGGAGTTGGCTTGCGGGCGTCCTCGCCCGCCTCCGTTGGACTTGAGCGACTTCCTCTGGCCCGAGTTCTTCCTCGCTCTGCTCGACAAGGTGACCGGAACTAACGCCCTTGGCTTCGAGCGCCTGACGGCGCTCGACTTGTTCGCCGGCTCACAAGGCGCCTGCAGTTGTTCCTCGTTGCGTGATCCCTCAGCGTGCCACCGCTGAAACAGCCCCTCAAGGCACCGGCCTCCGGCCTCTACGGCCCGCTTGCGCGGGCCTCCGGCCTTGACCGGCTGCTCCAGCGATGGCGGGGGGTTGGTTCACTTCAACAAGGAGAGGATACGATGGCTCATCACATGGATTCGGAGACTTTGACATCGACTGGCGGGCACAGGCTCGTCATGCAGGACGTCGGGCTGCAGTGCGCGGCGGAGGCTTGTCGGCTGGTTGGCTCGTTGCCGAAGCA
>CAYTLW010000108.1:18077-26871 GCA_964438735.1 uncultured Enterobacteriaceae bacterium | reverse complement strand
GTTGCCGCTGGCCGGCGGTCAGCAGGTGCTGGCGTTGACCAACGCGTACGCTAGTGTCTGCTGTGGCAAGTCGTACTACTACGTGCGCATGAGACGATTCGACGCCGTCACGGGCAAGGCCATCAGCGGCACTGCCAATGGCAGTTCGGCTGCCTACTACCGCTATACCTTCGCGCGCGACGCGCGCGTGTTGGGCGATGGCACGGTCCTGATCGCGGGCCAGCAGCGCTATACCAAGGGCAAAACCTACCGAGGCTGGCTGATCCGGGTCACAACCGGCGGCAGCATCGCCTGGCAGAACATGGTCGACAGTGACAACTTCGCCAGCGAACTCTGGTCGGCCACCATCTTGCCCGACAAGACCTTCTTCGCCGCCGGCCACCGGGTCGACGCCGCCAACCGGCGCATGTTGTTCGCCCGCGTCAACGGCAAGGGCCAGGTGCTCTGGCAGCGCGTCGACAGCAAACCCACGGCCCACTGGCCGCGGGGCATGCGGCCCATGGCCAACGGCGACGGTGTCATCCTGGCTGGCGCCACGGTCTCCGGCGGCGTCACCCCCGGCCTTTGGGGCGGCCTCTTCGACCTGCAGGGCAACGCCCACGTGCAGCGCACCTGGCTGGGCGACAAGGACGACAAGATCCACGTCGCCGGCTATCGCTCCTTCATCCCGCAGACCGACGGCGGCTTCGCTTTGTTGGGCACCCGCAAGGCCTTCGGCAAGGCCGCGCCGTGGTTGATCCGCTCCGACGCCTGGCTCTTCGGTGTCTGCACCGGTTCGGGACCGTGCGCCGACAAGACGGCCAAAGCCTGCGGCGACAACAAGCCCTGCACCTTCGACGTCTGCAAAGCCCAGACCGGTTGCGATAACGACCCGCTGTCCTGCAACGACGGCAACGCCTGCACGCAGGATCAATGCGCGCTCGTCCAAGGCTGCACCCACAGCAAAGTGGACTGCAGCGACGGCGACGCCTGCACCACCGACAGTTGCGATGTCTGGAAGGGCTGCAAGCACACCAAGAAGAGCTGCAACGACTCCAACGCCTGCACCGCCGACAGCTGCGACAAGGCCCAGGGTTGCCTGCACGCGTTGGTGAACTGCAACGACGGCAACATTTGCACCACCGATTCGTGCAGCAAGACCAAGGGATGCGTAACCGTTCCGGCGAACGATCATAAGCCGTGCGCGGCCTCGAAGACCTGTAAGAAGGGAGTCTGCCAATAGGGGGAGACCGAAGTTCGCCGGTACCTTTTTCCATCTCCGAGGGTACCCGAATCGCATCTGCACATCTCGTTGAAAGACTGTTGCGCTACCTGCCGAATGTGGTTAGCATTCCGCGCTGACGTGAAGTCTTGGGGAGATCGAGCATGTGCAACAGGGACCTTTTTTCAGTAGCAATGGTGGCCGTTTTTGTCGGGTTGGCGGGGTGCTCTAGCGCGCCCAATAGTGGTCAAGCTGCCGCCACGAATACAGGCGGAGGCACCCTGCCGTGCACCGGAGATTACTGCCTGGAGGCAGACGTTCGCATCGTCGCCGAGCCCTCGCCCCTGGTATTCACGGACATCACTGCCGGCCAGGAGGAGTACCTCAAGCTGCGCGTGCGCAACATCGGCGCCTCGGGAATGCTGGACATTCAGTCGGCGGTCTTCGATCCGCCCGCGCCCGCCTTCGTGGTGGTCAACTTCGCTGCCGCCAAGGTCAAGCCCGGCGAGTGGGTCGACTGGCAGGTGCGCTACCGGCCCGTGGGCGCCGACGTCAAGCAGACCAAGCTCATCATCACCAATAACTCGTCGAACGACGCCGAAAAGAAGTACGCCGTGAACGTGAGCGTGCAGGCGGCCTCGGGCGCCCTGACCATCAAGCCCGATCCGGTGGACTTCGGCGTGGTCGAGTCGGGCAGCACCGAGACCCGCACAGTGAAGCTCTTCAACACCGGGGAGCACCCCCTGACCATCGTCGCCGCCGAGTTGCCGCCCAACGGCAGCCAGGCGTTCAAGATCAGCAAACACCCGGACTACGCCACGCCCATCGCCCCCAGCAGCTCGGACGAGTTGGAGATCACGTTCAAGCCGGACCTGGGCGGCACCTACTCCACCCAGCTCATCGTCACCGACTCGAACAAGGCCGTCTCGACCGTGCACGTCTTTGGCGAGGAGAACGCGCCCATGATCGGCGTGATCCCGCCCGCGCTGAACTACGGCGTCATGAAAGAGGGCGACAAGGCGACCAAGACGCTCAAGGTGGTCAACAACGGCACCGCGCCCTTGAAGGTGAGCGAGCTCAAGTTGGCCGCGAGCAGCGTGTTCAAGAACGTGCTCCTGTCCGACGCCGGACCCTTCACCGTCGGCCCCAACAGCAGCCGCGCCGTCGACGTGACCCTGACCGCCGGCCAGAAGTTGCCCATGGCCGCCGCCCCCATCGCCACCATCGAGGTGTTCGGCAACGGCGCCAACACCGACAAGATCGATGTGCCCATGCTGGTAGTCGGCGAACCCTGCAAGGAGTCCACCTCGTCCATCGTCGTCGAGGCGGTGGAGAAGAAGGGTGCCACCGACATCATCTGGTTCGTCGACACCTCCGGTTCGATGAAGGCCGAGGCGGCGGCCGTGCAGATGGGCATCAACGCCTTCGCCACCTTCATCGGCGGCAAGGCCATCGACTACCACGTCATCATGATCGCCAATACCAAGATCTGCGTGCCGCCACCCCTGGCATCCGCTGGCTGCACCGACAGCTCCGGCTTCAAGCACGTCAACGAGTCCATCGGCTCCAACGACGGGCTGAAGAAGGTCATCCAGAGCTACCCGCAGTGGAAGAGCTTCCTCCGCCCGAACGCAAGCCAGCACTACGTGGTCGTCACGGACGACAACTCCAAGATGTCGGACACGGACTTCAAGTCCGGCATGCAGGCGGTCGGCGCCCCAGGCTTCCCCAACGGCTTCACCTTCCACAGCATCATCGCCACCGGCGCCACACCAGCGCAGACCATCCCGTTCGTCGGCTGCATCGGCGGCGCAGGTCACGGGGTTGTCTACGAGGCGCTGAGCAAGTCCACCGGCGGCATCATCCAGTCCATCTGCGGCCTGCAGGATTGGACCAAGGTCTTCAACGCCATCGCCAGCAACGTAGCGGCGTCGGTCAAGGCGGTGAAATGCAACTACAACCTGCCGGCCACAGGCGACAAGGACAAGATCGCCATGAGCTTCAAGAACAGCTCAGGCGGCAAGGTGACCGTCAAGCGGGTGCAGGACGCGGGGGCTTGCCCGGCCAACTCCCACGGCTGGTATTTCGACGACAACAACAGCCCCACCTCGGCGATCCTCTGCAAGACCACTTGCAACGCCAAGCAGGGCCAGAAGTTGAGCTTTGTCTACGGTTGTTGATGCGCGTGGCGCCTGATTTCTGCTCGCCATTCGCTCTGTAAGCGTCCATACTGACGCTGATGATACGACACGCCGGACACGGTTCCGGCGGCCCCGTGTTCGATCCCCGAACATGCAGGGATGGTCATTGTGAGGGTGTTGCCCCCCACAATCGCGCGCCTCATCGGATTGCTGGCTTCGCTGTTGTTTTGCCTGGCGTGCGCCGAAGAACCCAGGCTCGGGGTTCAGGCGTTTGCGCTCAATCCGGCCCTGTCCGTCACGTCGCCGACCAACTTGCAGGTGTTCAATATCAAGCCGCAGGGGGCCACGGACATCACGGTCGAGTTCCTGCTGAAGAAGTACACCCTGGGCACCGTGCACTGCTACCTGGACGGTGCCCTGAACGGCGTCACGGGCCACCCGGCCAACGACAAGAAGAAGGTCATCCCCTACACGTTCAAGAACGTCCCTCAAGGGATGCACACGCTCGGCTTTGTGCTGGCCACGGACAAGGGCCTGGAGCTGACCAACCCCGATGCGCGGGCAATCGTCAAGGTCCTGGTCGTGTCGAGCTGCTCGACGAGCCTTGAGTGCGATGATGGCCTGGCTTGCAGCGAGGAGAAGTGTGTCGGGGGCACCTGCCAGTACGGGCTGGTCGTGAACTGTTGTGGCTCCACCTTCGATTGTGCGGCCGGCGACGCTTGCCTGGCGCCCAATACCACCAAGTCCAAGTGCTCGTGGTGCGGCAAGCAGAGCGACTGCGACGACGGCGAGCCCTGTACCCAGGACGTCTGCGACCTGAGCGGCGCAAAGGGCGTATGCACGCACAGCAAACCCAAGGCGGACTGCTGCAGCAAGAAGAACAGCGCCCTGTGTGATGACGGCAAGTCCTGCACGGTGGATGCATGCGATCTCGCCTCCGGCAAGTGCACCCACAAGCAGGTCACCGGCGCGTGTTGCACTGACTCGGAGTGTACGGCGACCGACGTCTGCAAGGTGGGCGTCTGTCTCGACGATGAGTGCCGCTTTGCTCCAGACAAGTTCAAGCCCGGCTGTTGCCATGTCGACCTGGATTGCCCGTCCCACGCCTGCGCGGTGTCCAAGTGCAACAAGGCCATGGCCACGCCCGACAAGTGGAAGCAATGCACCCAAGTGCCCGACACCACCAAGACGGGGCCAAATGGCGAGAAATGCTGCGACCCCACGAATCTGGCGTCGGACTGCAATGACGACGACGTGTGCACGTGGGATGTATGCAGCGGCTTCCAGTGCCAGTTCAAACCGGTCGCCGAATGCTGCCATCCGTCCAAGGAGAGCAAGGACAAGGTCTGCGATGACGGCGAACCCTGCACCCTGGATATCTGCCAGGCGCCGCCCAACGCCTCCTACGGCAAGTGCGTGCACAAGAAGATCCCTGGCTGTTGCACCCAGTCTTCCCATTGCGACGACGGCCTGTACTGCAACGAGGACATCTGCGACGTCGCCACGCTGACCTGCAGCCACAAGAAAGGCAGCGACGGCTGCTGCGACAACAACGCCCAATGCGACGACGGCAAGTCGTGCACGGTCGGCTGGTGCGTCAACCTCACCTGCCTCTTCGCCGCCGATTCGAGCAAGCCGGAGGGCTGCTGTGATGCAAACGGCGATTGCGACGACGGCAACCTCTGCACAACCGACGTCTGCGACCTCTCGGGCGGTGGTGGCGTCTGCGTGAACAAGGCCAATGCCGATTGTTGCGAGGAGGACGCTCAGTGCGACGACGGCAAGTCCTGTACCCAGGACAAGTGCTGGAGCAACAAGTGCAAGAGTTCGGCCCCGGCTGCGGGCTGCTGCGCCGACGATCCCCCGGCAAAGAACTCATGCGATGACCTGGACAAGTGCACCATCGACTACTGTGCGAACGGCCATTGCCACCACCATGGGCCCGCCATGGGATGCTGCCTGGTCGACAGCGACTGCGACGATGGCGACACCTGCACCACAGGCACCTGCAAGATGGGCGCGGCCTCCTACGGCAAGTGCGTATTCGTCACCACGGAGCCGAACTGCCTGGTCTGCACACCCGCGGACGCCGACATCAAGTGCGACGACAAGAACCTGTGCACGAAAGACAGCTGCATCAACAACATGTGCACCCACGAGCTGAAAAAGGACTGTTGCGAAGACGCCATCGATTGCAACGACAACGACCCATGCACCTTTGACGGTTGCGTCTTCAATCAGTGCTGGCATTCCAAGCTTGGCGGCAAAGACAAGCTCTGCTACACGCCCGCGACCGAGGGGATGGATTGCAACTTCGTCAGCAGCGAGTGCGCGTCGGGCAAATGCATGCCGCAGCCCGACGGCGTCTGGGCCTGCGAGGCCGTGGCCAAGCCGGTCTGCACCGTGAACGTGGGCTACTGTCAGGACTTCGAGCTCCACGACGACCTGCCGAAGATGGGCTGGACCCCGGTGGACATCCTGGGCAAGGCGGCGGGCAACTGGGGCGTGTACACCGACAACGCGCTCGGCCCCGACCAGCACGCCCGCCTGACCTGGGCGCCGGTCAAGGTCAACTACGACACCTGCCTGGCCTCACCCGTCATCAACGCCATAGGTGTGAACTCGCTGAGCGTTCAATTCGACCTCGAGTTCATCAAGCAGGCGGGCACCAGCACGGTGCGTCTGCTGGGCGGATTCGACGGCGACAAGACCGACTGGACCAAAGCGGTGGTCATCGAAGAATGGGGCGAGTCGGGCACCCTCTATGCCGACACCATCGACCTCAAACTGCCCCCATCGTTCAGCAATGCCAACAACCTGCGCCTGGCGTTCTGCGTCACCGGCGAGTCGACCTACGACCTGGCGCAGGTGGGCCTGGATAACTTCTGCCTCGCCCGGGGCAACGTGCCGGCCATGGCCTGCCCCGCCAACATGTTTGTGGAGGTCGGAGGCATAAAGACGGTCAGACTCTGGGCCAAAGACGGGGACCTCGACGCGATTGTGTCGCTATCACTGGTCAAGGCGCCGCCTTTCGTAACCTTGGCCCCCAGCACCTATTACTGGCTGGATTCGACGTGGAACGCGCAGCTGAGAGCATCGCCCAAAAGCAAGGACGACGTCGGCGACCACGAGATCACCGTCAAGGTGAGCGATGGCTTCTTCTACAGGCTTTGCACCTTCCAGATCACCGTGCTGTACAAGGGCGGCGTATTGGTATGGCGGCCCCCGGAAGTGCCCAAGTCCCACTCCGAGGCGCTGGTCGCGGCCATCAAGGACGCCACGAGCACGGTCGTTCAGGTGACCGACGACATCTCGATCTACGCCAGTCTGAAGCCCTTCGACGCAGTCTTCGTCACGCTGGGCGTGTACCCGGACAACCACGTGCTGATGGAGGCCGAAATCGCCTCACTGAAGCTCTACCTCTATGCCAGCGGCAAGGGGCGTCTGTACCTCGAAGGCGGCGACACCTGGGCCTTCGACAAGCCGACGTCATTGCATCCGCTGTTCCAGGTAGAGGGCGTCGCGGATTCGGCGACGCTGGGGGTGACGGGGCCGATGGTCGGTATTGGTCCGTACAATCAACCGTCCAACGCGCTGGACTGGGGCTACTCGCAAGATTTCGCGTTCAACAACCTCAACGACAAGATCGCCGGCAAGACGGCCGTCCAGCGCACGCGCAATCTCCTGGGCAACGCCGGCGCGGAGCCATTCGTTGTTCATGTGGGACACGACAACAAGGCGGCGTCCTATCGCACGATCGCTTCGTCGGTGGCGTTTGCCGGCCTGATCTACGGCAACAGCCCCCCGGTGGCGCTCATGAAGCGGCTGTTCAGCTTCTTCGACAATGGCGTCGCGGATTGCAAGGCCGACAAGGATTGCGACGACGGAATCGCCTGCAGCGTCGACACGTGCAACTCCAGCGGGGAGTGTGCTCACAGCGCTTGCGGGAAGAAGGGGCCTGGTCCTTAGCTTTCGGCATTCAAAAAGGCCCAAAGCCAAGGACGTGGGCCGTCAAGACATCAAGCCAATCCGGGCCTGGTCATCTGCTCCTGCGCAGCTGCCCTGACAAACCCGCCGCGGGCGGCGTATGACGCCACGAGCAAGCCGAGGATGACCAGCGGCGCTGCGCTGCCGGCGGTATCCCCCACAATGGCGTGCAGGTAGGAAGCGCCGGTCAGGCTGAAGAAGAAGCCCGCGTAGGCCCACTCCCTGAGGCGTTCAACGCCGGGGGCAATCAGCGCGCCGACGCCGAGCAGCTTCCACACCCCGACGAGCGTCATCAGGTGCAGCGGCAGGCCGAGCTTGGCGGCCATGTCGACGAGCACCTCCGGCTGGACGATGTTCATGATGGCGCCGGGTGTGATGGCGAGGGCGAAGAGCCCGGTGGTGACGATGGTGATGGTTCGTTTCTTGTTCATTGTGGACCTCCGTTGTCAAAAGGCACGGTAGGCGAGTAACATCTCCGACACAATGAACGAGTTTGGCCAACTTTAGACAGGATTTGTTACAAATGTCTGCGGAGGGGTTCGAGGAGTTCGTCGCCATCGTCGACCACGGCACCGTCACCGCCGCGGCGGCCAGCATGGGGTTGCCCAGGCCCACGTTGAGCCGGCGCTTGGCGCGGCTGGAAGAGCGGCTGGCGGTCAAGCTGCTGCACCGGACCACGCGGCGTATCGCCATCACCGAGCAGGGCCAGGCGCTGTACGCCAAGGCGCGACGCGTCGTGGAGGCGGCCCGGGAAGCGGAGGCCCATGTGCGCCGCCTGGATGGCGTGCCGCGCGGTTTGCTGCGGGTATCGGTACCGAGCGGGATGCCCGAGGCGCTGCTCGGCCGGTGGATCATCAAGTTCCTGGCCGCCTATCCGGAGGTCCGGCTCGAGGTGGTCTCGACGGCTGCGCACCTCGACCTGGTGGGGCAGGGCATCGACGTCGCGCTGCGCGCCGGCCCCATCGAGGACCCGTCGCTGATCGCCCGCACCCTGGCACGAGACCTTCGCATTGGCGTCGCCTCACCGGACTACCTGGCGCGGCGGGGCACGCCGTCGGTACCGGAAGATCTCGAACGTCACAATTGCCTGCTCGGCTACCGCGCGGGGACCGTTCCCGAACGACGCTGGCCCTTGCTCGACGGAGGTTGGATCCCGGTGTCGGGCAGCCTGGCGACCAACGAGATGATGTTGCGACTACAGGGGGCGCTGCAGGGGCTTGGCATCGCGGTGGTGGTGGACAGGCTCGCGTTGCAGCACATCGCCGACGGCGAGCTCGAGGTGGTGTTGCCCGACTCGCTGGGTCGCCGCGAGCGGCTCAGCCTCGTCTACGCCGGCCGCGAGTTCCTTGACCCGAAGATCAAGGCGTGGGTGGAGTTCTTGAGCGCGGAGATTCATGAGGTGCGCAGCAAGTGGTCGCCGGGTTGAGGCGGCTCGCGGCAGACTCGGTCACGGGCACGGGCACGG
>CAYTLW010000108.1:0-17977 GCA_964438735.1 uncultured Enterobacteriaceae bacterium | reverse complement strand
GACACCGACACGGGCACGGTCACCGACAAGGGCGAGAGTGCCTATAATAAACAGCCACTTACGCAAAAACACGCATGCGTGTTTTTGCAACGTCAAAACCCCGTTCAAGGCCCCGGCGTCGGCACCTTCAGCAACCAAGTCCGCACCCTGACCCTACCCTCACCCCACTGGCCCGTTTCCAGATCTCTCACGGCGACACGAAGGTCGAGCCAGTGGCCGCAGTACCGGCGTCTGCAGTTGGGCCCTGTCGGCGGTGCAGGGGGCGCACAGGTCGGCCGCGGGTGCGTTGTCGGAGCAGAGGGGAAACACGACCGGGGTGCCACCGTCCACGACCGAGGGGTCGAACGCAACCGTATCTGGCAATGACGTTTTCGCGTCTGGGGCGGCGTCGGGCGATCCGTCGTCGGTGTCAGCGACGGGGCCATCGGCGCATGCGGCCGCGACCAGCAGCAGAGCGATGAGAGGCGCTCCGGGCAGGCGCCGCTTGCCCCTTGCTCGCATCCCCATCGACGCCCGCTCTTCGGCGCTCGCTCGCGCCGGTTGCTGCCCTCGCCCTCCGGGTAGAGCCGTTCCACAAAGGTGTCAAGTGTCAATACCTGACCCTATCTAGCGTGGGCGTTCAGTGCCTCGAATGGTTGGAAAGGTGTCAAGTGTCAATACCTGACCCTCTCGACGGCGATGCCACGCGTCGTCGATCTAGAGGCCAAGTCCCGTGATCTTGCCGGGCACCGTACTCATGGTGAACGCCGCGCTATACGCATCCAGCGTGGCATCGCCGTCCGTATCGATGTCCATCTTCAGGATCGTGCCCAGCAGCATCTTGACCATGCTCTTGCTGAAGCCGATCTGCTGGAACACCGCGTCCGGGATGGAGTCGATGGCCGCGTCCAGGTCGGTCTTCTTGACCGCGCCGCATAGCTTGCCGTTGGCGGTGGTCTTCCACGTCTTCGAATCCGTCACCACGCCTTGGATGCGCAGCTTGTGCATGGCCAGCGGGATGCCGACGCCGAGCATGCTCAGGGGTAGCGTCACCTTGCCTGCGCTGCCTGTGGCGACCAGGTTCTTGCCGGTGATTTTGGCCTTGTCCAGGGCGTTCTTGGCCGGGCAGGCGCCCTTGTTACCGCCGGAGACGTTGACGCCCTTGGCCGAGACCTTGTAGCCGCAGTTGGCGATGGAGCTGGTCAGGCTGCAGCTCTTGCTGGCGGCGTCCAGCTTGCCGGTGTGCAGTCCGACGGCGAAGGTCTTGCCGGTGGTATTCCAGCCGGTGGCCTGCAGCAGGATGATGAGGTCGCCCGAGTTGATGGACTTGGCGATTTCACCGTCGAGGTCGCCGAACAGACCGCCCACGGAGGCGATGGCGTTGTCGGGTTTGCCGTCGCCGTTCAGGTCGCAGCTGTTGAAGGTGGTGGCCGTCTTCATGGCCGAGACCTTCTGGATGGGCTCCGGTGGCGTGCCGGGTGGGGTGCAGATGGGTTTGGAGCACTTGGGCCCGTCGATGCAGACCTGTCCGACGGGGCACTTCTTGGCGTCCCACTTCAGCTGGCCGGCGCCGCAGGTCAGGATGCTGTCGCCGCCGCAGGTGGTCTGACCCGGCTTGCAGACCTGGTTGACGCAGCTGCCGTCGATGCAATAGGGCGTCGATGAGCTGCAGGTCTTGGTCGTCTTCCACTCGGTGCCCTTGGCGCTGCAGGTCTCGATGGCGTTGCCGTTGCATTGTTGGGCGCCGGCGGAACAGATGGGGGTCACGCACTGGCCGCCCTCGCAGACTTGCTTGGTGTCGGCGCAGTCGTTGACGGTGACGGTCTTGATGCCGCCGAGGCAGTCCAACAGCTTGCTGCCGCTGCAGGTCAGCTGGCCGACGGTGCACAACGTCGCCTGGCAGGTGCCGTCGACGCAGATGGTGCTGCCGAAGCAGGGTGACTTGCTCCAGGCGCTGCCGTGTTCGTTGCAGATGGCGGCGTCGCCGTCCACGCACGTGGTGGTGCCCGGGTCGCAGACCGACTTCACGCACTTGCCCTGCACGCAGGTGGAGCCGGTGGCGCCGCAGTCCTGGACCGGCACCAGGTGCTGTCCGTTGGCCGAGCAGACGGCGCGCTGCAGGCCCAGGCAGGCGGACACGCCGGGGCTGCAGGTGCCGATGATGCACTTGCCGTCGGCGCAGACGTGTTCCTCTGTGCCGCAGGAGACCTCGGCGAACTGGTCGCCTTCGTCGCTGCACACCTGGCGGATGGTGGCCGTGCCGGGTTTGCAAGTGGCCTCGCCTGCGGCGCAGACGTCGGGCACGCAGTAGCCGCCCAGGCAATGCTGGGCGGTGCCGCAGTCGGCGTGGGCCTGGCATTGCACGCACTGACCCCAGCTCTTGGCGCAGGTCCATTCGCCGCAGTGACCGTCCTCCTCGCAGACCGCCGGTGCCGGCACGCAGTGATCCGAACGACACATCTTGCCGGCGGAGCACTGCTCATCCTTGATGCAGGCGACGCAGCTGCCGGCTTTGCAGACCCCACCCACCGCGCTGCAGCCGGCGTCATCTGTACAGGGAATGGTGCCGACGCATACATGATCGATGCAGCGCTGGCCCAGGACCCCGCAATGAGAGGGCAGTACGCAGGCCTGGCAAACACCGGTGACCGGGTCGCAATGGGCCTGGTCGGCGGGACAGGTGCCGCAGTCCTTGGCGGGATCGGGCACGTGCACGTCATCGGTTGCGCCAGCATCGGTCGGCGTCACGGCGTCCGCTCCGCTGACGGCGTCGCCGGATTCGCTGCCGGTTCCATCGGAACCATCGTTGGTGCCGCAGGCGAACGCGGCCAGAACTACTGTGGCCAGAAGCAGGCGTCTCATTTGCACACCCCTGCGCTGCAGGTCTTGCCGGCGCCGCACGTGGCGCCATCTGCCACCTTGTCGTTCACGCAGCCGCCCTTGCCGTCACAGACGTCCATCGTGCACGGATTGCCGTCGTCGCAGTTGGCCGTCTTGGCGGCTTTGCATTTGCCGGCGCTGCAGCTCTCGCCGCTGGTGCACGGCTCGTCGTCCTTGCACAGGCTGCCGTCGCCGAACGCCAGGTGTACGCAGCCATCGCCGCCAGGTGCGTCCAGGGTGCAGGACTCGCAGTCATCGCAGCCCTGGATGTCCTTGCCATCGCAGTCCTGATCGATGCCATCGCCGGCCTTGTCGTCGACGCAAGGATGGATGGCCTTGTTTCCGTCGTCGCAGTCCTTGCCGCCAGAAACCTTGGACAGCCAGCCGTCGCCGTCGTCGTCGACGCCGTCGAAGCCATCGCAGCTCTGGTCGACGCCATCGCCGAGCATGTCCTTGGCGCCCGTGTAGATGTCGGCGTTGTCGTCGTCGCAATCGTCACCACCACACGCGGCGGAGTCGGACAGGTGTCCGTCCAGGTCCAGGTCGCAGTTGTTGATGCTGACTGCGTAGGAGAGGTCGACCGCATCGCCCAGGCTGTTGAGCGCCTTGACGGTCAGCTTGTGCGCCCCATCGGGGTTCTTGGCCGTATCCCAGAGCCACTGCAGGGGCGGCTTGCTCAAGTCCACCAGCACCTTGTCGCCCAGCTTCAGGGTCGCCGAAGCCGGCTTGGCGGTGTCGTCCACCACCACGACCTTCAAAGCCACGATGCCCTTGAGCGTGTCCGGTGCCAGGGTCATCTCGCCGCAGGGTTCGAAGGCTTTGTCCGCACACATCAGCAACTTCGCTGTCATGGGCTGGTCGACGGTCAGGTCGATACTGACCTCCGCCTTCTGGCCGCTGCTGTCGACGCAACTGGCCTTGACCGTGTGTTTGCCGCCGCCGATAGCGCTGGTATCCCAGGACGCCGTCAGGTTCTCTGACTTGGCTTTGGTCGCCTTGGCCGCGATGGGTTTGCCGTCCACTTCCAGACGCAGCTCCGACAGGCCGCGATCGTCGGCCGCGGTCATGGTCACCTTGACCACCCCTTTCAGCACCTCGCCAGCCTTTGGTTTGCTCAGCGAGACGGTGGGTGGCCTGTCGAGCAAGACGTGGCGGAGCGCGCTGTTGCTCATGCCCTTGCTGTCCGTCGCTGTGGCGATGAGGGTCCAGTTGCCGCTGTCACGCCCCTTGGTGCTCCAGGTGGCCGACCAGGGCGCCTTCTTGACCGTGCCCAACTTCAGTTGCGAGGCGCCCTTCTTGACCGAGAACGCGACCTCGACCGGCGGCGTGTCGCCGACCGTCACCGCCATCTCCACAGGCTGCTCGTCGCCGTTGACCAGGGCGTACTTGGCCGGTTGGCTGAAGCCGATGGTGGGGCCGCTGCGGTCGATGGTCACCTCGACGCTGTGTTGGGCGCTGCTGCCGGCGCTGTCCAGGGCGGTGGCCGTCAGCTTGTGTTTGCCCTCGGCTGCGTTGCCCGTGTCCCACTGCGCCGACCAGGGCGCCTTGTCCAGCTGCGCGATGGGTTTGCCGTCCAGGTCGAAGCGGATCTGCACGACCTTGATGTGTTTGCGCGCTGCCTCGGCGATGGCCTCGAGGGTCACCTTGCCGTGCAGCACCGCGCCGTCACCCGGGTTGACGATCTTGACCGTCGGCGGCTTCGGCGCCGGTTTGACGACCGCGTCTGGTCCGATCGGGGCGTCGTCTTGCGCGCCCGCGTCCACTCCCGCGTCGGACTGGCCGTCGATCGCAGCGTCGGTGGCGGTCGAATCGGCGCCGTCCGAACCGTCGTCCCCGCCGCCGCATCCCCATACAAGGGACAGCGCCAGCAGGGCTGCGATTGCGCTCACATGGCGGTTGGCTCGCGCCACCATCATCTCGCCTCCACGGACCCGCATGTCACGGGCAGACCTGGTCGAAATCCGAGCAGCAGTCGCTGTATTGCTTGCAACTGGCGTCGCACTGGCAGGTCGAGGTCGCATCGTACTTGCCGCATTTACCCTGGCAACTGCCTGGCCCACCACCACCGCCGTCCATGCACGAACCGCAGTCTGTCGGACAGGTCTCGCAGGTCTCCGTCGACGCGCAGACATAGTCACCGCACTTGGCGCCACTGCCCGCATCCACACCCTTGCAGGCGCCGCAGTCCTGGCTGCAGCTGCCGCAGGTCTCGCCCTGGTCACAGCTGCCGTCGCCGCAGACCGGCTTCCACGGTGCGCAGTCGACGGCGCAATTGGCGGCGGTCTCCCACGGGGCGGCGCAGGTGCCATCGCCACAGGCGAAGGGCCGTGGGCCGGCGACCTTGTTCTGAATCGGCTCGCCGCCGTCCTGAGCGCCCGCGTCACCGGCGTTGGGATCGACAACAGCCACGCACTCGAGGTTGTTGGGGTCGTCCGGGTCGGCCCAGGTATAGCCCGACTCGCAATCGGCCTGCCCGGCATCGTCCAGGACGCAGTGCTTGTCGGCTGTGCAAGGGTTGATGGGGGCGGCGCCGTCGGTGCTACCACAGGCGCCGGCCCAGAGGGCGAAGCTGGCGGCGACGGCCAGCGCGCTCACGGGGCGGCCTCGCGTGCGCGCCACGGCGCGACAAAGGTGCGGGATGTTCGACATGACGCTCCGGGCTTCTCGACGGCAGCCCACCTTGTAGCGAACCTGGACCCTGCGGGGCAAGGGAATGTGGGTTGCAGGGCCGCATAGGGACCTGTACGCGGTGTCCGAAAGGGGAGAGGACCCGGCTGTGTGCGCCCTAGCGGACCAGCATCCAGATGGGGGCCGACTTGCAGTAGGCGGCGACACACTTGGTGCCGGCGAGCGCAGAGTTGCCCTCGATATCCTTGTACTTGTTCGACCCGTCCGCGCCATTCCACATGTCCAGCCACTGGTCGCCACCGCCGTGATTCTCCGAGATGCCGTTGGTGTAGTAGTAGTGCATCGAGCTCACCGACGTCGGCCCGGTCAACTTGCCGGCTACGTTGCGGGTGAAGCCGCCCACGGTCGGGTTGTTGGTGACCTTGGCGCCCTCGAGGAAGGCGGTGAAGCCGGCGTGCGCGGAGCGGTCGAACTGGACCCAGTACTTGTCCGTGGTCGAGAAGCGCCACATGGCGTAGGTCCACTTCATGCCGGTGGGCACGCGCGAGGCGCAGTTGGCCGTGGTCGACTTGCCGCAGCTGGTGTTTGTCTTGTCGCTCCAGGCGATGAAGGCAGTGCTCACCTTGGTGTTCACCAGGGTCCAGCCGCCGCCGGCTGTGTCCATGTCACACCACGCCTGCCAGGCGCCGAGGCCGCCCTTGCCGTCCGAGTCGATCCAGTACAGGCCGCTCTTGGCCGCGCCCCACTTCTGCTTGATGGCCAGGCAACTGGCGGCCGGGTGCGACGCCGTACCCAGGGAGCCGATGGACATGGGGAACCAGTCCTCGCCATTGCAGAAGTAGACGATCTGCTCTTTGCGGCTGGCCCACACATGGCCGAAAGCGGCTTCGTTGCACGCCAATGGCGGCTTGTCGGCGATGGGCAGTCGCAGGCCGCCGTTGGCTTGCAGCAGCCCGTTGGCGGCGACCTTCTTGGAGGACAGGGTGTGGATGTCGATGGACCAGGCCACCACGGCGCCGTCGCTGCCGTTGTTGAAGAAGGCGGTGTCGATCACCCGCAGACGCCACTTGCCCTTGGGGTTCTTGCCCGACCACGCGCCCAGGTCACCGCTCGTGGGCTTGCTCGGCGCCGGCCAGGTGGTCTTCAACTCGTTGCCTTTGGCGGCGCCCTTGGCGAAGAGCACGTACTTGGCGTTGTTGGGGTCGAAGAGCTGCAGCTCCACGGTGGCCAGGTTCGAGTTCTTGATGTGCACGCTCACGGCCAGCTTCTGGGCCACGCCCAGGTCGGGCACGGTCACTTCATCACCCACGCCAGTGGGGTTGTTGTCCTGGATGGCGACCGGCGTGTTCTTGCTGGCCACCGCGTCGATGAACTGGTTGGTGAGCAGGTTGTTGGAGACCTCATCCAGCAGGTCGCCGGGCACGTTATCGGCCGACAACGCCACCGCGCATTGGGGCTTGCCGTCGCCGTCGATGCCGCGCATGAGCTGGCCCTTGGGGCACGTGCCAGAGGGCACTTTGAGGCCACTGAGCTTGCTGCCGTCGCCGACGAAGCTGTTGGCGGCCACCGTACCGGCGACCACCGAGGTGGCGCTCATCTTGCTGACCTTGAGCGCGTTGCCGCCCAGGTCCACGTCGCCGTCGAATTTGAGTTCACTGACCGAGACACAGGCCGTGCAATTCAAGTCTGCGGCCTGCAGTGCCGGGCCACCCTTTGTTTTGGCGCCAGCGTAGGGGAAGCCGATGTGCGCCGCCGCCACCGTGCCGGACGCCAGCTGCTTGCCGGTGACGCATCCGCTGCAATCGAGCCCCGCCGAGCTGCTCGCTCGGGCAGCAAATGCCACCGAATGCAGACGCACCCGCGGCAGCTCGGGCTCATTGCCCACCTGTACCCCGAGCCAGGTCTGCGCCAGCCCACCCAACAGCGCCGCGTCGATGGGTTTGGGCGTGCCCAATACGCGTACAAAGCGCCCTTGTTTGGCCGTCACCACCGCCGGGCCTTCGGACCACACCGCCTTGCCGCCCTTTTCCACGCCATAAAGACGGAAGGTCAGGATGTGGTCGCCATCCACCGCCGGCCCGCCGCCCTGGGCGAAGAGCGCGCCGCTGATGGACATGGTGCCCGGCACAGCGGCATCGGCAGGTTCGGCGGGGCAGACGATGGCCACGAGCGCGGCGATGAGGAGTGTGCGTCGCATATCTGTCCTCCGGATCTGGCAATCACGGAGACAGCTTATCAGCGATCGGTGGAGCAGGCGACGATGATGCTCAGGTGTGTGAATGGGCGGCCGGTCTGCTGGCGCCAGTGGACAAAAGCCTCCTGGGCCAGGGCGCTCTCCATGGCCTCGGAGAAGTCCGCGACGATGCCTGGCGAGAAGCCGACAAAGGCCTCCTCGAAGGTCGGCCACTTGGCCTGGATGACCCGCCAACGAAATCCAGCGGCGAAGACCCAACGCGCCATGGCCGCCAACCAGCGGTCGTCCGACGTCTCGGCGATTGCCGCGTGATCGGGGACCTCAGGTAGCCGTTCGAGCAGCTCAGCCTCTCCTTTTCGCGTCACAGCGCGCTGCCAGATCCCGTCAAACTCCACCATCGTTCACTCCTGAATGGGCACGCAGTGTACCCGCCCGAAAACGGAGCGCAACGGCCATTCGCGTTGCCTCTGGCGCCTCTTTCCGCTACATTCCGCGCCCTTTTTGAGGCCGCTGTGCCGGCCTTGTACTCCAGGAGCGCGCCCATGACCGATTCGATTCGCCAGGTGAACCTCGATGAGTCCGCAATCGCCCGCCGCTCCCTGGAGCATCTGAAGTCCATCGTTCGGATCGACAGCGCCAGCGACGAGCGCTCCACCGCCATCCCGTCGACCCCTGGCCAGGCCCACCTCGCGGGTTTTGTCGGTGAGTTCTTCGCCGGTCGAGGCGCGACCGTGGAGCGCGACGATTTCGCCAACGTATTGGCCACTTTTCCGGGTCGTGGACGCGGCGTGGGCCAGCCGCCCGTGGCGCTGATGGTCCACCTGGATACCAGCCGCGGTACCGCGCCGCTGGAGGATTTGCACATCCTGCCGAACTGGGATGGAAGCCGCGTGCCTTATCCCAAGAACGCCGCGCTTTGCGTGGATGTGGACACCTACCCGGCCGCCCGCGAATTCCTCGGCCAGGACCTGGTCTACGGCGACGGCGACGCGCCTTTTGGTCTGGACGATAAGCTGGGCCTGACGCACCTGATGACCCTGGCCGACCTGCTGGCCGAGCAACCGGAGGTGGAGCACCCGCCCCTGCTGCTGGTCGGCCGCCCCGATGAAGAGGTCGGTCGCATGGCCGCCGTCATCGGATTGGCGCGCACATTCGCCGAGCGCGGCGTGCAGTTTGGCTACACCATCGACGGCATCCTGCCCTTCGAGGTCAACGTCGAGAACTTCAACGCATCTCATGGCAGCCTGACGTTCGCTCCTGGCGTCGTCGACGGTTCACCGGCAGAGGTCGGCGGCGCGATCGATGTCTTCATCGGCGGCGTCAATACCCACGGCTGCACCGCCCGTGCCGAGGGCTACCGGGCCGCGACGCGCCTGGCCGCCGAGGCGTTGGAGACCCTGGTGCAGCAGGGTTGGGCACCGAGCCAGGTCTTCCCCTACCGCTTCGAGTCCGACGAACTTCGGGACTGTGATGCACGGCTGAGCTTCGCCATCGCCGCCGGCGACAAGGGCGACCTGGGCGCGGCCAGCGCGGCCCTGACCGCCGCAATCGCCGGTGTCGTCGACCCGCACGTCCGCCGTGGCGCATCGTGGCGGATCGACGGCGAGGCCAGCGCGCCAGACGGCGACGTCGACGGCGCGACCTGGCGTTGTCTGCGACTCTGCGGCGCGTTCCTGGCCGCTGAAGACGATGTGCCGCTGGCGGCGGAGAACTCCGAAGGCCACCAGGGTTACAGCAACCCCTACCGCGCCCTGCCGGCCGACGGCGGCCTGCGCCTGGACTTCCGCATCCGTGATTTCGACAGCGACGGGCTGAGCGCGCGCGAAGACTTCATCAAGACCTTCGGCGCGACGGCCGACAAGATCGAGATCACTCAGCAATACGTCAACATGGCGCCGCGCATGGTCGACCACCCCGAGCTGGTCCGCTGGCCCGAGCTGGCCGCCGTGCCCTTCGAGGTGCCCGTCCGCCGAGAGCCCATTCGCGGCGGCACCGGCGTCGACCCCTTCCTGGACGAGGGCGTGCCCATCGCCAATGTGGGCACGGGCTACTTTGCGCCAGAGAGTGAAAAGGAGTTCACCAGCCTGCAGCTGATGGCACGTCACGCCATGTGGCTCTTTGCGCTGGTCCAGGTCATCGCCAACGAGCGGGCCTGAGTCTCATGGGGCCTCCGCCGGAGCCTTGGCACCACCCTTCTCCACCCAGTCGCCGTTACGGAACTCGAAGACCTGCCGTCGGGCCTTCACGCGGCGCGTGACAAGGCCGTCGCGACAGGTCCAGGTCTCATCGACCTTGCCATCCCGGTCGCGATCCACCTCCGCCAGGTCCCACCTGGCATCCCAGTCCGTGTCCTTGAGGTCGAATCGCGGCCCGTCACCGGCCAGGTAGTCGCGGACCTCGTAGTCCGTCGCCGCCTGATCCCGCATCGTCGCCGCCATGCGCAGATAGATCGTCGCCGCGTCTTTCTTCACTGGAGCTTGCGAGTCGCCGGGTTTCATGGACGCCGCGGGCACCCAATCCTTGCCGCCCCACGCGACCCGGCCGTCGCGACGTGTCCAGCGACCGTCGACCCAACGCCAGGTCTCATCGACCTTGCCGTCGCGGTCGTGATCGATGATCACGCGGTCATATGTGTTGTCGCCATTGTCCTCGAATATCCCGACCTTCCAGGGAAACTGCTTGCTGAGCGCATCCTCGCGAGCGCGACCCTTGGACGTGAACGCGCTCGCGATCGCGATGACCCGCCACTCCAACGCCAGCTTCTCGCGGCGCTTATCCTCGGCCGAAGGCGGCCTCGGCGCTTCCGCCACCACCGCCGTCACGGCCTTCGGTTCGTCCACCGACAGCATCGAGCGGGTCGCGGCATGGGCCGATTCGGCCGCGTCTCTTGCGCGGTCGCAGCCCAACGTCAGCAACGCAGAGAGCGCCAGCAACGTGGCGAGCTTGCAGACCTTGTCCATGGTCGCCTCCAGCGAATGCGTTACGTGAGCAGGGCCTTGAAGTCGGAGATGACCAGCACTTCAGGATCGAGCTCAGGCGCGTCCACGGTCCACGTTGTGGCCACGTGAAATACAGACGCGTCAGGGCAGGACTTGCGCAGCATGTTGCAGATGCCGGGCTCGTTATCGAAGGCGGCGACCACCGTGCCGCTGATCTTGAGGCGATTGATCACCTGCCCCTTGTAGAACTCATCGCTGTCCCTGGTGGCGGGCTTGAGGATCAGGCGGCAGTCCGCGGAGCCAACGGGCAGGCCGTCGCGCTGCAGGGTGGCGATGGTGCCGGCCAGCATGGGTGCTGCCGCGCGTCCCGTCAGGCAGACGGCCATGGCCCCTGCCGACATCAGCAGCCTCATGATCGCGGCTGCGCCCGGTGTGGGGAGGTCGTAGTGCACGTAATCGCTTGTAAAGAAGCGGTCCCGCCAGTACTGCAGGACCTCGTCCAACAGCGCCTTGTCGTCGAATCCCATATTGCGCACGGCGTCCACGACCCGGTAGGGCATGTCGGCGATGCCGACGGTGCAGACCGCCTTCAGGAATTCCGGCCTCGAGTTCGCGTGCTCGTAGCCGAACTCGTGCAGAATGCGCAGCGTGCGCAGGCGATCGTCATAGAGCGTGCTGTCCAGATCGAAGACGACCAGCGGTTCTCGGCCCGCTGCGGTGGTCTCCTGGATGGCGTCCAAGATGCGCTGGGTGGCGGGTGGTGTGGCCATGCGAGAATCCCCCGGGGTCGTTGGATGGCTTGGCCAAGGGTGACATGTCGCGGTCGCGCGCGGCAAGCCAGCCCCGGTTGGCGGTCGGCTCTGACATGAATGTACGATCACTCATGGCCTCACGGGCACGTTTAAGGGGCCCCGGAGGTCGCTTGGCTCTGGCCGCGATTTCCTTGGCGGACTATGCTCGACCCCTGCGCCAGCCCTGCCGCCGGCGCGGGGGGTACATGCCGCCCCGCGCTGGTTCGAGTTCTCCCCGATCCTTCGGATGGCGCCAGGTGAAGTCGTGGCTCTTGCAAGCGCAGAACAGGCGCCCCTGATCGGGCAGACGCTGGGCAAGCAGTACCGAGTGGAGTCCGTCCTGGGCCGCGGCGCCAACGGGCTCGTCTATCGCGCCATCCGCCTGAGCGATGAGCTGCCGGTGGCCGTCAAGACCATCGCCACCGAGAGCGCCGACAACGTCCGATGGATCCGGCGATTCCGACGCGAAGCGCGTCTGCTTGCCAGGCTGGATCATCCACATTCGGTGCGCATGTACGACTACGGCCACACCGGCGACGGCCTGGCCTACCTGGTCATGGAGCTGCTCGAAGGCCGCGAGCTGCGCGATGAGCTCGACGCCGTCGTGCGCCTGCCACTGGGCAACGCGGTGCGCATCGCCTCGCAGGTGTTCTCGGCGCTATTCGACGCCCACAGCCGGGGCGTCGTACATCGCGATCTCAAGCCGTCCAACATCTTCCTGTGCAAGAATGACAAGGGCGACATCGACGCACGGGTCATCGACTATGGGCTGGCTCGGGACGAGAGCAGCGGCGCCATGGAGTCGCTCACCGGCAGCGGCGTCATCGTCGGCACGCCCGCCTACATGCCCCCGGAGCAGATTCATGGCGAAGCGGTCGGCCCGCCCGCCGACCTGTACGCCATGGGCGCCATCCTGTTTGAGATGATCAACGGACGTCCGCCGTTTACGGGCAAACGGCCCATGGACCTGCTGACCGCCCACCTGCGACTGCCGGTGCCTTCCATCATTGCGCTACGACCCGATCTCTCCTGCGGCAAGGCGCTGCAGCAGTTGATCGAAGTGCTCATGAACAAGGATCCGACGCGGCGGCCGGGTAACGCCGCCCAGGCGGCCACACTCGTCGAGGCGTTGCTGCGCGATGCTTCAATGGCGCCGGAGGCGTCCGACAACACGGCCATCGGCGTCTCGGCCGTGGACGATGACGGCGACTCCGAGACGTGGCGCACCGGATCCGAACAGGAGATGATGAAGCTGGAGGTGGTCCACCAACCATCCCCAGCGACCCTGCGCGCGGCCACGGGCACCGGCCACGCGGTCATGGAGGCCACCGGCACCGCAGTGCGGGCCGCGGTCCTGGCGGAGTCCCTGGACAGCGTGGAACCGACCGCCATCGGTGTGCCCGCAGTGGCCATGGTCCGGCCGGTTCGGGTCACCGTGACGACGCCGACGCCGGACAAGGTCGGCGACATTACCCAACCCGAACGCGCTCGACGCAAGCCCACACCCAAGCCGAGGACGCGGGCGCAGACCCCCAAGCCGCGCCCCGCGCCGCGACCGGCATCCGGCGCCCGGAGATTGCCCAGGCGCGCCGTGCCCATGGTGGACAAGCGCATCAACCTCGAGTTCGAGTTCGTCTTGATGGGCTCGGTGAGCGACGAGGCGCAGGTGGTTTTGATGGTGCTCTTCGGCAAGGGTCGCCCACCGCAGATGGTGTCCATGCAGCGAGATGGCGGCACTTGGAAGGGCCGTCTGAGCCTGGCGCGACCCACCGCGAAGGACCTGCGGGTTCGCTGTCGCGTGGCCTCGGCGGCAGGTCTGGGCTGGCGGCTGCAGGTCTGGTCCAGCCAGCCCAAGCGTCACAAGGTCGGTGACGAGATGGGCGCCACGACCGGCAAGAGCGACCACTTCGACGCCACGCTCACCGCCTGAGCGCGACGGTCCCGGCGCATCAGGTCCTTGGCGAATCACGGCCTTGGCGAATCACGGCCTTGGCGAATCACGGCCGTCCCTGATCAGTAGCGCAGGGGATTCTTGAAGCAGGGCGCCGCAGTCCACTGCGAGACATTGTTCTTTTCATTGCACTCGTGGAAGAGGGGCTTCTTCTTGTCCACCTCGATGCGCGCCTGGAAGGCGTCCGTCTCGGCCACACCGTCCTTCTTGGTGGTCACGTAGCTCACCTGTACCGACTGGCCAGGGTAGAGCGCGGTGGGCGTCTTCTTCTGCGCCAGCTTCTTGACCACGCCCTTGTGCTCGAACCAGAAGCTGACCTGCACGCCCGCCGGCAGCAGCGCCAGACCCAGATTGCGCACCATGGCGTGCAGCTCGATGGTATCGCCGCAGCCGACGATCAGGCTCACCGTGGCGTCCGGCGCATCAAAGATGCCCTTGTCCTGCACGTTCTGGCGGAAGTTGTTGAGCCACTTCAGCGTCCAGTTTGGGGTCTCGGCTTTGGGCACGCTGCCGTAGATATTTGGCTTGACGCATGCGCTGTCGCGGTCATCGCAGATGTTGGTCACATGGTACGTATGCTGGCTCCAGAGCGTGCGCGTACCCACCCAGCCAGAGCTCGCGCTGCCGAAGACGCGGATGCCGCGGTACGCCTTCTGGCCCTTCGGCGGCTTCCACGCCGGGCGATTGTTGGCCGGATCGGGCTTGTTCCAGGGCGAGACATTGCATTTCCAGCCGCTGCCGGAGGGGTTGGCCCCATTGCTCATGAGGATCATCTCGGCCTGCCCGTCGCCGTCCACGTCGGCCACCAGGGACGCTTCGGTGGCGGTAAAAGACGTGGTCAATGCGGCGAAGCGGACCTTGCCGGTCTTGCCGTCATAGACCCACAAGAAGCACTCGTCGTTGTAGATGACCTCGGCTGCGCCGTCGCCCTCGAAGTCGAAGACGGTCGAGCCGGTGACCGAAGAGCTGAGGTCGTGGTTGGCGGTCTTCCACATCAATTTCAGCTTCTTGGCGGCATAGTCTGGTTTGGCGGCGACATAGAATTGGCGCATGGCCACGCCCACCTCCGCGATGCCATCGCCGTCGAAGTCGGCCACCGTCGGCGGCCCCCCCGAGCCGGAACCCGGCAGCTTCAGCGGTCCCAACTCCACCTGCCCCGTGTTGCCCTCCACCAGCCACAACTGGCCGCCGGAGACCACCGCCACCTCGGGCTTGCCGTCCTTGTCGAAGTCGCCGATGGCGGGGAAGCCGTCCGGTACGCTGGCCTTCCAGAACACGGCGCCATTGGCGCGATAGGCGGTGTTGCCCGTGACCAGTTCGAGGTGGCCATCCTTCTTCAGGTCGAGGTCGGAGAACAGGCTCAGGGACTTGTTGGCGGCGCCCGCGGTGCCTCCCTTGCCGGTGAACTTGTGCACCAGCTTGCCGCCGTCGAACGTGAAGACCGTGGCACCGAAACCAATCTCCACCTTGCCGTCGCCCTCCATATCGGCGAGCGCCAGGCCGCCACCCCAGCCGAACGCGCCCGTGCCCTGGCCCGGCACCGCCTGGGTGCTCACGGACAGCACCTTGGCGTTGCGGTCGATGACCGCGACCCGCCCTTCGCCGGTCATGGCGACGATGTCGATCTTGCCGTCACCAGTGACGTCGCCGATGGCCGTGGACATGCCAGCGAATCCCTTGGAGCCCGGGAACGCCTTGTGCAGGGACCAGATCTCCTTGCCGGAGGCGCCGTCCAACATGCGCAGCCAGCCGTTGCGACAGGCCAGCTTGGCGCCGCCGCAAGAACAACAGGTCTGCTTGGAGTTACTCGACACGAAGACCACCACAGGAGGGTCCAATTCGTTGATCTTGCCATCGCAATTGCTGTCGTAGATGCGGCCCACCGTCGGGGTGGACCAGACGTCCGTATCGTTGGGCGCCGTCTTGGCCACCGGCCCCCATTGCCACTCCACCACCGGGTCGAGTTTGCCGGCAGGCGGCTTCCAGATGCAGGCGGGAAGGCAGGAGCCATCGGCGGGTGGCGGCGCGCCCGGCTTGCACTTCGGCGGCAGGTTGAGGCAGCGGCCGACCTTTGGCGTCTTCTTCAGACAGACCTGTCCTGGCTGACCGCCGCCGCCAGGGGGCTTGAGGCCCTTGCCGAGCTCGAGTTCACAGTACTTGCCCTTGCCGCAGTCGGCGGCCGAGGTGCACAACTTGCCCGGCTTCACACACGCCTGGGCGAAGCAGACATGCGCGGTCTTGCAGCAGATGTTGCCGCACGCCTGCTCCTTGGTGGGGCAGCACTTCTCGGCCACGCAGAGCCCCTTTGGGCAGTCGTTGTCGATCAGGCACTCGGGCTTCGGCCCAGTATCCTTGGGCGGCACATCCTTCTTGCCGGCGTCCTTGATGACCGTGTCCTTCTTGCTGGCATCGGTCACCCCGACGTCTTTGCCGATGACGACGTCCTGTGGCCCGGCGTCGACCATCACGCCGTCCTTGGCTTTGGCATCCGTCATGCCCGCTGCGCCGCCGTCTGCGACCAGCCCATCGCTCTGCGGTTCGCCGCCATCGCTCGTGGCGCCACCCTCGCCGTTGCCGCCGGATGGCCCATCCGACGCTGCCAGCTTGCCGTCGCTCACGCCAGCGCCATGCACGTCCAGTGGGCCGTTGACTCCATCGCCCAATCCGTCGCTGGTGGCGAATCCGTCACTGCCGGCGAATGCGATGGACAGGGCTCCGCCGCCGCCCGGAGTGGGGCTCGAGCACGCCGCCATGAACAGCAGCGCTCCCGCCCATGCGAACGTCCGGCTCATCGCCCCCACTCAAGGCCTCCTCGGCGGCCAGCGTAGCCCATGCGCAGACCACGCCCAAGGGCAAACCCTGGAGCGCCGCCGCCGGCACATAGACGCGGTGCCTCAGCCTTCGTCGTGCGCTGGTCGGAACAGAGCGAATACGCTGGTGTATCCGTGCAGGAAGGAGTGTCCGTCCACGGGACCGATCTCGCCGTTGCTGAAGAAACCGCCCAGGGGTACGTCCGGCAGGAGTTCGGCGAAGATGTCCGTGTCGTGATCCGGTCGACTGTAGAGATTCAGCCCCCGTCCGACGCACGAAAAGAGCAGCGCCCCGCCCACCGGTCGATCGAAGGTCGCGTAGCGCTGCAGCATCTCTGTGACGTCTTCGGCCGATGTGCGCGCGTCTCGCAGGTGGAACTGCAGCACCTGCCACTGGCCCGCCAACGCCGCGATGGACACAGCGCCATCCTCGGGGTCCATGCCGGTGATATTGCGGATCAGGAAGTCGCCCTGCTGGTACTCCTCTCTGTCGCCATTCATCTCGATGCCAGCGAACAGCGAGTTGCGGAACAGGCGCCGATCCCGGCTCTCCAGGGTCGCATAGAGCTGGCGCAACACGTGCACGGGAGCCTCGCCATTGAGTTCGTGCACGATGCTGCCCTGACAGCGGGTGATCAGCATGGGTTTGCCGATGGGACGGCATCCCTGGGCGACGACGGCGTCGATGGCGATATTGCCACTGAACGCGACCCCCACCACGCCCACGTGGTGCACCCGGTCGCCGGCGAACATGGCGTTGGAACCCGGCAGCGCCCCACCGCTGGCGTTTCCGCCCACCTTCACCGCGTCCGGATAGGTCAGGTCCAGTCCCCGCAGCAGGTGTTCAACGTCACAGGTATGGGGATCTGGAATCAGCAGAAAATGCGGCGCGTCCGCAGGATCCACGCCGATCAACTGACTCCAAAGCGATGGCGGGTCGTCGCCAGCAGGCAGCGCGCCGGCGTCGATATGAAAAGGCTTCAACCGCACGCCAGGCAACGAAGCCGCCATCAACGACAACCCACGTCGCTGCTCCACTTCGTGCCCTTCACCGATGACTCCGGTGCCGCTGGCACCAATCACCAGCGAATCGGGCAGCGCCCGCCGAATCAGACCCGGCAGATGCGCCCACTCCGAGGCGTAATGCGGCGTCACGCCAACCACAACCAGGTCAGCCGCCCCCTCGCCCAGCGCCGCCCGAACCGCAGACGCAGCCTCATCCACAGCGGCGCTTATATCGCTCGCTTCGGAGAGGGCCGAACACCACTGCATGGGGGAAGCTTGGCAGGGCTGGGGCCGATCCGCAAACGGGGGGTTGGGGGGTGGTGGTTGTGCTGGTGTTCTTCTGGTTTTTTGAATGGCCATCTTTATTCGAGATGTTCCCGGGGGAAACCAGCTCTAGGGGGGCTCCGGGCGATCAGCCCTTCCATGACGAGATGACGTCGCACGGAGCCCCCGGTCCGCAGGTGGCGCTCGCAACCGGACGCCTTCACCGCTAACGCCTTCGGCTTCGAGCGCCTGGGGCGCTCGACTCACTCGCCGGCTCGCGAGTCGCCTCAGTTGTTTCCCCCGGACCCCCATCCTTGTACCCGCCCCCCAACCGGCGCCTGGGGTGGTTGGCCGGTGGAGGGTGGTCGCGCGCGCCTCGACTCGCCTCGGGTCGCGACGACTTCGTTGGTGGGAACGCCGGCTCCCCTCGGCTCAGACATATCGGCGCGGAATGGAGGGGGCGTCGACGTTGCGGCCGCTGTCTAGGCTCGACTTTAGCCCCACGTCACCCCATCGCGACGACTCGAGCCAGGTAG
>CAYTLW010000107.1:14531-26878 GCA_964438735.1 uncultured Enterobacteriaceae bacterium | reverse complement strand
GGTCCCAAGCCCCCCCAGCGCGCATCCGCCTGACCGTAATCTCGGTGGCCGCGCCAGTTTAAAACTGCCAAACTCGCCGGTCTCCCCGCCAACGCAGCCCAAACCGCCCGACGGAGCTCCAACATGTCGACCACAAAGCTGTCCTACTTCGACTTCAAGCCGACCGCACCCTGGGGCGCCGTGCCGGTCCTGGAGCCGGCCTGACAGGTGCCAGACGATTGCCAATTGGACCCTCACAGCGAATCCAGGGTCGGCGGCGGCGGCACGAAGAGTCCTGCGTTGCCCTCGATATTGGTGACGTTGCCGAAGAAGGGGTTCTTGTCCAGGGTCGCCACCGCGTCGGGCGCCAGGGCCACGCCGAACTGCCCTCGGGCGGCCACCGAATGGCTCACATTTGCCTTGCTGGCGTGATCGAGCAGGAAGCCGGCCCGCAGCTGGTCCACCACCAACGTATATCGGATGACCATGTTGGCGGATTTGAGCACTCGAATGCCGTCGGCGAGCTCGATCAGCGGCCCGTCCGGCGCGCCCTGGCCCCGTTTGCCCTCCCTCCACGTCTTGAAGCTGGCCGCGCGGGTGTCCACGACGGCGCAGCCGGTCACGCTGCCACCGGGTTCGTCGAGGTAGATGCTGGTGCCGTGGTTGGCGCGGAAGAGGCAGCTGGTCACCTCTATCTGCTGATCCGGGCGCCAGGCGGTCAGTCCGCTGCCCTCGAGGCTGACCTGCTTGCCATCGCCGCGCGCACCGCCCGCCGCCAGGTTTGGATCCGGCAGGGTATCTTCCACCCGGCTGCCGCGTACGCGCAGGACGGTCTGGTCGACGCCGTTGCTGAAGATGCCGGCGCCCGTGTTGGCGACGAAACGACTGCCCTGCACCGTGACGTCGGCGCCGTGGAGAACGCCGAGCCCCACACCGCCCCCCTTCGGGCCGAGTCTGGTTCCCTCCACGTGCACCCCGTTGGCCACAAGCTGCGTGCCCACGCCCTGAACCCCGATGGCCGCCTGATGAGTGGCCGAGAAGCGGCCGTCGACCAGCGTGACCCTGGCGCGGTCGCTGACCGAAAGGCCCACCCCGCCCTTGCCTTCGGCGTTGGGCTGACAATCATCGACCGTCAGGCGGCGCGCCACCAGGCTCGACTCCGGCGTGACGACCTGCACGCCGATGCCGACGTTCTTGCTCAGGCGGACATCGGTGAATTGGGCGCGGGCGCCCGCTTCGACGGAGACTCCGGCGCCGAAGTCGGGAAACAGCGCGGTCGGCCTGGTCTGGTCGATCACCACGTCGATGAGCTCGACCTTCGTATCGCCCGGCTTGTCAGCCGTGGTGGCGACGCCGATCGCCCGGTTGTCGTGGGCCCGCACATGACGCAGCACGGCGCTGGCGCCATCTCGCACGACCACGCCGGGGCCGCCCTGCCCCGTGTCGGCCAGCGGCCGCGTGCCGTGCACCAGCAGGTGCTCCATCTCCAGCCGGGTGCCGGGGCGCTCCACGCCGAGACCGGCGTGGCGACTGTCGCTGATGCGCACCGAGCGCATGCGGGCGACGGGGCCATCGAAGAGCAACATGCCACCGCCGCCGAGATGGTCGGGCAGCTGGATGGCCGCCTGCCGGGTGGCGTCGATGATCAGCCCATCGGCCTCCACCGTCGTCGGTGTCTTGCCGGCGTACAGACCGACGACCCGATTGTCGTGCAGGCGCACGCCCGCCAGGGTGATGGACGTCCGCTGGAAGTACATGCCCTCGCCGCGCACGCCGGTGCCGTTGCCCTGCCCCGTGCGATCGACGACGACGCCCGCGGCGTCCAGGTTCGAGCCCTGGTGGATGACGCGGATGCCGAAGGCGTGGCTGCCGCTGACGCGTACGCTGCGCAGGCGCGCCCGGGCGGCCATGGAAGCGAGCCCGTGGGCGGTGTAGGGATGGGCGGCCGTGCGCGTGCCATCGATGAGCACCTGCTCGGCGGACACCTCCGTGTCGCTGTTCTGCACGAAGATGCCGGCCATACGATTGCGCGACAGACGGACCCTGCGCAGGTCGAGGCGGCCTCCCCAAGCCGCCACGACACCGACACCGTCCAGGTTCGGCGGTCCTTGTGCTCCGCCGCGAATGAGCGAGTCCTCGACCAGCACCTTGCCCGTGAAGGCGGCCACGCCGTAGCCGCGGACGTCTTCGATCAGCACGCGCTCGAGGTGGAGGGTGACGCCGGGCAGGGCCGCCACGCCCCAGCCGCTCGAACGTAGAGTCACACCCCGAATCCCCACCTTGAACTTGACCTTGGCCTCGCTCTTGAGCTTGAGCATCGCGCCGCCCTTCTTGGCCGAATTCAGCTGCACCATCGACGCGCACCGGCCGTGCAGGGTGACCGAGCGGTCCATGAGGAAGCCGGCCTCGTACTTGCCGGCGGCGATGGCGACGGTGCCCCCAGCTACGGTCTCGGTGACGGCCGTGGCCAGGTTGTTGAAGGGTTTGGCGCGCGTTCCATCGCCACCGGGCGCCGCCGACGCGTCCAGGAAGTGAACGCCGGGCCCCTCCTGGACGCCGCCGAAGGGGTCCTCACCGCAGTCCGCCGGATCGGGTTCACATGGCGCCAGGTCGTCCGTGGAGGTGGCCGCCTGGGACGAGAGGACAAAGCCCGGCGGGCATAGCCAGGGCACGCCGACGGCCATGCAGTCGCCCGGCGCGTCGGGATCGGGCATCTTGCCGGGTCCGCAGCCTTGTTCATCCTCCTGGCAGATGCGCGTCTTGCCGCCCTTGTCCTGGCAGAAGCGGGTGTCGAGCAGGGCCGGCAACTTGCCCAAAGGCGGCACCCCGTCTGGGCTCTTGACCCCGGTCAGCGGCGGGAGTTCGCCATCCGCGTCTCCCGCGGCAGCCGAACCCATGGAGCCCGCCACCCGACAGGCACCCGACGCGTCCATGTCCGGCCACATGCCGGCGGCACAACCGGCGCCTGCTTCCAGCTCCGCTGCGCTGCAGGTCCGCCCGACGGGCCGGCAATCGGCATCTCCTGCGGCACAGGGCAGGCCTGCATCGCTGCGCAGATCCCAGCACCAACGCGGCACACAACTCTCCGGTGCGTCAAACAACACCGCCGCGCACTCCGGTGGCCCGACGGCGACACAGCTGTCACTGTCGAAGTGGTAGAACGTGCCTTCCGGGCAGCAATCGCCGTCGGTCTTCAGCTGCGGCTGGTGGCAGCCAGGGCCACCGCTGTCGGCCTCGACGACGTCTGTGGACACCCCGACCTGCTCGTCCGCCTCCGTCGGCCCGCAAGCGGCGACAAGGAGCGACGCCAGGGCGACGGTTATGAGGAGGGGATGTCGGCGCACTTCATCTCCGGCGGATTGCGGTCGTCGTCGACAAGCGTGATGCCGTCCGTGAGACCTGGGCAACTCGACACTGGGACGCTACTCCAGTCCCCAACCGGGGGCGTTCCTCATCACGGGATACTCACACGAGCGGTGGCAGACGGAGGCGATTCTCTGTTTGCCACGTAGTCTCGTAGCAGCCCGACGGCGCGTTTGGTGACACCTGGCGCGCGTTCTCGAAACAGCGGGTTGTCGGCCGTGCGAGACAGGACCCACAGCCAGATAAACAGCCGCCGCAGCGCGAAGAAATCTGAGATGGCGGCTTCCTGCATCGCGTCGAATGCACGCACCTGCCGATAACCAGCCAGCAGGGCGGCTCTGAGCTGCGCATAGTCGGGGTTGGCGCGCAGGTAGCTGAGCGTCACCGCCAGATCGTAGGACACATGCCCCAGGCCGCAGTCATCAAAATCGATGGCCGCGAGTTGCCCATCGGCGGTCAGGAGCCGGTTGGCGCCGTGGAAATCTGCGTGGATGAGCAACATGGCGTCGTGACCGAGCCGGTCAAACACGGCCGCGATCTTGCCGACCGCGTCCGCTGCGAGACCGGCGTGCTCCGGCGGAATCCACGCCAGCGACCCACCGAGGTTGCCGCCGGTCAGCCCGGCGAGATCCCAGCGCTGCCGCGAGAAGCCCGGAGGGGTCGGCCAGGAGGCGGTGTGCTGATGCAGCTCGGCGATGAAGCGACCGGTCTTGAACAGGGTCGCGGGCAGCGTACGTTTGAGCTCGAATCGGCCATGGGTCCAGCGAAAGAGCACCACAGGCCGAGGCCGCAGGCCCGGTACGCTCAGCACCGGGACGGGTGCACCAGGTGCAAGCAAGGGTCGCGGCACGATGAGGTCGGTGTCGCGCTGCAGAGCGTGCAGCCAGTCGAGCTCCGAGCGAATGGTCACGGGCGTCTGGTAGCCGAGTCGGTGGATGCGGCAGAGGTAGGTGCCCGCTGGCCCGTCGACGCGATAGGTGGTGTTTTCGCCGTGCGCGAGCAGTCGGATCGCGGTCGATTCGATGGCGTGCTGCGCGACCGCATGCAGCGCCAGTCGCCGGAGGCGTCGCGTCTGGCCGAGGTAGGTGAGGGTTTCGAAGTCTTTCACCCGGTGGGTGTACGGCAAGCGTGTCGTCGAGTCCACAGGGAGCGACGGAAACGCATAAAGGGTGTCAAAAAAGGAGTATATGCTTTTTTATGGCGTCGTTTGTCGGAAACGAGTTCAGATGTCCGAGTCCTCCAAGATTGAAATGTCCGGTTCCATGGCCGGGCTGAAGACACCTGGGACATCATGTGGCATAGGGTCCAACCGGGCGTGATATCTTTCGGCAATGCCGTCGACCTCCGACCGACCGCGGGCGTAGACTGGGCCTGGGCTACTCAACCCGGGCGGCGCGAGGCAAACATGGCAACAGGCAGGCAAACCAGCCAGACAACTCCGGTTCGGACGCCGGCGCGAAATGGACGGCAGCGATGCGGAGTGGCCACAGCCGTTATCGCCTTCGTGTTGGGCGCCGCCGTGATACTCAGCGCCGGGCAGGCCGTCGCCCTGCAGAAGGTCACAGACAGCCTCAGCGTCGGCGGCGCCTGGTGGCTCAAGTACACCGCCGATCTGACCACCGGCGCGCCGCATCGGCACGCGACCGACCTGTACCGCGGCTGGTTCATCACCGACTACAAGCTCAACGAACAATGGTCGGGCCGGGTGGTCATCGACGGCCGCACGACCGGCACCAAGCTCCACCTGCAGCACGTCAAGCCGTCGGTCTACGTCTTTGCCGCGTTCGCGCAGGGCCGCAACCTCGCGCTCAAGGGCGACGTCCTTCGTATGGGCATCCTGCCGAGCTTCTACACCTCCCGGCTGTATCCGCTGGTGGGCACGCGCCCGTTCGCCATGGTGGCCACCCACGAGGTCGGCTTTGTGTCCTCGTTCAACCGCGGGCTCAGCTACGGGCTCGAGTTGGACGGGCTGTCGCTGGGGTTGCAGCTCGTCGACGGCACGCGCAGCCACGGCAAGGGCACCGACAACGGCCTGCAGGCCAACGCGACCATCGGCTACGAGGTGACCAAAGGCGCAGGCCTGCTGCTGACCTACGAATACGCGCTCGCCAAGGCCAACGCGCCCGAACAATACGTCGCCGCCGCGGCGTTGTACTACCGGGCGTCCTGCCTACGCGTGATCGCCGAGGCGGCTGTCCGTCAGCGCAAGGGGCTCGACCGCGAGATCGGCTACGGCGCGACGCTTCGCGTGGGCGGCAAGCGGTTTGGCTACTTCGGCCGCTTCGTCGGCGCAAACGCGGCGCTCGAGGCGGTCCAGAAGGCCAGGTGGATCGTGACCACCGGCCCGTCGTATGGGGTCGCGGACGGACTCGATCTCGCCCTCGCCTACGAAATGCGCTACCTCGATGGGTGGGATTCGAGCAACCAGGTGGTGAGCTTGCTGGCGTCGCTGAACTTCTGATAGCGAACAGCACGATGAGAGGTGCCGATGAGAGGTGCCACCCGATTCACAACTCGCGTGCATGTGATGACCTGGTGGACTGTTTGTAAATCGACTGGCACCTTGAATGCGCTCGAAAAACCAGCGGCGCAGGAGACACCCATGTTCGCCTCAAGTCAGAACCGGCCGGCCCGCGGTCCGCGCACTTCTGCCCGAAATCTCGGCCTCGTCGCTGTCTTGTCACTGTTGTTGTTCGGGTCGCAGGCGCTGGCTGCGCCTCCGACGACGATGATGGTTGCAGGGTCTCTGACCGCGACCGGGGGCGGTGCGGCCGCCGACGGCGACTATGTGGTGACCTTCGCCCTGTACAACGCGGCCTCCGGTGGCAAGGCGGTCTGGAAGGAGACCAACGGCAAACTGACGGTCAAGAGCGGCCAGTTCACCTTCGCTCTCGGCAAGAGCAAGCCCATCAACGCTGCGCTGCTGGGCCAGCTGACGACCGCCTGGCTGGGCGTCCAGATCGGTTGGGATCCCGAGCTGCCCCGCAAGCCGCTGCACTCGGTGGCCTACGCCTTTCGTGCAGGCGCTGCGGATGCCTTGGACTGCTCGGGCTGCGTCAAGGCCGGTCAACTGGCGGCGAACGCCGTCGGCGCTGACAAGGTCTCCTTCCCGTACGCGGCTGCCAAAACAAAGGGAGGCCCGGCCAACAGCGCCCTGGATCTCGCTTGCACGGGCTGCGTGACGGTCTCCGAGATGAAATTCGACTCGGACGTCGACCTGGGCGGCAACGCCATCAAGGCCAAGAAGGTCGTCGCGTCCGACGTGGCCGCTGGCACGGTGACGGCGACGACTTTCATCGGCAATGGCTCCAAGTTGACCGGCCTGAAGACCCCGGCGGGCACCTGCGCCGTTAAGGGCGAAGTGGTCAAAGGCATCAAGTCCGACGGCACGCTGCTCTGCGCGGTGGCCGGGGGCTCCTTGGCCCTGCCTGCCGATGGCCTCGACGAGATCTCCAATGGTCTGCTGACCAACCAGTTCAAGGAGGTCGCCGCGAGTGCCAAGACGCCCCTGGCCATCACCGACAACAACCCGGTCGGCATCAGCGACGTGATCGACGTGCCCGACTTCGGCGTGGCCCAGGGGCTGACGATCTCCGCCGACGTCGCCAACAGCGACACCACCAACCTCAAGATCAATCTGGTGGATCCAGCCGGCGGCAAGTATGTGCTGTGGGATAAGAGCGCCAAGGGCACCGCCATCAAGACCACCTGGCCTGGCCCGACCAAGACCGTCTCAGGAGACCTGGCCGCCTGGGTCGGCAAGAACCCCAAGGGCAAGTGGACCATCGAGGTCATCGACACCGCCTTCCTGAACAACGGCAAGGACGGTGCGCTCAAGTCGTGGAGTGTACAGGTGTCGGTGCTGGCGTCGGCCAAGGTGGGCGTGGGCGGCGGCCTGATGCTGAAGAACGGCGCGACCCCGCCCTACCCATGCAACGCGTCGGTGACCGGCTCGTTGTACTTCGACACCAAGACCAACGCGGTGCGCTATTGCGCCCTCGGCTTGTGGCGCAGCCTGGCCGACACCTGCGGCAACGGGGCGCTGGACGCCAACGAGGAGTGCGACGACGGCAACAACGCCGACGGGGACGGCTGCAGCGCAAACTGCAAGACCATTTGCGGAGACGGCAAGGTGGCGGGCAAGGAAGAGTGCGACGACGGCAACAACAAGGACGGCGACGGCTGCAGCGCCGCTTGCCTCGCGGCCCTGGGCTACTCGAAGACCAAACCCGGCCTCTCCTGCATGAACATCTACAAGGTGACCAAAGCCGGCGGGAAAACTCCCAAGGACGGTTTGTTCTGGATCGAGCCGAATGGCGGCGCCCCGAAGGATGCCTTGCAGGTCTACTGCGACATGACCAGCGACGGCGGCGGCTGGACGCTGGTCTCGCGGGTCATCCTTGGAACGAATGTGTCCACGGGAGCCGCGGTGGGCACGCCGCCGATCCTGCCGGCGCAATCGAAGTTCGCGAAGCTGTCGGACGGCATGATCAACGCGATTCGCGCCACGAACGACTACACCGGGCCGACCGACATCCGGATGAAGTGCGAGTTCTCCTCGGCCATCACCCAATACGTCAGCAGTGGCTGCTCCTTCGGCGCCAACAACGTGGTGAACAAGACGGCCAATTGCAACCGCTGCTCGAAGTCCTTCGAAGGCGGCTTGACGACGCTGTCGCCCAACGAGGGCACCCGCGGCTTCGGCCATCACCACCACACCGGGTGGTTCGCGTACCAGAGCACCCACTACGCCTCGAAGGGATGTCACGCGGACAAGTACAACGGCATCAACAACGGCAATGCGAGCGGGAATATGTGGGTGAAGTAGGGAGCGGGCACACCCCCTCGCAAATCACCCGGCCTGCACGACGGGTGCCGCCCTCACCGCAGACGCGGCCACAGCCGGTCGCTCAGCGCCTTGCGCAGCGCTACGATCGCTGCGGGATTGGGGAGACCGGTCGCGAGGGAGTCGGACTTGCTCGGGTTGTCCCACAGGTTGTGGGTGCCGAGCAGGGCCAGTGCCCAACCCTGTTCCATGTGGTAGACGGGCTGGTTGATGTTCTGGATGCAGGCGGCGTTCGGCTTGCCGTTCAAGAGGTAGGAGGCGATGACCTCTCTGCCGCAGTACACCCCGGACGGAGTCTTGGCCGCGTAGTAGATGCCATGGGCGATGCCGGGGAAGAGTACGACATGTTGCCCGGGCGCATTGTAGACGCTCTTGCCGAGCTCGGCCCAGGCCACCGGTGTCTGCGGATCGTAGGTTCCATTCACCAGCAACACGCTGCCTTTGTACGGCTTCCAGACGGCCGCCTCGGCGGGGTATGGATAGCGAGGCCAGATTTGGTTGACCTTCGCATACCAGACACCGTCGTTGGCGATGACGACGGCGTTCTTGCTGGCATCCATGATCTCCTTGCTCGTCGACGGTGGGTTGCCGCTGAGCTCCGAGAGCCTGATGTGAACGCCCAGCGACCCGGAATTATGGAGTTCGCCGTTGCCTGGCAGGCCATTGGAGCCCCAGTTCGTCTTGGCGTAGGCGAGGAAGTGCTTCAATGCGGCCAGATCGCCGGTGCTGCAGCGATTCAGGCGGTGCACCAGCGCCGGGACCAGCGGCCGCAAGGCCATCCACTGGATCAGGGAGCCGAAGTAGAACCTCAGTTCGGACCAGTCGGCCAGGGAGCCGGCCGCGCTGCAGTGACCGTCGGCGAACTTGGCAGAGAGCCCCGTCAACACGGCCCATGGATCCTCGCCCAGATGTTTGCCGCAAATCGGGTCTTTGGCGCAGGCCTGCATGTACTGCTTGGCCACCACGTCGTGGCTGGGGTTGTAGTCCTTCGTCTGACAGATGCCGGGCGGGCAGATCGAGTCGAGGACCACAGCGTCGGCGACGTCTGGCGCCAGAGCCATGACCCGGATGGCCCAGTAGGTGCCGTAGGAGATGCCCATGAGCGACCGCTTGCCCGGGGCCGGCATGGCCTTCATCAACGCGACCACATCGCGAGCCGCAGCTTGTGTGGTGAAGTGGTCGAGGTCCTTGCCCCACGTATTGCTCAGCGCCTGGGCGCAGAGGGGCATCTCGTCGATGGTGATGCCGGCGCCGTCGGGACTGCTCTGCGACTCGGCGATCGGGCAGTCCAGCCTGGCGGTCGGGCCCGTGCCACGGTGGTCGGGAAAGTACAGGTCGGTGGTCGGCAGGGCGGCCTGCAGGTGCGCTGCCATGCCCATCAGGCTGTAGCCCGAACCGCCAGGACCTCCGTTGAGCAACCAGAGGTTGCTGATGCCGCCGTACAACGCTGGCACTCGCCACACCGAGATGGTCAGCTTTTTGCCATTGGGCTTGGACCAGTCCAGCGGCACCGGCATGGTTCCGCAGTTCAACTTCTCGGACATTGTCACATTCGGGCATTCGCCCCACGCAATCTTGGCTGGCGGGAAGGGAGGGAAGCTGTCTGCGCCTGCAGCCGCGTCAGAGCCGTCGGTTTCGACAGCGTCCGTGTCCTGGCCGCCGATATCCTGTGTGGGCAAGGCGTCGGCCGTAGTTACCCCGAGCGCATCCAGCGCAGGGCCATCGCCCGCATTCAGCGGTCGCGCGGCCGCGGCAAGCACTGGTCCAACGGTCTCGGTCACGACGGCCGTCACGGAACCGGGTTGTGCAGGCTCCGTCTGCGTTGCAAACCAGGCCTCGCAGCCGCCGCATAGCGTGGCGACAAGTGCCATGCAGGCGGTTCGTCGCCGTAGCATCGTGCCCGCGAGGAGAAGGTGCCGCATCTCCGGCATCTTATCTCGTCCAGACGCCAAATGGTAAAGGCGTAGGGGGAGAAGAGGCACCTTCTTGCGCGGCATTGTCATTGAACGGCAGCCTGTGGTCATGATCGCGTCGGAAACCATGTGGTAACGTGCCAGGCGACCGCTGGCCACCGCTAGCCCACCCCGGAGCGAACCGGGCCGAACCTGCGCATGACGGGGTCAGCCGACGGGAAATCCCGCCCACGCCGGGAGTTGTCCCGCGTTTCTACTTGTCCCAACCATCCGGCTTGGTGTCGAGGTCGTCGACGAACTCCAGGCCATTGGGCAGCGCCAGGCAGTTGTTATAGAACGCCATATGCACCGACCGCATGTAGCCGCCATCCGGGCAGGACGCGGCGATGAAGATGACCGTGCTGGTGCGATTCTTGGGCACTGTGATGTTGTGGCTGGAGGCGCTGCTGGGCGAGTAGTTGGAGCCGCCGCTGTTCCAGACGTTCTGGCCGTTGATGGCGATGGAGGCGCGCTCACTCCAGTTGCCGCGCGCTGAACGGTACCAGTAGATCTTCCAGTTGATATTGCTGTTGGTCTTGTTGCGCACCCGGAAGAGGGCGCCGACCTGGCGGCTGTTCTGCGAGGTGTTGTCGTAGTTCCACTCCTCGGAGTAGACGTTCGCGTTCTTCAACGTGCCGATGGCCGGACCGGCACGGTTGAAGAAGGTGCGCAGGATCTCGGACTTCGACGACACCTGGTAGGCCATGCCGTTGCTGTCGGACCAGGTGCTGGGCGCGATGCCGCCGAAGACGGCGCTGTTGTTGCCGCCATACCAGCCGTTGTTGCCGTAGGTGCTCCACACCTGCCAGCGAAAGGTCGACTGGTGGCTGCGACCCATGGAGGCCCAGCTGTTGCCGTCGCACCACTGCGGCTCTTTGCCGTTGAAGCGCAGCTTGCCCAACAGCGCGGGCGTGCAGGCGGCGTTGCTGTTGCCCGGCTTGACCGAACCGCTCACCTTGACGTCGCCGGTGACCAGGGTGTGGCCTTTGACCTGGATCTTCTGGTTGCTCAGCGTCTGCACGTTGACCGACCAGCTGTTGATGGCGCCATCGGCCTTGTTGTTCAGGAACGCCGAGTCGATGACCCGCAGGCGCCACTTGCCCTTGGGGTTCTTGCCCGTCCACTTGCTCAGGTCTCCGGTCAGGGTCTTGTCGGGGTCTGGGAAGGTCTTGACCAGCTTCTTGCCAGCGCCGGATTTATCCCACAACGAGTAGAGGTTGTTGGCGGCGTCATACAGCTGCACCTGCACGGTCTTCAGGTCCGAGTTGCTGATGTTGATGGAGACCGTGAGCTTCTGCGCGATGCCGATGTCGGGTACGTCGATGGTGTCGTACACGCCGATGGGGTTGTTATCCGCGATGTTGACGGGCGCCGACTGGCTGCTGACGACGTCGTTGAACTGGTTGTGAATCAGCCCGTTGGAGAGCTCGTCAATGGCGTCGGGCGGCAAGGCGACGTTCATGTCCACACAGACCAGCTTGCCGTCAGACGCCACGGCGCCGACAGCCTGGCCCTTGGGGCAGGTGACGGGTTTGACCTGGACGCCAGTGACCTTGGAGCCATCGCCGATGAAGGTCTTGGCGGTCAACGTCGTCGCCGTGACGTCGCCCGCCACCACCTTGGCAGCTTTGATGGTCTTGCCGGTGGCCTTGATGTCGCCGTCGATCTTCATGGTCGAGACGCTGACGCAGTTGGTGCAGACCAGGTCCTCGGCCATGGCCGCGACCAGGGTCCATACCTTGCTGAGCACCTGCCGACGGGGCAGCTCGGGACTGACGCCCACTCGGACTGACAACCAGAGCTGGCTCTGCTTGGCCACCAGCGATGGCGGCAGCTTCTTGGCCGAGCCGAGCACCACGGTGAACCGTCCGCCCGTGACCGAGGTCTTGGCGAAGGCATCGGACCAGAGCGCCGTGCCGCCTGTCTTGGCGCCGAACAGGCCCAGCGTCAGGTCGTAGGACCCATCGGCCACCGCGCCGCCGCCACTGGATTTGATGAAGCCTTCGACGACCAGGGTGCCGGGCACGGCCGCCGCGCCGCTGCCGGCCCAGACGAGCAAGGCCGCGGCCACCAACAGGGCCAGCGCCCGTCGTCCGCGAGGTGGAGTCCACATGGTCGCCTCCATGGCGTCGTGCCGGCCCCCCGGCCGGGCGGGCCTCGCAAGCTGCGCCCCCGCCCCCCGCCCCACCCACCCGCCCCCCAAACAC
>CAYTLW010000107.1:0-14521 GCA_964438735.1 uncultured Enterobacteriaceae bacterium | reverse complement strand
GGGGGGGGGGCGGGGCGGGGGGGGGGCGGGTGGGCTATCGATGCGCGCCAGCGCGCGTCCCCAGTCCGGTGGCGTCTTCCATCACTTATTCCAACCGTTTGGCTTGGTCGCCAGGTCGTCGACGAAGGACAGACCGGATGGCAACGACAGGCTGTTGTTGTAGAACGCCAGGAAACAGGAGCGAGCGTACGACTGACTGGTCTGGTGGTGGTACGGCGACGAGCCGGCGACGAAGATCACCGTGCTCGTGCGGTTGGCCGGGATGGTCAGGTTGTGGCTCGAGCCCGAGTTGGCACCGTAGCCGCTGCCGCCGCTGTCCCAGGTGTTGGCGCCGTTGACCGCGATGGACGCGCGCTCCCCCCAGCCGCCATAGGCCGTGCGATACCAGTACACCTTCCACGTGAGGTTCTTCGCCGTCGAGTTGCGGACCCGGAACAGCACCGCCACGTGGCGGCTGTTGGTCGAACTCCACGTGCGGTACTCGTCCGAGTAGACGTTGGCGTTCTTGGCCGAGCCGAGATCTGGTCCTCGACGCACGAAGAAGGCACGCAGCACGTCCGAGGTGGAAGACAACTGGTAGGCGCGGCCATTGCTGTCGCCCCAGGTCGACGGCGCCAGGCCACCGAAGAGGCTGCTGTTGTTGCCGGCATACCAGGTGCCGTGGGACTGGTCGTAGGTGCTCCACGTGGTCCAGCGATACATGGCGCCGCGACCCGCGAACGGGCGCCACGTAGTGCCATCGCACCACTGCATCAGGCTGGATTGATAGCGCATCTTTCCCTTGAGCGCGGCCGTACAGGCGTTGTTGTTGGCGCCGACCATGAGCACCCCGTCGACGTTCAGGTCACCGTCGATGAAGGCCTTGCCGACGACCTGCACCTTCTTGTTGCTGACCGTGTCGACGTTCACCGACCACGTGTTGATGGCCCCATCGGTGGTGTTGTTCTTGAACTTCGAGTCCGTCACCTGGAGGTGCCACTTGCCCTTGGGATTCTTGCCATGCCACTTGGTCAGGTCGCCCGTCATGGTCGCCTTGGGAGTGGGGTAGGTGGCCACCAGCGAGCCGCCGCTGGCGTTCTTGTCGTGCAGTTTGTAGGCCACGTTGGCGGCGTCATAGAGGGTCACGCTGAGGTACTTCAGGTCGGAGTTGGAGACGTTGATCGAGACCGTCAGCTTCTTGGCGATACCTACATCCGGCACGTCGATGGTGTCCGAGGTGCCGACCGGGTTGTTGTCAGCGATGGGCACTGGCTTGGCCGAGGCGAAGACGTTCTTGAACTCGTTGCTGACCAGCCCGTTGGAGACGTTGTCCACGCCGTCCGGCGGCAGGGCGACGGCCGAGGTGATGCATTGCAGCTTGCCGTCCTGGGCGACACCGGCGACGGCCTGGCCCTTGGGGCAGCTGCCCGACAGGGTGTTGATGCCCGTCAGCTTGCTGCCGTCGCCGATCATGGTGATGCCCTTGACCGTGGTGGCGGACACCTGCGGCGTGTTCAGCTGGCCGGCCACCAGCGCGTGGCTGCCCAGGTCCAGGTCGGCGTCGAACTTCATCTCCGAGAGGGTCACGCAGCCGATGCAGGACAGGTTGTCGGCGACCGCGGCGCGCAGGGCGTATGGCGCCGCGTGCAGGCGGGCCCGCGGAAGCTCCGGGTCATTGGCCACCTTGATCCCCAGCCACGCTTTGCCAAGGGTCGCCATGGTGGCCGCTCCAATGGCTTTGGTGCTGCCGATGGCGCGGGCGAATCGGCCGCCGCTGACAGCGACCTTGACGGGGCCCTCCTGCCAGGTCGCCTGGCCGCCGGATTGGGCGGCGTAGATGGCGAATTGCACGTCATAGCTGCCGTCGGTGACGGGGGAACCGTCGACCTTCAGGAGCTGCGCCTGCAAGTAGACCGTGCCCGGCGCAGCGCCGAATACGGCGGGCGCGACGAACAGGGCGGCGATCATGACGGCAGCGCCGAGGCCGCCGCGAAGGGTCTGAGGACGTTTCATGGGCTCTTCCATGGTGGCTCAGTTGTTCCAACCGTTGGGTTTGGTATCGAGGTCGTCGACGAACTCGAGGCCGTTCGGCAGCTTCAGGCAGTTGTTGTAGAACGCCATGAACAGCGCCCGGGACTGGGTCCCGTGTTCGTTGCAACAGGCCGAGTTCGACGACGACACAAAGACCGCGGTGCTGGTGCGATTGCCTGGAATCGACAGCGTGTGGGAGGAGTTGGAGCTGGCGCTCAGGTCTGAGCTGGTGTTCCAGATGTTGGAGCCATTCAGGGCGATGGATGCGCGCTCACTCCAGCCCCCGTAGCCGGTCCGATACCAGTGCGCCGTCCACTTGATGGTCGACTTCGTGTTGTTCTTGATGCGGAAGAGAGCGGCCACGTGGCGACTGTTGGTCGAGCTGTAGGACCGCCACTGGTAGGAGTAGACGTTGACGTTGACGATCGTGCCGATCTCCGGCCCACGGCGAACGAAGAAGGTACGCAGGATGTCGGTGGTCGACGACAGACTGGACGCCAGGGCGTTGCTATCGCCCCACGTGCTGGGATTGACGCCGCCGAAGAGGCTGCTGCTATTGCCGGCCATCCAGCCGCCGGACCATTGGTGATAGGTACTCCAGACCTGCCATCGATACGTCGCCCCGCGGCCGCCGAAGCCACGCCAGCTGACGCCATCGCACCACTGCACGCCGTTGCTGCTCCGCTTGAGCGCGCCGGCCAGCTTCTTGGAGCAGGCCAGGTTTGAGGTGCCGAGGCCGATCAGGCCGCCGACCGCCAGGTCCTGCTTGACCTCGACGCTGCCCTTGACCTGGATCTTCTTGCTGCTGAGGGTCTGGATGTTCACCGACCAGTTCTTGATGGCGCCGTCCTTGCCGTTGTTCAGGAACGCCTTGTCGACCACCAACAAGCGCCACTTGCCCTTGGGATTCTTACCCTCCCAGGTGGTGAGGTCGCCGGTCTTCGTTTTGGTCGGTGTGGGATAGGTGGCGGACAGGGATTTGCCGCTGCCGTCGCCGTCATAGAGCGTGTACTGCTTGTTGGCGGCGTCGTAGAGGTAGACGCTCACCGCCTTCATGTTCGAGTTGGTCAGTTCGATGGAGACCGTCAGCTTCTGGGCCAGCCCCAGGTCGGGCACGTCGATGACGTCGCTGGTGCCGACCGGGTTGTTGTCGGCGATGCCCAGCGGCGTGTTCGGGCTGCTGGCGACGTCTTTGAACTGGTTGTGGATGAGGTCGCCGGAGATCTCGTCGATGCCATCGGGCGGGAACGCCGACGCGATGGACACGCAGGTGAGCTCGCCATCCTTGCCGACGCCCGAGACCACCTGGCCTTTGGGGCAGGAACCCGTGGGCACCGAGATGCCGGTCAGTTTGGAGCCATCGCCGGTGAAGTTGTTGGCGGTGATGGTATTGGCGGTCAACGCGCCGACCGTGATGGTCTTGGCCTTGAGGGCGTTGCCGCCCAGGTCCAGGTCGCCGTCGAAGGTCATGGCCGCGACCGAGACGCAGCCCGTGCACAGGATCCCCTCTGCCACCGCAGCCTTGTGGGCCCAGAGGGTCGAGCGCAGCGCCTGTCGGGGCAGCTCCGGCTCCGCGGCCACCGTCACGCCCAGCCAACCGCCCTGCAGACCCGCAAGCACGCCCGGATTGAGCGCCTTGCTGGCGCCCAGCGTGTAGGTGAAGGCGCCGTTCTTGACCGAAACCGTGACCGGCCCCTCGGTCCAGACGGCCTTGCCAGCCACCGCCGCGCCGTAGAGCCGGAAGGTCAACTGGTAGCTGCCGTCGGCCACCGCGCCGCCGCCACTGGCGTGCAACGCGCCGTGAACCTGCGCGTTGCCGGGCACGGCCGCGGCCGCGCTCCAGGGCATCCCCAACGTCAGCCCGATGGCCAGGAGCAGCGCTTTCTGCGCGCCCCGTCGCGGCCACCGCCGTTTTGACTCTCTCGTGCAGACCATCGCTATCTCCTCTGCGATCCTCACGTCTACTTGGCGCCGACCAGCGACCACGCCCAGGCCATGAAGCCGAAACGTGCGCTCGTCTTCTTGCCGCCAGCGGCGCCGCCCACGGCATCGGCGCCGGCCAGCCCGCGCACGCGCCTGGCGCCCGACTTGACGTCGAATGACGCGCTGCCGAATGCGGCCTCGAAACCCAGGGGTTTGCAGCCAGAATCGGTCACCCCGTCGCAGTCATCGTCCTTGCCGTTGCACACCTCGGCGGGCCCGGGCAGCACGTCGCCCTTGCAGGCGCTCAGCTGGCCGTTGATGTCGCAGGTCCGCACACCGTCCTTGCAGATGCCCTTGTTGCGCGTCTTGGGCGGGCCGGTGTAGCAGGGGTGGCCGGTCTCGGTGTCCAGCTTGCTGACGCATCCCTTGACCGGGTCGCATGCGTCCTTGGTGCAGATGTTGCCGTCATCGCATTGTTTGGCGGCGCCAGGCAGGCAGACCCACTTCTTGGCCTTGTCCGAGCCGCACTTGTCGGCGACCGTGCATGGGTTGGCGTCGTCGCAGGATTTGCTCTGCTCCTGGTAGGCGCACAGGCCAGTGGACTTGACGCAGGTCTCCACCGTGCACTGGTTCTTGTCATCGCAGTTCTTGGGCAATCCGCCGACCTTGCACACGCCGGCCACACAGTAATCACCCACCGTGCAGGCGTTGCCGTCGGCGTCGCAGCCGCCCTTGTTGTTCACATTGGCGCAACCCTTCTTGGCATCACAGCTGTCGTCGGTGCAGGGGTTGGCGTCGTCGCATTTCTTGACCGAGGCCGGCAGACACGTCCAGGCGCCGGTCTTGGGGTCGTTGGCGCAGGCATCGCCGACGGTGCACAGGCTGCCGTCGTCGCATGACTTGGCCAGCTTCTTGACCGCACATTTGCCGGTCGACTTGACGCAGCTTTCACTGGTGCAGGGCTCGTTATCCTCACAGTTCTTGGTGACCTTGCCGACGATACAGGTGCCTGACTTGCAAGCGTCGCCCACGGTGCAGAGGTCGCCGTCGGCGTCACAGGCGCTGGTGTGGGGCACCTTCTTGCAGCCCGTCTTGGGGTCGCAGGAGTCCGTTGTGCACGGGTTGCCATCGTCGCACTTGGCCAGTGGACCGGCGACGCAATTGCCCGCCTTGCAGGCATCGCCGACGGTGCAGAGGCTACTGTCCGCGTCGCACGGGCTGCCGTCGATCTTCAAGGTCAGGACGCATTTTCCCTTCTGGGGGTCGCAGCCGTTGGCTTTGCAGGCATCGTTGATGGAGGTGTCGCACTTGACCACCGTGGACGGCTTGATCTTGCAGCTCCAGGGCATCTCCTTCTTGTCGCAGAACAGCGTGCCGTTGCAGATGTTGCCGTCCTCCTTGGCGGCGCAATCCAGGTCGCTCGTACAGGTGCACTGGTTGGTGCCGGCCTCGCACTTGCCCTCCTTGCACAGGTCGGAGGTCGTGCAGAGGTTACCGTCCTCACAGGGTCCGCCGGTGCCCGCCGCGTGCACGCATCCACTCTGCGGATTGCAGGTGTCGGCGGTGCACGGGTTGAGGTCATCGCAAGAGGCGCTGACGGCGATGGGCAAGCCCGCGCAGGCACCATCGGCACACGCGTCTCCCTTGGTGCAGGCGTTGCCGTCGTTGCACGGCCCCGGGTTCTTCGCGTAGAGGCAGCCCTTGGCGGGGTCGCAGCTCTCGGCGGTGCAGGCGTTGGCGTCGTCGCAGTTCACCGCCTTGCCCTTGCAGATGTCTTCGACGCAGACCTCGCCAGCCGTGCATGCGTTGCCATCATTGCAGGGCGTATCGGTCTTGTAGACGAACTTGCATTTACCCGTGACCAGGTTGCATTTGCCGAGAACGCAGAAGTCCGCGCTGGCGCATTGTTTGGCCGGCCCGGCCTTGCAGACCCCCTCGGCGCAGGCGTCACCGACGGTGCAGGGGTTGTCGTCGGCGTTGCACGTCGTCTTGCTCTTGGCGGTGGACACGCACCCCTTGTCGGCATCGCAGGCGTCCGCCGTGCAGATGTTGGCGTCATCGCAATCCAGCGCCTTGCCAGCGACGCATTTGCCATCGGCGCAGGCGTCGCCTTCGGTGCAGGCGGAGTCGTCGGCGTTGCAGCCCCCCTCCTTGTTGCTGTGCTGGCAGCCGGCTGCGCCCCCGCAGCTGTCGGAAGTGCATACATTGTCGTCGTCGCAGGTGCCTTCATCGGCCTCGCCGTCGCAATCGTTGTCCGCCCCATCGCAGACCTCCGGCTCGGGTTTGGGCGCCATGCAGGCGCTCAAGCCGCCGGCAGCCGGCGCGTCGGGGTGGCCCTTGTCCAGGCAAGTACGCTTGCCCGCGCACTTGGCCTCGCCGGCGACCACCAGGCAGCTGGTCGACGCCTGGGCGGCGATGGCCGCCGGGCTGCAGGTGCAGACTCCCTCGGTGACGACGCATTGTTTGCTCTTCTTACCGTTGACGTCGGCCGCCTCCTTGCAGGCGAATCCGGCGCCACAATCTTCGTCCTCGCTGCACGCAGCCCCGCAGAAGCTGCCCGCGTTGCCGTGGTCCACGCAGACGGCGTCGCCATGACCGACGGCCTTGCAATCGGCGTTGGCGTCGCAGGGATTGCAGCGCTTGCCCCACTTGGCCACACAGATGTTCTGGCCGTCACCGCCGGCGCCCGCGACCGTCGTGCACTTGAAGCCTGGCTCGCAGGAGTCCACGCAGATCGTGGCGCATATCTTGCCGTTGGGTGATTCGATGCAGAATCCAGAGTCGCAGTCGATGGCGGCGAGACAGGAGCACCCCGGATTGCCCGGACAGCTCGGTCCGGCGACGTCACCCGGTCCGCTGTCCGCAGGAGCGACAACGTCGCCCACCGCATCCGCTGCCGCGTTGTCGGCATCCGCGCCGCTGCCGTCGGCGGGGTGGACCGTGCCCGCATCACCAAACAGGGCACCGTCGGGTTGCGACCCTGCGTCTACCGCTGCGGGCTCGTCTTTCTTGCCATCTTCGGGGTCACCACAGCCCATCGCCACAGTGAATCCGGCGAGCGCGAAGGCGGCGAGCGCGTATCGATGGCGACCGAATAGCAGCTGTATTCCTTGCGGAACTTGACTCGATATGCGCGACTTGGAGACCTCGAACATGGCGACCTCTCGCTTATTTCCGACCCAAGGTACGCGATAGCGCGCCCAGTGAGCAATAAAGGGCATTTGGGCCCAACTTCGACATGTTTGAACGCCAGGGGGCAGGAGGAATAGAAGCACTTTCTCCCGCGGGAGGGTCGGTCAGTGTGGGGTGCGCGGCGCGAGGGCAGCCCTCAATCAGGCCTCAAAACCATCCACAGCAAACGTCATCACCGGCTCCGCCTTGCCCTTGACCGGGGTGGGTTCCATCGCCCGCAGAGAAAAGCGCTCGTCCAGCCCATCGCGCACCGCCTGGGTGATCAGGATGTCGGTTTCGTGCTTGCGGGTCAGGCCCTCGATACGTGCGGCGGTGTTCACGACGTCGCCGATGACCGTGAACTCCTTCAGGCGCTGACTGCCCATGACTCCGGCGAACACGACGCCGCTGTGGATACCTACGCCGATGGCCAGACTCGGCCGTCCTTGCTCTTGCAGGGTGGCGTTGTAGGTCACCAGCGCTGCCCGCATTGCCAGGGCGGCCCGGACGGCGTCCTGGGCCTTCCAGGGGTTGGCGTCGATGGCTCCGAACAGGGCCATGAGGCCGTCGCCCATGAACTTGGAGATGCGGCCATGATGGGCACCGATGGCTGTGTCCATGGCGTGGAAATAGCCGTTGAGCATCTCCACCAGCACGACGGGATCGAGCTGCTCGGACATGGTGGTGAAGCCCTGCACATCGGCGAAGAGCACGGTGACCTCGCGGGCGCCAGGTTCGATGGCCATGTTGTCGGCGGCCAGGCGTTCGACCACCTCGGGCGGGGCGAAGCGCTGGAAGGACCTCTCGAGCTCCTCGAGCTTGGTGTGCGCGTGTCGGAGTCGCTGCTCCAGACCTGCCACGCGGCCGCGCACGACGAAGTAGGCGATCCCAAACACGATCGCCAGCGCTCCGGTGGCCGCGGCGACGAATCCGGTCATGTCGCCAGCATGGTCAGGCGGACACAGGAGTTGGCGAGCGCCGCGGTGCCGATGGCGTCCAGCGTCTTGTCCTGTCCGAGTTGCTCCATCAGCGCCTGGGTCTGACGTTGCACGGCGGCGGGCTCGTACCAGACGGTCTCGCGGACCCAGGCGAGCAGGCGACGCTCATCTTCCGGGATGGCGTCCGTGGTCAGGGTGGCGAGGGCGTCTTCCAGCGCGCCGTCAACCAGGTCCAACCCCGAAGCCGCCTCGTCCACGGAGAGCTGACATTGCAGACTGCGCGCGACGACGGCGAACATGTACAACTTGGTCTCGCGGGCGAGCGGCCCGGTGGTGAAACAATCGCGCAGCCAGTGCCCGGTCATGGGACCGGCCGGCGAGCCGTCGAGCAGGTCGACCAACCTGCCGTACGGGCCGTCCCACCTGGGCGCACCGGAGTAGTCAGCCTGTAGGGCGCGCTGGCGGAACTTCTTCTCGAACAGGGGGCGCAGTAGCTTGCCCCACCAGCTGTAGGCCATGCTCTCCAGCTTGGCGAACGGCGGCGTGGCGAGCAGGGTCGTGACGCGATTGAGGGCGCAGATGGCGGCGATCCAGAACGCCACCTCGGCGACCACGATGGGCTCCAGGCCGAGCGCCTCGAGCTGCGCCCGCTCCTTGGCCGCCGGTCGGGGATTGGAGCGGGAGAGGTTGCGACAGAACGCCACGAAGACGCGCTGAAGCTCGTCGCTGTCGGCGATCTGCGTGTCGCGCTCGAGCCGGTCGATGGTGGCCTCGTCCATGCCCAGGATGCGCAGATGCGCCCGACTGGCACCGTAGCAGTAGCGGCAGGCGTTCTCCTGCGAGCTGACCAACTGGGCGATGCCGATGAGCTTGCCGGGCGTGTGCGCCAGGGGAACCCGGTGGATGTCCAACAGGACATTGCGGATCCAGGGACTGCCCGCGGTGTGCAATGCCCACGGATGGGCCGCCCCCAGCGCGCGGACCACTTCGGCTTCCCACGCGGCATCGGTGGTGAACGGAAAGAGCGCATCTTCCCATTCGATCTCGTGGAGTAGCTTGGTCATGGCCTGCCTGGGGTTGGATGGTGACTTGAAGGCGCCACCCTACCGCAGACCTGCGACGAACAACCACGGCAACCGCTCAAATCACCTGAACTTTGACCAGTATCTCGCGCACGGAGACCGGGCGGGGCGAGGTGGCCTGTAGCGGCCAGGGCGCCTTGGGATTGACGCCGATTCACCCTTGGGCATCCTGGATGCCCGGCGCGTGGCGCGGGGACGGCCCATTGCAGCGCGCGGCAGGCGGCCAGTTGGACAACGAATCGGTGGGGCGGAACCAACCATGCCCGAGACCAGCGAGCCCGCCCGCGCCGCGCCCTTGCGGGCTGTCGTCACCGTGGCAATGGTCGGGCTGATCGTGCTCGCCACGGGCGCGGTGGCGCTGACCACCTACCTGTCGAGCCGCGACAGCGTCGATGGGCTCTGGCGGGCGCTGGCGACCAACGTCGGCGACCACGCCGCCCGCGAGACGCGCCGATTCCTGGACCCGGCCCAGCCCTTCACCCAGATGACCGCTGCGGCCATGCGCGGCGGGCGCCTCGATCCCAGCGACGACGAGGCCGTGCTGGCCTGGATGCAGATGGCCCTGGAGGCCAACCCCTCCTTTACGTGGGCCAGCTTCGGTCGGGCTGACGGTGCCTACCTGGCGGTCTATCGCTTTCCCGTGGAGGGCAAGCCGGGGCAGGAGGGTGTGCGGCGGACGTGGCGCACTCTGGTCGAACCCGGCGAGGCGAGCGGGGACCCCAAAGCGCCCATGGCCATGACGCGCCTGGTCGACCATGTCCGCGACGATGACGGCAGCTGGCGACCACTGCCGGAGGAGCGCCGCCGCTACGACCCGCGCCGCCGCCCCTGGTATCGAAACGCCCTGGCCGCCGGGGATGCTGGCGGCGCCTGGAGCGATCCCTACATCTTCCTCAGCCGCCACCAACCCGGCGTCGCCTGGTCAAGCGCTGTGCGCGGTGGCAGTGGCGCGCTCGTCGGTGTGCTTGCGGCCGAGTTCGAGGCCTCGCCCCTGTCGCATTTCGTCGCCAGCCTGTCGGTGGGCCGATCCGGGCGCGTCTACGTATTGACCAACGAGGGTGAGGTCGTGGCGCATCCGCAGGGAGAGACGGTCCGCCGCGCCGGCGACCAGGTCGTCGTGCACCACGCCGACGAACATCCGGACCCGATGCTGCGCGCCGCCTGGCGGGCCCTTGGCGAGCGCGGCGGCGACGCTCGCTGGCAGCCCCTTGTGGTTGGCCCCTACCTGGCCATGGCGCATCCGCTGCAGGGCGTGCCCTGGCAGAGCCTGACGGTGGTGCCTGCCGATGACTTCTACGGCGAGCTGACGGCCCAGGCCCAACGCTCCCTGCTCATCGCCCTGGTGGTGGCCCTGCTGGCCGTGGTGGTGGCCACCGCCCTGTCCCGCAACCTCATACGGGCCGTGCATCGCGTCAGTGAGCAGATGCTGCGCCTGGCCCGTTTCGATCTCGACAGCGACGAGTCGGCGGAGCGATCGAAGATCCGAGAGCTGGCCCAGATGGGCCGGGCGGCCGATCACTTGCGCCAGGGGTTGCGCTCATTCTCGCGCTACGTGCCCTACCAGTTGGTCCGCCAACTCCTCGCCGGCGGGCGGGAGGCCAGGCTCGGCGGCGAGATCGCCGAGCTCACCGTCCTGTTCAGCGACATCGCCGGCTTCACCCCGGTCGTCGAAAGGACCCCGCCGGACGTCGTCGTCGAGGCCTTGGGCGAGTACCTGCAGAAGATGAACGAGGCCATCGGCGCCACCAACGGCACCGTCTGCCAGTACCTCGGCGACGCGATCATGGCGTTCTGGGGTGCGCCCGATCCCCAGGTCGACCACGCCCTGCGCGCCTGCCGCAGCGCTCTGGCCATGTCCGCGGCAGCCAGAGAGCTGGTGGCTCGAGCCGAACACAGCGGCCGGCCGGCACTGCCGACTCGCTTCGGCCTCAACACCGGCGAGGTGATGGTCGGCAACATCGGCGCGCCGGAGCGCTTCAACTACGCCATCGTCGGCGACTCGGTCAACGCCGCCGCCCGCCTCGAGGGGCTCAACAAGGTCTACGGTACCTCCATCCTGGTCGGCGAGCGCACCGCAGCGCTGGTCGGCGAGGCCCTGGTGCTGCGCCAGCTGGACTGGGTCCGGATGAAGGGCAAGGCCCGGGCCATGGCTGTCTACGAGCTGGTCGGCGAGCGCGACAGCCTCGACGAGAGCGAGCAGCTGGCCCTGCAGCGCTACGGCGAAGGCCTGGCCCTGTATCGGCAGCGGGACTTCGAAGCCGCGGCGAAGCGCTTCACCGAGGCCAGCGAGCTCGGCGGACGCGGCGACAGCGCCGCCCAGGTGATGGGGCAGCGCTGTGAGAACTACCGGGTCGAGCCGCCACCGGATGATTGGGATGGCAGCCTGGTGATGCAGACCAAGTAACCGGGGGGCCAATCGGGGGGCCAGGTCCTTAGCTTTTTGCTTTTAGCGGGGGATCCGGGGGCGAGTCCGCGACCGAGCGGGCGTCGCAGGCGACTCCATACATCTACTGACTGAATGTGATCAGCTATCATTGATCAAGTTTGATCACCATGGCGAAACCGCCCTATGGACACGCGCTTTCACCCGCACAACACCCATCTCCAAGTTCCCGACCAATTCGCCAGGAGCGACCCCCAACTGCGCCGACTGGCGTGCCAGCCGCTGGTCCCCCCCAGGCTCCTATCCGACCTCCCCAGCCGCGCCCCAGGCATCTACACCATTGGCGGGGTTTTGGCATTGGGGTGCGGTCTGTTTGCGCCCTGAAGACGCGGGCTCTTTGACAAGAAATCCGCCTGCGCGGATTGGCTGAATCGTGAAGGGGAATCGGCTCGAGTTGTATGTGCATCTGGTCTGGTCGACGTGGGACCGGGATCGGTCGATCGACCGGGGTGTCGAAGGGTGGCTGTGGCCAGCGATTGCTGCGAAGTCGAGAGCGTTGGGGAGCCGTCGTGTGGTGGTTGGGGGCGTGGAGGATCACGTCCACGTCGTGACCGAATTGCCGGCGACCGTCTCGGTCGCGACGATGGCCAAACACCTGAAGGGATCGAGCAGTCGGCTTGCGACGTTGAAACAGGGGCCAGACTCGGTCCGGTGGCAACACGGGTTGGGTGCCTGGACCATTCCGAAGACCGCCCTCCCCAGGGTGGAAGCGTACGTGCGGAGCCAACGCGACCACCAAGTCTTCCAATCTGACGCCCAACGGCCAGACCGGCACACCGTCCGCGAAGGCGGACGTCTCGTACAAGGGCCCGGGTCTTCAGCCCCGAGGCGAGCGCCTGCGGCGCCTGATCGACCTGGACCGGTGGCGCGCTCGACCCCGCGGGATTGTTCATTCGTGTACCCTGCTTGAGCCTCACCCTGGTGATCCATGACAGCGCGACGCGCCCACTTCGGCTGCACGGTTCAACGACTAGCGTCAATTGCGGCCAGCATCGCCGCGGTTGCGTTGCTCGCGGCATGCGGCGCCGCGCCTGATGGCACGGGCAAGGACTCGGAAGCGGGCGATGCCGGAGAGGCCCCGGCGCAAGCCCCCTGCGACGACCCATACCAGTTCGGGACAACACCGGCGAGCATCGAGGAGGTGGACCCGACCGTGTGCTTCTATGAGAAGCCGCCAGGGCCAGACGAGCAGGTCGCGGACCTGCCCATGCCAGATGCGAGCTGTTGCGAGCGGCCGCCTCCACTGTTCTTCAAGGATGATGACCCGGCGCATGAGCCAACGTTGGAGTTGGAGCTGGGGCGGTCGGACCCGCTCACCGGTGCGTTCGTGCCCTGGCAGCAGGGCCAGTGGGTTCCGGTGAAGTTCGGCCCTGGGCCGCCGTACGTGGCCGTGCTCACAGCATTCCGGGTGGTGCTCCCGACCGAGACCGCGGCGAAGGTCAAGCTGTTTGTGCAGGCGCGGGGCTACTTCAACTGCAAGGAGACCGCCTTCGGCACATCGCCGGTGGTGTGGGTGCGGCAGGATGGCGAGCTGGAGGAGGGTTATACCAATGCCAGTCCCGTGGCGGCGGACATGCAGGTCAGGTTTCCGGTCCACCCGGGTAGCTTCTACAAGTACTGCGGCATCTGGATGGAGATGCGCGTGGCGGTGCTGGAGCCGGTGAGCGGCGCTTGGGGTACCGGTAGCGTGATGGTCCGCACTTATCAGTCGTCTCCGAAGATGCCGTAGGTCGTTGAGCAGTCTCAGCGGGACTCGGCTGGAGCTGTCCACGCATCGATGTGCATCGCAAAGCGCTGCGCCGGCACGATATCGATGCCATCGGCGGTTCGCCGCGGCTGCTCCTCGAGGCAGACGACCGCGCGCCGCTGCACTTCAGGGTGGTCGATCGACAGCTGGCGAAGCCCTCGCAAATGGTCAGCGGTCACCTTGCCGGTCGCCTTGGCCTCGATGGCCACGCGCATGTCGCCGAGGATGAAGTCGACCTCGATGCCGCTGGCCAGCCGCCAGTAGCTCAACGCCTCGAAGCTGTCGCTGTACGCGAGCGCGGCGCTGAGCTCGTGGAAGACCCAGTTCTCGAATGCGTGGCCGTAGGCCGCCGAGCGAGGCAGCAGGACGCCGCGGGCTGCCAGGGCGTTCACCACGCCGACGTCTGAGAAGTAGAACTTGGGCGCCCGGATGACACGTCGTTTGGTGCGCCGCCGCCAGGCGGGCAGCCACCGCCCCAGGAGGGTGTCGACCAGGATGCCGAAGTAGGCCTTGATGGTCGGGCTGGAGACGCCGCAGTCGCGTGCGATGGTGGAGAAGTTGACCAGGTTGGCGTCGGAGAGCGCCGCGATGTTCAAGAACTCCGAGAATACCGGCAGGTTTCGGACCAGCCCCTCGGCGGCGACCTCTTCCTTGAGATAGTCGGCCACGTAGGAGGTCAGCAGTCGTCGCGGGCGGCGTGCCCCGAATACGCCGGGCAGGTAGCCGTCGTTGAGCATCCGATCCAGATCGAACTCAGCGCCGATTTCCCGCCCTACCAGGCCGAATAGCGAGTATCGAACCGCCCTCCCGCCGAGCAGGTTGGCCTGACCGCGCTTGACTTTGCGCGCGCTGGAGCCACACAGGGCGAAGCGCACACCGAGGTTCTCGTGCAGCCAATGCACCTCGTCCAGGAGTGCAGGGACCTTCTGCACCTCGTCGATCACCACCTGCCGCACCTCTGGGGCCGCCATCAGCCGGCCGCGGAGCAGCTCCGGTTGCTGGAGGTAGGCGCGAAACTCGTCGGCCTTCAGCAGGTCGAGCCACATCGCCTCCGGATACGTGGCGCGCAACAGGGTGGACTTGCCGGTCTGGCGCGGGCCCCAGAGAAAGAGGGTCTCGGTACCTGCGGGCGGAAGTGTCAGCGCGCGCTTGAACATGCGCTTTCAATTATCATGATAATCTAAAGTAGTCAATTGAAACCGGGGCG
>CAYTLW010000106.1:0-27124 GCA_964438735.1 uncultured Enterobacteriaceae bacterium | reverse complement strand
CAAGCAGATCATGGCCTCTCTCGGCAAGTTGCTCAGCAAGCCCTGAACGCCACGGTCGTCTCTGGCGCCGGCTCGCTCGCCCGCGTAGACTGCGCCGAACGCCGCCCGGCGATGCGAGCGGATATGAAGTGGCGAATCATTCTCGCCGAAGCGCGTTGACCGTGTCGGGCATCAGAAGGAGGAAGCCATGAATCGGTGGATTGGATTGTGCTGCCTGGCCACGATGTTGGCGCTGGCCGTGCCAGCCGAAGCGGCCGGGCCGAAGTTCCGCGGCAACCCCGACGATGGCTTCGCAGAGCTGGACAAGAAGTTCACCCTGCGCTTTTACGACGCCGTCACCGGCAAGCCCATCCCCGGCGCCACCGTCACCTTCGAGGGCCGACAGGGGCGCACCGATCGCGAGGGTGCGGTTCGTTTCTCCTTCCCCGATGACCTGCCCCCTGGCGAGGAAAAACGCGAGGGGCGCTTCGAGCGCAGCGGCTACGTGACCGCCAAAGTGCCGATCCTGTTTCAGGTGGGCACGCTCTTCTTCAATCGCTTCTCGGTCTCGCCGATGATCCCCATCGGCTACGTGCGCGTGGTGCTGGACTGGGCCAAGAAACCCGCCGACCTGGACGCCCACCTGCACAAACGCGGCGGCTATCACATCTCCTTCCGCAAGACGAAGAACTACCGCGAACGCGCCTGGCTCGATCGCGACGATACCAACGGCTACGGGCCCGAGACCATCACCGTCAAAAAGGTCGCCAGCAAGGGCACCTATCGCTTCTTCGTGCACAACTGGACCGACAAGCGCAAGAAGAGCTCCACGACCCTGTCCGACAGCAAAGCGCGCATCAGCGTGTACACGCGCAAGGGGCTCAAAAAGAGCTTCGTCATCCCGCGCGGCGTCGCCGGCACCTACTGGCACGTCTTCAACGTCAAGAACGGCCGCATCGTGCCGGTCAACCAGGTTCGTCGCGGCATGTAGCTGCGCTGCAAAGGACCAACTGCTGGCTACTTGGGACCCGCGAGGCAGCCGGCGTGGTCGATGGCCGCGCGGACGGCGGCATCCCGCTTCGGTAGCCCGGGCAGGCTGGCGACCGGTGCCTTCGCTGCCGCGGTCACACACGCTCGGAGCGCGGGGGTCAGCAGGGGATTCGCTCGCCGTGCAACGTGCGTATCAGGCCCGAGGTGGGTGCTCAGATCGGCCTCCCGGCGACGCTTGCCCTGTTTGCGCATCATGGTCGCCAGTGGCACGTCCGGCTCAACGCCCAGCGCCTGCAGGCTGCGCCCGGAGGGGCCATAATAGCGGGCAATGGTCAGCAAGACCGACCAGGGCCCTTCGCGCGCCTCGAAGACGCCCTGCACCGAGCCCTTGCCCCAGGTGGGCGCACCGATCACCAGCGCGCGCCCGTTCTCACGCAGCGCGGCGGCCACCAGCTCGCAAGATGAACGACAGCCGCCGTCGATGAGCACCACCACGGGCATGGTCAGATCGCCCTTGTCGCGTTTGGCCCGGTAGGTCTTGGAGGCCTGTCTTCGGCTGCGCACGCTGGCGATCACGCCGCCATCGAGCAGCAGGTCCGCCACCGCCGCGGCCTCATCGACCCAGCCGCCCGTATTGCCGCGCATATCCAGCACCAGCCCACGCAACGGCCGACCGGCCTCGGCACCCAGGCGGGCGATCTCCTCGGCCACCTCCTGCCCCGCTCGGCTGGCGAACTGGGGCAGGCGTAGCAGCGCTATGGGCCGCTCCCGACCGACCACGCGACCGGTCACAGTGGAGCGGCGGATCTCCGCCCGCACGATGCGAAATCGACGCACTCGGCGGCGCCGCCGCAGGACGAGTTTGACGGTCGTGCCGGCCTTGCCTTCGATAAGGCGATCCACCGCGTCCAGATCGAGCCCCTTGACCCGCTTGCCAGCGACCGAGATCAGCTGGTCCTTCTGGCGGATGTTCAGCTTCGCTGCCGGGCCGCGCGGGTGCACACGGCGGACCACGATCCGCCCCTTGCGGATGACGAAGGTGATGCCCACATCGACCAGCTTGTAGCCGCTGGCCTCCTGTTCGAGGCGCTCAAAGAGGCGGTTGGGGATCACATCGCAGTGGGGATCCAGGGCGCGCAGGAAGAACGAGGCCGCCAGACGCCAGGCCGTATATCCCACCGCGATCGTGGCCGTGGTCGGCTGCGGCAGGGGCACGCCACCGGGCACGTTGGCGGAGATTCGACGCTGTACCTGGTCCATGACACAGCGAAAGGCGACGCGATCGAAGGGCACTGCGGACCAGGCTCGGGCCAGGCGCCGCTGCCAGGCCACGCGCAGCTGCCGCCGGGCCTTGAGATCGGCCAGCTTGCCAATGCGGCCACGTGTCCTCGCCGGTCGCCGATGCAGGCGCATGGCCACCGCTGGTCGCGCAACACATGCCACGTTCGACAGCGTGCCCGACAGGCGTTTGCGGCCGGCCATGGTGCGTCGCTCGGCACGGACAAACGATGCCGGCAGGAGCTCCAGGCGCCCGTCCACGGCCCGCAACGCGCCATTGGCGGCGGCAACCCAGGCGCGAGCGGGCACTTCCGGCACGACGTGTTGCGCAGCGGAGAGTTCGTAGACCTCGTCGAAGGCGCCGGAATCAAAGCGCAGGCCATCCCACGCGTCGGCGTACTCCGGCGGCAACGCGCGCGCTGCCGTTGGCATGAGAAGGAAGGTGTGTACGAACAGACCGACGAACCACGCGGCCTTTTTCGTCGTGCACGCCCGTGCCGGTTCCGCTATTCTGCGCGGGCGCTGCGGCGCTCCCCCTACCCTCGCGGTGAGTCGATGCCCCCGAAATCGTTGCAGCTGTTGCTGATCGAGGACAGCCCCGCCGACGCCCGCTACATCGAGCTCATGCTCGGTCGTATGGGCAATGGGGCGGTCAGCGTGACCCGCAGCGAGCGGCTCGATAACGCCCTCTCTCGCTTCGATGGCGACGCCTTCGACGTGGTCTTGCTCGACTTGTCGCTGCCGGACAGTCATTGGATCGAGACCCTCAGCACCCTGCGACAATCGTGGCCGGCTGTGCCCGTGGTGGTGCTCACCGGCTTTGATGATAAACGCCTCGCCGGACGCTCCATTCAGCATGGCGCCAGCGCGTTTCTGGTCAAGGGCAAGCTCGACCCGGACGGGCTGAAGAAAGCCATCGCCGACGCTGTGGGCAAAAACGGCGCGGGCCGCGTCCGCACCGCCTGACGACAGCACGAACGCGGCCCGTATCTCTCCGCTGGCGACCGATCGGAATCAGGTCTTGGGCGCCGGGCAGGCGTCCGAGAACTTCTTGCACTTGCTCTCGTTGCAGGTCTTGGTGCAGGCGTCCTCGTCCTTCTTGCCATCGCATTCGGTGTCGCAGTCGTTGCTGCAGATCATCAGGTCAGCGAATTTATCCGCCTCGGCGGGTGCGGCCGGCGTGAGGCAGCCGATGGCGCAGAGCAGACCGTTGGCATCCTTCTTGGCGGACAGGCAGGTGTTGAAGCAGCCCATGATGCCGGTGCAGTTGCCCTTGCCCGCGGGCGCTCCGCAGGTCTTGGCGGCGGCAACGCACTTTGCGTCGGGCCCATCCTCGCAGGACTCGATGGCGGCGTTCATGGCGCCGGCGGTGGCCACATCCTTGGCCTCGTGCAGGCACTTGGCGGCGCAAGGGGTTGGCGCATCCTCGCCCAGCTCCTCACACGCGCCCAGGCAGGTTGCGGTCTGCGAGCAGCTGTTGCTGCCGGAGGGGTCGATGCAAGCAATCCCTTCCTTATCGCAGGGCTTGTCGTCTTCGGCGTCCATGCAGCCCTTCAGGGTAAGGAAGAGGCCCTGGTCCTTCTTGGTGGACTTGGCCAGGCACTGAACGAAGCAACCCTTCTGGGCCTCCGCCATCTCCTTTTCACCGAGCTTGCCGCCAGCGGCCTTGACCGCGGCTACCACGCACTCGCCGATGCAACCGTTGATCTGGTAGCACTTCTGGTCGCCCTCGACCTTGTGCAGGCCACACTGCAATTCCAGCCCCTGGCAGACCGGGTCGTCCTCCTTGTCGGGGCAGCCCTTGGCGACGATGTCACCGAAGAGCTTCTGGGCCTCGGCGTCCACCTCGGCCAGGCACTTGAAGGCGCAGGTCTCGCCGCCATCCTTGCCGGCCGCCTTCTCGCACTCTTCCATGCACTTGACCATGTGACCGCAGGGCTTGTCGCCGGTCTTGCCGCCGGTGAAGCAGGCCACGGTCTCCATGAAGCACATCTCGACGTCACCCTTGTCGGTGGCGCACTTGGCGAGCGCATTGACCTGCTCCTTGGCCTTCTTGTCCAGGGAGTTGACGCAGGCGTTCATGCACGTGAAGGGATTGGGCTTGTCCAGGCCGCAGGCGTCCATGCACGGGGCGATGCTGGGGCAGGGCTTGTCACCGGTCTTGCCGTCGTCGAGACAGGTCAGAACGGGTCCGAGGCACTTGCTGCCCATGCACTCGTCGAGGCACTTGGGATCCTTGCTGTCCTTGCACTCCTTGGCCAGGCAGATCTCTTTGACGCACGACAGGGCGGGCGCCACCTTCTGCAGCGCGGCCACCTCGAGCGCGCCTTCGGCGAGGCAGGCGTCCGTGCAGCCGTCCTTGAAGCCGACCGGGGCGCAGGCCTTGATGACGCAGTCGCCGACCTCGGTGCAGGTCTGCATCTTGGTGCTGCCACCGCTATCCTTCGCCGCGCCGCCATCGACCGCGCCGCCACCGTCGCCGGTGGTGCCGCCGCCATCGGCGACTGCGCTATCGGTGGTCGCGCCGCCATCGGTCGCGCCGGCGTCGCCGCCGGTGTCGGTGGTTGTCGAACCGGAATCGGTCGCGGGTGTGTCGTCGGTCTCGCCGCCACAGGCCGCGGCCAGGGCCAGGATGGCGACCAACGCCATCCACTTCATCTTGAAATTCATACCTTCTCCATCATTCGTGGGGTGCCACGCACTTCGTTCGTCAAGCCAAAATGGGCTCAGTCGGCGCGGGATTAACACGAACAATGAAGCAAGTCCACCTACTTCGGTGGCGCCCAGCCCTTGTGCACGCTGCCATCGTGGGACAGCCAGAGGCGCTGATCGGCCTCGAAGGGGCCGGTGAACGTCTTCTTGGTCCCGCCGGGCCAGGTCAATTCGACCTTGTCGATGGTCTTGACCGTGCCCAGGCCAAAATGCACCGACTGGCTGTTCTGGCAGCCCTGGCCGCCGCCGCCATCCACGTGCCGGATCCAGGACTTGCCGCCGCCGCTCACCTCGATGGTGGTGCCGATGGCGGCGCGGTTGACGGCGCCCCCGCCGATGGCCCGCACCTGCAGCCAGTGGCCCTTCTTGTCGGCCTGGAGCTCGTTGCGATAGACCTTGCCGGAGTAGGACAGATCGGCGTCGCCATCGTGATCCAGGTCGGTGATCGCCATGCCCCAGCCGTTGGTGATGGTCAGGCCGGCGTGGTAGGCGTCCAGCTTGAAGGTGCCGTCGCCCTTGCCCCAGTAGAAGTCGGTCGGCCGACCGTCGTAGACGCAGCTGATGGCCAGGTCCAGGTTGCCATCCTGGTCGAAGTCGCCCAGGACCGGCACCGAGTGCGTCTCCTGGTAGCGCAATCCGGCCTTGCCGAAGGGTTTGCTCCAGTCCCCCTGGATGTCGATCATCTTGCCCTTGCCATCATTGAGTCGCACCTCGGTCTTGTCCGAGAAGTCGTAGAAGCGTGGGTGCGCCAGGTTGGCGATGACCACATCGAAGTCGCCGTCATTGTCCAGGTCGCCCCAGGCGGTGCCGATGCTGTGGCCGAAGTAATCCTGCGCACCGCCGGTCTTGAAGGGCGAGCCCGCCAGACCGGTCTCCAGCCCCGCAGCGCTCACCTTGCCGTTGCCATCGTTGCGGTAGAAGAGGTTCGGGTGCAGGCGATAGTTGTTGACCAGGATGTCGATGTCGCCGTCGCGATCGTAGTCGATGGGGTTCACGCCTCGGCCGGCGTAGGTCTTCTTGGGGTGGTTCTTGAAGCCGTAGAATCCCTGCTTGCCGGTCCACGACTCGAACACGCCGTCGCCCTTGTTGTGCCAGACCTGGTCGATGTAGTGGGTGGCCTTGCTCCAGCAGATGAAGTTGCTCAGGTAGAGATCCAGCAAGCCGTCGGCGTCGATATCGACCCAGGCCGCTCCGGGCGTGGGTGAGTGGATGTGCTTGGCCTTGTTCTCACACGAATTGTACGACTGTTTGTCGTTGATCATCGACTTCTTGGTCACGTCGCTGAAGGTGCCGTCGCAGTTGTTCCGCAGCAGGTGGTCGCCAGCGGCATAGCTCTCGGTGAAGACGAAGAGATCCAGGCAGCCATCGTTGTCGAAGTCGCCCCAGGTGCCGCCGCTGCCGGAGATGCCGAGCGCCTTCAGGCCGGCCTTCTCGCTGACGTCCACCAGGGTGCCGGTGACGTTGCGGTAGAGCTTGACGCCGTTGACGAAGACGTCATCCCAGCCGTCGTTGTCGTAGTCGCCCCAGCTCTGCCGATTGGTCATGTTGGGCGCGTCTTCGACCAGCTGGAAGAAGGTATCTTCCGGCTTGACGTTGTCGGTGTACTCCACCAGCAGCGTGACCATGTAGTCGTAGGGCCGGCTCATGGAGAGGCCGGGCCAGGCGTAGCTGGTCTGGCCGCCGGCCACCAGGGTCTTCATGTCGGGGAAGTTCCAGGTCGAGTGGCAGTTGCCGAATGTGCCACAGCACTTGTTGAGATCGGTGCAACCGTTGGGTCCGCCAGGCGAGTAGTCGAACGCCCAGGAGGCCGCATCGCCTGGCTGGCGCAGGTGGCCGACGTAGATCAGGCCCGGGTGGTCGACCACAACCGGCTCGGCGACGACCCAGGTGGCGGCCTTCTTCTGCTTCAGGTCGCCAGCGCAGAGGTCGCCCTCCCAGAGCGCATCGAAATGCCAGAAGTCGAAGCCGTTGTAGCCCATGTCCGGGAACAGGCCCACCTTCACCGGGGTGCCCGGCTCCGTGGGCAGGTTCTGGTAGGTGATCCGGATGCCGTGGATCTTGGCCGGATGCGGCAGATCGAAGCGCACCCCCTCCCACATCTTGGTATTGGAGATCTGGATCTTCTTGTCACCCAGGGCCCATTCGGGGTGTTCGGCGACGCTGGACTGACCCGACTTTCCGCCATCATCCCAGGTGATTTCGACCAGGTTCTTGGGCAGGGTGCCGACGGCGCTGCCGCACTTCACCGGCGGCGTGGTGTCCACTGGAGCGACGTCCTGCGGTCCCGTATCGGCCGGGCCGGTATCCGGGGTCGTGCCGATGTCCTCGGGTCCCGTGTCCAGGGGCCCGCTGTCGGGCGTACCGGCGTCTTCGCCCTGACCATCCAACGTGGCATCCGCGGCGCCGCCATCTCCCGCCTTGGGCTGGCCGGAAGTCTCCGGCTCGGTGCCGCAGGCGGCCAGCAGCGCACACAACAACGTCGCGACGATGATTCGCATCTTCTTCTCCCCGAGGGCCCCAATTGGAGTCCGGCGACAACGCGCTGCCACCCCGACCGGCAGCTTCCAGATGGCCGCAGACTACACGATCGCCGGATTCGCCGACACCGCAGCAAAGCAGCCTACGAACACGGTGAACAACCGGCGCCCTTGCGTGAACGGCAGCAGAGTTGTGATGTTGCGCAGACCTCGGCCTTGGCGCAGTCGGCGTGCGAACCGACGACGCAGACCCCGTTCTCCGCCTTGCACAGCCCCAGCTCTTTGCAGCCCTTGCTGCCCTGGCAATCGGCGTCGCTGCCGACCTGGCACTGCCCGCTGTCATAGGCGCACCAGCCCTTGTCGGCGCAATCTGCAGAGCCGGCGCAGTCGGCCTGGCTGCCGATCACGCAGGCCTCATCCTTCAGGGTGCACCAGCCATGTTTGGCGCAGTTCAGCGCGGTCTTGCAGTCGCCTTCGCTGGTGGCGATGCAGGCGCCGTCTTTTTCGACGCACTTTCCCCACTCGGTGCAGGTATTGGCCGGCAGGCAATCATCGGTACTGCCGACCGCGCAGGACTTCGCTTTCAGCTGGCAATGACCGGTCTGGATGCAGCCCTCGGACTTCTTGCAATGGGCCGCATCGGTGGCCACGCAATGAGCGGTCTCGTGGGTGCACAGACCGTTGGCTTTGCAAGCGAGTGATTGCTGACAGCCGGAGTCTGTGCCGATGACGCAGACGCCATCCTTGGCGGTGCAGGCACCTGTGTTCTTGCAGACGGCGGCCTGCATGCAGTCGGCATCGGATGCCACGGCGCACTTCTTGCCGACGACGCTGCAGCGGCCTTCGCTGGCGCATGCCGGAGTGGCCTTGCAGTCCGCGGCGGTCAGCGGCGCGCACTTACCGTCCTTTTCGACGCAGAGCCCCTGGCTTTCGCAGGCCTTGCTCTGACCACAATCGCCAGGGCTGCCGGCGATGCAGAGGCCTTCCTTGGCCGTGCACATGCCGCTCTGTTTGCACCCCGTCGACTTGATGCAGTCGGCGTGGTTGTCGGCGATGCAGGCGCCGCCGGACTCGGCGCAGCGGCCGTTGTTGCGGCATTGGGCGCTGGCCTGGCAGCTGGTGGAGGTCGGGTCGTCTCCCGCATCGATACCGACGGTCGAGCCGTCGGCGCTCACCTTGGGCAGGCCCTCCACTTCGGAGCCATCGGTGCAAGCCGAGGTGAAGACCAGCAGCAGGACCGCGAGGGCGGCGACATTCCGAGCCATTGGGGACCTCCCGACGAACGAGAGGGTGCCATATCCAGGTCGGCGGCGCACCTGCCGTCGGTGGACCTCAGGGCGCCGATGAAGCGACAGATACGGGGGCCCGCACGCCGACGATGCCCCGACGTCCGGCGACCCAGAGGTGCCCGGCTCCGGCGATGGTGGCGGTCACGTCCCGACCGGTGGCCACGCCGTTGTGCACCCGCCACGGGGCAGGCGGGGCAGCGATGGCCGATGGCGTCACGGTTCGGCTGCGCAGGCCATCCATGGTCGCGGCCAGCAGGCGGCCGTCCTGCACGCGCAGACCGCTCAGGTTGATCCAGCCGCCGCCCAGTGGCGTCGCCTTCCAGGTGCCGTCGGCCTGTCGGTCGAGGCGATCGACGCCGTGTCGATAGGTGCCCACCCAGACCCGTCCGGCCTCGGCGACCAGGGCGGTGACCCAGTCGTCGCTGAGGTGACCGGTGGCCATGCTGAATCGCGTCGCCTTGCCCTTCTGCCAGCGGTACAGCCCCCAGCTGCTGCCCAGCCAGAGGTCGCCGTCGGGATCTTCGGCCAGGGCCCAGACCGCGCGTATGAGCAGGCCCTGCTTGACGCCCAGGGGCTGCACATGTCGGCTGCGAATCTTCGCCGCCCCGGCCGCTGTACCGGCGACCACGCCGCCGTCTCGCAACACCACAACCGAGTGCACGTCGTCATGCGGCAATCCGTCGTCGCGACGCCAACGACGTGTGCCATCGGATTTCACGGCGAAGAGACCCCGTGCAGTGGCCACCCAGAGGGCGCCGCCGGTCTTGTCGGGTGCGCTGGCCAGGGCGTTGACGCGTCGGTCGATGAAGCCGCCGCCCACCGACTGCCAGCGCCTGTCTACCAGGCGCGTCAACCCGCGATGATAGGTCCCGGCCCAGAGGCCGCCGTCGTGCCAGGACAGCGCCGAGATGTCGCCCTCGGGCAGGCCGTGCAGGCCGACGCGCTGCCACGATTTGCCACGGCGCAGCCACAGGCCGTGGGCGGTGGCGGCGCACAGGGTGGCGCCGTTGCTGGCCACGCCCTGGATCGTGCGCAGGGCCTGGATCCCGCTGGCTGACCGCCCCTTGGAATCGAGCAGCCCCAGACCGCGAGCGGCGAGCAGCAGGCGGTCGTCGTGCCGGGTCAGGGCGCGAATGTCGCCGTCGGCCAGCCGCTCGACGCGCGGAAAGTCAAGGCGATAGAGCCCGTCGACGGTGCCGACCAGCATCCCCTCTTCGCCATCGCGCAGGTGCCAGATCAGGCGCTTGGGCAGCCCCTTGACCGGCAGGGGCATCAGCAGGCCGCGGCCAAGTCGCAAGAGGCGTCCCTCTGCCGTGCCGACCACCATCAATTCGCCGCGCACGGCGATCGCGGTGAGGTTCCGCGCCTCTGCGACGGCTCCACTCCGAGGCTGCCGCACGCGGGCGTGGTTACAGCCGGGCTCACGGTGCGAATAGGCGATCGACCTGCTGCGCATCGTCCGCTCGTCGATACGCAGCAGGCCGTCGCCCCAGGTGGCTGCCCAGAGGGCACCACCATGGGAAACCATCGCTCGCACAGGCCGGCTCTTCACGCTGCCACGTACCCGCCATTGACCACCGCGTAGAACCAGGCGCGCCAGCCCCTTGTCGGTGCCCACCCAGAGCGTGTCGTGATGACGGCCCGCGGTGGTCGAAGGGGTGGCCAGCAGGGAGAGCACCCGCGTACCCGGCAGGCCATCCAGCGCCGTCCACAAGGCCACCGAACGCAGCCCTTTGCCGGGATCGACCAGCGCCAACCCGCCCGCGCCGCCCGCAAACACCGTGCCGTCCGCCATGGGCAGGCAGGCGTGCAGGTTGGCCAGCTCGGTATGCACCTCCACCGCACCGGGTGTCGCTTTGACCGGGGTGGCCGCGACCGTCGTGGTGTAGCCGATGCACAGCATCAAGCCGGCCAGCGCGGCCAGCAGGAGCCGGGCATCCCGAGGGTCAGCGGCCAGGCGGGTGGCGACCATCATCTCCTCCGCGGGCGCGCCAGCTCGACGGCGGTGGCGGACTGGTTCAGGGCGGTATCGATGGCGAAGACGTCGACCTTCAGGGGCCACTGTACCGGCGCGGTCGGCTTCCAATCGCCGCGGAACAGGCCCCGACGAATGGCGACCAGGGGCACGATCTGGCCGTCGGGGAAGCGCACCTCGACGCCCTTGGCATCCGAGGCAACCCGCGCCCGCCGACGCCACAACTTCTTTCGGTCTGGGGCCTGGCGCCAGTCGGGTGAGACCAGCTCCATCTCGTGCACAGTGATGCGCTGCTGAACCCGGATCTGCCAGGTGTCGCGCAGGCGACGATGTTTGCGGATGCGCACCCGCACTGTCGGCGCCTTGGTGTCGACGGTAAAGGGCAGGCGCAGCAGCTCCACCTGGCCGTCATGATGGGCCACGCGGACCAGCACCTGGTAGACGCCGTCGCGTGTTTCCCGATCGATCAGGAAGCGGGCGACCCAGGCGCCAGCCTGGACTCCGTCTTGTTCGTAGCGGGCATCCAGGGTCTGTCCCCAGGGCAGAATCACAGTGACCGAGCGCGCATTCGCCGGCGCGGGGATGCGGATCTCGGGATCGCCAGGCTGGATCCGGTCGGGGCTCAGAGAGGGCCCGTTGGCCAGGGATTCCAGGTCGCCACCGGTCACGCGCGGGGTGTCGCCCGACTTCTTGCGGCGCTCGATGCCGTGTCGCTTGTAGGCTTCCTCGCTCTCCAGGACCAGGAAGGCCGTGTGCCGGCTCATCACGCCCCAGGCGAGGCTGGCCTTGATGATGTCTTTGCTGTCGCGTCCGGACCGCTCCATCTGCTCGATCTGCTTTCTGGCCCAGCGGATGGCGACGTGCTCCGCCGTGGACGGTTCGTCCAGCGAAATGCGCTGCAGGTGGCCATGCCAGCCATTGCGCCCCAGCAAGGAGACCGTCGTCGGCGGCTGTCGGTCGACGGGGGTGTGAATCAGCAGGGTGCGACTCTCCCCCTCGAACAGGGTGCCCAGCGTGCGCGTCGGGCGCGCGCTGCCCCCCTCGAAACGGATCATGGCCTGGCGAAGTTCCAAGGCGCTGCTGGCGCCAGCCACCACCCGCGCGAACTCGCTGGCGTCGGCGACGGTCCGCAGACGGGCGACGCGGCCGCCGAGACGATCGGCCAGGCGACGGAAGAGGCCATCATCAGCCCCTTTGCCCAGCAGCGCGGCGTGGGGTTGCACCCCCTCCAGGGCCGGCGCCCAGGCGCTGATCAGCGCCGTTTCGTCGGTCTGGCCCCAGGTGGCGATGCCGTCGCCGATATAGACCAGCTGGTCGGCGCCATCGCCGTTTCCTTCCCCGAACGCTCCTGCGGCACACGCGAACGCGACGCCCAAATCGCTGGCGCCGTCCGGCTCGATGGCCCCGACGGCGGCAAAGGCCGCATCAATTGCGGCTGGACCGGACACCCAGGTAGGGGTCACGCGGCTGCAGCGCAGGTCGCTGGCCAGGAGCATGAAGCGGTCGCCGGGCGCGAGGGCTTCGAAGACGGCGCGCAAGGTGTCCAGGGCCAGGCGCTGCTGCTCGAGCGCGCTGCGCGAGGTGTCGAGCACGATCGCGAGCCGCCGCTGCCGGTTGCGATCGCGGGCGGGCAGCGCCGCCATGGCCGACCAGTCCGGCTCGATGCGGATGGCCGTGTAGGTGCCATCGGGGCGGGTCTCCGTCCACGATGTGGTCGACGGGCGCTGCAGGTCGATGATCACGTCCTGCCCTGGCTGCCAGGGTGAGCGGTCGACCAGTACGCGATCTGCCAGCCGCACTCTCAGGCGCCCGATGGTGCCGTCCATGCCAGGTGCCGCCGTGCCGTAGACCAGTCGGGGGTGGCCGGTGCTGTGGTCCAGCGGCGCCAGGTAGCGCAGCACCACGCGCTTATGACTGCGCGCCTCAATGGGAAAGACCCGCAACTTGAAGCGGTTGCCCTCTTCCCACTCGAGCAGCGCCGGATCGCGCATGGAGTCGACGATGCTCTGGTACGTCTTGCGCGCCTTGTTGCGCTCCAACAACTCGCCTTCAACGAGGCGATCGCCGATCTGCATGGCCAGTCCGGTCAGCACGGCTCCCTGGGGCATTGGGAAGCGAAATATGCCCTCCAGTTGCTGGTCGGAGGGGTTGTGAAAGACATGCTCAACCGCCATCTCGACCACGTCGCCGGAGAGGCGGGCGTCGACCAGGAGGGCGGCCAGTTCCAGCCGGCTGGCTGCGTCGCCGCGACCGGCCTGCAGCTCGCCGACACCACCGGCGTTGCGCGGCCGCTCCAGGCCGCGGGCGAAGGCCGAATGTCGCTCGGCTTTGTCCGCCGCGCCGATGCGCGCCTGTGGCGGCTGGCTACGAACGTGGGCGCTGACGTCGGCGCCGAATCCATCGGCACCGAGTCCATCGGCCCCGTGCATACCCGATGGGTCGCCGCAGGCGGCCGCCAGCAGCAGGCCGATGGCGAGCAGGATCTGTCCTGTTTCGATGGTCCTGTTCATCGTCTCCCCCCCTTCGCCTTGCCGACATGCACCCGGGCCACCGTCACCGTCTGCTTGGGCCGGTAGAGGCGATAGGGCAACACCACGCGCTGCTCGTTGGCCTGACCCTCGTGTAGCAGGATGGCGACCTCGCCGCGGGCCTCGTTCAGTCCTCGCCGCGAGGTGCCGAAGTAGTTGACCTCGATCGTGTAGACGCCGGGGACGGCGCGGCTGGCCGTGAAGCTCTCGGGGCCGTAGCCATCGGTCACATCGCCGAACAACGCGCCACCGAAGCGGCCCTTGCGGTGGCTGTAATAGACCTTCTCACCGGCTGGATTGGTCACCCAGAGGTCGACGTCGCTGCGATCGGTATCCCAGGTCAGGTAGACCTTGATGTCGTTGCGGGTGCCGCCTTTCAGGTCCAGGGTCTTGATGGCGGCGGTGCGGCGCAATGTCTCCGCGCGGTCGCCAGCAGCCATGGCCTCCTTGCGGGCTGCGGCGTGAATCTGCGCCAGGCGCTGCCTTGCCGGATGTCGGATCAGGGGCCGGGTATCGGGGTCGGCGACGATGGCTTCGAAGCGGGTCTGGGCCTCGTTCAGACGGCCGATACGCCACTGGCAGTCAGCCAGCTCGAAAGACAAACGTGGATCGTCCGCCCGCAGTCGCACCGCTGCCTGGAGGCGCTCGCAGGCGGCCTCAATCTCGCCGGCCTGCTTCAGGGCGCTGGCCAGGGCCCGCTGGGCCGAGGGCTCCTTGCTGAGCAACTCGACCACCGCCGACCAGGTGCGCAGGGCCTGCTCGCGATCGCCGCGGGCAGCGTGGATGTCGCCCAGCAGGCGCACGACCACCAGGTTGTAGGCGTCGACCTTGCGCCAGCTTCGAGCCGCGTCCAGGGCACCATCCAGCTGGCCAGCGGCCATCAGACCCCGCACCAGGGCAAAACGCGCTGCCCGGTCACGCGGTCGTTTGGCGACCGCCTCGGCCATCTTGCGCAGCCGCCTGGCGTCGGGCACCCGGCGGCCGGTCGACGGCTCCTGGTCGACGGCTTCCAGACGCAGTCGCGCACTGCTTCCGGGAGCGGCGATGGCCATCGGGGCCATCAAGAGGAGCGCCAGGGCGCTGCCGACCCCGGCGATGGCCCGGCCACGCCAGCGGGCTTTTTCGCGCACGTATGCCTTCGGTCGCCGCGTCATGGCCGCACCTCCTGTTCGCCTGGCCTGTCGGGGCGCTCTGCGGGCGGCCCCGGTCGGCGGCTGTATCGCCGTCCACCCTTTCCAAGGCGCGGTCTCGGCGGCTTATTCCGGCCGCCGACTCGTTCTCGGAAAAACGCGACACTGCACCGGCTTGGCCGGGACTTCCTTGCCCGCCGGCGAGGGACGTCCTACCCTGGGATTACATGGTGACTGCTCTCTCAGGTACGCCACACCCACCGCGCCGGCCCAGGCCAGTCGCGGTCGTGTTGGCGTGCCTTTTCCTGGAGGTAGATGGTGGAGTATCACCCCGCGCGCGTTCGAGCACTGGCCAACAAGGACGCCAGGCTGAGGCTTCTGTGGACTGAGCACACTGCGTTTGAGCAGCGTCTCGAAGCCCTGAACTCGTACCGTTACCTGACTCCAACCGAAGAGATGGAGCGCAGGAACATCCAGAAACTCAAACTGGCGCGTAAGGACGAGATGGCGCGCATTCTGGCCGGTTACGTCGGCGCTGATTGAGCGCCGCGATCGGCCGAACAATTCGCTCCCTATACTCCCGTCGCGCGGCGGCGGCGAGCCCGTGAACGTTCAACTGCGAGCCTTTGCCCCCGGTGGCCGGCTCGGGTATCGTGCCCTCGTCAAACCTCATCGACCCGTCGTGGCGGAGTCGTTGTACGCGCGCCCAGCACCCCAGGAGAATCCATGTCCCGCTCTTCCCTGCTCATCGGCCTGATGCTGCTCTCCCTGGCCCCGATGGCCTGTTCGTCGCCGGCAGGCGGCGGCGGGGTCGCGCCGTTGCCCGACACGACCGACGCAGGCGTCGTCAACGGCACCGACACCATTACCGGCGCCGACACAACGACCAACGCCGACACGGGCTCCACGGTCAAGGACACGACAACGGCCACCAAGGACGCCGGCACGGTCACAAAGGACGCCGGCACCCCGCCCGTCGACGGCGGCACGCCGGTTGTCGACGCGGGCGGCGACAAAGACGCTGGCGGTGCAGACGATACGGCAGCGCCACCTGTGGACGCGGGCGGCAGCCCGGATGCGGGCGGCGACCAGTGCCTGCCCAAGGACTACAAGGCCAAACCGGAGGATAACTTCGGCACGGGCTGCTCGGCCTCTGGAGACGCGGCATACGTGGCCGGGCTGGCCCAAGACGCCGCCAAGGGCAGCGCCTTCCGGCAGCTCCTCACCAACTGCATGCTCACCTCGGGCTGCACCAACCAGGGCGATCCGAACACGCCCGCTGGCCTGGCCAAGATCGCCTCCTGCGTCAACACCTGCGTGCTGAAGTCGGCCGAAAAGGGCATCAGCGAGTCCTGCGTCAACTGCTACTCGATCAACGGCATCTGCGGCTTCTCCAAGTGCCTGGCCAAGTGTGCGGTCGACAGCGGCTCCCAGGGCTGCAAGGACTGCCTGGCGTGCAACTGCGATCCCAAGCTGGTCGCCTGCATGCAGCTGCCCAGCGGCCCCACCCCCGGCGGCAAGACCATCAAGGACCTGGCCGCGGGTGATCTGGTCATCACCGAGATCCAGGCCAACCCCAAGGCGGTCAGCGACTCCAAGGGCGAGTTCTTCGAGATCTACAACAAGCTCGACGCCGACGTGGACCTGAGCGGACTGGTGATCGAGGGCAAGCCCGGCAACACCTCGACGCTCGACGATGGCGGCAAGCCAATGGTCATCAAGGCCAAGTCCTACGCGGTGCTGGCCATCTCCGGCGACACGGCGGCAAACGGCGGCATCACCGCCCTGTTCGCCTACGACCCCAAGAAGATCTTCCTGCCCAACTCGGGCGGCACCATCTCCTTGAAGGCGGGCGCCATCGAGATCGACAAGGTCACCTACGCCAGCAACAAGGACGGCTGGCCGGTGGTGTTCAGCGGCAAGTCGCAGCAGCTCAAGCCAGCGATCCTCGACGCGGCGGCCAACGACAAGGGCGAGAACTGGTGCGTCACCCAGAAGACCTACGGCGCTGGCGACGGCGGCACCCCGGGCGCTGCCAATGAGCCCTGCGCCGTGGACGGCGACAATGACGGCGTGCCGGACGCCACCGACAACTGCCCCAAGGACGTCAACGGTTCGCAGTACGACGAGGACGACGACAAGGTCGGCAACGCCTGCGACAACTGCCCCAAGATCAAGAACCCCGACCAGAAGGATACCGACAAGGACGGCGTCGGCGACGCCTGCCCGCCGCCCGTCTGCGGCGACGGCAAGGTGGAGGCACCCGAGGAGTGCGACGACGGCAACAAGTCCGATGGCGACGGCTGCTCGGCGACCTGCAAGAAGGAAGCGGCCGGCGGCGGCGAGGGCCTGGTCATCACCGAGTTGATGCCCAATCCCGCGGTGGCCGGCGACAGCACGGCCGAGTGGTTCGAGGTCTACAACAGCGGCGACAAGGACATCGACATGGACGGCGTCGTGCTGCTGGGCAAGGGCAGCTCCAAGCACACCATCAGCAACGGCGGCCCGCTGACCATCAAGGCCAAGGGCTACCTGGTCTTCGGCCTGAACGCCGACAAGGCCAAGAATGGCGGCATCACGCCCGACTACATCTACAAGGGCATCGCCCTGGGCAACTCCGGCTCCGAACTCACCCTGCAGGGCGCCAAGGGCGTGCTGGACAAGGTGGTCTACAGCAAGTCCGGCCAGAATGATTGGCCACAGTGGGGCAGCGGCAAGTCACTGCAGCTGGACCCGTCCAAGTACACCGCCGCCGCCAATGACGCCGGCACCGCCTGGTGCGCGGGCACCGAGTACTACGGCGGCGCAAAGGACAACAAGGGCACGCCCGGAGCGGCCAACAAGCCCTGCAAATAGGCGGGTCTGTTCCGGCTCAGAACACCCAGCCGATGGCGAATTCCACGTACGGCCAGGAGTCGTCCACCTTCAGGGCCTCTTCGTCGAGCAGGGCCTGAATGGCGGCCACGTCGTCCGGGTGCATATCGCTGCCGGCGTCCACCTTGGGCAGCTTCAACGTACCGAAGTATTGGGTCCAGCCGGCCGAGGCGTTGACCCGCAGGCCAGCCTTGGTGCGGAAGGTGTAGCCCACGCCTGCAAGGATCGCCGGCAGGCTGCCGCCCGTGCCGTATGTGTACGTATTCTTGACGTTATCCTCGCCGCTACCGTTGAACGAAAAGCCGGTCATGCCGAAGCCCAGTTCGAAAGTCGGGCCGTGGGTGGCGCTGCCCTTGGGCCAGGCCCATGGGACGAGGCGACCGCGCAGCGCGGCGGTAAACGCGCTGTAGTCCGCGGGTCCACCGACGATGGTGTTGCCGACCCGCTCCTCGCCGCCAGCGGTGAATCCGATGCTGAGCAGCACGTCGATCACTTCGTGTGCGCCGTAGCTCACCTGCAGGTCCAGCAGACTGGACGGTCCCAACAGGCCGAAGTGCAGGCCAAGACGCCCTTTGTCGCGCTTCTTGGCCTTCTGCTCTTCGAGGATGTCCTCGAAGGTCTTGATCGGCTTGGTACCGGTCTCGTCCAGCTCTTGCGCCTGGGCGAGTCCACCGAGCCCCAACGCCACCGCCAAAGTCACCGCTGCCAACATCGCCGGGCCGCGCATGCTCACCTCCCGCCGGCGGGATCGCCGGGCGCACGAATGCTAAGCCACGGTGGCGGTCGCGTCCAACGGCGCCGAGCCCGGCTACGCGTCGGCGCGCGGTCCTGCCATCGGCACCCGGGCCCGGAACGTGGTCCCGGCGACGTCGTCGCTGACAAAGTCCACGCTGCCGCCGAGGTAGCGCTCGCATAACAGGCGCATGCCGTAGGTGCCCAGCCCGCGCCCCGCCCCCTTGGTCGAGAACGAGCGTTGGAAGATCTGTTCCTGGACCCGCTCGTCGATGAAGTTGGGGTTGTGCACGTAGATCTCGAGCAGGCGATCTCGCAGCAGCCAATGGATGGTCACCGCGTCACCCGGCAGGGCTGCCTCGAGGGCGTTCTTGAGCATGTTGCCCAACACCCTGGACAGCAGCGTGCGATCGGTTCGCATGGTGATGGCCGAACTCTCCTTGACCGCCAGTTTTCGCTGGCTGCTCACCGGGTGGGTCCGGTAGGCGTCGACCAGCTCGCCGACCAGTTCGGCGACGTCGAAGGACTCGGATTCGGCACGAACATCCCCCTGCTCGGCCTCGAGCAGCTCTCGTTGGGCCTTGATCTCTTCCACCAGGCGATTGGCCAGGGCGGAGGCGCGAGAGACCATCTCCTCACTTCGCTCAGGGGAGACGAATCGGGCCACCTCGAGGCAGCCCATGACGCTGCCGGCGGTGTTCAACACGTCGTGGAAGAAGACCCGCTCCAGGGCATGGCGTCGCTTTTCGTCGGCAATGTCGGCGATGGCGAAGACGCAGAGTTGTTCGCCCGCGATCTCCACAGGCCGCGACCAGACGCGGAAGTCGAAGGCCTCGGCGACCCCGTTGGCGACGATGCGACACTCCTCAACGGACTGCTTGCCGGCCAGACCGCCCAAGATGGCGGTCACAGCGCCGCAATTGCGACAGAATCGGGACGTGCCACATCCGCCCGGCTCGCGGGTCGCATGCACGCATTGCAGGGCCTCGCCCGGTCTCAGGCCACGCAACTGCTGGCCGATGGCCGGGGTGACCCTGTCGACCATGGCCTGGTTGGCCGCCACGATCTGCCGATTGGTATTGAGCACGGCAACCATGACTGGAACCGCATCCAGCATCTCGCGCAGCAGGGTTTGCGAGGCCACGGCGCTGGCTGCGCGGTCCAATTCGTCGGCGTCGGCGCGCTCCGGGGGGGCAAACCTGGTCAGCGGCTCGGCGGCGGTGCTGGTGTCGCTCATCAACGCTCCGGCGGGCACTTCTTTGTGACTTGGATGTGATAGCACGCACCCTCGCGGGATGAAAGGGACCACCACATGTGATTTGACGATGCGCAGCCCGATGAACATCGACGTTGCACGAGCGGGCCGGCATGGGTACCGTCCCCTGCCGCTCGCGCCCGCGTGTGCAGGACAAGACCGTACCCTGGAGTCTTCGATGACGGTTCGCGCCGCCAATCTCGTTCCCGCCCTCTGTCTTCTACTCGCAGCCTGCGTCACGCCGGGCGGCACCACGGGCACAGCGCCCCTGTCCTACTACGACATCGTCGACGGGGCCCAGCAGGGCGACGTTGGCCTGGACATCGTGGACCCGCTGCCGGACGGCGCCACGCCGCCGACGGACGCTCATCCTGCCGTGGACAGCGGTCCGGCCCAGGATCTGGCCGAATGTGCGGACTGCTGCAAGGTCAACGCCGATTGCAATGACGGCGACCCCTGCACCGGCGACAAATGCGACCTGGCCACGGGCGCCTGCAACCACCCCAAGATCGCCGGCTGCGGCGAGCTGCTCCAGCCTTGCTCACCGTCGGCGCCCTGCATCAAGGGCGTCTGCGATCCGCTGACCAACGCCTGCCAACAGTGCGTCATGAGCAAGGATTGCGGCGCCGGACAGCTATGCCAGGCCAACGCCTGCAAGCCTGCCACCGCATGTGCGTCGGACGTGCAGTGCAAGGCTTCCAACCAGGTCTGCAGCAAAGCCGACGGCGCTTGCGTGGACTGCAACATCCACGCCGACTGCACCGCCGGCAACGCCTGCATCGACCACGCCTGTGTGCCCGCCCCAGACTGCAAGTCGAGCAAGGACTGCGCCCAGGTCTGCGATACGACCATGGGCAAGTGCGTCGAGTGTCTGGCCAGCGCCGACTGCACCGGCGGCAAGTGGTGCTCGCCCCTGCGCAAATGCGTGCCCGCCATCTGCAGCGCGCCCGGCTGTGCTGGCAAGGCGGTCTTCCCCTGCAAGTCCGACGGCAGCGGCTACCAGGTGGAACCCGCCTGCGATGATGAGAATCCCTGCACCGACAACGGCTGCGAAGGCGGCAAATGCGCGCACGCGGCCAACGCCGCCGCTTGTGACGACGACAACTCCTGCACCGAGAACGACAAGTGCGTCGGCGGCAAGTGCACCGGAGGCACGACCAAGTGCGACGACGGCAATGACTGCACCAACGATTCCTGCAACGCGACCAATGGCTGCGTCTACACCGCCGGCATGGGCGGCTGCGATGACGGCAACGTCTGCACCAAGATCGACCAATGCGCCGGCGGCGCCTGCGTCGGCGGCACGCCCCAGCAATGCGACGACAACAACGCCTGCACCGACGACTTCTGCGACCCGACGGCGGGCTGCAAGGCGAGCCCGAACTCCAACGTCTGCGATGACAACAACCAGTGCACCGACAAGGACTTCTGCATCGGCGGCGTGTGCAAAGGCAACGCCAGCATGTGCGATGACGGCAAGCTCTGCACCGACGACGGCTGCGACCCGTCGGGCGGCTGCAAGTACACGCCCAATACCGTGCCCTGCAACGACAACAACCCCTGCACCGAAGGCGATAAGTGCAAGTCAGGCAGCTGCATTGGCGGCAAGTCCAAGGCCTGTGATGACGGCAACATCTGCACCACGGACAGCTGCAGCAAGGTCAGCGGCTGCAAGCACACCAACAACACCACCTACTGCAATGACGGCAACGCCTGCACCAGCTCGGATAAGTGCTACTACGGCAAGTGCAAGGGCAGCACCAAGAAGTGCAACGACTACAAGTCCTGCACCAACGACAGCTGCGACAAGACCAAGGGCTGCGTCTACAAGCCGCACACCCTGCCCTGCGATGATGGCGACAAGTGCACCAGCGGCGACGTCTGCAAAGACGGCAAGTGCACCAAGGGCCCCAAGAAGCTGGTCTGCGACGACAAGGATGCGTGCACCGACGACACCTGCAGCCCGTCCAAGGGCTGCCAGTACGCCGGCAATCCCGCCAAGTGCAGCGATGGCAAGCCCTGCACCGCCGATGTCTGCGACAAAAACACCGGCAAGTGCAGCAATACGGTCATCAAGGACTGCTGTGAGAAGCACGCCCAATGCGACGACAAGGATGATTGCAGCAAGGACTGGTGCGCTGACTACAAGTGCGTGCACCTGGGCAGTTGTTGCGGCACCGCCAAGGATTGCGACGACGGCGACGCCTGCACCGTGGACGCGTGCACGGCCAACAAGTGTTCCAATACGGCCAAGCCAGCCGCATGTGACACCAAGGGCCTTGTCTTCGACTTCGAGGACGGCACGTTGCAGGGCTGGAGTGGCGGCCCCGCCAAGAAGGGTCTGAGCTGGAGCAACAAGGCCGTGAGCGACGGCCCCAAGGGCAAGAAGGCGGCCCACCTCGGCGACCCCAACAAGAGCACCATCACGCCGGTCTATGGCAGCAGCAACTACATCGGGCTGACCAGCCCGGAGATCAAGCTCGCCGCGGGGCAGGCCTGGAAGATCCAGGTCACCTTGCGGGTCAACATCACCGGCTCGAGCACCTACAACCGGGTCTATTTCTACTCCCACAACGACAACAAGGCCACGTACGTCACCTACAAGAGCAACAGCAGCAAAAGCTGGACCACGTGGGAGTACGACGTCTCCGCTTACGCCGGCGTGCCCTTCAAGTTCGAGCTGCGCGGCCGCATCGGTGGCTCCAGTTCGTCCTACAAGGCCAGCGGCGCCGGCATCTTCGTCGACGAGATCCGCTTCGTCAGCGATGGCAAGGCCAAAGCCTGCACCACGGACTCACAATGCCCCTCCAAGTTCGGCTGCCTGGGCGGCAGCTGCCAGGCGGGCGCCTGCACCTGGGTACATAAATGCTGCACCAAGTCGGCCGATTGCAATGACGGCAAGGCGTGCACCACCGACAGCTGCTACGGCGGCAAGTGCAAGTTCACCGCCAAGGCGGGCTGCTGCCAGTCCAACGCCGATTGCAAGGACAGCAAGAAGTGCACCCTGGACATCTGCCAGTCCGGCAAGTGCCAGCACAAGGGGCTCGCGGAGTGCTGTGAGACCGACAAGGACTGCAACGATGGGGACGACAAGTGCACGGTCGACAACTGCGTGGCCGGCGCCTGCGTGTTCAAGAACACGTGCTGCAAAGAAGACAAGGCCTGTGACGATGGCGACGACAAGTGCACGGTCGACAAGTGTGTAGGCGGCAAGTGCAACTACACGGGAACCGGCGTGGCCGGTTGCTGCATGCCGACCGTCTGGAGCCACAGCTTTGACGACAACAGCCCGACCGGCTTCACCTTCAAGAACAAGTATGGCGCCTCCAAGGGCTGGCAGATCTGGAACCCTGCGGTGACCTCGCACTCGCCCAAGGGCGTTCTCTACTACGGCAATCCTGCGACCAAGAACTTCAACTTCAGCAGCAACTACGGCACCGCGACCCTCAAGCCCATACAGATCCCGGCCGACAAGCCCACCATGCTGCGCATGTGGAAGTACGTGCACACCGAAACGAGCACCAGCTACGACAAGATCTACATCTACGGTCAGCCCGAAGGTGGCAGCAAGGTCACCCTCTATTCCAAGAAGAGCGGCGTGCCCAGCAAAAAGTGGCAGGAGTTGAAGTTGCCCCTGTCCTCTGCGTTCAAGGGCAAGAAGGCCACTTTCTCGTTCTATTTCACGACTGTCGACGGCGTCGGCAACAGCGGACTCGGCATCCTCATCGATGACCTGAAAGTCGAGCAGACCTGCCAGTAGCGCTGCCTCCAACGCATCCTTTGCGGCAGCGTTGCTCCGCCCCGACTGAATCCGATGCCAGGGTGCTGAACGGCGTACTGCGCTGCAGTGGCGCATCGGCCTCCGGCGTGCCATGGCATGAATGTCACGTCGAATCGGCCCGACGCACGGCCATGCGCCACCAATCCAGCTCGTAACTACGCTCGTCATCACGTGCCTGAACGATAGACTGCGAGGCTTTCTGCCGATCGGATCGGCGGTCGCGTAGCAACGATGGCACGCCCCTTGCCTGTATATGCCCCCAGGCACGTCCGCGTGCCGGAGAGGTTGCAGTGATGCGAGTTCCCCTGAACACGATAATTGGCCGGGCGCTGTTGCTCGGCCTGATCGGTCTCGGCGCCGGCTGCGCGCTCGAGGCCGGCAACTCCGATCAGCTCGAACAGGCCGGCCACCAGGATCGCGGCCGCGATCCCGGCCACTACACGGTCGATACACGCACGACGGAGCCGGGCAAGGACGCGCCGGCAGACGCGGTGCCCGGTCGCGTGTGGGTCTACGAGCTGACCTACTCCGATGTCATCCTCTCACCTGGCGGCCAGCTGTTGCTGGCCATGGTGCCGGCGCCGGGTCCGGGCAAGGGCTATGTCACGCCCGGACTCGTGCTGCTGGTACGCGACCTGGACACCGGCATGGAGACCGTCTTGTCCGACCTGGTCGACCTGCGCAGGATCAACTTCTCGCCGGACGGCAAGCTGGCCTGGTTGCTGCGGCAGGACGGCCAGACCGTCACCGCGCTGGACCTGGCGACGCTGAAGGTCGGCCCCTCCCACAAGCTGGATTCGGTCTTCACGGTGCTCGACGTGGCCCCAGATGGTGCCCATCTGCTGCTGTCCAACGCGCCGCGTAACGGTCTGGAGGAGATCCTGGCGACCGGCAAATGCGGCGCAATCATCGGCGCCGACTACGAGGGCAAGGAGGCCAATCGATGCCATGTGGGGCTGGTCGACCTGAAGACGGGCAAGAGCCACAGTTTCGCCACCCCGCATCCGGTGCGCGACCTGGACTTCTCCGCCGCCCACGACGAGATCGTGCTGACCTGGTCGACGCTGATCGACGGCCTGCCCAAGGCGACGGTGGCCTTCTACGAGCCCAAGACCGGCCACACCAGCGCGCTGGTGGAAGCGGGCAATTGCGCCGGTGAGTTGGAGCTCGTGCCCAACTCGAACCTCGCCCTGATGGCGCCCACGAACTGCGCCCGGGATCCCATCTCGATCTTTGACCTGAAGGCGCGCAAGCACCTGGAAGACCTGCCCGGATTCGGTCCGGTCGCCGTCACTCCGGATGGCAAGACCGCCATCGGCTTCACCCGCCGCCAGGACATGGAGAACACCTGGAAGTACACCGGGCAGAAGCAGAAAGTGGGCCTGATCTTCGTCGACCTCACCACGCGAAAGTGGCAGGTGGTGGACTATGGCGAGCGCGTGCCCTCGTTCACGCTGTCGCCCGATGGTCAGTGGCTGTACACATTCGAGCACAGCTTCGCCTGGCAAAAGAGCCAGGGCAGCGCGCCCGGCACGCTGGGCAGCAGCTCCGGGCAGCTGGCGCGCTGGCACGTGGCGACCCGCAAGCGGAGCCCCGTCTCCGAATCGCTGGCGCCGCAGCGCTTTGTCTGGACGAGCGACGGCGCCCGCATGTACTTCCTGAGCGGCGGCGCCCTCTATCACCTCGACGCGGGCGGGGACACCGTGACGCCGGCGGGGGTTGGCAAGACCGCCGAGCTGATCAACATCCGCCCCCAGGGCGACTACCTGGTCCTGGGTCGACAGCATGAGCCGACCTTCTTCACCGTGCCGCTTGCGGGCAAGTCGCCGGTGGTCGAGCTGCAACTGGGTCTCTGAATCCAGCTCCCGCAATCACGCCGCCAAACGTCGAAGCATGGCCTCGGAGGCCGATTCCGTGTAGCGTCCCGCCGGCGCCAGGGCGGCGCACTGCCCCAGGAGGCCGCATGGATATCCGCTGTTTCACCGTCGGCATGTTCCAGGTCAATACCTACCTGATTCGTGACCCGGCAACGGGCGCCTGCGCCATCGTCGACACCGGCGAGAGCGACGAGCTGGCTCGGCGCTTGATGGCGTTGGATCCGCGACCGGATGTGCGCGCCATCCTGCTGACGCACGCCCACATCGACCACGCGGGCGGGCTGGTCTACCTGCAAAAGGCGTTCGACGCGCCCACCTGGCTGCCGGCCCTGGAGCAGCCCCTCTTCGACACCTTGCCCCAGCAGGGCAACTGGTTCGGCATGCCGTCCATGAATCGACCCTGCGGCCGGATCGACCACCTGGTCCATGACGGCGATGAGGTCGCCATCGGCGAGCTGAAGCTGAAATTTCTCTCGGCGCCCGGCCATACCCCTGGACAGGGCTGCTACTACGACGACGAGGACATCGTGGTTGGCGACCTGCTCTTCGCCGGCAGCATCGGCAGGACGGACTTTCCCATGTGCGATCCGCCGGCCATGGCCGACAGCCTGAGAAAAGTCATGGCGCTGCCCGGCCATCTTCGGGTGCACAGCGGGCACGGCCCGATCACGACGCTCGCCACCGAGTTGGCCAGCAATCCCTTCCTCGGCTTCGTTCGACAGGAGCGCAGTCGCGCATAGAGAGCGCCCACGAGGCGCCGCTTCGCCCGCCAGATCTGAAGATTGGTAACGCGCATCAGAAGAAGTTTGTGCCCGGTGCGGATTGGCGCGGCCCACGTGTCCAAGTCTGGTAGGTGTGTGCAAGGGCAGGGGTCCGCCGATTCCACCCCTGCCGCAGACAACCGCCGAATTTGCGCCAACAGGGGCCGTTGATGACGCCGCCGCGCTCGCTCAAGGTGCTGCTGGTCGAGGACTCCGCCGCCGACGCGGATCTGGTCCGACGCCAACTTCAGCTCGCCGGCTTCTCCGTGCGCACCAGCCGGGTCGACAACGCCGAGGCGTTGACCTCAGCGCTGCGGCACGGTCGCTGGGACGTGGTCATCGCCGACCACCGTATGCCGCGCTTCGACTCCTTCGCCGCTTTTCGCGTGGTGCAGCAGGAGGCCCCGGACGTACCGGTGATCGTCGTCTCCGGGGCCATGCACGAGAAGATCGCCGTCGATCTCATCATTCAGGGTGTGCAGGACTTCGTGCCCAAGGACAACATGGCGCGCCTCGGCGCCGCCGTGGAGCGATCCATGGCCCATAGCCGGCGGGTGCGGGAACTGCGCGAACAACTCGCCGCGGCCAGCGCGCTCGACAGCGTGGCCCTGCTCAGCGCGGTGATCAACGCCGATGTCGTGGCTGGAGTCGGCCGCCTGGGCAACGCGGTAGACGAGCTGCGACAGGCCGCGGGACTCCCCGAGAGTGACCCGCGCCGAGGGCTCGCGCGCGCGGCCGCGGACGAGATTCAACAGGCGTTGGCGCCTCTGCGCGCGCTGGCCGTGACCGCGGACGACGACTCCGCCCCGGCCGATGTACTGGCCATTCTGCGCAGCTCGGAGGCCGTGCTGCGCACAATGGCCGGGCCGGATGTTCGCCTGTCCCTGCCCGAGGCAGGCCCTGTATTCCAAACGTCGACCTCCAGCGGCGATGTGCTGCGCGTATTGATCTCCCTGTTGATCCACGCCGCTTCGAGAACCCATCACGGCGGTGAAGTCGCCGTGCATGTGGGTGCATTGGAGCAGGGAGAACCGCTGTCCGGCGACGACCCGACCCTCGTTGTACCCTGGCCCTGCGTACGCCTGTCGGTGACCGACCAGGGCAGACCTCTGGACGAGATCCAATTGGCGCTGATGATGGAGGCGGAGCTGGACGAGCGCACGGTGAGCATGTCAGAGCCGGTCATCCAGCTGGCGGTACTCGTGCGCACGGTCGGCGGTATATTGACCACCGCTGCGCGAGCGGGCGGTGGCGTGGACTGGCTGGTCGCGCTGCCCAGCGCCTAGCGCCGAGCAATTGGCTGCGGCGCAGAATGTAAAGAAGTGCGAGCAAGCGTAAACATACGTGAATTGTTTGCGCGCATTCATACCTTCGCGTCCTTTACCACATAGATTGGCTGGCAGTGGCCGGTCCTCGTGCCCAACATGGGGCAGGTCCCAGCGCCCCCCGGCGCGCACCCCCTGCCGCCACATGTCTCGTAGACGAC
>CAYTLW010000105.1:24893-27293 GCA_964438735.1 uncultured Enterobacteriaceae bacterium | reverse complement strand
CGTTTTTCTGCGGTTGCGGGGGAGGGATTTGAACCCCCGACCTTCGGGTTATGAGCCCGACGAGCTACCTGACTGCTCCACCCCGCGGTGGCGGTCGCGAGTATGCCCCTCTGCCGTTGCCTGTCAACCCGCCATGTCGGCGATCTCGTCCAGCAACTCTTCGGCCTCCTGCCGCGGCCCGACGTGCCCCTGGGCGACGGCGAACTTGCGCGCCAGGGTGGCCGCGTCGGCGGCTTCGGGCAGGCGGCCCAGCTCGAGCAGGCACTCGGCGCGGTGCAGCCAGGCCATCATGAAGTCGGCCTGCAGCTCGCCGGCCTTTTCGTAGTGGCCCAGGGCAGTCGCGTGGTCGCCGGCGTCGTGCAGGGCCCGGGCGAGGGAGAAGCGGGGCTCGGCGCGGTCGGGGAATCGGGCCACCATGGCCTCGAAGCGGGCGATTCTCGGGTCTGGTTGGGCCATGGGCGGCTCCTGCGGATCTCGGACGGGTTCGGGCGCGCGAGTCTGGCCCTTCGAAACAGGGCGGGCAACCGCATTGACGGGCAGTGGAATCGCGGCGGTCAGTTGCGGCGCTGGCCGGGACCAGCACTGGCCTCGATTTTCTTGCTCGTACGACCCCTCATCGTACGCTGATTGCGTTGTCTTCGGGCGGCACCCGAAAGACCCCTGGATCTCCTCTTGGCCAAGCGCTCCCGCCGTCGTAGTCGTCGCACCGAACGGGCCAGCGCGTCCGCGGCGCCGCTTCTTCTCGTTGGCGCGCTCATGGTCGGAGCGGTCGGCTTCTATGTCTTCAAGGGCGCGTCGCTACAGCATCCGGCGCTGAGCGCCCTGTCGCTGGGCGGCGATTCCTCGGACTCGGCTGGCGGCCCTGCCGCCGAACGAGCGTTCATTGTGCCGAAGCTGCCGGCTCGGGTCATCGGCCGCGCGTGGGTGGCCGACGGCGACAAGGCGGTGCTGGTGCGACCCGATCGCAGCCGGCTGGAGCTCACCCTGGTGCCGGCGGTACAGAGCGCCATCGAGGCGCGCCTGGCGCGGTCCAAGGTGCCTTTTGGCGGCGTGGTGCTGATGGAGCCGTCGACCGGTGCCATCCGGGCCTGGGTAGGTCGTCGACAGCGCGGCAAAGCCGCCGGCCGCGGCCAGGGCCTGGTGCGCGCAGTGGCGCCCACGGCCAGCGTGGCCAAGGTGATCACCGCCGCGGCGCTGCTCGAGGCGGGCGTGCATCCCGACCACAAAACCTGCTTCCACGGCGGCACCCGACGGCTGCGCAAGTCGCACCTGGAGCCGGGACCGCGCGACAACATCTGCGAGTCGCTGACCCAGTCGCTGGCCAACTCGTCCAACGCGGCCTTCGGTCGCCTCGCCGTGACCCGCCTGAAGCCGGGCGACCTGCAGGCCAAGGCAGAGGACCTGCTCTTTCAGACCCTGCTCGACTTCGACATCGCGGTGCAGCCATCGCGCTTCACCGAGGGCCGCAGTCGGCTGGTCCGCGCCCAGACGGCGGCCGGCTTCCGGGGTGCGCGCATCAGCCCCCTGCACGCGGCCATGCTCGCCTCCGCGGTGGCCAATGACGGCGTGATGATGCGTCCCTACCTGGTGGCGGCGGACAGCCTGCAGCCCGGCTTGAGCCGCAAGCCGGCGATCCTGCAGCGGGCGCTCTCGGCCCGCACCGCCGGCGTCTTGCGGCAGATGCTCGCCCATACGGTGAGCGATGGCACCGCCAGCAAGGCCTTCGCGCGCTGGCCGGAGAGCCTGCAGACCATCGACGCCGGCGGCAAGACCGGCACGCTGGCCCGACGGGGCGGTGGAAACTACCGGCTCTACACCTGGTTCATCGGTTTTGCGCCGGTCGACAAGCCCGAGATCGCCGTCGCCGTGCTGGCCGTCAACGGTCGGGCCTGGCGAGCCAAAGCAGCGGGCATCGCGCGCGACGCGCTGGCGGCGTGGTTCATGCACAAGAACGGCACCCTGCACGCCGGCATCCCGAGCCGCGAATCGGCCGCCGAGAGCGACGCGGAACACAGCACAGAACCTCAACAACCCAGTCCTTGACGGGTCCGCGCCGGATTGGTAGGAAGGCGCCCCGGAGCGATGGTCGCGCGCCATCGCAAGACCTTGAATGCCATTCGGGGATCGTCTAATGGCAGGACTGGAGACTCTGAATCTCCCTATCTAGGTTCGAATCCTAGTCCCCGAACTGAGAGCCTGTGACGCGAGCCGATGCGCGTCGGAAGTCATCGGACATCCCTTTGCCCCGTTCGTCTAGCGGTCAGGATGCAGCCCTCTCAAGGCTGAGACAGGAGTTCAAGTCTCCTACGGGGTACCAGGCGGGCGAGCCCCCCCCCCCCGCGCCCCCCATAGGATTTTTAAGGGGGGTGCCCACAACAAACCCCCCCCCCACCCCCCCCC
>CAYTLW010000105.1:0-24883 GCA_964438735.1 uncultured Enterobacteriaceae bacterium | reverse complement strand
AATTTCTCTTTGGGTTACCTGGGGGGGCTCGCCCAGGCGGGGCGCGCCCGCTTTCGTTTTTGCCGGAGCGTGCCAACCATGAGCCCCGTCCAGGTCCGACCGAGCACGGAGCCGTGGGCCGGCGTGGCACCGTCGCAGTGGTTGGACTGGCGCTGGCAGCTGCAAAACAGCCTGCGCGGCGCAGCGCTCGCCGAGCACTTCGGCCTGGATGCGCAGACGACCCGATTCGTGGCCTCCGGCAGCACGTTCGAGAACGGTGTCACGCCCTTCTTCGCCGACCTCTGCGACCGACACGAACCCGACTGCGCCCTGCGCCTGCAGGTCGTACCCGACGCCGCCGAGCTGCAACACGCGCCCTTCGAACTGGCCGATCCGCTGGGTGAAGATGGTCACCGTGTGGCCCCGGGCGTGGTGCGTAAATATCCCGACCGGGTGCTGCTGCTGGTCACCGATACCTGCGCCGCCTATTGCCGTTTTTGCACACGGTCGCGCTGGGTGGCGGGCGATGCGCCGGGGCTGGACGCGGCGGGTCTGGACGCCGCCATCGAGTGGATCGCCGCTGAGCCGGCCATCGCCGATGTGCTCATCTCGGGCGGCGACCCGCTGCTGCTGTCGAGCCGGCGGTTGGAGTCGCTCCTGGATCGCCTGGCGGCCATCGACCACCTGCGCTTGATCCGCATCGGCAGCCGGGCGCCGATCTTTCTGCCCATGCGCGTCGACGAAGAGCTGGTGCACGCCTTGCGACCTCGCCGGATCCCGATCTGGCTCAACCTGCACGTCAACCATCCCCGCGAGATCGCTCCAGAACTGACCCGCCAACGCCTGGCGCTGCTGGCCGACGCCGGCATCCCGCTGGGCGGCCAGACGGTCCTGCTGCGGGGCGTCAACGACGATGTCGAGACGTTGCGCGAGACCTTTTTCGCCATGGTCGGCAACCGGGTGCGCCCCTACTACCTGCTGCACTGCGACCCGGTGTTGGGCACCGCCCACCTGCGCGTATCCGTGCGCCGCGGACTCGAGTTGATGTCGGCGCTGACCGGCCATGTCAGCGGCATGGCCGTGCCGAAGTACTGCGTTGACCTCGAAGGGGGCGGCAAGGTGCAGTTGGTGCCGGACGCCATCGAGCGGATCGATGCGCAGACCTTGCGGATCACCGGTTTCGACGGCGTGCCGCGCGAGTATCCGGACTGTTGAATCTCAGCCGAACGACGGCCGCTGACTGCCCGTGTACTGGTCGTTGAAGCGATCGTCGCGGGTCGAAAAGCGCACCTTGGCGCCCTCGAAGTGCAGCTCGACCTTGCCGGTCGCGCCAGCGCGATGTTTGGCGATGTTCAGCTCGGCGTCCGACTCCGAGGCCGTCTCCGGGTTGTAGACGTGGTCGCGGTAGATGAACATGATCACGTCTGCGTCCTGCTCGATGGCGCCCGAGTTATGACTGACGATACCATCAGCAAGCCAAGAGGCGGTGCCGGGTACGGTCAGGTCGTAGACTTCCTCCTCGCCCACGGATTCGACCGCAACGACGCGATCCCAGAACAGGTCGCTCTCGGCGACCGCGCGCAGCTCGTCGTTGTCGAGTTGGCTGGCATACTCGGAGAGCACCGCCCGAGACGGCGCAAATCTGAAGTGGGCACTGCCACCGTATGACGTGCCCCGGCGAGCAGCCATCTGTCTGTGGGAGATGCCCGCGGCGCGCATCTCGGCACGTACCAGCTCGAAGATTTCAACAGGAACGGTGTCGACGTTGGTGTTGATGTCACGCTCATCCAATACCGCTTGAAGACGTTCGGCAGGCTCTCGCCTTGGCCCAAATGCGCCCACGGTCGCCAGGAAGCGTCGTTGCCAGTGGCCCCCCGAAACGTCCACGGAATAGACCGGCGCCGCAGAGCCACTGATGGTGCTGCGAATTCGCGCGACCATGCCGAGTCGAAGCAGAAGCGCGGCGACATCTGCTGCCAGACGCCGGCTGCAGGTGGCGAAGAATACCCGGTGCGAGCCCTTTTGGCCTTTGGGGCGCACGGAGATGCAGCCATCGGTGGCCCAGAGATGGCGCAGCAACAGGGCGATCTGATCGTCGGCGAGTCGGAAGACTTCCTCCGGTAGCGTCTTGTCCGCTGAGCGCTGGTTGAAGATGCCAAGATCACGCAACCACTTGTTGACCCCACGCGGATGCCATCGGTTGCCGTTGTTGGCCAGCACCAGTTGATGCCAGGCACCGCGGCCCTTGTGCCTACTGACGCGGGCGTCGAATTCGCGTTCCGCGGCGCCGCGAACCGCCTCGCTGTTGTCCTCTGACGCAGTGGTGTAGCGCATCGGCTGCCCGGAGAGGTAGCTGCCATCGCCGACCATCTGCCCCAGTAAAATCAGGCGATCATCGGACCAGCGTTCGGTCTCTGCCGGCTCGGGCACCCGTCGCGCCAGGGCGAGCCGATCGCCCGCCGCCAATGACTCCACCCGCTGCCAGCCGGCGGCTCCGAGCAGACGATGCTCGCCTGTCGCTCGAATCGTCCTCCCGCTGGCCAGGTGCACGGAGAAGACCTGCTTTCGACCGACACTCCAGACCTTGTCGGAGCGTCCGACGGTAATCTTCTTCTGCGCGCTCAGGGTCAGCACCTCCGGCTCCTGGCCGACGAGGCTGCCAATGGGCACACGCCGCCCATCGGCCAATGACACCAAGGTGTCACCAGTGACGCATTCACGGAGGTCGCTCATCAATGGCCGCTTGTCAGAACGTCCCTCGACGCCGCGATTGAGCTGGCTCAGCGCCAGCACGGTGCAGCCCAGCTCCTTGGCCAGCCCCTTGAGCGAGCGCGAGATCTCGGAGATCTCGTTTTCGCGACTCTGCCGCGATCCGCCGGTGCCCTTCATGAGCTGCAGGTAGTCGACCACCACCAGGTCCAGGCCGTATTGCAGGTCGATGCGCTTGGCGCGGGCGCGCACATCGACTGGCGAGAGTGCTGGGGTGTCGTCGATAAAGAGATTGAGATCGTGCAGATCGCCGGCCGCCTGGCGCAGGTCGATCTCCTCGTCGGTGTCGATGTCGCCGCGGCGCAACTTGGTCAGGCCGACCCCGGAGCGCTGGGCGAGCAGGCGCATGACGAGCTGTTCGCGGCCCATCTCCAGCGAGAAGACCATCACGCCGTGATGCTGACCTTCTTTGTCGCCCCTGGAGTGGCGCTTGGCGGCGACGTTGAGGGCCAGGTTGAGGGCCAGCGCGGTCTTGCCCATGGCCGGGCGGGCGGCGAGGACCACCAGGTCGGTGGGGTGAAAGCCCAGCAGGATGCGGTCCAGGTCGCGGAAGCCGGTGGCGATGCCCACCGTGTCGCCCTCCTGGCCACGTCGTCGCAGGATGCCCTCGTAGACCTCTTTGACCACGTCGGCGATGCCCAACTGCGGGCCGCCGATCAGCTGATCCAGCGCCCCGACTACCGACGATTGCACCAGCTCGACGAACGCGTCCGGATCCACGCTGGCCTGGTAACCCTCCGCCTGCACCTTGTGGGTCGCCGTCAGGACCCGACGCACGGTCGCCAGGCGGGCCACCGTTCGGGCGTAGTGCTCCATGGACACGCTGCTGCCAGTGGAGCCGGCCAATTCCATCAGGTAGGGCAGCCCGCCGGACTTCTGCTCGATGTCCAAGGTGCGCAGGCGCGAATGCACGGTGATCGGATCGATGATCTCGCGATCGTTGGACATCTGCGCCATGGCCGACCAGATCAGCCGGTGGCGGGTATCGTAGAAGTCTTCCGCGTGCACCGCGTCCAGGGCGAAAGAGATGCTCTCGGGCGCGATCAATACGCTGCCCAGGACCGCGCGCTCGGCCTGCAGGTCGGTGGGGGGCACCGGACCGTCGTGACGGCGGGGCGTCTGGGGAGAGGTGGACAGGGCGCCGCCGCCGAGCCGCGGCCGGTCGGTCAGGGTCACGCCGGGACGAGCGGTACCGGTCGACATGGCTTTGGCCAGGCCAGTAACCTCGGGGGCGACGACCTCTGCGGCGCCGAATGGCACGTCCGCGCCCTCCTCCACGTCCGCTCCTTCATCGAAGTGGGGATCATCATCGCGGGGTGGCGCGTCATCTACCGGCGGCTCGTCTGAGGACACGGAGATCGCTCCGACGGCCTCCTCGTCACCGGGAGGGGGAGCGTCATCGTCCAGCGGCGCGGTGTCGACGGCGCCTGCATCGGGTCCAGATTCGGTCTTCGGTGGTGGCTCGGATTGCATGGCGCCACGATAGAACCGGGCGCCACCAGCAGGCAACCATCGGCGGCGATTTCGGCAGGCCCCTGGCGCCGAAGTACCTATCGACATGGGCGGCGCCCGCGCATAGAATCAGCGGGAACGTGATCGTGTTGAGCAAGGCAGCGCTTATGGGGTTGGTCTTCTCTACAGGTTGACGATCAGCCCCTAAATGAGGCCGCGTGAGATGGCCGCCGGTGACCGCCGGTGGGCCGCCACCAGATTGGCGCGATGGCGCCAACGCGGGAGACCGACATGCGAAAGGTCGGAGACGAGGTGGGTGGCTACTGCCCCCGCTGCAGGCTGAACGTGTACATGAACATCGCCGCCACGGACGGCAGAGAGGTGTTCACCGCAACGTGCCGGACGTGCCACAACACGTCTAAGTACCAGCCGGAAAAGGACAAGGAGATCATCCGGGCCGAGGCGCTCAAGAAGCTGGCCCGCATGCGCAAACGCAAGGAGCCCAGGCGGCGGCCGGAGGTGGTCTCGCGGCGCAAGCGGGTCTCGGAGCAGTCTGCGGTGCAGGCAACCAGCCTCGGGGCCAGCGCCGAGCCCGCCGAGTCCTCGGAGCCCGCGGCCACACTTCCCGACGGCGAGGCGATCGCCACGGCCAGGTCGGGCGCCACCTGGGGCACGCCACGCAAATCCATCGAGATCGAGGCCAAGGACCAGGCAGCCGAAGGCGAGAATCCGCGCCTGCTCTGGCGAAAACTCACCGCCAGTCTGGGCCCACGAGACGGCAGCCCCTACGTGCCCGAGCGCACCTACGCCGCCGGCGACGTCATGCTGCACAAGCGTCACGGCATGGGCATCGTCGAGTCCATCGTGCACGAGAACGCGTGCATGGTCCTGTTCCGAGAGGACCGCAAGGTGATCGAGATGGCCCAGCCGGCCGGTGGCTGATCGGGCGAGCGGCGCTAGCAATCAGAGATTCACCAGGGCAGACGAGCCGGTCGCCCAACCCCTTGGTAGTCGAATCCCGCCGCTTCCATGTCTGCGGGATCCCAGCCATTGCGTCCATCGAACAGCAAGCGACAGGTCGTCGCTGCGGCCAGGTCGGCAGCCGTGATGGCGCACAAATCACGCCACTCCGTGACCAGCAGGATGGCGTCGGCATCGACCACCGCTGCCTGCCAGCTGGTGGCCACTTCCAAGCCATCGCCGATGGCCTCTTGCGCGGTCTCGTTGGCGACCGGATCGTAGCCGACGACGGTGGCGCCGGCGGCCAGAAGCATGTGCGCCAGGGTGATGGAGGGGGCCTCGCGCATGTCGTCGGTCTCGGGCTTGAAGGCCAGGCCCAACAACGCCACCTTGCGGCCGCTCAGATCATCGCCCAGGCGCTCGAAGAGACGCCGGGCGAGCAGCTCCTTCTGGTCGGCGTTGACCGCCTCGACCACGTCCAGCAGGCGCACGTCGCAACCCGCGTCGCGGCCGGCACGCAGCAACGCCTTGACGTCTTTGGGGAAGCAGGAGCCGCCGTAGCCGATGCCCGCGTTCAGGAAGGCGAGGCCGATGCGGCTGTCGGTGCCCATGCCCTGCTTGACGTCGAGGACATCGACGCCCAGTCGGTCGCAGATGCCCGCGATCTGGTTCATGAATGAGATGCGCGTGGCCAGCATGCAGTTGGCGGCGTACTTGCTCATCTCGGCCGACCGCACGGCCATGAAGTGGATGCGCTCGGGCGGCGCGAAGGGCGCGTAGAGCTCGGCCATGAGCGCCCGTGCCCGCTCGCTGGTGGAGCCGATGACGACCCGATCCGGCTGCAGGAAGTCCGTCAACGCGGCCCCCTCGCGCAGGAACTCCGGATTGAACACCACGTCCCACTCCGCCTCTGCCGGGGCGGCGGCGACCAGGTGGGCGGCGACTCGATCGGAGGTGCCAATAGGCACGGTCGACTTGCAGACCACGGCCGTGTAGCCCTGCAGGTGCGGCGCGATGCCCGCGGCGACCGCCATGACGTGCGACAGGTCGGCCGAGCCATCTTCGTTGGGCGGCGTGCCGACCGCGATGAAGACCGCGTCAGCGCTGGCCACGGCGGGGCCAGCCTCGGTGGTGAAACTCAAACGTCCGGCGGCCACCCCGTCGAGCACCACCTTGTCCAGCCCCGGCTCGTAGATGGGGATCTCGCCGCGGCGCAGGGCGGCCACTTTTTCCACGTCGATGTCCACACAAATGACTCGGCTGCCGCCGTGCGCGAAACACGCGCCGGCGACCAGTCCGACGTAGCCGGTTCCAATAACGGTGACCTGCATGGATTGCCTCGATTGGTTCGGGAGGGGCCACAGGGCGGAGAAGGGGGCCGGCGCGAACGCGCCGAATGAGCGACTGCGGCGTACCCCAAAGCCAAGCGGAGGTCAAATACACGGCGGTCTGCGCTTGCCCACGGTCAACTGGCATGGTCGGCTGCCACAGGGCCGGGCGGGCACCCGAAAAACGCCACCCGAGACCGCCGCAAAGCGTGACTTTCGGGGCCATGTTGTGCCATAATCCGCGCGCGCGCGTGGCGGCCGCATGCAGCGGCGGGCTTCGTGCGTTTTCCATTCGGATCCAGCGTTCGGCGTTCGTCGACCCGGATCCCCTCCCGTCCCACAGGACGCTCCGGAGCCGCATGGTCGAGCCCAACGCCCCACCTGCCCCCGAAACAGACGCCAAAGATGCCGACGACGATGCCGTCGTAGCCGCCGAAGTAGAGCCCACGCCAGCGGAGACTGGCGAAGACGGCGGCGGCGGCGACGGCCCGCCCGGCGACGACGGCGGCGGTGAGCCCCCCCGCTATCTGCACAGTCACCAGGTGACCATCGAAGACGAGATGCGGTCGAGCTATGTCGACTACGCCATGAGCGTCATCGTCGGCCGTGCCCTGCCGGACGTGCGCGATGGCCTCAAGCCCGTGCATCGGCGGGTGCTCTTCACCCAGCACCAGATGCGCAACAACTGGAACTCTGCCTACAAGAAGTCGGCCCGTATCGTCGGCGACTGTATCGGCAAGTACCATCCGCACGGCGATACGGCGGTGTACGACACCCTGGTCCGCATGGCCCAGGAGTTCTCGCTGCGCCTGCCCCTGGTCGATGGCCAGGGCAACTTCGGCTCCATCGACGGCGACCCACCCGCCGCCATGCGATACACAGAAGTGCGCATGACCCGGGTGGCCCACGAGCTGCTCGCCGACCTGGACAAGAACACCGTCGACTTCCAGGAGAACTACGACGGCCACGACGAAGAGCCCACCGTCCTGCCCTCACGGGTGCCCAACCTGCTGGTCAACGGCTCGGGCGGCATCGCCGTGGGTATGGCCACCAACATCCCGCCCCACAACCTGGCCGAGGTCGTCGACGCGACCGTCGCCTTGATCGAGGATCCGGAGATCGACGTCGCCGGGCTCATGACCCATGTGGAGGGACCCGACTTCCCGACCGGCGGCACCATCTATGGTCGCGAGGGCATCTGGGAGGCCTATACGACCGGCCGCGGCAAGCTGCGGGTACGGGCCAAGACGCACTTCGAAGAGAAGCCCAACGGGCGCGAAGTGATCATCGTCGACGAGCTGCCCTACCAGGTGAACAAGGCCAAGCTCATCGAGTACATCGCCCATCTGGTCCGCGACAAGCGCGTCGAAGGCATCGCCGACCTGCGCGACGAGAGTGATCGCCACGGCATCCGCGTGGTCATCGAATGCAAGCGCGACGCCATGGCCCAGGTGGTGCTCAACCACCTGTACCGACTGACCAACCTGCAGACGACCTTCGGCGTCATCAACCTGGCCATCGTCGCCGGGCAGCCGGTGGTGCTGGGCCTCAAGGAGATGCTGCGCCACTTCATCGATCATCGCCGCGAGGTGGTGACGCGACGTTGCTTGTACGAGCTGGCCCAGGCCGAAGCGCGGGCGCACATTCTCGAAGGTCTGCTGATCGCGTTGGACGAGATCGACGCGGTGATCACCATGATCCGCGAGAGCCCGGACGCGCCGACCGCCAAGGCGGCGTTGATGAGCAACTTCGCGCTCAGCGAGCGGCAGTCGCAGGCCATCCTGGACATGCGCCTGCAGCGGCTGACTGGCCTGGAGCGCGACAAGATTCGCGACGAATACGACGACCTGCAGGGCCGGATCAGCTACCTGAACGAGGTGCTCGCCGACGACGGCCTGCTCATGGGCATCATCAAAGGCGAGCTGGAGACCATCAAGGCCGACTACGCCAACCCGCGGCGGACCCACATCGTCGACGACGAGGGCTCCATCCGCATGGAGGATCTGATCGCCGACGAGGACATGGTCGTGACGCTGACGTCCGATGGCTACGTCAAGCGCACCCCCGTCTCGGCCTACCGGGCCCAGCGACGCGGCGGCCGCGGCAAGACCGGCATGGCCACCAAGCAGGAGGATATGGTTCGGGATCTCTTCGTCTCATCGGCTCACCAGCCGATCCTCTTCTTCACCTCGCGGGGGCGGGCGTTCTCGCTCAAGACCTACGAGCTGCCGGCGGGTACGGCGGCCACCCGCGGCAAGCCGGTGATCAACCTGTTGCCGGTGGAGAAGGACGAGGATGTGCGCGCTGTGCTACCGGTGCGCACCTTCGATGATCCGGACGCCAGCGTGGTGCTCGCGACCCGCAACGGCCGGGTCAAGCGCACGGTCCTGGGTGCCTACGGCAAGATCCGCTCCAGCGGCATCATCGGCCTGGTGCTCGAAGAGAATGACGACCTGATCGATGTGCGCCTGGTCTATCCCGACAGCACGATTCTATTGGCCACGCGCAAGGGCATGGCGATCCACTTCCAGGCCCAGTACCGGCAGGAGGGCAATCGCAGCTTTGGTCTGCGGCCCATGGGTCGCGTGGCCCGAGGCGTGCGCGGCATCAAGCTGCGCGATGGCGACGAGGTGGTCAGCCTGGCCGTGCTCAACACCGCCGAGCGCAACGCCGCGCTGGCTGAGTTGGGCGCCGAGGCGGACGAGGATGAGGGCGCCGACGAGGCTGGCGTCGACGCGGCCGCTGTGGAAGGGGGCGCTGTCGACGAGAGCGCTGTCGAAGAGAGCGCTGACGACGCGACCGTGGACGCGGCAGGTGGCGATGAGAGCGACGAAGATGGCGACGCCGAAGAGAGCGACGAAGCGCCCTACGTCGTGTTGACCATCAGCGAAAACGGCTTCGGCAAGTTGACCTCGCCGTCGAACTATCGCCTGCAGGGCCGCGGTGGCCTGGGCCTGATCGATCTCAAGGTGACCGAAAAGGGCAAACCCACCAAGACCGGCAACGCGGTCGGCCTGCGCATCGTGCGACGCGGCAGCCAGGTGCTGCTGGTCACCGATGGCGGCAAGCTGATCCGCACCCAGGTCGACCAGATTCGCCAGGTGGCCCGCAACGCCATGGGCGTGAAGGTGATCAACCTGGAGGTGGGCGAGAAGGTGGTCAGCTTCGACGTGCTGGTCGAAGACGATGAAGACGACCTGGACGACGAGGAGTTGGCAGCGGCCGACGAAGCCAGTGACGGTGAAGCCGGCGACGACGAGGTCGTGAGCGCGGCCGAGGATGACACGGGCGTGGATGACACGGGCGTGGATGACGCGGCGGCGGCCGACGACGGTGACGCGGGCGACAGCGCCGAGGACGGCGAAACCGCGCCGGCCGGGGACTGACGAGGTGGCAGGACGACGTCGACAGGGGGGGCGATCGAGGCCCAGCCGCTCGGGGATGCGCAAGGCGCGTGCGGAGTTGCCGGAGAACATCACTCGCTGGGATGACGGCTGGACCATCGTGCTGGCCAAGGGCCGGGCGACGCCGACGCGAGTCGGACACCCATGGCTCTTCAGCGGAGGCATCGCCCATGCCCTGCCGCCGACCGGATTGCCGCCCCATGGCGAGGTGCCCATCGGCCTGCCCTGCGGTGTATTCGACGCCAAGGGCACATTCCACGGCCTGGGCTACTACAACAAGGAGAGCCAGATCGCCGTGCGCATGATCGGCGGCGGCTCCGGCAGCGCCGCACCGGGACGCCTGCCGGACGCGCCGCGCTGGCTGCCGCACGCGCTGGCCGACGCGGTCTCCCTGCGCAGCGACCTGGGCCTGCCCCAAGAGGGGGTGACGGCCTGGCGCATGGTCAATGGCGAAGGCGACGGCCTGCCCGGTCTGGTCATCGACCGCATGGCAGACGGCGCCGTCGTGCTGGTGTCTACCGCGGGCGCCATGCGCTGGCTGGAGCTCGTCATCGCGACGTTGCAGAAGGACCACGGCTGCGCCTGGATCGTGGCCCGCGTACCAGGCGATTGCCACCCCAGCGAAGGGCTGCCGCGCGGCCTGGTGAGCATGACGGGGGAGGTGCCGGAGACGGTGCAGGTCAATCATCACGGCGTGGCCCTGCAGGCCGAACCCCGCAGCGGCCAGAAGACCGGCCTGTACCTGGATCAGTGGCAAAACCACCTGCAGGTGGCGGCGCTGGCCAAGGGGCGCTACGTGCTGGACGCGTTCTGCCATGGCGGCGGTTTCGGTCTGCATGCGGCGCGCGCGGGGGCTCGCCGGGTGCTGTGTGTCGACGCCTCGCAGAGCGCCGTCGATCTGGCTGCGGCGCACGCGCAGGATAATGGTCTGCAACAGGTCGAGGCCATGCGGGCAGACGCCGTGCATGTGCTGCGCGATATCGCCGATGAGATCCTCGGGCCGGATGAAGAGCGACCCGACATGGTCATCGTCGACCCGCCCAAGTTCGCCACCCGCGCCTCGGTGGTGGACGACGCCCTGGCCAAGTATCTGCACCTGAACGCGGTGGCCATGGAGGCCCTGTCCGACGGCGGACTGCTGGTCAGCTGTTCCTGTTCGGGCCGGATCAGCACGCGCGACTTCCTGCGCACCCTGGCCCACGCCGGAGCGCGCGCCCAGCGCCAGCTGCAGGTTCTGTCCGTGCTCGGTCCGGCGGCGGATCATCCCACGGCGCCGGCCCACGCCGAGGGGCGCTACCTCAAGGTGGCCATCTGCCGCGTACGCCATCCGGCCAGGCATCTTGTGGGGGCGGCGGCGCAATCGGGGCCCAAGGCGACCTGGTCGCCGCTCGACGACTAGAGGATCCAGCCGGGCAGGCAGGTTCCCGGCGTCGGAGGTCAACCATGAAGGACATCACCCTGGCCATCGACCAGGGCACCACCGGCACCACGGCGCTGCTGATCGACAGCACCTTGCAGATCCTGGCCAAGGTCAATCACGAATACCCGCAGATCTACCCGCAGCCAGGCTGGGTGGAGCACGATCCCGAAGACATCTGGCGGACCACCCTGGAGACCATCGCCGCGGTGCTGGCCCAGGGCGGCGTGGCGGCCGACCGGGTGGCCACCATCGGCATCACCAACCAGCGCGAGACCACGGTCATCTGGGAGCATTGGGGCGGCCGGCCGATTCACAACGCCATCGTCTGGCAATGCCGCCGCACGGCGGACATCTGCGCCGGGCTGCGAGAGGCTGGCCATAGCGACGAGATCCGCGAACGCACCGGCCTGATGATCGACGCCTACTTCTCCGGCACCAAGGCCGCCTGGATTCTGGACACCGTGCCGGGCGCCCGGCAGCGGGCCGAGGCTGGTGAACTCGCCTTCGGCACCATCGACAGCTTCCTGACCTGGCGCCTGACCGGCGGCGAGGTCCACGTCACCGATCCGTCGAACGCCTCGCGGACCATGCTCTACAACATCGGTGAGCGACGTTGGGATGAGCGATTGTGCGAGCTGCTGCGCGTGCCCCAGGCCATGCTGCCGCGGGTAGGGGCCAGCGCCGAGGTGTATGGCACCACCAAGGGCCTGTCCGTGCTGCCCGACGGCATCCCGGTGGCCGGCATGGCCGGAGATCAGCAAGCGGCCCTCTTTGGCCAGATGTGCACCGAGCCGGGCATGGCCAAGTGCACCTATGGCACCGGCGCCTTCCTGCTGATGAATACCGGCGCCGAGCGCGTCGAGTCCAAACATGGCCTGCTCACCACCGTCGCCTGGCAGGTGGGCGATGAATACTGCTACGCCCTCGAGGGCAGCGTCTTCGTCGCCGGCGCCGGCGTACAATGGCTGCGCGATGGGCTGCAGATCATCGACAGCGCGCCGGCCATCGAGGCCCTGGCGGCGTCCGTTCCCGACAGCGGCGGGGTGACCTTCGTGCCCGCCCTGGCCGGACTCGGCGCGCCCCACTGGCGCGAGGATGCCCGAGGCATCATCACCGGCTTGACCCGCGGCACGACCCGCGCCCACATGGCCCGGGCGACCCTGGAGGGCATCGCCATGTCCTGCGCCGAGTTGCTGGAGGCGATGGAGAACGACCTGGGTCGACAACTCGCCGAGCTGCGCGTGGACGGCGGCGCCTGCGCCAACAACCTGCTCATGCAGCTGCAGGCGGACCTGCTGAACACGGTGGTGGTCCGGCCGCGGGCCATCGAGACCACGGCGCTGGGCGCCGCCATCCTGGCCGGAATCGGCGCCGGGCTCTTCGATTCGGTGGCCCACGCCCGCGACACCTGGCAGGAGGAGCGGCGTTTTTCGCCCGATCCCGGGCCGGCCATCGAGGGGCTCAGGACGCGCTGGGCGACGGCGGTGTCGAAGGCCTGAGCGTGGCGTGGGCATAGGGTTGAGCCAGGCTCGGCGCCCTGTGCAACTGCAAGCCGGCAGCCGCAGCCAGTTCGGCGATCTCCGACACGGTAAACCAGTGGCCATAACCGCAGCGGGTCATCACCTGGTCGCCGGGATCGGGCCCTTCGTCCTGCGCGCGACCGCTCAGCAGGCCGCCCACGCGCCAGCCCAGCGAGAATGCCCGGCCCCGATCGCGCTCGCTACCCTCCCGTCGCAACCAGAAGCTCAGCAGCGTCGGCCCCGCAGGGCACAGGCTGGCCACCCTGGCGAGCAGTTCGCGTCGCTCGGCGGGCACCGGCATGTGGGTGAAGCTGCCCCAGCCCAGCAGGATCGCGTCGTAAGGCGCATGGCCGTCGACCAGCTCCTTCAGCGCATGACCGGACGTGATCAAGTCCTCGTAGCCGCCGCATGTAAAGGCGCGCATGCCATCGCCACGCAGGTGTCTTCGGGCCCGGGCGACAAAACTCGGCGCCGGGTCGAAAGCCACCACCTCGTAGCCCAGACCCAGCAAGGCCTTGACCTCGCGGCCCGAGCCCGCGCCGCCGACGAGGATGCGCGCTGGCGCCGGCGGCAGGTCGTCAGCAAACCAGCGCTCTTCCCAGCCGAACAGACCCTCGGCGTGGTAGCGCCCGCGGACGGCATAGAGGCGGGCAGTCAACGCGTTCAGTTTGCGCGGTGGCAAGGCAGCGAGGGTCAAGCCCCCCAGCACGCCTTCGACCCGCTGCAGCTGGTTGGCGGCCAGAAAACTGGCCCGCATGGCAGCGGCGAGGGCGTGGGTCAGGGGATCGCGGACCATGGACGCTCCGAAGATGGCGGAGTCGACAAGTCTGCCATCGGCGGGCCCGGTCGTCACCGCGCGACGGTCGCGCTTCTGCCGCCCCTGCTCGGAGGCCCGACGCAGACCATCTTCTTGGCATGCGCCCGGTCGCCGCTATGCTGTGCCAGTGATGTTGCGTGCCACGATCATCAGCCTTTTTCTCGCCCTGCTCGCCCCGCCCGCCCTGGCCGGTCCGTTCAAGACCGACCGGCCCATCAAGGCGGTGGTGCTCGGTGGCTCGGTGTCGGAGTACTACGCAGGCAATTACGGCCAGTTCCTCGCCCATGGCTGCCAGAACCTGGAGGTCGTCAATCGGGCCAAGGCCAAGAAGGGCGTTCCTGCGCTGGTCAAGCGGCTGAACAAGGAGGTGATCGGCGATCGCAAGCTGATGGCCGGCACCACCGATGGCAAGCGATGGTTGATCTGGCAGGGCGGTCTGAATTCGGTCTTCAGCCCGGAGATGGCCAATTATCACCTGGCCCGTCTCTTCCAGCAGGCCCACGATGGCGGCTTTCAGGTCATGGCCCTGACGCTGGTGCCCTGGGGCAGCCACAAGGATGCCCGCTTTCGCGGCTTCAGGGGCGTGCGCACCGTGCGCCAGACCAAGCAGATCAACAACTTCCTCAAGCGCAAGTTGAGCCCCCAACGCGCTCTGGGTCGGCGGGCCCGGAATCACCCCCACGAGTGGATGCAGGGCGAGCTGCCCGATATCACGGTCGACGTCTTCGACTCCCCGTTGCGCGACAGCGGCGCGGCCCTGCGTGACATGGCCGCGCTCAACAAGGCGTTCTCCCGCAGCCGCTATCGCCGCAAGAAAGCGCGCAAGGCGGCCATCGTCGCCGAGGCGCGGGCGGTGCCACGTCAGTTCATGAAGAAGAAGTACTGGGCCTTCAACCACTACCACCCCAACACCGCCGGCCACCGCCAGATGGCCCTGGCGGCCTGTGCCCAGGCGCCCAAGAGCTGGGGCTGCGACTGCAAGCGCATCGCCGCGGCGGTGTTCCGCAAGGGCAAGGTCCGCGCGCCATGAAGTTGCTGCTCGCCGGTTTGATCCTCCTCATCGGCCTGCTCGGCTGCGGCCCGAGTGTGGCGCAGCCCATCGCCGGCGCAGCGGTCGAACCCGCCGACGCCGCGTTGGAGTCGGTCCGACCGGCCGAAGGCGCCACCGCCCTGGTCATCGACCCCCGCCAGCAGCAGATCTTCGTGCCGATTCACGACCCATCCGGCGAGGCCATGGCGCCCTGGCATGACGCCCTGCGCGCGGCGGCCAGCGGTCAGGGTCAGGCACGCATCGCCTGGTTCGGCGCCTCGCATACCTCGGCCGATATCTGGTCGGGACACGTCCGCCGGGTGTTGCAGGAGCGCTACGGCGAGGCCGGACACGGCTACCTGCTGCCCTTCCGCTGGCATGGCGGCTACCGGCACCAGGACATCAATATGCGCTCCACCAAGGGCTGGACGGTGCACCGCCACCGGATGCTCGACCCGGTGCCGGAGGGCGACTACGGGCTCGGCGGCGTGGCCGTATCCAGCGACGACGTCAACCAGTGGATGGAGGTGCGCACCTGCACCGACAACGTCTGCGGTCGCAAGGTGGATCGCATCGAGGTCTGGGTGCGCAAGCAGCCCGGGGGCGGCACCCTGCTGGCCCGCATCGACGGCAAGATGCACCAGATCCCGACCGCCTCGAAGAAGCGCTCGGTGCACTTCGAACGCTTCACCGTGCCCGATGGCGGCCATGAACTGCGCCTGTCGCCCAAGGGCGATGGCGAGGTTTTCGTCTATGGCGTGGTCTTCGCCCGCAGCGCCGCCGGGGTGCAGGTCGACCAGCTGGGCATCCCGGGGATGCGCGGCAAGATCTTGCTCAACTGGCGCGAGCGGCCCTGGCGAACGCAGCTGCAACAACGCAACCCTCACCTGGTGATCCTGGCCTACGGCACCAACGCGGTCGGGGATGCGGGCGCCCCCATCTCTCGTTTCCGAGCCAGCTGGCGGCGGGTGCTGGAGCGGGTGCGCGCGGCGGCGCCCAAAGCGGCCTGCCTGATCGTCGGCACCACCGACCGACCGACGAAGCCCGACGAAGAAGGCCGACGCTTCCATCGGCCACGCCTGGACCTGGTCAATGAGGCCCAGCGCGCGGTGGCGGCAGAGTATGGCTGCGGCTTCTGGGATGCCTACGCGGCCATGGGCGGTCAGGGCTCCATGCTCCGCTGGGTCGGCGCCGGTCTGGCCAGTCGCGACCACGTGCACCTGACCCGGGCGGGCTATGAACTCAAGGCCGAGCGCCTGCTGGCCGCGCTGCTGGAAGGCTACGGCGCAGCGGCATCCCTGGTCCGACCCAGGTAACCCCGCAATCCGTGCAGGTAGGCGGCGTAGATGGCCGTGCCCATGGTGCGCATACCTTTGGGCGTGAAGTGGGCGTAGTCATGCCAGCCGAGACCGCGCCTGGCCCATCGGCCCATGGCGCCTTCGCCGCCCATGACCTTGCGCGCGTCGAGGAAGGCGCAGTCGTTGGACAGGGCGATCTCCCGCTGCCAGCCGATCAGCCGCTTGGTGGCCGGATCGCTGATGATCTTGCCGCCCTTGCGCTTGCCATGATCGCTGGGGCCGATGATCAGGCAGGCCTCGTCTTTGTTCGGCCGCAAACGCTTGATAACCATGCCGAATCGCTTCTTGTAGCGGGCCTTTGAGGTCTTGTCGTTGCGCGAGTTGCCGCCGTAGTTGAGCACCAGCAGGTCGGTCTTGCGATGCTTCAGTTGGCCGTGCAGGTGCGGTGCACGCACATTGAGCCAGCGGGAGGCGCGCGCTCCGACCACGCCCAGGGAGTCGTAGACCAGGCCGCTATCGCGTTCCACCGCCATGCCGAACATGCGCACCTTGCCGCGTCGTACAGCGACGCGGACCCGGTGCGGGCCGTCGGGCAGCCGCACCATTCGGTAGCCATCGCCTGTGCCCGGGCGGGTGATCAGGTTGGCCAATCTTTTGCCGTCGGCGGTGACGGCCACCGTCGCCGGGCCGATGGAGCGGTAGAAGAACTCGAAGGTGGTCGCCGTCTTGCCGACCCCCTTGGGCGCCGTGTCGACGCGGAAGGACTGTCCTGAGCCGCCCGAAGCGGCCACGCCGCCGTAGCCGTAGGCGCCGTCCCGCAATCCGCCACCGAGGAAGTTGCGTACGGTGTAGTTCTTGCTGGATATATGCTTGATTCCCTTGTGTTTGTACCAACGGGTCCTGGACTTCGCCAGGACGAATCCGTGGCCGCCCTCGCCGAATCGCCGCTGCAGCAGGACCCTCAGGGCGTGGGTGGTGCCGTCGTTGGCGATGTGGGAGTCGCCATAGTGGCGCACGCGTACCTTGGCCCGCTCCCCCCAGCCCAGCGCTGTCAGGGCCTCGTAGAAGCCGTCCATGGCGCGCTCGGGATCTTCGATGAAGACCTTGTGTTTGCCGATGGATCCGTCCGTGATTCTCAGGGCCTGTGGCAGAGGTCCGGCACGCGCCGGTGCTGCTGGTGGCTCTTCGGGCGCGGCGCCGACCAGCTTGACGTCGGGTTTGGCCGGTTTGGCGGCGGGGGTGCCTTTCTTGGGCTTCTTGGCGGCGGCGGCGACCTTGTTCGGCGGCGCGGCGGCCTCTTTGAGCGCAGGATCGGCCGTCAGGCCCTCCTCGATGCCGGCTTCGGGCAGTCCGGCGGTGGGCGAGCCTGCGGTGATGCTGGCGGCGGCGGTCGGGTTGCCCACGGGCCCGAAGGTGACGGCGCGCCACAGCGGGCGGGCGTCGATCTGGTCGAGGTAGCGGTAGTCGGCCATGGTTCCGTGCAGATAGGGCACGGCAGTGAAGAACAGGAAGACACCCGCGACGATGAAGAATCGGCGCATGGCCGGCCGCGCCGAGTCGATCACGTCATCACCCGGCGACGAGCGAGGCCGCTTGGTATTGCGGGGCGCGGTGTTCCGCTGCGGTTTCGGCGGCGGGGGTGTGGGCATGTTGGCCCTCGGGCGGGGTGGAAGGACGTTGAAGCTCAAGATGCGATCCGAAAACCGTGGCTAGAACTGGAAGTAGATGAAGGGAACGACGTCGGTCTCGGCCACCGTGGCCACGACCGCTGCGAGTCCGGCCAGGGCGACCCCCTGACCGACCGCTGGCAGCGCCCGGAACTCATCGCCGAGGCGATCGATCCAGCGCTTGGGAGTCCAGTGTATGGCGTAGCTGATGCCCAAGATGGCCCAGACGCCACCGTCGATGCGTGCCAGTCCGACCCCTTGAGTACACAGCGAGACCGTGTACTGCCAGGATTCGGCGAACCCGTCGGCGCGGAACAGGATTCGCGCCAGGACGACGAAGTTGAAGGTGACGAAGACCTTCCACAGGATCGTGTGCCAGGGCTGCGCGTCTTCATCGAAGTCCGGTTGCAGGCGTTTGCGCCGCCGCACCAGGACACGATTGATGCCCACGGCGACGCCGTGGATGGCGCCATAGACGACGAATTTCCAGTCGGCGCCATGCCACAGACCGATGAGAATCAGCGTGATCATGGTGTTGCGATGGGCCATCCAGACGCCACCGCGACTGCCGCCAAGGGGGAAGAAGACGTAGTAGCGCAGCCAGCCGCTCAGGGTCTTGTGCCAGCGGCGCCAGAAGTGGGCCACCGAGGTGGCGATATAGGGGCGGTCGAAGTTCTCCGGCAGCTTGTAGCCCAGCAGGCGCGCCGAGCCGATGGCGACGTCGGTGTAGCCCGAAAAATCGCAGTAGATCTGCATGGTGTAGCCATACAGGGCGACCATTAATTCGGCCGAGGAGTAGAGCTCCGGGTTGGAGAACGCGCGATCGACCAGGTTCACGGCCAGGAAGTCGGCGATGACGACCTTCTTGACCAGGCCTCGGGCGATGCGGAACAGGCTGGCGCTGACCTGGTCTTCATCCAGGTGCAGGCGCTTGCCCAGCTGGGGCAGGAAGTCCTTGGCCCGCACGATGGGTCCGGCGACCAGCTGCGGGAAGAAGGAGACGTAGAGGGCAAAACGGCCGATGCGCCGCTCGGCGGGGATGTCACCGCGATAGACGTCGACCGTGTAGGAGATGGTCTGGAAGGTATAGAACGAGATGCCCACCGGCAGGATGATGTGAAAGTGGGGGATCGTCACCTGCCAGCCCATGAGATTGAGCACACCGCTGAGGCTCTGCAGGCCGAAGTTGGTGTACTTGAAGAAGCCCAACAGGCCCAGGTTGCTGAACAGGCTGAACGCCAGCAGCGCTTTGCGCTTGCGGCTGTTTGAGCGCGGCGTGTCCTCGATCTTCTGGGCGATGATGAAGTCCACAAGGGTCGAGATGATGATCAGCGCGATGAAGCGCGGATTCCACGACATGTAGAACAGCCAGCTGGCGATCAGCAGGAAGAGCAGGCGCCAGTGGCGGGTGCGGGCGAGGGCCCAGGAGATCGCGAAGACCACGACCAGGAAGACGGGGAAGAGCAAGCTGTTGAACAGCACGTTCCGTCTCCAGTGGCCGACTCCGCGCTTCGGTCAGTTCGTCGGCTGGTCGTCCTCACCACCGCGGGCCACCCAGCGGTGCATGGCCGCGCGCACCTCGGGCCAGGCCTGCCGGTCGAGCCGCTGTCGCGCGAAGGCGACGTAGAGGCCATCGACCACAGCCTCCAGCTCGTCCAACAAGGCGAGTCGTTCGTCCAACCGCTCGCCGTCGCTGGTGCCCAACACCGTCGGCAACTTCACGCCGCGGAAGGTGAAGGTCTCGGCCTCGATCGCCACCTCGAAGTGGCGCTCTTCAACATCGAGCAGAAGCGTGGTGGACGCCACTTTTTTGCCCGTCTGCAGGGCCACCCGGGCCTCGTCGGCCAGGGTCGGCAACTCGGCGGCCACGGCGGTGGCTTCTGCGGCCACCCCGGGCGACTCCAGGCGCAGCCGGCGGGTGAAGTCCAGACGAACCCGGCCGACACCATCCAGGTGCACACCGCCGCCGCCACGCTGGGCCTCGAACCACACCCAGGTGAGGAACTCGCGCGCCAGGAAGGCCAGGTTCTCCGGTCGTGCTTCAACTGTCATGGTGACCTCGGTGCGGATGTCTCAAACGCAGTGGGGAAGCCGGGAAAATCACACTTTTCCCGGCTGGGGGCCGAGCCCCGGCCCCCCAGAAGAAAGGTGGAATTTTTCGGGCTGGAGCGCGCCCAACGCGTCCAGCTCTTCGGCCGACAATCCGCGCAGCCAGAGCACGCCCTGCGGCCCGACCACACGCAGCTGCAGGGCGAAGGTCTTCTCGAAGAGGTCGACGAAGAGCCCGGCCAGCCGCCGCCCGGTGGTCGCCAGCCGCAATTCGCCGGTGCCCAGATTCCAGGCGCATTCGATCAACTGCATGCGCGGCAGGGAGCGGCGGCGAAGTTGCTTGCGCATCTCGTCGCGGACCGCGTCCTTTTCAGTGCGGGTGAGCTTGTCCACGCCCAGCGCCTTGCTGCGCTCGCGCACGGCGCGGGCGATGTGAGCCTTGAGGGTGGCGGCGGGGATCTTCAGGGTGTCCACCCGCATCCGCAGCAACACCACACCACCGGGCCCGATCAACTCGTGGGGCATGTAGTTGCTCTCGAAGGCGTCGTCGAAGCGCACCCAGCCACAGCTCTCCTGAAGCTCGCCCGTAGGGTCGATCTCCATGAAGCCGCGCTCGGCCAGGGCGGCGCACCAGGCCTCCTCGGGCGCGTCGGACATCTCGCCCACGGCCACCAGACGCATGTAGGAAATGGAGCCGCTCTGCAATGCCATGGGACCCTCCGCTGCTCAAGGCGCAAGCTGGACCTTCTATTCCTGGCGGCGTCAGGGTGTCAACGACGGCGGGCGACACCAGATCATGGTCAATGATCCCGGCCGTTGAAGCGGTTGCCCCGATCCCGCCGCGCCACTACACTCCGCGCCCCGCCGGCGGTGGCCTTTGATCTCCAGGACCCGCCCCGCCCACGTACCAGGGCAAATCGGAGGGCGCCATGAACCTGATCGAACGCATTGAAGACCGCACCGCAGAGGTCGCAGTCGTCGGACTGGGCTACGTCGGTCTGCCCCTGGCCGTACGAATCGCCGACGTCGGCCTGCGCACGGTGGGCATCGACGTCAAGGCCGATCGCGTGGCCAATATCAACGCCGGCATCTCGGACATCGGCGACGTCTCGTCCGAAGACCTGGCCGCGCAGGTCAACCGCGGCAAATTGAGCGCCACGGTCGACTTTTCGGCCGTCAATGGCGTCGACGCGGTGATCATCTGCGTGCCCACGCCGCTCAACAAGACCCGCGATCCGGACATCTCCTTCATCGTCAAAGCCGCCGATCAGATCGGTGCCCACATGAAGGCCGGCCAGCTCTTCGTGCTCGAGTCGACCACCTACCCGGGCTTCACCCGCGAGGTGCTGGCGCCGCTGCTCGAGACGGCCTCGGGTCTCACCGCGGGCACGGACTTCCACGTCGCGTTTTCGCCCGAGCGCATCGACCCCGGCAATCCCATCTACGGCGTGCGCAATACGGCCAAGATCGTCGGCGCCATGACCGCCGATGGAGCGGCCGAGGTGGGCGCGCTGTACAACACCTTCATCGACACGGTCGAGGTGGTCTCCAGCCCCGACGCCGCCGAGCTGGTCAAGCTGCTCGAGAACACCTTCCGCGCCGTGAACATCGGCCTGGTCAACGAGCTGGCCGTCATCTGCAACAAGCTGGGCATCAACACCTGGGAGGTGATCGACGCCGCGGCGACCAAGCCCTTCGGCTTCATGCCCTTCTTCCCGGGCCCGGGGCTGGGCGGTCATTGCATCCCCATCGACCCGCTCTACCTCAGTTGGAAGTTGCGCGCGCTGAACTACCAGGCCCGCTTCATCGAGCTCGCCGACTCGATCAACACCGCCATGCCGGCGCACGTCGTGCGGCTGGTGCAGGACGCCCTGAACGACGCCAGCCGCGCGCTCAAGGGGGCCCGCGTGCTGATCCTGGGCGTGGCCTACAAGCGCGACATCGACGACTACCGCGAGTCGCCCGCGATCACGATCATCGACCAGCTCGAGGCCAAGGGCGCCAACGTGGAGTACTACGATCCCCACGTGCCGACGTTCACTGAGGAGGGTCGACCGCACCACAGCGTGGCCAACCTCGACGACCTGGGCGACTATGAAGTGGCGCTGATCATCACCGATCACACCGCGTTCGACTACGACGACATCTGCACCCGTGCCCAGCTGGTGGTCGATACGCGCAACGCGACCCGCGACGTGCGCGCCGCCCACCCCGACAAGGTGCGCCTGCTCTAGAACCCGGTTGCGAAACAGCTTCCCAGCACGCCGGATCGCCACCGGATGACCACTCCTGAAGACCTGGCCGACGACACGGCCGACGAGATCGAGCCGCCGCGGCGGGCAGCGCCGCGGCGCGATCACGTCGCCTTGAAGTGGACCATCGGCATCGCCCTGGGCGTGGCCTTCACCTGGCTGACGGCGCGCAACTGGCCGCTGGATCGCCTGTTCTCGGGTTCGCTCTCGCTGGACAACGACGCCAGCGGGGCCCTGGCGGTGGTCCTGCGGGACGACCTGGGTACGACCAACTGGTCATTGCGGCTGTCCGCCCTGGGCGCCTACCTGGTGGTGCTCTTCGGCGTGCACTGGCTGCGCGTGCTGCGCTGGCGGCCCATGCTGGCGGCCTTCGACGACGTGCCGCTGCGGGTCATCAACCGCGTGGGGGCCGCCGGCTTCATGAGCGTCTTCATGCTGCCGCTTCGTCTCGGTGAACTGGTCCGGCCCTGGCTCATCTCGCGCAACAGCAACATCCCCTTCGGCACCGCCTTGAGCACCATCGCCGTGGAGCGGGTCATCGATGGCCTGATGGTCACGCTACTGCTCTTCACGGTGCTCATGCAGGCCTCGCCGACCCAGCTCGAGCGTCATCCAGAAGTCATGATCGGCGCCTGGGCGGCTTTGGGCGTCTTCGGCAGCGCCATGGCCGTGCTGGTGGCCACCGCCCTGGCCCGCACCTGGACGACCAACCTGATGCGCAAGCTCATCGGAATCGTCTCGGGCAAGCTGGCCGACAAGATCGTCGGCCTGGCGACGAGCTTCGTCGACGGCCTCAAGGTGTTGCGTTCGCCGGCCGCGTTGGTGGAGTTCCTGGCCCTGACCATGGGCTACTGGGCGCTCAACGGATTCGGCTTCTGGCTGATGGCGCAGGGCTTCTCGATCGATGCCCCGGTGGTCGGCGGCTACGCCATGATGTGCTGCGTGGTGGTCGGCATGATGATCCCCAACTCGCCGGGTAATGTGGGTTCATTCTGGTACTTCATGCTCCTGCCGTCGGGGTTGTATGGCATCGACGCGGGGGCATCCAACGTCATCGGCCTGGCCCTGGGTTTGTGGTTCGTCCTGACCCTGCAGGTCACCGCGTTCGGCCTCTGGGGGTTGTGGATGGAGGCCAGGGCGGGGCGACGATCGAGGTCTGGTTGAGCGCTCCCTCTGCCGTTGACCAACCGTCACAGCGGTGGTGTTGCCGAGCGCATGTCGTAACCACTACGCTCCCGGTGCGATGAGTCTGGAGTACCCACAGCAGTTCGGCCCCTACGAGTTGCTCCGTCCCTTGGGCCGGGGCGGCATGGCCGAGGTCTTCCTGGCCCATGCCCGCACCAACCAGGGCGACAAACGAATCGTCGCCCTCAAGCGGATGCATGCCGGCGTATCCGAGGACAACAGCGCCGTCGAGATGCTCATCGCGGAAGCCAAACTGGCCATGCGATTCGGCCACAAGCACATCGCCAGCACGTTCGAGCTGGGCTGCCACGCCGGCGCGTACTACTTCATCATGGAGTACGTCAACGGCGCTGACGTCGGCACCCTGGCTTCGGTCGCCGAGGCCTTGGGCGAGCACGTCGATCCCGTGGCTGTCGCGCACATCTGCGTGGGCGTGGCGCGCGGTCTGCACTACGCCCACACCCTGGTCGACGAAGACGGAACCAAGCTGGGCATCGTCCATCGCGATGTCAGCCCGCAGAACGTGCTCATCAATCGGGGCGGCTGCGTCAAGCTGATCGACTTTGGCGTCGCCAAAGTGGCCACCCGCATTCAGCAGACCATGGCCGGCATCATCAAGGGCAAATACGCCTACATGTCGCCCGAGCAGGCCAGCGCCGAGAAGGTGGACGCGCGCAGCGACGTCTTCAGCCTGGGCATCTGCATGCACGAGCTGCTGACCGGCCAGCCCCTCTTCCGCGGGCCGGATATGGTCTCGCCATTCGCCATCCTGCGGGCGGTGCGCGAGGAGCCCATCGCGGCGGTCCACAGTCTGGCGCCGGGGGTAGATTCGAGCCTCTCGGTCATCGTCGCCCGGGCACTGGAACGCAAGATGGAGGCCCGTTATCAGAGCGCGGGCGAGCTGGCCGACGCGCTCGAGGCGTGGATCGCCACCCACTCGCCGGGCTACGACGACGGCGCCCTGCAGCGTTACGTCGACAGCACCATCACCAGGGCGCCCGACGGCTCCGTGCCCCAGCGGACCATCGCCACGCCACCCGTCGCGAGCATGATGGGCTTCGAATTTGCGCCATCGGCCCTGAGCGTGGTCGCCCGCTCGCCCCTCGAAGAGATGGCCGAGGCCAACACCGAGCGGCCGCAGGGGCTGGGTCGGCGAATGCCACCGTCGCTGGACACGACCGGTCCCCGACGCCCCCCGTCGTCTCCAGCGCTGCTGGCCCAACCCCCGCCGGCCAAGTCGAAGCGCCGCTCCATGCGGCCGTCGCGCAAGGCGGTGATGCAGTTTCTCTGGGTCGGCCTGGCGGCGTTTATCTTTGCGTTGGGCTGGAGTGTCATCGCCACGCTGAAGCGCTTCGGGCTGATTTGAGCGCTGGCTTCAGGCCAGGTCGAGTTCGTCCCGCCCAACCGACAACGACATCATGCCAACGTTCACCTCGACGCGATCGCCTTTGACGCTGGCGACCACGCCCTCTTTGCCGTCGAAGAGGCCGCCTTTGAGGACGACCGGGGCGCCGGGGGCGACGTCGTCGAAGCTCTTTGCGGGCTGATCTGGCGCGACCTGGTAGGGGCCGCGGGGCAACTCGGGGCCGCGTCGCCGGCCGCGCCGATCGCCACGGGGCGGTCCGCTGCGCCGACGATCGCCGCCGGGTCGCCCGCCGCCGGGTCGTCCGCCGCCCGGTCGTCCCCCACCCCCCCGGGGACCCTCACCCCCCCCCCCAACCCCGGGGCCAACACCTCCAACAAACCCCCCGGG
>CAYTLW010000104.1:0-27330 GCA_964438735.1 uncultured Enterobacteriaceae bacterium | reverse complement strand
TCATCGCGTCGACCGTTCAGCTGGTGGAGATGTTCATCAAGAAGGTCAGCCCGGCCCTCTTCCGAGCGCTGGGCATCTTCCTGCCGCTGATCACCACCAACTGCGCCATCCTGGGCCTGGCCCTGTTCCAGACCCAGAAGGGCTACAACTTCATCCACTGCGTCGTCTACGCCCTCGGCGCTGGCATCGGCTTCACCCTGGCGCTGGTGCTGCTGGCCGGCATCCGCGAGAAGCTGGACCTGCACACCCAGCCAGCCATCGCCAGAGGCACCGCCATCACCCTGGCCGTGGCCGGCATCCTGTCGGTGTCGTTCATGGGCTTTGCGGGATTGGGAGGCTAGATGTTGTGGACCGTAGCCAAAGCCGTGCTGCTGGTGACCGGGTTGCTGGTCACCTGGGTCAGCATCGACCTGCTCTGGAAGCGGGTCTTCAGCTGCAGTGAGTCCCGCAAAGCCGGCGGTTGCGGCTCCGGCTGCATGTGTACCAGGCGATTTGAAGGCGACAGCGAAGACGAATCCATCATCGAGACAAGCGACGAGACGAAACAGGCGACCTCGGCCTGAGCCGAAAGGGAGACAAGCATGCGAATCCAAGACTACGACACCTCCAACCACTATCCAGCCACCGTCGTCTCCAGCCAGCGGATGACGCCCGATTCCACCGACGAGGTGCGCGAGATCGTGCTCGACATCGCGGCCGAGGACCTGGAGTTCAAGGTCGGCCAGAGCATCGGCGTCATGGCCCCCGGTGACCCGCAGTTCGGCGCCGACACGCATATGCGCCTGTACAGCGTGTCCGACCGCCCCGTGGTCGGCCTGGACGACAGTGTGCGCATCACCCTCGCGGTCAAACGCTGCTTCTACGTCGACGACTACAGCGGCGAGCAGTACCCCGGCCGGGCGTCCAACTACCTCTGCGACCTGAACGCGGGCGAGAGCATCACGGTGGCCGGGCCCTACGGGCTGCCCTTCGAGGTGCCCACGGAGCCCGACGCGCTGCTGATGCTGGTCGCCACATCGACGGGCATTGCGCCCTTCCGGGCGTTCGTGCGCCACCTCTTCGAGGATGCGCCCGACTTCAAGGGTCGCGTGATGTTGTTCTACGGCGGCCGCCGCAACGTCGACCTGGTGTACCTGAACGATGCGCGGGATGATTTTGAGCGGTACCGCGATGGCAAGGCGTTCCATGCCTTCGAGGCCTTGAGCACGCGGCCGCACTGGACCGACGAGATCGACTGGGAGCGGTCCCTGGCCGGCACGCGCGAGGCGCTGAAGCAGGCGTTGGAAGCGCCGCGGACCTGGGTGTATGTGGCCGGTCTCGAGAAGGACCAGGCCGGGCTGCACGATGCGCTGGCTGATGTGGTCGGTGGTATCGAGAGCTTCAAGCGCCGCCGGGCCGAGATGAGCGCTGGTGGGCGTTGGGTCGAGTTGATCTACTGATCGGCTTCGTCTACGTCACCGAGCGTCGGGACAATGGCGTCGAGTTGCGCGACCAGCGCTGGAAGATCCTCATCGGCCATGCGCACCACGATGCCCAGGTCCACGGCGTCGTAGTCGTGAACCAGCACATTGCGCATCCCGGTCATCTCCCGCCAGGGCAACGGCCACAGCGCCTGCCCCGCGGCGGATACGCGGTTCGCCGCCTCGCGCAATACGATGGCCTTGTGGAGAAGGGCCGAGGTCAGGATGTCGTCCGCTTCCACCTCCGCCAACGTGTAGCGAGCGCGCATCGCGATGAGTTCGCATGCGACCCGGTGAATGTCGGCAAGAGAGGCGAAGTCACGCTCCGTGCAGGATCTCCGCCGAGGCCAGGATCGCTTCGCGTCGGAATCGATTCTGACTACGTTCCACGGCGGGTCGGGTCAACAGGTCGACCGACCGGCCGAACAGCGTCTCCAACTCCGCCTTGCAGCGCACGAAATCGAACAGGCTCCAGGTAGCGTCCGGCGCGAATGTGACGAGCAGGTCGACGTCGCTGTCCGGGCCAAGGTCGTCGCGGGCCGCAGAGCCAAACAGTTCCAGCCGATCGATCTTCCACCGGCTGCAGAGGTCCTGCAGGCGCGCCTGGTCGATGGGCAGACTTGATGTCATGGAGAGCTCCGACCTTGTTGCGAAATCCGCGTCGCTTGCCGGGGGTGCGGATGCAGCTTCAGCATAAGCTCACTGTACAATGGGGGCAACTTGCGCATGGCTTGCAAACAAGCCCCCAGCGCGTCGGAGTCGTACGTGCGCGTTCGCTCGGCCACGTCGTTCATGTCGTCAGCCAGCCAGTAGTCGAAGGCCGGAGTCATCGCCTTCAAGCAGGCGGCCTGGCTGGAGAAACGAGCGCCTGCGAAGGTCACAGTCGGACATCTCTCGAGGTGCGCGCACACCACTTTGGCGTACGCTTCAGCGATGGAGTCCAGCGCGATCGCCGCGTCCTTTCCGTCGATGGACTGGTCATCACTGCAATTGCAGAGCAGTACGCATGCCGCGGCCAGAAACACCCACGGCAGCTTGCGAGTGGCCCGGCGGCGGCCCGCCGTGCCGTGCCCAAACACTGGCCGGCGGGCGCCCTGCAGACGACGCGAGAATACCGTACAATCTCGCTACATGATCTCCAAAACAGCCCTCCTGGAGCGAAGCTGCGCGATTCCAGAGCGAGGCTCGGTGCTGCTCTTCGGCGCGCGCCAGACCGGCAAGACGACGTTGCTCCGCGATCGACTGCCCGAGGGCGCGCTGGTCATCGACCTGCTGCGGCGCGATGAGTGGCTCCGTTACCTGCGCCAGCCCGACGCGCTCCGAGGCGATGTGCGAGCTCACCTGGCCGCCGGCCGTGAGGCGCTGGTGTTCATCGACGAGGTACAGAAGAGCCCGACCTGCTCGACGCCGTGCACGGTCTCATCGAAGAGACCGGCGCACGCTTCTGGATGACCGGCAGCAGCGCCAGAAAGCTCCGCCGGGGGCAGGCCAATCTGCTCGCCGGCCGGGCGATCACGCGCCGGCTGCATCCCCTGACCGCCGCGGAGATGGGCCCGGCTTTCGACCTGGAACGCGCGCTCCGCCTGGGCACGTTGCCGCCGCTGCTGCACCTGGACGACACGCAGGCGACCGATCTGCTGCGCAGCTACGCAGACACGTACCTCCGCGAGGAGATCCAGGCCGAAGCGTTGGTCCGCAACCTGGGCGGCTTTGCGCGCTTCCTGGACGTTGTGGCAGCCCAGGATGGTGAACTGCTCAACGTCTCTGCCATCGCCCGCGATGCGGCGGTCGCCTCCCGGACCGTGCAGGAGTACGTGCAGGTGCTGGTGGACACCCTCGTGGCCTTCCGTCTCGAACCCTGGACCCGTGGCATCCGGTCGCGCCCGGTCCGCCACCCCAAGCTCTACCTCTTCGACACAGGGGTCGGCAACGCGCTGCGTGCGCGCCTCGGTGCGGCGCTGACTCCAGCGAATCGTGGCCGGCTCTTCGAGCGCTGGCTCGTGTCGGAGATCCTGCGCCTGCTGGACTATGAGTTCCCGGAAGCGCGCGCGTACTTCTGGCGGACCAATCACGGCGCCGAGGTCGACCTGTTGATCGAACAACATGGGCGACTGCGCGTAGCCATCGAGTTGAAGTGTCGGGACCACATCTCGGGCGCCGACCTGTCGGGCCTGCGCAGCTTCGCCAAGGGCTGGCCGGACGTGCCGCTGGTGGTGGCCTGCACGGCACCGCGGCGGTCAACGCTGCACGGTGTGGCGGTGCTGCCCTGGGCCGAGCTGCTCAGCGGGCTCGGGGAGTGGCTCGCGTAGGCCGCCGCCGTCGCGATCGGCTCGCAGTATCTCGGTTTCCGCAATCGGGTGCCCTCTATTCGTGGATTACCCTCGCCGCGTATTCAGCCCCCGCAAGCACCGTTGGACTTGGCGTTCTTGCCAGCCACCGCGGCCATGCAGGCGTTGCTGTAGGTTTTGCCGTCGCAGCCGCAGACGGGCTGCACCACGCCGCCGCAGGCATCGGGCTTCTTGGCGCAGCTGCCCAAGCCGACGCAACCCCACTGCACCTTGAGCTTGCAGTAGCCGCCCACGCCGCAGTCGATGGTGGGCGCGCCCATGCCCATGCTGCATGTCTTCGCACAGCCGGCGATGGGCTTGAGCACGCATTTGCCGGTCGCCGGATCGCAGGTGTTGGTCATGCACGGAGGGGGCTTGCCACACTTGACGGTCAGGCAGAGGTTGGCTTTTTCACAGGTGCCGGGCTTGTCCATGGCCTTGCAGAGTGCCTTGCAGCCGCAAGCCATGGCGCCGGTGCACTTGCCGCCGTCGCACTGGGCATCGGTCCAGCATTTGCCGGCGGGCAGGGCCTTGGTGTTCATGCACTTGAAGGCGTTGAACGGGCCCGCGAAGCAGACCTGCTCCGCGTTGCAGTCCTTGTCGACGTTGCAGCAGCCGGGCGCAGGCGGTTTGGCGCACGCGCCCTTGCTCTTGATCGCGACGCCCGCCGAATCGGCCCCACAGGCGTTGCCATAGGTCTTGCCGTCGCAGCCGCAGACCGGAGCGTATTGCCCATCGCAGTCCGTGGGTTGCTTGACACAAACGCCCGCGCCCATGCAGAGGCCCGCGGGGATCTTGCAGAACCAGCCGGCCTCGGGGCAGGGCTTGGCGGGCCCCATGCCGCCCACCAGGCAGGACTTGATTGCGGCATCCTCGCTCGAATCCGCGTCCATGGCTGCGGCGTCTTCCACTGCCGCGTCATTGACTGCGGCGTCGTTGACTGCGGCGTCGTTGACTGCGGCGTCGTTCGCCTCGACGTCCTTTACTGCACCGACGTCTTCGCCAGCGCCGCTATCCATCGCGCCGCCATCCGTCGCCCCGCCATCCGCGGCTCCGCCATCCTTCACGCCGCCGTCTTTGGCCCCCGCGGCCGCGTCCTGGCCGCCAGGATCGCCGGCATCGCCCGGGTCGATGGCGACGTCGGCCGCGCCGGCGGCGTCGCTCGCCGTCGTGCTATCCGTGGCGTCTGTCGCCGGTTCGCCGGCGGCCACACCCACCGTTCCAGCGCAACCTGAGGCGACCAGCGCCAGCGCCCCACAAAGGGCGGCCACGGTGGCCCGCGCGGCGGTCAAGGGTGATGTCGAATGATGATTCATGCCTTGTTCTCCCGCCAGCAGACCGCGGCTGGCGGCCCAGCATAACGTCTCCTCGGCCGCGTATCTGGTGGATTTATGTGGGGTCTCCGCAATCGGGTGCCCTCTAATTGTGGGCAGTGTCGCGGTTTTAACATTCGGGTGCCGTCTCCACGCCACTCAGTTGACGGGGCCAACGGACTCGCAAGTGGCCGTTTCCGAGCGGTAGAATCGTCCGACCGGACAGCAGGTGCCATCGGTGGTCCGCTGCGATGGCGGGCATGGGATCTCGGCGACCTGGTCGGCCGCATCTGCGTCGACCTGCACGGCGTCTTCGCCGGAACGATTGCAGGCCAGCGAGATCGGCATCATCAAGGCGAGGACTCCGACCGACAGCGGTTGAAGCGTCATCTGCGGCTCCTGGGTTGCGCCCCCATCCTACCCGTTTCAAGCCGATTTGGGTTCCAGCATTCGGGTGCCGTCTATTCTCTGCCGGTACCGCAACGACATGTATTGGCTGTTCGCCATCAATCTGTTTAGGTTGGCCTTCACGTTGCGACGTCGGGGGCCCGCATATGTCAATCTATCGTGCGCAGTGGTTGTGGGCTGCAGGCGCCATCCTGTTGTGTGCCTGCGCATTCAGCGGTTGCGAAACCGAGCCATCCCCGCCCCAGGTCGATGATTGGAGCAAGGTTCCGCTCTCCGCCGGCCATTGGGGAGGATGCTCCAGCGTCGCCGATGGATCCGTGCGCTGCTGGGGCAGTCATCCAGACGGCGCCGATGGATACGCCTCGGCGAAGTATGCCGCCACGGCCACCCCGCTTGCCGGCCTGGCCAAGGTGACCGGCCTGGCCGGCGATTCCGGATTCGGCTGCGCACGCAACGGATCGGGCGCCATCTCGTGTTTTGGTCGCCGGGTGCGACATCGCCTGGATCCAGACGGCAAGCTCGGACTGCAAGAGCACTCTGTGGTGGAGGTCATGACCGACGCGGGTCGTTTTGGCGCCAGGTGCGGCATCTCATCGGCAGGCGAAGTGCACTGCTGGCGGCCCTACGCGGCGTACGGCTCGGGCATCAGCGGTTTGGCCGGCAATCTTGAGGCCGTGAAGTCCCTTGCCAACGTGACGCGATTGGCGACCAGCTCCAATCACGCGTGCGCCGTGACCGACGCGGGCAAGGTGGCCTGCTGGGGGATCGACATCCTGGGTTGGGATGGTTCGCGAAGCTTCGACCCCATTCCAGTGGAGATCAGCGGGCTGACCGGCGCGACCGACGTTTGCGTCGGCTACCGGACCACGTGCGCCGTGCACGACGACGAAGGCAAGGTCTCCTGTTGGGGCAGCAACGACGCTGGCCAGCTCGGCAGCGCGCCGCTGAAGCAACAGACCAAACCTGTCCAGGTGCCAGGGGTCATCGGTGCAAAGACTGTAAGTTGCACCGCCGACCACAGCTGCGCGCTGCTCGCGGGCGGCGAGGTCTGGTGCTGGGGCAAGACGCGCGATGGCATCCTGGGTGACGGACTGGCAACGGAGGGATCCTACAAGCCGGTCAAGGTCGCGGGGCTGGCGCCCGCAATCCAGGTCGCAGTGGGGTGGAATTTCGCCTGCGCCCGGGTCAAGAACGGCGGCGTGTGGTGCTGGGGCGCAAGCGACCACGGCGAGTTGGGTCACGGATTGACGCCCCGCGCGCCACAACCCTCTCCGGCGCAGGCCAAGACACCTACGGCAGTCGCAGAGCTGGTGGGTGGCGGCACGGGCAACTGTGTCCGCACAACCGGCTCGAAGCAGTGGTGGTGTTGGGGCAGCGGCGACCTGGTCCCGAAGTCTCTCGCCCACCTCGATGGCGCCCAGTCGGTCGCCCGGGGCTCCATGCACCATTGCCACGTCGACGCAAAAGGGGGCGTGTGGTGCCAGGGACGGAATGACCGCGGCCAGTTGGGCGTGGACAAGAAGACGTCTTATGTTCAGACACCTCAGGCCGTCCAAGGGCTGCCTGCCATGGTCGTGGTGGCCACGGGGCGCGAACATACCTGCGCGGCCACCGCGGCCGGCAAGGTGTGGTGCTGGGGATCCAATGGCCATGGACAGCTCGGTGTCGAGCCGGGCTCGGCCTACGACCTGCACACGCCGAGCGAGGTGCCATCGGTGACGGGCGCGGTGGCGTTGGCGCTGGGTAGTTCGACGAGCTTCGCGCTGACCGCGGACGGGACGCTATGGGGCTGGGGAATGACGGCAGGTGGCCCACCGACCAGCTGGATCGCCGCCAAGGTGACCGCGTTTCCGTCGGTCGTCGCCATCGCCGCCACGCAGCAGCAGGCCTGCCTGGTCACCACGGCGGGAGAGGTGTGGTGTTGGCCTGGAACGGCCGCCGGGCCCGGCCCCGGGGCGGAAGGTCCCGTTCGCGTGACGGGACTGGGCAAGGCCGTGGGCGTCGGGCTGGGTTTGTGGCACACCTGTGTGCTGGAAGCCGGGGGCAAGGTGGCGTGCTGGGGAGACAATTCCAACGGCGAGGTGGGCAACGGCAGCCTCAGCTCGGTGAACACGCCGACCTACGTGGCAGGCATCCAAGGCGCCAAGGTGCTCGTGAGCGGCGATACGCATAACTGCGTGCTGCAGGCGGGCGACAATGTGAAGTGTTGGGGTTCCAATACGGTCGGCCAGATCGGCCACATGCCACCGTATGAAGCGTCGCCGGTTCGCGTGCTCGGGCTCTAGCTTGCGGGGAGGGTTGGCGAGCGTGGGGGCGGATTCAACATCGCTGCGCGGTTCTTCGATTGCTTGCCTCTGCGCGCTGCTGATGGGCGCAGCGTGCGGGCCCGGCGATCCCGCGCCTTCGAATGAAGGCTCGGCCCCTGCGCCCGACGCGGGCGATGAGCCCAACTGCCTCTCCGTGCAGCAGATGGCCGGCGGCAGCTGCTGCGGCACGGGCATGTTCGCAGACGTGGCCACCGGCCAGTGTGTGCCCATCGGTCCGGCGGAATGCCGTTCGTCGGTGCTGACCGATGCGACGGCCTGTGTGCCTCTGTGGTGCCTGGAATACCGCGACGCGAAGGGCGAACTCTGCAGCGGCACAGCCGGCCAGAGCCCTGCTTGCGCACCGCGCGGGCGACGATGTACCGACGACGAAGTCGCCGCTGGAGCGGGGTGCCCTGCTGGCTCCTGGCCCGACCCGAGTAGCAAGAATTGCATCGGAGCGGGGGCGGATTTGGAGCGGCAATTGACGGGCGCGGACGAACAGATTCCGCCGGTGGTGGCGCCGCCCGGCGTGCCGCCGCTGAACAAGCTGCCGCCGGTTCACGAGACGGGATTCTGCAGGGACAACAAGACCGGCGCGCCCCGCCTGTGTCAATCGGGCGAGGCCGCCTGCAAGAAGGGCCATATGAGCGATCCGGCCGACCAGACGACCTGCCTGCCGGTGGGGGTGACGTGGACCTGTCCTCAGGCATTCGTCATCGATCCCGTGCACAGTGATGGAGAGCGTTTTGGCTGCCGGCCCGCGTCCGCCGCGTGCCCGACCTCCAAGTGGCCGACCGGGGTGGGTCCGACGGCATTGCATGTCGATGCATCGGCCAATGACGGTGGCGACGGCAGCGCCAAGGCGCCCTTCAGACACATCAGCGCAGCGGTGGCGGCGAGCAAGGCGGGCGACACGATCGCGGTGGCGGCCGGCAGCTACGTTGAGAACGTGGTGATCGACCACCCGTTGAAGGTCCTCGGCACCTGCGCCGCGCAGGTTGTCGTGCGCTCCACCGACCCGGAGCAGTTGGCGACCATCACGATCACGTCCACGTCGTCCAAGGACACGACCACCCTTGCCGGGCTGTCCATCAGCGGCGTACGGGATGGCGTGGCCGTCAAAGGCGCGCGGGCGCTGCTGGAAGAGCTCGAGGTGCGGCTCGTGCAGGGCAACGCGGTCGCGGCGTCTACGGGGGCGGAGGTCAGGCTCCTCAGGGCTGTGCTGCAGGATGTACAGCCGCCGGCTGCCAATCCGTCTGGCAAGGAGTCGGGGGTCGCGGTGCGAATCCAGGATGCGGAGGCGCTGCTCGAAGACGTGCACATCGACCGGGTCAAGCGGCGGGGCGTGTGGGTCAGCGGCGACAAGGCGGCTGTGGTGGCCACTGGCATCCGGATCCAACGTACAACCACGGCACCCGGCCTGGCCGCGCCGGGTCTTCGCGCCGACAAGGGCGCGACGCTGACCTGCCGAAGCTGCGCCATCGCGGAGTCCTGGATGTACGGAGTGTACGCCATTGGCCCCAAGACCACGGTGAAGTTGCTCGGCCTGACGGTAGACGAAGTGCCCTTGGACGCGGCGCCACATTTCGGCGGCGCCGGCATCGGCGCGCGCACAGGCGCCATTGTGGAGCTGCACGGCGTGCGCGTCGCCAGCGTCCAGGGTGGCGGCCTGGTGGCGCATCACGCCGATACCGCCATCAACGGCTCGGGGCTCATCAGCGAGGGCCACGCCATGGCCGGTAAACAGACCGGCTTGCCCAAGGGCATCGAGATCGCTTTCGGTGCTTCGGCCAGCCTGCGCTCGGTCCGAATCAGCGACCTGCACGGCGGCATCGGCTTCTTTGCCGACGGAGCTGGCACAAAGGTGCAATTGAGCGACGTGCTGGTCGACGGGATGGCGGCATTGCAAATAGATGATCCGGTGCAGCCCGCCGTCGAGCCACGAAGTGGCGTCGGGCTGATCACCAGCGGGGGGGCCAGCCTGGACGTGGCGTACGCCCGCCTGACGAACGTGGAGGGCGTGGGCGCCACCGCCCAAGCGAAAGGCCACATGCACCTGGTGGCGGTGCTCATCGACGCCATGGCGCCCGATGGCAAGGGCCGGCAGGGTACCGGGCTGGCCATCCTGGAGCAGGCCACCAGCATGGTGCACGGCGTGCGCATTCACGGTGGCTACACCGCGGGTATCGACCTGGCCGATGGGGCACATCTGGACGCCACCGGACTGCTGGTCGATGGCGTGCGTGCCCGCCAATCGGACAAACGTGGCGGGGCCGGACTGCACATGACCGGCGCCTCGTCGGTCGCCATGCGGGGCAGCCGCCTGACCGACAATCGACTCGCGGGCATCCTGGCCGCGGACGGCACCAACGTGCAGGTTCGTCTGGCCGGTACCGGGATCGACGGTACCCGCGGCTCGCAATTGCACGGCGGTGGTTTTGGCGCTTACGTGCAGCAGGCCAAGGAAGCGGTCGTCGCCCTGTCCTGCCGTCTGCACGACAACCAGGCGTCGGCCCTGCTCTTCAACAACACGCCGGCCAACGTATCTGGCTCGGTCATCACCGCCACACTGGGCAACAAGGTCAAGCCCCGGGGCCGAGGGGGCGTCACAGGCGAACCATTTGAGATCGCCGATGGCATCACCGCCTTCGCCGGGTCCCGGGTGGCGGTCGAGCAGTCGGTCATCGCCGGACACACGCGGGTCGCCATCCTGGTCGACGGCGCTGGCGCATCGACGGTCGACACATCCATGGTGACGAAGTCCTGGATCGGCATCGCCAGGCAGAACAAGGCCGACGTTGCTTTCGCCACCAGCCTGGTGCACGGCAACGACCAGAACCTCAGCGTGGAGTCCGGACTGTTGCTGCCGGCGCCACCCGAGCCCGTGGTCGGGGACTGAGCGGTCCGGACTGGCGAGCGATCGTGGCTCCGCAGACACGGGCCGGAAACCGAGACTCGCTCAAGTAATCTGGTCGCTGCGCTCGACGATATGGCGGATCGACCACAGCGTATTGAGCAGGCGCACGTTCATCATGGCCATGCCGACGATCTCGCCGAATACCACCAGCGACTCCAGGTCCCGCTCTGAGATCTGCCACGGCTTGTGGTGGTACACTCGCAGGGAGCCGATGACACGCTCACGATGTTTGATGGGCACAGAGACGATGGCGCCGAGCCCCTCCTCGACGGCCGCCTCGGGATACTGCAGCAGATCCGTATCGCTCACGTCGTGCACGACGATGGGCTTACCGTTCAGCGGCCCGATGCTGTCGCCGGCGAAGACGCGACCCTTGCTCATGTAGTGCACGCTCAGACCGTAGCTCTTCAGCCGCTCCAACTCGCCCGACTCGTCGTTCAGCAGGAAGACCGAACAGGCCCGCAGGTTCATGGTGCTGACGATGAGCTGGGTCAGGTGCTCGGCCATCAGGTCCACGTCGTCGTTGCTGGACACGACGTGGGCCAGGACCTGGTAGATGTCGACGGTGATCTTGTCTCTGGTGGCCATGGCAGCTCCTTGGCGTTGGGATCGAGCGAACGGGTCAGGAGACGACGCAGACTGTGGCGTCCACCAGGGCATGGATGACGTGGCTGAAGGTGTTGCCCTTGAACAGACGCGAGACCTGGCCGGGGGAGTGGCTCAGCACGACCACCTGGAATGGCTCCGCTCGCACCGCCTCGACGATGTCGGCAGGCAACGCCTTACGTCGGGGCCGCACCTGGCAGCGCACGCGTTCGGCGTCGAAGCCGGCGTCGATCAGTCGTTGGGCGACCAGTTCAAGTTCAGTCTTCTTGTCGTTGATGGTCTTGGAGAAGTAGCTGAGGTTGCGCTTCATCTTCCTGGCCACGGCCGTCTGCCTGGTGTCGATCTTCGGCGGCGCCACGTAGATGTGCAGGAGCGTGATCTCTGCGTCCGGCTGGCCAGCGTAGGTGTCGATGACGAAACGGACGGCACGCCGATCCAGGGCAGAGAAGTTGTAGGGAACCAGAATCTTCCTCGCACTCATCGCCCCTCCAAATCGCATCCCAGGGTACATTATCACAGGTCGGCGCGCGGCGAGGCCCGAACATCGCCCGGCCCGCCCGTCGTCTCCCAAGGCACGCAAACGTGAAAGGAATGCCCGCAGGTAGTACCCTGCTGGCGCGCGATCTGCCGCGATTGGCAGCGCCACGGAGTCCCCATGCGCCGTTTCGCCACGACCGCCGCCCTCTTTGCGCTGGCGCTCGGTTCGCTGACTGTGGCGGCCTGCGGCCAGGTGGAAGAGGAACCGCCGGCCACCTCGACGGATGCGGGCACTCCCGACGGGGTCACATTTGGCGATGTGGGCGGCATACCCGTCGACGACACCGCAGGCGACAACGGCCCCGTCGATGCCCACAAGGCGGCCGACGCCAGTGACCTTGCAGACGCCGCCGGTTCGGACAGCGCCGACGGCACCTTGAACTGCCCGGGCGGCCCCGGCTGCACCTGCGCCGGCAACGACGACTGCGACAACGCGCTCTGCCTGCAGCTGGCCGGCGGCGGGCACTGCGCCCAGAACTGCGTCGACAAGTGCGACGAAGGCTTCAAGTGTGCCCAGGTCTCCGGTGGCGGCGGCGACCTGGTCGGCGTCTGCGTGCCGGCTCATCCACATCTCTGCGACCCCTGCGCCGAGGCCGCCGACTGCAAGGGGCTCGGCTACGAGACCAACGACTGCGTCGACCACGGCCCGGCCGGCCGCTTCTGTGGCACGGCCTGTGTGGACGATGCCGACTGCCCGGCCAGCCATACCTGCCAGGACGTGGTCAACGCCAAGGGCAAGGACACCCGCCAATGCGTGCCGCCCGGTGGCGACGGTGCCCAATTCGGCGCCTGCACCTGCTCGACATCGGCCATCGCCGACAAGCTGCAGACGACGTGCTACGTGGCGGTCAAGGACGCAGGGGGAGAGGTCATCGCCAAGTGCGTGGGCAGCCGCAGCTGCAACGCCGCGGGTCTGGGTCCCTGCGAGGCGCCCAGCCCGGAAGACGAGGTCTGCGACGGCCAGGACAACGACTGCGACGGCCAGACCGACGAGCAGACCTGCGACGACAGCAACGTCTGCACCATCGATGCCTGTGGCGGCGCCAAGGGCTGCGACAACCTGCCCGCCATCGAGGGCATGGCCTGCGACGCCGACGGCAGCGTCTGCACCGAAAACGACGCCTGCAAGTCCGGCAAGTGCGCCCAGGGGGCCCTGAAGGAGTGCGACGATGGCAACCCCTGCACCAAGGACAGCTGCGACCTGGCCAAGGGCTGCACCCAGACCGTCGATGACGGCGCCCCCTGCGACGATGACAACCCGTGCACCATCGGCGACGTCTGCGCCAAGGGACAGTGCAACGCCGGGCTGAGCAAGACGTGCGCCTCTGGCAAGGTCTGCGTCGTTGGCCAGTGCAGCCTGGTCACCGGCAAGTGCGTCTTCTCAAATCAGAAGGCCGGCAAACCCTGCGACGATGGCGACAAGTGCACCAAGGCTGATGGCTGCAAGGGCGGCATCTGCGATGGCAACATCGTCGACTGCAACGACGCCAATCCGTGCACCGACGACAGCTGCAAGGCCGAGACTGGCTGCCAACATGACGTCAACAAGGTGCCCTGCAGCGACGGCAACGCCTGCACCGCGGGCGACGTCTGCAAGTCAGGCGCCTGCATCGCCGGCCCGGCCAAGGTCTGCGACGACAAGCAGGGGTGCACCCAGGACAGCTGCGTTGCTGCCACGGGCGTATGTGCCTTTGACGGCAAGGCGCTCGAAGGCAATGCCTGCGATGCCGACAGCTCCGTCTGCACCCAAGCCGACGCTTGCAAGGGAGGCGCTTGCGTCGCTGGGGCCAAGAAGTCCTGCGACGACAGCAACGCTTGCACCGATGACAGCTGCGACCCCGCCGCGGGCTGCAAGCACAGCCCCAACGCCAAGCCGTGCAGCGCTGGTGATCTCTGTACCCAGGGCGACATCTGCAAGGCCGGCGCCTGCGTGGCCGGCAAACCCAAGGTCTGCGCGCCGGCGCCCGTGTGTAACAAGAGCGCCTGCAGCGCCAAAACCGGCCAGTGTGTCGTCACAGCGGTGGTGGACACCAGCGCTTGCGACGACGGCAAGGCTTGCACGAGCAACGACGTCTGCATCTCCGGCAAGTGCGTCTCCGGGCCGCTGAAGGTGTGCAAGACAAGCGACCCCTGCCTGGTCAGCAGCTGCGACGGCAAACAGGGCAAGTGCGTGCTCTCCGGCGCCACCAAGGAAGGCGCGCCCTGCGATGCCGACGGCTCTGCGTGTACCAAGGGCGACAGCTGCAAGTCGGGCACCTGCCAACCGGGCAGCGCCCTGGCCTGCAATGACGGCAAGGTCTGCACCACCGACAGTTGCGACAAGCTCAACGGCTGCCTGCACACCCCAAACACCGCACCGTGCGATGCCGATGGTTCCAGCTGCACGGTCGGCGACGCCTGCAAGAATGGGAGTTGCATCGCTGGCACGCAGAAGTCGTGCGATGACGGCAACATCTGCACGCTCAATCAATGCGACAAGGTCAAGGGATGCACGGCGACGCCCTTCCCGCTGGACTGCCCCGACAACGACAAATGCACCACCAAGGAGACCTGCCAGGGCGGCAAATGCGTCACTCAGCCGACGTCATGTGACGACGGCAACGCCTGCACCAAGGACAGCTGCGCCCCCCAGACCGGCTGCGTGAACAAGGCGGTCGCCGACGGCAGCGCCTGCGGCGCCGGCAAGGTCTGCAACAAGGGCAAATGCGTGGCCAAGGACAAGAATGGCTGCGCCCCGGGGATGCCCTACGCGCGCAAGATCGTCGACGACCTCTGGCTCTGCGCCGTCGACAACATCAAGGGCAACAACAACTACAAGCAGGTCTACTCGGCCTGCAACGAGGCGTCCGGATTCCACATGGCCACGGTGTCCAGCATGACCCGCCGCGGCCTGCCCCCCGACGGCGCCATCGGGCCGGCCATGGACTGGGCCAAGTCCAAGGGCTACGACTATGCATGCAGTGGCCAGCCGGTCCGGGCCTTCTCCTGGGACTACAACAAGACGCCCTACGAGTCGACCTCGTGCGGCGGCGGCGGCCTGGGCTATATCGGCACCAGCGAGAAGACCGGCCAGGGCAGCAACTGGAAGGCACTGACCGACGGCAATGACAAGGAGTATCGTTCCTGGCCCGCCGCCAATTGCGTCGAGGTGAGCTACCACACGCTCATCGCCCTCTGTCAGGACGCGACCAACGATCCCAAAGCCTGGGTCTTCGACCATCGATGGCGCTGAGCGGGCCGCATCCGCGGTTGAATGGCCGGCCCGAAGCCCACTGACTGTTGCGGCTTTTGCACGGCTGCGGCGTCCGTTTCAAGCGCGACGCATTCGGACCCTGGACCAGCCGATCAGCAGGGCCCCCAATGCCACCAGCGCCGACAGTGCCAACGTCAGCGGGAAGCCCGGATTGTGGCGCTCCTTGATGGCCACCACCTGGGTCGGCGAGGCGTCGACCAGCGACAAACCCGCACGCGCCGGCATACCCATTCCAAGCAGCACCTGCCGGCCATCGCTGCCGCGCACCTGGGCCACCGGCATGCGCAGACCTCGCCCATAGACGACGTCGTCCACCTGCAGCGGCTGGCCGCCGACCATCGCCGACTCACCTGGGCCCAGCTCGACCCGCTCGCCCGCCCGGGCGAAGACGCCGCGCCAGCGCCGCTCGATGCCGGCCAGCAACAACACTGTGGCGCCCCCATGCAACACGATGGGGTCGTTGTAGCCCAGGGTCAGGTCCTCGGTCCGGCCGTCGCGCTCCCGGCGCAGGGTGGCCTCGACCAGCTTCGGCATGCCGGAAGGCCACGACTCATAGTTCAGGTCGACGAATGCGTAGCGCTCACCGTGCACGTCGGCGCCCTCCGGACCGACCGAGTGCATGGTCTCGGACGAGCTCAACCCACCCCAAAGGTGCATGATGAGCGCGCCGACGAAGGAGATGTGAACCAGCGGAGTCCCCCAGGCCGTGGGATGCCATCGACGCAGACGGATGCGCGACAACACCGCATCCCAGGTACAGACCGCCGCGCTGAACGCCCAGAGCGCCAGGGTCGCGGCCAGGCCGTAGAGCCAGAAGTGGGCCGGGTGCAGCGGATCGATGAAGAAGCGCAGGTCATCGGCGTGCAGGCCGACGTAATGCTGCGGCACGATGTCCATCCAGACGCTGCCGAAGCCCATCAGGACCACGCTGACTCCGGCGCACCAGATGCCCGTCTTCTGCGCCCGCAGCAGTCTGAACAGCCAGGCCATCGACTACTTATCCTGCGTGAAGCTGTGCGAACCGTGGCCGAACAGGAAGGAGGTGCCCACGTAGGCGATCATCAGTACCAGCAGGCCGACCAGGGCCAGGCCGCCGCGAACCCGCGGACGTGCGGCGGCGGGCCAGTAGCGCAGGTGCACAAAACCGGACCAGAACAGCCACAGGATCACCGACCAGACCAGCTTGGGATCCCACAAGAAGAGCGCGCCCCAGGCGACGTAGCCCCAAATGCCGCCGAAGACCATGGACACGGTGAAGATCCACCAGCCCCAGAAGGCGCGGCCCTCGATGGCCAGGCCCAGGCGAGTTCGGTACTCGGGCGTCGCGCCAGGCGTGACCAGGATGGCCAGACCGGCCATGGCACAGGAGGTCCACAAGGCGTAAGCCAGGAACGACGCCGGCACGTGCAGGGGGTACCAGATGGTGGTCAACAGGGGCGGCGGATAGAAGAGCCCGGTCTCGAACAGCAACGTGGCGGCGTAGAAGGCCGCGCCCATGGTCCACAAGCCGACGCGGTGCACCCGCGAGGGGCTGCGCTGGTCCACGAGCAGGACCGTCATGGCCATGAAAGCGAAGCTGAAGAATGACTCGAACTTGTTGGTCAGGGGGAAGCTGCCGATAGCCAGCCCGCGCAGGACGATGGCGGCCAGGTGCAGGACGAGGCCGGCGACCAGCGGCCAGGCGCGAAGACGGGGCAGCGCGAATTCGGCCAGCAGGTAGACGCCGTAGCAGATGGCGACGGCCAGGTAGAGGGCGGTGAAACCGTCCGGCGGCGGGTCGAGCATCAGGGGGGCTCTGGCGAGCATGGCGACGGACCGACGGTGGAAAGTGGGCCGGAAACCGACCGCTCAGAGCCTAGGATTGCCGGGAGAAATGTCCTGTGTCTTGTGTCGGCAGCGTCGACCGCACGACGTTCGCCCCCGCAATCCGATCAGCTCCAGGAGTTCGCGACATGACCACAATCGCCGGATCCCGCACCGAGAAGAACCTGCTCGCCGCATTCGCCGGCGAATCGCAGGCCCGCAACCGCTACGACTACGCCGCCTCCGTGGCCCGCAAGGAGGGTTACCTGCAGATCGCCGAGCTCTTCGAGGAGACCGCCATCAACGAAAAGGCGCATGCCAAGCGCTTCTTCAAGTTCCTTGAAGGCGGCGCCACCGAGATCACCGCCGCGTACCCCGCAGGCGTCATCGGCACCACGGCGGAGAACCTCGCCGCCGCCGCAGCCGGGGAACACGAGGAGTGGACCGAGCTCTACCCCGAGTTCGCGCGAATCGCCAAGGAGGAGGGTTTTCCGAAAGTCGCGGCCGCCTTCCAGATGATCGCCAAGGCGGAGAAAGCCCACGAGGAGCGCTTTCGGGCCCTGCTCGCGGCGGTGGAGGCGGGTAGCGTGTGGCGTTCGGACGAGCCGACGAGGTGGAAGTGCCGCAACTGCGGCTACGTGCACGAGGGCCACGAAGCGCCCCATAACTGCCCGGCCTGCAATCACGCCCAGAAGCACTTCGAGCGGCTGGCAGAGAACTACTGAGAGTGGCACCAAGGGTCTTGTCTCGGCCCCGCGCGCGCAGTGGAAGACCTGCATCTTGAAAGCGTGTCTCCCGCTGTGACACGATGAGCCGCGTCGTATCGCATTGGACCCGCCACCATGCCGTTGGGGTCCGCCGAGAGGTTGTCATGGGTCATCTACGCCAGACATCGCGCAAAGTCAGGACGGTGACCTGGGCACGCGGGGCGATCGTGGCGGCGCTGATGATGGGGGTCGCGGCGGCGCCAGACATCCAGGCGGCCGACGCCAGTCGCGAGAAGGCCGCGTTCGGCGCCCTGGAGCTGGCCAAGCTGCACTACAAGGAGGGGCGCTACGAACAGGCGGCGAAGCTCTTCCACCAGGCCTACCAGATCCACCCCATCCCGGGCTTCCTGTTCAACGCGGCGCGGGCAGAACAGCGTGCATTCAAGCTGGACGCGGCGCAGAAGGACTACCAGCGGGTGATCGATCTGAAGGACGTCGACGCCGAGACCAAGCGGCGGGCCCAGCTGCACCTCAAGGAGATCATCGAGACCCGCAAGCACTTCGGCGTCAAGGGTCGCAAACCGGGCGAGGCGGCGGCCACAGCGCCGACCAAGACGCCCCCAAAGAAGGTGTCGCCCGAGGCGAAGGCGCCGTCGAAGGCCCCGCCAAAGACGCCGGTCAAAGCCGTCAGCGCGCCGAACCCACCGCCGGGCGTCAGCAAGGAGGCGCCGTCCCCCTGGAATAAACCCGCCGGCTGGGCCAGCCTCGGCGTCGGCCTGATCGCAGCCGGTCTCGGCGGCGTCATGTGGGCGGGGGTCGAGAGCGACCAGGCAGCGCTGACCAAAGAGACCGACAAGCGCGACAGTAGCGACAAGATCCCCGACCTGGAGTGGAACGAGTACACGGCGGAGCAGGACCAGCTCAACAGCGATCGCAAGCTCTGGGCCGTGTCCACGTTCGCCGGCGTGGCCGTCGCCAGCGCCGGCGCGTACCTGTTGTGGGGCATGTCCGACGGCGGCGACGTGGCCCTGATGCCGGGCCCGACGGGCCGCTCGTTCACCCTGGCGGTCGCGTTCTGATCGGCGTCAAAGCCGACGAAACTCGCAAGGCGAAAGAGGGAGTCCAGACATGAAGGGCGACCGAGTGCACAACGCCATATCCCCCATCCTGCTGGCCGGGCTGGTCTGCACGGCGGCTGCCTGCGACGTGCCCTACGTGGACAAGGACCTCTTCCACACCGAAGAGGGCGTCGTCTCGGACGCGGACGCGGGTACTGTCGCGGATACGGACACGGTCACGGGCACGGTCACGGACACGGTCACGGACACGGGCTCAGACACGGTCACAGTCACGGACACGGGCGCAGACACGGTCACAGACACGGGCGCAGACACGGTCACGGACACGGGCGCAGACACGGTCACGGACAAGGATGGCGGATTGGATGCCGCGGACGCCCCCGACGCTGCCACCGGGACGACCACCTACTGCTCCGCCGACAACGAGTGCGCCGCCTTGGGCAAGGGGGATTGCGTCCAGGGCCTCTGCAAGGCGGGCACCTGCGTCGCCGACATCGTGGCCGACGGCAAGATCTGCGACGACGGCGACAAGTGCACCGACAAGGACGCCTGCAAAGCCGGCAAATGCGTGCCCGGAAACGGCGTGAGTTGCGACGACGGCAACAAATGCACCACCAACGGCTGCGAACCGGCCAAGGGTTGCACCGCGACCGCCAAGGTTGGCGCCTGCGATAATGGCGACCTCTGCACCGAAGGCGATACATGCAAGGCGAAGGTGTGCGTTGCCGGCTCGAAGGTCACCTGCAAGGACGACGACCCGTGCACGCTCAACCCGTCCTGCGACCCCAAGAAGGGCTGCATCTTCGACCCCGCCAAGGACGGCACGGCGTGCGGCAACTTCAAGGTCTGCGCGACCGGCAAGTGCGTGCCGGATTGCGCGGCCCTGGCCGACGGCACGGCCTGTGATGATGGCAACGTCTGCACCACCAAGGAGGTCTGCAAAGACCAGAAGTGCGTGTCACCGGGCGGCGCCGAGGTGGAGACCCTCGCCGGCGGCCAGGGTTACATCGATGGCGGCCCGGGTGTCGGCCGACTGGCCGGTCCTTCGGGGCTCGTCGTCAGCGGCGCGGGCATCGTGTACGTGGCCGACACGGCCGGTCATACCATCCGCCGCATCACGCCTGACGGCACCATCACCACCGTGGCGGGCTCGGGTATTGCCGGCTACTCGCAGGGCACGGGCAAGATGGTGCGCTTCACCCGACCGGCCGGCGTCGACCTGGGGCCCAAGGGCCTGATCTGGGTGGCCGACTCGGGCAACAACCGCATCCGGACGATCGACGGCGACGGCAAGGTGATCACCCTCGCCGGCCTGGGCAAGGGGTACAAGGATGGCAAGGGCCTGAACGCCTGGTTCAGCAATCCCACGGCCATCCAGGTGGCGCCCGCCGGCCACGCCTATATCGCCGATCGGGACAACTACCGCATCCGCAAACGAGCCGCTGACGGGCAGGTGACCTCCCACGCCGGCAGCAGCAAGGGCTTCGCCGATGGCCAGGGAGCCAAGGCGAAGTTCGGTGCCATCCACCACATCGCCCTGGCGGCCAATGGCTTCATCTATGTGGCCGACGAAGGCAACAGCCGCATCCGCCGGGTGGACGGTTCGGGCACCGTGATCACCGTCGCCGGCGGCAAGCCAGGCTACGCCGACGACAAGGGTGAGGTCGCCCGCTTCAAGGGCGTCTCGGGGATCACACCGGGTCCGACCGATGTGGTCTTCGTGGCCGATACCGGCAACCACGTGCTGCGCCGCATCGCCGGCGATGGCACGGTGACCACCATCGCCGGCCTGCCCACCGTCGCCGGCGCGCTGGATGGTGGCGCCGCCAAGGCGTCCTTCAACGGTCCGATGGCCGTCGCTGCCGGACCCGGCGGCATCCTCTACATCGCCGACACGGGCAACGCCAAGGTCAGACGCTTCGTGCCTCCCGGCAACAGCTGCGAGGACAAGAGCGCCTGCACCCTGGACAGCTGCGACGGCGGCTCGGGCTGCCTGCACAAACCCGTCGCCGCCGGCTTGCCCTGCGAGGATGGCACGCTCTGCACGGTGAACGACCTCTGCGATGCCAAGGGGGCGTGCAAGCCCGGGGGCAAGCCATCCTGCGTACCGCCCGACCTGTGCAGCACCAATATCTGCGACCCCAAGAAGGGCTGCCAGTACGCGGCCCAGCCCGAAGGCGCCGCATGCAGCAAGTCCGGCGCCTGCAAGTCGGGCCTGTGCGTGGTCCCGGACTGTACCGGCCAGGCCCCCGGCATGGCCTGCGACGACGGCGACGCCTGCACGCTGGGCGAGACCTGCGCCGGCGGCAAGTGCGTCGCAGCCACTGGCGCCATGGTGCACACCTGGGCCGGCGCCAGCGCTGGCATGCTCGAAGGCAAGGGGGTTGGCGCGTCCTTCAACGGCCCCATGGACGTGGTCGTCGACAGCAAGGGGGTCGCGTTCGTGGTCGAGCGCTACGCCCACCGGATCCGGCGGATCGACACCGACGGCACGGTGACCACCCTGGCCGGCTGGCCGGTCGAGGGCAACGTCGACGCCAAGGGCAAGAAGGCCCGCTTCTACCAGCCTCACCACGCCGACCTGGCGCCGCTGGGCGACCTGCTGGTCACCGACGGCCTGAACAGGACCATCCGCAAGGTGGCCATGGACGGCACCGTGACCACTATCGCCGGCAACGGCAAGGCCGCCCACGTCAACGGCACGGGCACGGCGGCGAGCTTCCTGTCGCCCAAGGGCATCGCCATCGCCAAAGACGGCACCTCCTACATCGCCGACGCAGGCCACCGGATCCGCAAGATGACGGCCGGCGGCGTGGTCAGCACCGTGGCGGGCACCGGCAAGGCTGGCTCCGCCGACGGGCAGGGGACCCAGGCGTCCTTCTCGTCGCCATGGGGTGTGGCGGTCGATGCCCAGGGCCACGTCTTCGTGGCCGACTCGGGCAACCATCGGATCCGACGCATCTCGCCGACGGGGGGGGGTCACCACGGTGGCGGGCGTCGGCACGTCGGGCTACCAGGACGGCGCGCCCGCGCAGGCGGTCTTCAAACAACCCTTCGACATCGCCGTCGGCCCCGGCGGCACGCTCTACATCGGCGAGCAGATGCGCATCCGCATGATCGACGGCGCGGGCGTGGCCACCGTAGCCGGCACGGGTCTGCCTGGCGCCACCGACGGACCGGCCGACAAGGCGGCCATGGGCTGGGTGACAGGCCTGCACATCGACGCGGTTGGCGTGCTCACTTTTGTCGACCACAGCGCCCACCGCATCCGTAAAGTCGTGCCCCCCTTCGTCGATTGCAGCGATGACAACCCGTGCACCCTGGACATCTGCGATACCAAGTCGGCCACCTGCAGCCACATGCCCGACGAGAAGGCCAAGCCCGGCGGCACCTGCGTGCTGAAAGGCGGCTGCAGCCAGGGCAAACCCGCCTGCAAGGCCGGCAAGCTCGTCTGCAGCGACGGCGTCGCCGACCCGACCAAGACCGGCAAACCCTGCGAGGATGGTGATAAGTGCACATCTGGCGAGGTCTGCGCCTCTGGCAGCTGCAAAGCGCCGACCGCCTGGCAGGTGAGCACCGTCGCCGGCGGGCCGGGGTTTGCCGACGGTCCCGGTGACAAGGCCCGCTTCCACCACCCGACCTTCATCGCTCGCGGCCCCTTCGGCGCCTTCTACGTCGGCGACCTGGACAACAGGGCCATCCGCAAGGTCTCGCCCTCCGGGCTGGTGCAGACCGCAGTCGGCGGCAACTTCACCGGCCCGCAAGAGGGCGCCGCGTCCGAAGTCATGCTGGCGCACCTGGGCGGGCTTGCGGTGGATCCTTCGGGAACGTTGTTCCTGATCAGCGATCACCGGCTCAAGAAGCTGAACGCGGCGGGCAAGGTCTCGATCATCGCTGGCGGCCTGGTGGGCAAGGTGGATGGCAAGGGCAGCCAGGCCCGCTTCAGCACGCCTATGGGCATCGCCCTCGACGCCGGCGGCAACATCTGGGTGGCCGATCTGGGCAACCACGCCATCCGCTCGGTGGCCCCGGACGGCGAGGTCAAGACCCTGGCCGGCGGCAAGGCCGGCTACCTCGACGCGACCGGCACGGCGGCGAAGTTCAACGCTCCCTACGACCTGGCGGTGGACAAGCAAGGCGTGATCTGGGTGGCGGAGAACGGCGGCCACCGGGTGCGACGGGTCGACGCCAAGGGCGTCGTCACGACGGTGGCGGGCGGGGCCACAGGCCACGTGGATGGCAAGGGCAAGGCAGCCGGGCTGCCCAACCCGGTGGGCATCGCCCTCGACCCGGCGGGCGGCCTGGTGGTCACGACCCAGCACGCGGTGAGGCGGGTCTCTTTCGACGGCGTGGTGCAGACCATCGCCGGCAAGTTGAACGGCTTCGCCGACGGCGCCGGCGCCAAGGCGAAGTTCGCCATCCCCGCCGGCATCACGTTCGACGGCCAGGGCGCCATGTGGCTCTGCGACCGGCTCAACCACCGGATCCGCAGGGTGGCCCTGCCGGCGACCAACTGCGACGACGCCAACGGCTGTACCGCAGACAGCTGCGACCCCAAGAGCGGCTGCGCGCACAGCAAAGCCAAGCCCGGCAGCGCCTGCGAAGACGGCAGCCTGTGCACCATCGGCGACACCTGCACCAGCGCCGGGGCCTGCAAGGTGGGCACGGCCAAGGACTGCGGCAGCGGCGACGGCTGCGTCCTGCACAGCTGCGCGCCGACCACTGGCTGCTCGAGCAAGTCCGCCGCCGATGGCGCAAAATGCCCCGCTGGCAGCTGCCTCGAAGGGGTCTGCGAGGTCACCACGTGCGCCGGACAGAAGAACGGCACGCCGTGCAACGACAACAACGTATGCACCCTGTCGCAGCAGTGCGCGACCAGCGCATGCACGCCGGCCACCACCAGCACCGTGTGGACGGTCGCCGGTGCCATCGGCGGCGGATTCGCCGACGGCCAGGGCACCTCGGCGCGGTTTGCGCTGCCGGTCGGCCTGGCTGCAGACAGCAAAGGCCAGCTGTTCGTCGCCGACCAGTACAACCAGCGGATTCGTTCCATCAGCGCCGGCGCTGATGTCGCCACCGTAGCGGGCACTGGCGTGCGCATGTACAAGGACGCCAAAGGAACGCAGGCGGCCTTCAACATGCCCGTCGACGTCGATGTCGACGGCAAGGGTCGGGTCTGGCTGGCCGACAACAGCAACAACCGGATCCGTCGCATCGAGGCCGGTGGCGACGTCATCACCGTCGCCGGCAGCATCGCCGGTTACGCCGACGGCAAGGGGGCAGCGGCCAGGTTCTACCAACCGCACGCCATCGCCGTGGACGACGAGGGCACAGCCTGGGTGGGCGAGCTCGGCCAGCGCATCCGCAGCGTGACCCCCGAGGGCGTCGTCACCACCGTGGCGGGCACGGGCAAGGCGGGCTTCGCCGACGGGCCGGTCGCGGCCGCCAGTTTCTACGATCCGCTGGGCGTGGCGTTGGCACCCGACGGGTCGATCTACGTCGCCGATCGGAGCAATCATCGCATCCGGAAGGTCGTCCCCGGCGGCGCGGTCAGCACGCTCGCGGGCAATGGCACCAAGGGGTTCAAGGACGGGCCGGCGGCGAAGGCGCAGTTCAGCTCGCCCCAGGACGTGGCCGTCGGCCCCGGTGGCGATGTCTACGTGGCCGACAACGGCAATCATCGGGTGCGGCGCATCCTGGCCGCGGGCGAAGTGGTCACGGTGGCCGGCGGGTCGAAGTCCGGCAACCTGGACGGCCCCCTGGACAAGGCCACGCTGACCCACCCCATCGCCCTGGCCTTCGGCCCCCAGGGCGTGCTGAACATCGGCCAGGCCGACCACCTGATCCGCAAGCTGGTGCCGGCCAAGGTCTCCTGCGACGACGGTGAGCTCTGCACCAAGGACAGCTGCGACGCCAAGAAGGGCTGCAGCCATACCAAGATGAAAGACGGCAGCTCCTGTGGGGATACCGGCGTCTGCGCCGCCGGCGCCTGCAAGTCCGGCTTCAAGCAGGTCGCCGCCGGTAGCGAGCACCTCTGCGCCGTGGCCCACAATGGCAGCGTCTGGTGCTGGGGCAACGATGACACCGGCAGCCTGGGCCTGCCCGGCACGACGTTCGCCGGCAAACCGACGCAGGTGAAGGCCATCACCGGCGCGATCGCCGTCGCGGCAGGTCACGCTCACACCTGCGCCATCAAGAAGGACGGCAGCGTCTGGTGTTGGGGGCACAACAAGAATGGAGAACTGGGCGACGGCGGCAACGTCAACAGTCCGGCGCCGGCCAAGGTCAAGGGGATCAGCGGCGCCGAGGAGATCGCCGCGGGCGACTACCACACTTGCGCCACCACCAAGAACGATGTCCGCTGCTGGGGCCGGGGGTTGTACGGCCAACTCGGCAACGGCAAAAGCCAGGACAGCAACATCGCCAAGCCGGCCGTGGGCCTGGGAGTCGGCACCTCGAACCTGGTCGCCAACACCGCCCACACCTGCGCCGTCGACATCAACGCCAAGCTGCATTGCTGGGGCGACACCTCCAAGGGTCAACTCGGTTCGCCCAGCGGCAAACACCTCGTGCCAACCAAGATCGGCGGCCTCGGCGACGTCATCCACGCCACGACCGGCCGCTACCACACCTGCGCGGTCAACACCTCGGGCGAGGTCTACTGCTTCGGACGAGCGACCAGCGGCCAGCTCGATGGCAAACCCGCCAAGCCCAACCACCCCTTACCCAAGAAGGTCGCGGGCGTCACCGACGCCATGGCCGTCGCCGCGGGCAGGGAGCACAGCTGCGCGCTGCACAAAGGCGGCGCGGTCACCTGCTGGGGCGCCGGCGTCTACGGCCAGCTCGGGCCCGCCTCCGCCACCGGGACCAACGGCCCCATCGCGGTCAAGGGGCTGGGCGGCATCACGTCGATCCGCGCCAGCCAGCGCGCCACTCACGCCATCGCTACCGATGGCGGGCTCTGGAGTTGGGGCCACAACAACAACGGCCAGCTCGGCCTGGGCCGCGACGCCAGCGTGTCAAAGCCCTCGCCGGTCGTCATCGGCGTGCCGCTGATCGACATCACAGCCGGGCAGTTTCACACCTGCGGCATCGACAAGGACGGCGGCGGTTGGTGCTGGGGCACGAACGGTCACGCCCAGATGGGCCAGGGCACCCAGGGCGGCGCTGGCAGCGCCGTGCCCACCAAGGTGCCAGGGCTGAAGGACCTGACGTCCATCTCCGCCGGTCAGCGGCACACCTGCGCCACCGACAAGACCAAGGTGGTGTGGTGCTGGGGCGATAACGCCACCGGCCAGCACGGCACCGGCGGCGGCGGCGTCTCCGCCAAACCGGTCAAGGTGCCCGGCTTGACGGGCGCGACCTACGTGGCGTCGGGCACCGGCCACAGCTGCGCGCTCACAGACATCGGCGAGGTCAAGTGCTGGGGCGCCAACAACATCTTCCAGAGCGGGGTGCAGGACAACAAGAAGCCGGTCGGCGTGGTCAAGACCAAGGCGCCGACCGACGCCAAGGCGATCATGGTCGGCCATGATTTCAGCTGCGCCGGCTACAAGAACGGCTCGGTGAAGTGCTGGGGCAACGGCCACACCGGCCAACTCGGCAACGGCAGCAAGTCCCATCACTACAACCCGCAGGGGGTGTTCCTGCCCTTCATCATGCCGTGGATGTTCAACTCCAGCATCTCCGCCGGCGGCGCCCACGCCTGCGCGGTGGGTAAAAGCTGGCACCTCTATTGTTGGGGCAACAACAGCCACGGCCAGCTCGGCAACGGCAAGACGGTCTCGAGCGTCAATCCGGTCAATGCCACTGTGAACATCCACCACGTGGCCGCCGGCGATCACCACACCTGCGCCCGCAACGCCGCCGGTGACGTGTCGTGTTGGGGGCTGGGCACCGCCGGCCAGTTGGGCGACGGCCTGGCCAAGACCGCCTCCTCGCCCGTCAACGTCTTCACGGCCTCGGCCAAGATAACGACCATGGCCGCCGGCCATCGCCACAGTTGCGCCACGGCCCAGGACGGCAAGGCTTTCTGCTGGGGAGATGGCTCGGACGGTCAACTGGGCGACGGCTACGGCTGGCGAATGACGCCGGTCCGCGCGCTCGGCTTCTGATCGATGATCGAGACCCACGGCCTCGGTAAGACCTACGGCGACTTCGCTGCCGTGGCCGACCTCGACCTCGTCGTCGAACCCGGCGAGGTCTTCGCCTTCCTGGGCCCCAACGGCGCCGGCAAGACCACCACCATCCGCATGCTCATGGGCACCCTGGTGCCCACCACCGGCCGCGCCACCATCGCGGGCCTGGACTGCCACAAAGAGCGCGCCGAGCTCATGAAGCAGGTCGGTTATCTGCCCGACGTGCCGTCGTTCTACGACTTCCTGCGCGGCCGCGAGCTGCTCGCCTTCGTCGGCGAAATGCACGGCATGACGCCGGCGCAAGCCCGCGAAAGCGCCCATGAACTCCTGGCCTCATTCGCCATGGCCGACGCCAGCGAAGACTACGCGGTCAACTACTCCATGGGCATGAAGAAGAAGCTCGCCCTGGCCTGCGCGCTCATCCATCGGCCGAAGGTGCTCATCCTGGACGAACCCACCAGCGGCCTCGATCCGCG
>CAYTLW010000103.1:21598-27984 GCA_964438735.1 uncultured Enterobacteriaceae bacterium | reverse complement strand
CGTCGTCGATCAATTCGCGGCTGTGGCGCCAGGCGATGTCGGTCAGCAGGTCCCGCGCCTTCTCCCAGTCGCTCTCGAAGGTGACGGTCACCGCGAGCTCGTTCCAGATGTACTCAAAACCGTGGGTATAGCTGGCCACCGACTCGTTGAAGACCACGCCGTTGGGCAGGTGAACGATGCGGCCGGTGCTCTGATCATCGCGCACCCAGTTGCCGATCTCGAGCAGGCTGAACGTCAGTGGGCCGGTATCGACCACGTCGCCCGCGACATCGCCGATCTCGATGCGATCGCCGACGCTGAATGGCTGCCGGACCAGGATGAACAGCCACCCGGCCAGGTTCACGATGGGGTCTTTCAAGGCGACCGCGAGGCCGGCGGAGAGGATGCCCAGGTAGGTGCTGATGTCGCCCCTGCCGGATATCCAGATCTGGGCCACCATAGCCAGGGCGATGATGCCCAGGCCGTAGCTGATGACCTTGCTGATGGTGTAGCGGCGGCCCGAATCATCCACATTGCGCGTCAGGGCGCGGCCCAGAATCCTGCGTAGTAAGAGGAAGCAGAGGGCGATGACCAGCGTGTCGAGCAGGGGCCCCAACATGCCGGCGTCGGCGCCGGTCAGGGTCTCGAGCCAGGCGGAGAATCCCTGCCATCGCCCGCTGACCACCGTGTTTCCCATCACAACCCCCACGCTTCGTCGCGCTCGACGATCGTAGGACAGGTGAGCCGTGGGGCCAGTTTATGGCGGTCTGACGGTCTGTTAGGGACACGCAGCCGGGCAGGTATCCTTGGCCGTGGCGCCGTCGAAGTCGCCGACGACGGTGGCGGCGTCGGAGCGAGTTGCCCCCTGCGCGATAGCCGGCTTGAACTCGATCCGCCCCGGCACCAGGCCCTCGTGAAGCAGCGGTGCGTCCGGCACGTGGGCCAGGCAGGTGCCGCGCCCCTGGGTGTCTACAGTGGTAAGCCAGCCGTCGCGAACGCCGGCGCCGAAGCTCTCGGTGCGCCCGGCCAGCACCACGCGGCCGTCGGCCAGGGCCACGGAGGCCACCGCCTTGTCGTCCTTCTGCATGCCGAAGACGCGCATGTGGAGCGGCTTGCCGGCGTCGTCCAGGCGCAGGGTCAGGCGGTCATCCATTCCTTCGCCGAAGCTGGCGGTATGTCCGGTCAGCAACCAGCCGCCGCCGTCCGATGTGGCCATGGCATGGGCCCCGTAGCCCCGCTCTTTCTGCATCCCGCCGTAGCGGCGCATCCAGCGCACTTCGCCCTTCGTGCCGACCTCAAGAGCGACGATGTCGCTCTTCTTGGCGCCGAATCCGCGACTGAATCCGGTCAACAACCAGCCACCTGCAGGCGTGGGCGCGATGTGGCGCAGTTCGTCATCTTCGGGCCCGCCATAGGCCCAGGAGCGGAGCACCTGGCCCGTGTCGTCGAGGTAGAGCAACCAGAGGTCGTCGTGCCCGTGGCCGAAGCTCTCGGTGGCGCCGGCGATGGCGTAGCCGGCCGCCAACCCCGTGGACGCGGCACGTCGAGCGACGGCGAATCCGGCGTCGCCATCGACCCCCCCGCCGTAGGTCCGCTCCCAGAGCAGCTTGCCTGTCGCGTCTGTTCGCACGACCAGCATGTTGTGCGTCTCGGGGGTGCCCGGGCCAAAGTTGTAGGTCTCCCCCATCACCAGGAAGCCGCCGTCATCCGTCTGCAGCAAGGCCGTGCCCGAGTCGTAGCCGTTGCCGCCGTAGACATTGGACCAGAGCAGCTTGCCCTGCCCGTCGGTGCGCACGACGTAGATCTCGACGTAACCACCGAAGCTGTCGCTGCTGCCCACGGCCGCGAATCCGCCATCTGCGGTGGCGATGACGCCACTGGCCAGGTCCTTGTCGCTGCCGCCATAAGTCTTTGCCCAGCGCACCTCGCCACAGGGGCTGCTGCGCATCAGGAGCATGTCCCAGTTTCCAGCGCCCGCGCTCTCGGTGTAGCCGGCCGAGATCACGTCGCCATCGTCCGCGAGCGCGATCGCGCGCAGGTCGTCTTCGTAGCTGCCGCCGAACACCAACTGCGGCTGCGGCTTCGCGGTCGGGTCGGTGTCTGCATCGGGGCCCGGCTCATCGCTGCATCCGGGACCGCATAGCGAGCTACAGAGCAGCGCTGCGAGGGCGAGCGATATGAGGTGGCGATGGTGGCTCAATCGGGGCTCCCGGCGCCGCGGCGCCACCCACATCATCGGCCAGCCCGGGCGCGGGATCCAGTCTGTTGGCTGCGAAGATGCATTCAGTGGAAGTCCCGACTGCGCGTGGCTACCGGCCGTTCATCGATCTCGGGCAGCCAGAGACTGTCTGCGATCAGGTGCACAATCCCCTGTTGGGACTGAATGTGCCCGCTGATACCAAGTAAACTGGCCGTCCGGGCCAGCACAGCGAAGCGCTCGAAGGTCTTGGGCCAGACCACCAGGTTCACAAAGCCGGTCTCGTCCTCGAGCGTCATGAAGGTGACCCCACGCGCCGTGCCGGGTCGCTGCCGACAGATGACCAGCCCGGCGTAGCGCAGTCGCCGGCCATCGCGCATCCGGTTGAGCGTCGCCGCATCGGGCAGACCGACGGCCTGCAATGCCGTGCGCAAGTGGCTCAACGGGTGGCCACGCGGACTGTGCGAAGCCCGCCGATAGTCCCAGGAGATGGTCTCCAGGCCGCTCAACGGCCGGAAGGAGGGCGCCGTCTCCGAGCGATCCAGGGGCAGGCTGATCTGACGATCGCGGAGCAGCCCGCGCACCTGCCACAACGCCTGCCGGCGATCGCAGCCGAAGCAGTCCAACGCGCCCGCCTCGGCCAACGCCACCAGCGGTTTTTCACCCAGCCCACTGCGGCGAACGAAGTCCTCCAACGAGGCAAAGGGGTGCTGATGCCGCGCCCGCTCGATGGCCAGGCGCTCCCCCTCGGCCAGCCCCTTGACGTAACGCAGCCCCATGCGCACCGCCCGCGACAGACGATCGACGGCTGCCAGGGAGGTTGGAGCCGCGCCATCCGGGTCCCGACCCACCAGAAGACAGTCTGAAGTGCTGCATGACACATCTACTGGCAATATCTCGACCCCATGTCGTTTTGCGTCTTCAACCAGTGTCGCTGGAGAGTAGAAACCCATGGGCTGCGCGTTGAGAAGAGAGCACGTAAAGGCGGCGACGAAGTGGCGCCTCATGTAGGACGTGGCGTAGCTGATCAAGGCAAAGCTGGCGGCGTGACTCTCCGGGAAGCCGTACTCGCCAAAACCACGGATCTGCTCGAAGACCCGCACAGCGAACTCCTCGGCGATGCCCTTGCGCACCATGCGACGAACCAGGCGTTCGCGATGCTGTTCAATGCGCCCGCAACGACGCCAGGCGGCCATATCCCTACGCAGCTGGTCAGCCTCGCCAGGGGTGTAGTCGGCGGCGACGACGGCCAGCTTCATCACCTGCTCCTGGAACAAGGGCACGCCCAGTGTCTTGCTCAACACAGGCTCCAGGCATGGGTGGGGGTACTCCACCGGCTCTTCCCCCCGCCGACGCCGCAGGTAGGGGTGGACCATGCCGCCGGTGATGGGACCAGGGCGTACGATGCTCACCTCGATGACCAGGTCGTAGTATCGACGCGGCCTCAGGCGCGGCAGCATGGACATCTGTGCCCGGCTCTCGATCTGGAACACGCCCACCGTATCTGCCTCGCAGATCATGTCGTAGGTCGCCTTGTCATCGGGCGGCAGCGCGGCCATGGAGAGCGACGGCCCGCCGTGCCGTTCGATGAGCCGAAAGCAGCGATCCAGCTGGCTCAAGGCGCCCAGCCCGAGCAGATCGACCTTGAACAGGCCCAGCGCCTCCACATCGTCCTTGTCCCACTGGATCACGGTGCGATCGGCCATGGCGCCGTTCTCGATAGGCACCAGGTCGTGCACCGGCTCGTGACCCAGCAGGAAGCCACCCGGGTGGATCGACAGGTGCCGTGGCGAGTCCAGGATCTCGTTGGCCAGGCGCAGCAGGTGGCCGTGCACCGGCAGGCGAGGATCCAGCCCGGCCCGCTCCAGCGTCGCCTCCGTCGGCCCCTCGTAGTGGTCGACCACCCCCGCCAGCCGGTCGAGGGCCGTCTCCGCCATGCCCAACGCCTTGCCCACCTCGCGCACGGCCGATCGCGAGCGGTAGCGGATCACCACCGCCACCATGGCCGCGTGGTCACGGCCGTAGCTGTCGTAGACGTGCTGGATGACCTCCTCGCGTCGTTCGTGGGCGATGTCCAGGTCGATGTCGGGCGGCTCTGCGCGCTCGCGCGAGATAAAACGTTCGAAGAGCAGGCCCATGCGCACCGGGTCGACCGCGGTGATGTCCAGGCAATAACAGACCGCCGAGTTGGCGGCCGAGCCCCGGCCCTGGCAGAGGATCTCCTGGCTGCGACACCAGCGCACGATCTCGGCCATGGTCAGGAAGTAGCCGGGGTAATCGAGCTCGTCGATCAGGGCCAGTTCGCGCTCGACCTGGATCTGCACATCTGTTGGGATCTCTTCGCCATATCGTTTCCTTGCCCCTTCGAAGGTGAGGTGGCGGAGGTGTTCGCCCGAGGTGCGACCGTCGGGCAGCCGCTCGTTGGGATAGCGATAGCGGATCGAGCCCATGGAGAAGGCGCAGCGCTCGGCGATCTCGAGACTCCTGCGCACCGCCGCCGGATCGTCCTGGAACAGCTGGCTGAAGGCATGGGGCGACTTCAGGTCATGCTCGGCGTTGGCCTGCAGGCGCCGTCCCGCCGACGAGATGGTGACCCCATGCCGGATGCAGGTGACCACATCCTGCAGCGACCGACGGGCCGGGTTCGCGTAGAGCACCTCCACACCAGCCACGATCGGCAGGTCGAAGCGCGCCGCACGCTCGCGCAGCCGGCGCTCATGGCGCAGCTCATCGGCCAGGCGATGCCGGGTCACCAGGGCGGCCAGCCGGTCGTCGAAGGCCTCCCGCAGCCGGCCGGCGACCGCGTCGACCAGGTCATCCCGACCATCGACGCCGAGCAACCCCTCCGTGCCGCCCCACAAGGCCATGAGATCGCCCGCATGGGAGCAGACCTCCTCCCAGGTGACGATGCAGCGCCCCTTGCGACAGCGCAGACGTCCCACCGTCAACAGACGGCAGAGGTGCGCGTAGCCCCGGCGCGTGGTGCAGAGCAGCACGATGCTCGACGACGGCGGCAGCTGTTCCGCCTCGCGAAGCACCGGCAGCAGAGAAGCGTCGGCCACCGTCACCCGCGCACCGACCACCAGGCGAATCCCGAGATCGCGCGCCTTGACGAAGGCCCGCACCATGCCCTGCACACCATCCCGATCGGTCAAAGCGAGATGACGCAAGCCCATATGATGCGCGGTCTCAACCAGCTCCTCCGGGTCGGAAGCACCTTCCAAGAAGCTGTAGTTACTACTTGTGAGCAGGGGCGCGTACATACAACCTCGCCGGACGGCGCGGGTCGGAACCCCAGGGTAGCAGACAATTGTCTGCATATCGAGAGCGGACAAGAATGTGTGGAAATGTTCACAAACAGGCACCTGAAGACCCGAACACCAGCTCCTCCTTGACGAATCTCTTCCCTCCCTCTACATCTTTATTGTCACCGGGTGTCCGTTTCACGGCGCATCTGCGTCCAGCCCGGTCCGACAGAGCTGAAAAAAATGGGAGGGAACGATGCGTAGGAATCTGTTCAGAGCCGCGTTGACCTTTTTGATTGCGGTCGGTTTGTCACTGCCGGCGATGGCCTTGGCGGGCAGCTGGAAGAAGTGCGGCCTCAGCGCCCCCGTGCCCCACGCGGGCAAACACTTCAAGAACCGCATGAAGGTCAAGGTGTGGGTCAAGTACTACAAAACCGCCGGCTACACGGTGGTGGACCCCAACGGAATCTACTTCTACATCAAGGGGAAGGGCGTCAAGAAGGGCAACCATAAGTACCCCAAGAAGTACTGGTACGACGCGTATGACCTGTACATGGTCGGCTCCAAGATGACCTACTCGGTGCACATCTGGAACAAGCGCTGGCGCGCCTACAAGAAGCTCCGCGTCCTTGCGACGCAGGAGATCCTCAACCCGAAGGGTGGCGACGGCAAGGACATGAAGGGCTGCTCCACGCACGAGTGGATGGTCAAGAAGATCCCAGGCAAGCGCGTCTGGTGCGGCAAGGCCTCGTTCATGATCCCCGGCGGCACGCCCTCCGGACTGGATCAGACCCACGTGAAGATCGCGAAGTGGAAGAAGCACAAGAAGTGGTGGATGTGCAAGCAGAAGCTGCTGTACGACAAGCCACAGGCTGGCATCTTCTGCCCGCCCAAATAGGCGAGCGTAGCTAACAGCTCTAACGGACCGGAAGGCGCCCCGCCCCGCGCCCCCCCCCCCCCGCCCC
>CAYTLW010000103.1:0-21588 GCA_964438735.1 uncultured Enterobacteriaceae bacterium | reverse complement strand
GGGGGGGGGGGGCGGGGCCGGGCGTGTTTTTTGGGGGGGGGGGGCGGCCGGCGGCCCCCCCGCGGCGGCCCCCCCCCCCCCCCCCACTTCCCCACTGCATGGCCATGCGATTCGAGCCTTGGTTTATCGCAGCTACCAATGGGCGAGTGCGTGCCCGGTTGCTCAAGTGGCGTCACACCGGCGGAGAAAGGACCGACGGAGTCGGCACGGCGAAGAGACGGCGTCCTCGCCCGCACGGCGATTCGCCACGCTTGCCTCGCGTCGCCCCTTTCCATAGTCTTCTTTCATGAATTCGCGTCAATATGGGAAAGGGCACGCTGACGACGCGGACCTCTGGAGGTATGCCTTGCACGTCTGATTGCTGGTCACCGCAACCGGCGACCTGTCCGGCGCCGGTGGGCTGGGCCAAAGCGGTCACGCTGACCTATGCGGGCGCGGCTCACGAAGTGCCCTGCCCGACCTGGTAGCTACGGACACACCACCGAAACAGCATCGATATAGGCCCCATTCGCCTTGTTCGTCGTGCCATTGGCGATGAACTGGAACGAGATCGGGATCGACGTGCCCGCGTACTTGCTGACGTCGATGCTCACCAGCTCCCAGGTGTTGTTGGTGGCACACTTCTGCCACAGTTGCAGGTTGCCCAGCAGGATCTTGAAGCGGTCCTTGTCGCAGCCGTTCTCGGCGAACTTGGTCAGCAGACGCAGCTGCAGGGAGCCGCCGGGGCAGACGGGGAAGCCTGTGCTCACGGTGGTGGTCACCGCGCCGCCATCGTAGGTCTTGCTGACCGGATCGGCGGCATGCAGGCTTCGGATGCCCTGGTATTTGTTGTGGGTGGTGATGTGCCAGCGGACCTTCGGTGAGGACGAGGTCACGTTGAAGTTGAAGGGCACGTTGTCCTCGAAGTCTTCGTCCAGATCGATGCATGCGCGCTCGTGCACGACCGACACATCGTCGATGTAGACGCCCTCGCCGCCATTGTTCGTGCCGTCGACGGTGTCGAACTCGATGATGGGTGAGACGTACAGGCCCGCGAACTTGGTCAGGTCGGCGCTGACCATCATCCACTTGCCGGCCGTGCCCTTGCAGTTGATGGCGAGCTGCTCGTTCTTGGTGCCCGCCAGGATGCGGATCCGATCCTTGTCGCAGCCGGCGTCCTTTACATCCATCCAGACGTGCGTCACCAGCGTGATGGTGCCGAAGTTGGGGATCCGCATGGACGGCAACTTGGCCTGTGCTTTGGCGGTGCCGTAGGTGCTGGTCTTGGGATCGCCGACGTAGAGGCTCTGCTTGCCGCTGCGGGCGCGCTTGGTGCTGATGGACCACAAGGTCGTCTTGGAGCTCGAGGTCAACGCCCAGCCCTGCGCGGCGCCGGCGCCGGTGACGTCGTCGAAGTCCTCGTGCACGAAGGTATGGGACGGGGTCGGCGAATGCTGGCACTTGCCGGCGATGCAGAGGTCGCCGGTGCAGGTGTTCAGGTCGGAGCAATCCTTGTGGGTTTTGCAACTGGCGCCGCCACACGTGGCGCTCTTGACGACCACGTTGTCGATGTAGATGCCCTCGCCCTTGTTGGACTCGTCGTCGCCGGTGGCGAATTCGAAGGCGACCTCCACCTCCTGGCCCTGGACCGGGCTCAGGTCGAATTGCACGGACTTCCAGCCCTTGGTGCTGTTGAAGACCTCGTCGAAGACCGAGCCGTTGACCAGCACGGACAGGACGTCGAACTCATCGCCCGTATCCTCCAGATCCGACCAGACGTTGAACGAGAGCGTGACCGTGCCCATGGGCACCTTGAACTTCGGCATGGTGGCGGTGACCGTGGTGTCGCCGCCGTCGTAATCCTTCTTGGCCGCATTGCCCATGTAGAGCGACCCCTTGCCGTTGGCGGCTTTGTTGGTGACCTTCTGCCACATGACGCCGTTCTTGTTGTCGGTGGTCAGCTTCCAGTCCTTGATGTCGCCTTCGAAGTCGGCCTTGATGAGCTCGTTGCCGGGCGGGATGTTGCTGCACACGTTGGTGGTGCACTTGTCGACCGTGCAGAGCACGCTGTCGTCGCAATCTACGTCCTTGTGGCAGCAGAAGGGCACGGCCTTGCCGGCTTTGCACTTGCCGTCGACGCAGCTGTCGTTGCCGGTACAGACGTCGCCGTCTTCGCACTTCTGGCCGGCGCTGATGTTCACGCAACCCTTGGCCAGGTCGCAGCTATCGACCGTGCAGTCGTTGCCGTCATCGCAGTTCTTGGCCACGCCCAGGCACTTGCCGGCCTTGCAGGCGTCCTTGTCGGTGCACAGGGCGCCGTCGCTGCACTTCACGTCGACCGGGGTGAACAGGCAGCCCTTGGCGGCATCGCAGGTGTCCTTGGTGCAGACCTCGCCGTCGGTGCAGGCCAGGGGTTTGGTGCCCTGGCATTTGCCATCCTTGCAGGCGTCGATGACGGTGCACTTGCTGTTGTCGTCGCAGAGCGAGGTATTGGGCTTGTACTGGCAGGGTTTGGCCTTGTTTGCCGGATCGCAGGAGTCGTTGGTGCAGGCGTTCTTGTCATCGCAGACCAACGCCTTGCCAGCGACGCAGTTGCCGGCCTTGCAGACGTCCCCGGCGGTGCAGGCGCTGCCGTCATCGCACTTGGCCGTGTTGTTCTTGTGCAGGCAGCCCTTGTCGCCGTCGCAGGTGTCGTCGGTGCAGGGGTTGCCGTCGCCGCAATCGGTGACCAGCTTGCCCTTGCATTTGCCGTCGACGCAGTTGTCGCTGTCGGTGCAGGGGTCGCCGTCGCTGCATTTGCCGACGATGGCGTCATGCTGACAGCCCTTGGCGGGGTCGCAGCTGTCCTTGGTGCACGGGTTTCCGTCGACGCAGTTGAGCGCGCCGCCGCCGGCGCACTTGCTGGCGGTACACTTGTCGTTGATGGTGCAGGCGTTGCCGTCATCGCAGCCGCCGGTGGCGGGCGTGCTGACGCATCCCTTGGCCTTGTCGCAGCTGTCGGTCGTGCACGGATTGCCGTCGTCGCACTTCGGCGCCTTGTTGGACGAGCAGAGGCCCTTGGTGCAGGCGTCGTCCAGGGTGCACTTGTTGCCATCGTCACAGCCAGCGCCGTCTGACGAGGCGACGAGGCCGCAGCCGCCGGTCTTCGGGTCGCACTTTTTCTTCAAGCAAGCGGTGTCCTTGGACTTGTCGCAGTTGGCCACCGAGCCCTTCTTCGGCTTGCAGATGTAGGGCAAGGCGGCCTTGTCGCAGAACAGTACGCCGTTGCAGGCGTCGCCATCGTCGAACTTGGCGCAGTCGGAGTCGCCCTGGCAGCCGCATTTATTGGACCCGGCCACGCACTGTCCGCCAGCGCACTTGTCGCCTTCGGTGCAGTCGCTGCCGTCGCTGCAATCGAGCTGGTTGGCCTTGTTGATGCAGCCGGCCTGGGCGTCGCAGGAGTCGTCGGTGCACGGGTTGTCGTCGTTGCAGTCCAGCTTGCCACCGGTGCCGACGCACTTGCCGTCGACGCACTCATCGGACTTGCTGCAGACGTCGCCGTCGTTGCAGCCGGCCTTGTTGGCCGCGTGCTGGCATCCCTTCTTCGGGTCGCAGGAGTCGGCGGTGCAGACGTTCTTGTCGTCGCAATCCTTCTGACCGCTGCCGACACACAGGCCCTTGGCGCAGGCGTCGGTGGTGGTGCAGACGCTGCCGTCATCGCATTTGCCGCCGTCGGCGACCGGCTTGGGCACGCATTCACCGCTCTTGGCGCCGCATTCAGTCTTCAGACAGGCGGAGTCGCCGCTGGTGTCGCAGCTGACCACCGTGTTCGGGTCGACGACGCACTTATTGGCCTTGCCGGAGGTGTCGCACTTCAAGGTGCCGTTGCAGAGGTCCCCATCCTCCTCGCTGGCGCAGTCGGCGTCCTTCTCGCACTGGCAGAGATCCACGTCGCTCTTGCCGCATTCGCCCGACTTTGCGTCGCAATTGTCCTCGGTGCAGGGGTCGCCGTCGTCACATTTCTTCTCCGTGCCGGCGCACTGGCCGAGCTTGCAGGCGTCGTCGCTTGTGCAGGCCGTATCGTCGTCGCAGGCCGTGCCGTCGGACTTCAACGCGACCACGCAGGAATGGGTCGCCACGTCGCAGACGCCGAACTGGCAGGGACCGAGGCCAGCCAGGTCTTTGCAGTCGTCGCTGGTCCAACAACCGTCCGGCCCGATATCGGGTTTGGCGGTGTCCACAGGAATGTCCGGGCTGCCTGCGGTGTCTTTCTTGGAGCCGGCGTCGGGGACGCCACCTGTGTCGGTCCCCTTGATTTCGGCGCCGGCATCGCCTTCGTCGACGTCGCCCACCTTGCCGGTTTCGGGCCCGCTGACGGACCCGCCACCACTGCAGGCGGCGACCATGGCGGTAAAGATGAACACCATCCCAAGGGAGATGACCGGGTGGATGCGCATGGCGATTCCTGTGTCTTGCCGGGCGCCGGGGAATGGCGACCGGTCGATTCGAACAGGACGATCGTGTGGATTGGGGCGCTGCATGTCAAACGGCGCGCTCGCGCGCCCACGCGAGGAGGGCACGCAGCGATTTGACAAGCGCCCCAGCGGCGCGGAGATTCGTGCATTGCGGCCGTCGTTGCCGCGCTCGAGGTGCCCTTGATCACTGGCGCAACACAAATACGACATCGGATGACCGGCTCATGGACACCTGCGGCGGCACAGCTCGGTGCGCTTTTGTGCGCGTTGTTGTGGCTGGCCGCGTGCAACAGTCCGCGCGATCCGGTCACGAATGTCTGCACCGCCAACCAGCACTGCCCTGCGGGCGGCAAGTGGTATTGCGACCTGGACAAGAAGCAGTGCGTGGCCTGCGAGGGGCCGTGCCCGGTGAGCCGCATTCCCGACAAGGACGTCGGGGAGGATAAGGACGCTGATACGACGACGGACGATGCCACCGATACTGCTGCCGATGGCGGCGCCGACGCCACCGACACCGCCGTGACGTCAGATGCAGGTGTCGTGGCGGCGGACGCGAGCAACGTCTGCACGCAGAACCTGCCCACCATCGCTGGAACATGCGTCGACAAGTGTTTTCAGTTCGAAAGCGTGGTCTATACCGACGGCACCGGCAAGGAGTGCTCCTGCGACCCCTGGTGCAAGTTGAACATCGCCGGCGTACCCGCCTGTTGCGACGACTACGAGCTGGCGTGCGGTTGCCTGGACACGAGCAATGTGTCTTGCAGCGGGCGCTGCGGGGTGCGGGACCCCAACAAGACGTGTCAATGCGACGCCCTCTGTGACAGTGACGAGAACGATGATTGCTGTGAGGACTACGGGTCCGTCTGCGGCAAATGCCCGGACGGCAAGTGCGTGTATAGTGGCGACTCGATCTGTCAGTGCGACACATTGTGCCTGGAGAACCAGGATTGCTGCGTCGATTTCAACGCATTGTCTTGCCCCAAGCCCTAGCGGACCTGGCCCGATTGCGACCTCCTGAGCGAGCCTCATGACCCCGAACTCACACAACGGCTACCGCACCCATTGCGAGTCACCCGTGGAGTTCGTGAAGGTGCCCTTCGAGCCGGAATACGACATCCCGGATGACGTGCGCCGCGGCCTGATGATCGACGTGGTGCACGACGGCGATGTGATCCCCGAGGAGTTCCTCGTCGACCACAAGGGAGACTCGATCGACGAGTCGGTCTACCTGCAGGCGTACTGGGAGGAACGGGATTGGGGCGCGGCGGAGATCGCTCGGGTGGCGGCGAGCAAGCTGGGATTGCCCGGCTACCTGCACGTGCACATCGCCCGCGTGGTGATGGATTTCAGTCGCTTCCCCGGCATGACGCGGCGGAGTCCGGAGCACCTGTCGCGTTTCGCCATCAACTACCCTTTCTCGGAGCTGCTCGGATTCCGCCAGAAGAAGCGCGTGTTGGAGAGCTACTACGACACCATCTCCGCCGGTTTCGACACCAACATCGAAGGCGTGGTGACCAAGCTCGCCGTGCACACCTATGACAAGTTCAATCGCAGCGGTACGCCGCGGCCGACCATCAGCGTGCTGACCCGCGCGGCGAGCTATCAGCACAGCAGCGAGATGCCGTTTGACGTGTTCGACCCGCTCTACCCGGATGTACTGGTGGAGTACACCTCAGACCGGATGTTGCGCGATCGGCTGAGCCTGACGTTCGAGCGTGAGGGCTTCCCGGTGGCACATAACTATCCCTACCTGCTGCCCGATGGCAGCGTCGAGGTGCGCTCGCAGGTCTGGTCCTATTTTCGCCACTTGCGTCACTGCTTTGAGGATGTCTATCCGGAGACGACGGGCGACGACGCCTATGTGCGTGTCTGGCACATGCTCCTGGACACCAACCTGCGCTCCACCGAGAGCCTTTTGCTGCGCAGCTACCTGCACATGTTCCGCAGGGCGCCGGCAGAACGGCGGGGGGCGCTGCGCCAGGCGGAGCTCGCCTACGAGCATGTGGCGGCGTTCCAGGCGGCCCATCTCGAAGAGATCACCTCGCGCTACCGCGCATCGCCCGATCGCATGAGCGCGCTCGGGCTCGAGGTGCGCAAGGACCTGGTCTGGCACTTCAAAAACGACCTGGTGCCCCTGGGGCCGCGCGATGATGAAGCGGAGCGGATCGGCGCCATTCTCGCCAAGGCCATCTACACCTACCTCAAGGTGGACAAGAACCGCGTTCTACCAGCGAACGGCGGTTGAACGGACTATCTGGGGGTGCGCGCGCCACGGGTGCGCCGCCTGCACACGATTTCGAGCTTGCCTCGCCCATGATGGAACGCGTATCCTCTGCGCGCCCGCGGGGACGGGCGGCGGACCACCGCTGCTCGCGGGATCGCAGGTGGGAGGCAGGTTTGAGCCACCACATCAAGAATTGGACGTTGGCGTTGGCGGCCCTGGGTTTGCTGGCCGGATGCGGCACCAACGGCTCGCCGGGCGTATTTCATGCGCCGGGTAATAGCGGCCTGCAGGGCTTTGGCGACGTGGCGTCGCAGTTCGGCAGCGACGGGGCCAACGACTTCGCCCCCTTGACCGACGCGGGCGCCACCACCGGAGAGGCGCCGGACGGTCAGCAGGGCACCAAGACAGGCGGGGCCGATGGAGCCGGCGGCGCGCCCGGCGCTACCGATGCCGACAACGGCGTGCCCAACGGCAACGTGGACGCCGACAAAGACGGCTTCACCATCGCTGGCGGCGACTGCAACGACGGCGACCCCAAGATCAACCCGAAAGCGATCGAGGTCTGCGACAAGATCGACAACAACTGCAGCGGCGATATCGACGACGTGGACGTGGACAAGGACGGCTGGCCCGGCTGCCCGGGCACCGACTACGACTGCAACGACCACGATGAGAAGGTGTACCCCGGCGCGCCGCTGAACTGCGCCAACGGGCTCGACAACGACTGCAACGGCATCAAGGACGACCAGGAGAACCTGGACAAGGATGGCGATGGCTTCTCCGCCTGCAAGGATTGCGACGATAACGACAAGCTGATCTTCCCCGGCGCCAAGCAGAACTGCCTCAACAAGAAGGACAACGACTGCGACGGCGTGGTCGACACCGGTTTTGACGCTGACAAGGACGGCTTCTCCGCCTGCCCGGGTCCCAACCAGGACTGCGACGATTCCAACCCGAAGATCCACCCGGGCGCGCCGGAGTTGTGCGACAAGATCGACAACGATTGCAACGAGAACATCGACGACAACGACATGGATGGCGACGGCTATTACGGCTGTGAGAATGACTGCGATGACAACGACATCAACGTCAATCCCGGCGCCGGTCGAGTCTGCGATAACGGCAAGGATAACGACTGCAGCGGCGTCATCGACGCCAAGGAAGATGGTGACGGCGACGGCTTTGCCGGCTGCGCCGATTGCAACGACTACGACCCGGATGTGAACCCAAACGAGTTCGACCCGCCGGGCGACATGATCGACAACGATTGCGACGGCCAGACCGACGAGGTGCCGCCGCCCTGCGACGTGCCCGGGCTCGCCACCGGCAATCCGCTGAACTACGCCAAGGCCTTCGACCTGTGCATCGGCATGAAGAAGTCGCAGCTGGTCAAGGCGGCCTCGTCCAAGTCACACGCCATTCGGCAGAGTTACGGCAGCAAAATCAAGCCGCAGGCCAAGCCCAACCTGGTGGTCATCTCGTCGGGCGTGGCGGCGGCCATCGGCCAGCCAGGCTACAAGAAGCCGCAGAGCGGCACGGCCTTCAGCAACTCCGCCGCCTACCCGAAGGTGAAGTGCAAGAAGTCCGGCAGCGTGTACGACTACACGGAGTGGAAGCTGACCATCAAGGTGCCCGGCGGGGCGAGCGCGTTCTCGTTCCAGTTCAACTTCATGTCGTCAGAGTATCCCGAATGGGTCAACTCCAAGTACGACGACAAGTTCCTCGCCGTGATGGACTCCAAAAAGTTCAAGGGCAACGTCTCGTTCGACTCCAAGGGCAAGTGCATCAGCATCAACAGCGCCTTCTTCACGGTCTGCAAGGGCTGCAAGTATGGCGACTCCCAGCTGGCGGGCACGGGCTATGGCGGTGGTATCGGCGGCGGCACCGGCTGGCTCAAGACCACGGTGCCGGTGACCTCGGGTGAGACCATCACGTTGCGCTTCATCGTGTTTGACGAGGGCGACCACATCCTCGATTCGGTGGTCCTGCTCGATGACTTCCAGTGGGAACAGGGCGCCGCCAAGGGTGGCCCATCCACCGTGCGCCCCGGCGGCTAGCCGGTCGGCAGACCCATCAAGGACAGGCGAGATTGGACTTGCCGGGCGTGCCCAGGTCGCCTGAGCCGAACGTCTGTGTGCCGAGGCACCAGCTTGCGCCCATGTCGTTGGACGTGGCGTCCAGCTTGCTCGGGTCGAGCTGATATGAAGCGCCGTTGCCAAGCTTGGGCCAGTCCGACTTGGCGGGGCTGTAGGCGACCTGGTCGATGATCGTGCCGTCGTCCAGCTGCAGTCGAAGGGTGTCCCCGGAGGCGTTGTTGAGGGTGACCTTGGTGTAGACCTGGTCGACTGGGAGGCCGCCGTTCTTGGCCGGATCGTTGCTGCGGCCAAAGACCAGCCAGGCTCCGGGTTGCATGATCAGACTGTTGCCGGTGAGCACGTAGCTGCCGGTGAGGTCGGCGATGACCAGGCCGCCCAGCTTGATGGGGTTGGGGCCCGGATTGTGAACTTCGAACCACTCGCCAACGCTGTCGCTGACGGAGGCGGGGTTGGCCATCAACTCGGTGATGACCAGTGCGCCCGGTGTCGGCGCCGTGGCCACGCCACCGATGGGCTTGCAGGCGCCGGCGGTGCACGCCTTGTTGACTTCGCAGGCCTTGCCGTCGGGCACGTTGACGTGGGCGCAGCCGGCGGTGGGATCGCAGGCGTCGAGGCTGCAGTCGTTGCCGTCATCGCAGGCGCTGTCATCCGTCTGACCGTTGCAATCGTCGTCCTTGCCGTTGCACGTCTCCTTGGTGGCGAACGCCTGGCAGTTGGGGCCATTGGGGCAGTCCAGCGGGCAGGTGCCGGGTTGCACATCTTTGGCGGTCACGTCGCCCTGCCCTGTGTCGACGCCAACGTCCACCGGAGGCCCGATATCGGGCCATTCCGGTGCGTCTGCCAATACGTCTGCGGGCGGGACGGCGTCGGCTGCGACGATGTCGGCTGCGGCGATGTCCGCTGCATCCGGGGCGGCTACGGGAGCGTCGGCGCTGGCGCTTTGGCCGTCTTGTCCAGCGGTGTCGACCCCGTCGGGCAGCCCGCCTGAGGAAGCGTCGCCATCGCTGGCGCCGGCCTCGCCGAAGGTGGGATTGACCGTGGAGCGCGGCGGCACCCAGCCGCCGGAGTACCCGGTACCGCTGTTGCATGCGACCAGCGGCAGGCCCATCGAGCCGGCAACGGCCGCCAACAACAGCGTCCGGGCGTGCGTCATGACTCTGCCTCGGGCTCCGGTGCGGGCTCCTGCAATCCCCAGCGTTCGACCACGCCGGCACCGACCGCGTCGCCCCAGACGTTGACGGTGGTGCGGAAGCGATCGAGCAGCCAGTCCACCGCGAGGATCAGCTCGATGCCCTCCAGGGGCAGGTCCACCGCGCGCAGCACGATGACCATGGTGACCAGTCCTGCCTCTGGGATGCCAGCGGCGCCGATGGCGGCCAGCGTGGCGGTGATCACCACCAGGATCTGCTGCCACAAGCCCAGTTCGATGCCCATGGCCTGGGCGATGAAGATGACGGCCACCGCCTCGTACAGCGCGGTCCCGTCCATGTTCAGGGTCGCGCCCATGGGCAATACAAAGCGCGCGGCGCGTTCGTCCACCTTGTTGTGGGTCTCGGTGGCCTCCAGGGTCAGCGGCAGGGTGGCGGCCGAGGAGGCGGTGGAGAAGGCGGTCAACAACGCGCCGGCCATGCCCTTGGCGTAGCGCAATGGATTGCGGCCGGTCGTCAGCCAGAGCAGCAGCGGCAGGATCACCATGCCGTGCAGGGCCAGGCCGGCGATCACGGTGATCATGTACATGCCGACCGACAGCAGCTGGTCCTGGAATGCGGTCATGCCGCCGGCGGCCACCGCCTTGCCGAACCGACCGGCCACGAGGCCGAAGATGCCCACCGGGGCCAGCCACATGATCAGCAGGACCATGCGCATCATGGCCTCGTTGCCCGCCTCGCAGAGCGCCAGGAGGGGACGCCCCCGCTCGCCCATGGTCGAGAGCACGGCGCCGAAAACCAGCGAGAAGACGATGAGCGGCAACATCTGCATGTCGGCCATGGAGCCGATCACGTTGTCGCTGACGAATCCGAGCACGATGTCGGACACGCCCATGTCCTGCTTGGCGGCCACCCGCGCCGGCACGTCGAGTCCCGCGCTGTCGATGTTGGCGCCGGGCCGGATCAGGCTCACCAGGATCGTGCCTACGACCACCGCGATGGTGGTCGTCGCGGCATACCAGGCCACGGTCATGCCGCCGAGGCGACCCAGCTTGCGCACATCGCCGAGGCCAGCGATGCCGGCGATCATGGCGAACATGATCAGCGGCACGATGATCATCTTCAGGGCACGGAGAAAGAACTCGCCGACCCAGTACACGGCGGCCATTTCGCCCTCGAAGACGAGGACCGATAGCAGGGCCAGGACGATGGCGGCGACGATGGCGACAAGCAAGCGATTCATCGCCGCATGCATAGCGCGAATGACCTCAGATTGTCATGCGCGTTGGTCGGGAGTGCCGTGCGTGTGCGACCGATCAAGTGCCGACTGCGGCGCTATCGTGTCGCGCGCCCAGTTCGGCCAGCTGTGCCGAGGCATCGGCGGCGGCGGCGTCATCCCCGGTCATTCGAGCGAGCGCGACGCCGACCAACGCGGCCTGGTGCGGCGCGCCCACCAGGCTGGCCGCAGACTCCGCTTCCCGCCAACGACGGACGGCCTCGTCCTGCCGGCCGCTGAGATAGAGCCAGTCCCCGGCCAGGCGCAAAGCCTCTGGCCGCCAGGGAAGCAGCGCGCTGCCGGGCGCCATGGCCTGGATGCGTGCCCTGGCCACATCCAGCAGGTTGGCGCGCGACCGGCCGTTGGCGCTCGCGGCGGCGTCCAACAGGGCCTCCAACAGCGTCAGCTGCAAGCGCAGGACCTGAATGGGCGCGAGGGGACTGTCGACGGAGTGCTCGCACAGCTCCAGCAAGGCCGCGTCGTCTCGTTCACCCGGCCTGGCACATCGGTGGCGTTGCGCGGCCAGTGTTGCCGCGGACAGGGTGTCTCCCCGCACATCGGTGTGCACCGCGGGGCGGCTCAGCCACGCCGCTGCGCCCTCGGGACCGCGGCGATGCAAGGCCACCATGGCAGCGCCCGCTGCCGCGGACTGCATCACGGTGACCTCGTTGGCCTGTTCAGCGATGGCGAGCACTTGACCGTAGACCGCCTCGGCCTGTTCCAGGTCCCCGGTGGCGAATAGCAGGGCCGCGCCTATGCCGCGATGGGCCGCCCAGGCGCGGATCTCTGCGACCGACCACGCGGCGTCCGCGCCGGAATCACAACAGGCCAGCGCGGCGTTGACCTCGCCCCGCGCAGCCAGCAGCGCTGCCGTAGCCTGCAACACCCTGGCGGTCACCACCGGACGTTCCAGCGAGTCGGCGGCCTTGCGGGCCACATCCACCTGGTCCTGGGCGCGATCGAGCGCCGCGGCGCAGATGGACGCCAGGGCCTGCCAACGAGCCGCGGTCGCCACGGCGACCCGGTCATCGCTCTCCGCGCCGAATTCCGCCAGCCTGGCCACACAGTGGGCCCAGTTGGCCCGGTCCAGACGCAACAACACCTTGGCCATCATCGCCAGCGTCCGGGCCCGCTCAACGGCTGCGCGCTGACCGCCCGAGGTCCGCCTGGGCATGACGCCGTCAAGCAGCCGGCGACCGCGGCGCAGCACCTCGCCCGTGCGGGCGAAACGAGAGCGCTTGCGTTGCGTGGGGAGCTCTTCCCCGAGGTGGCGCAGGCCGCTCTTCAGGCCGGCCAGCGCGCCGGGATATCGACCGATTTCCAAGTTGGCGACGGCCATGCGGCGTTCCAATGTGGCGTCGCGCACGGCTTTGTCTTCCGGAACAACCCGGCTGCCGCGCATCTCCACCAACATCTGACCGTAGGCGAGCAACTCCGGCCACGCGCCCATATGCCACGCTGAGTCCGCGGCCGCGATCAACCAAGCCCTGGCCTGCTCCCAATCCGCGGCCCGGGCCAGTTGCCAGGCCATCAATGCCGGCGTGTGGTCGGGATGCAGCTCGCCCAGGCCGGCGATCGCCTGCGCAGCGTCCTGATGCAAGGCACGCCGGGCCGACATCGGCAGGGCGCGGGCCATGGCGTCGCGACACATCGAGTGCACAGAGAACCTGCTGCCGCAGGGCGATGCTTGGACCAGCCGACGGTTTTCCAAATTGGCGAGGATGCCCGCCACATCCACGCCCGGCGGACAGGCGGCGGCGAGCATGGCCTCATTCGCCGGCCGGCTGAATGCCTGCAGGTGTTCGATCACCGACTGCTCTTCGGCGCTGATGCCATCGAGGCGCGAGGTAATCAATTGCTCGACGGTGGCCGGCACCTGGACGTGACTGGCAGCCGGAGTCAGCGTGCCGGCGCCGGTGGTCGATTCGCGCTTGATGGCGCCGACCTCGACCAGCCATTGGCATAGTTGGTCGATGCCGAGTGGCAGGCCCCCATGCCAGTTGGCGATCTCCTTCTCCAAGGATGGCGGGAGCTCGCTCATGACCAGCAGGTCGCGGGCCATATTCAAGGCGGCGTTCTCGCCGAGCGGGCCGATTTCGATGTGCGCTTGCCGGTCCGTCTCGGCCAGACTCTCGAACAGCGTGGTCAGTTGTTTGCGGCTGGCGTCGGTGCGGGTGAATACGAACCAGATTGGCAGTTCGGTCGCAAGTCGCGCCACGTGTGCCAGGAGCTCGAGCGACGACTCGTCAGCGTCGTGGATGTCATCGCATGCCAGGATCGTTGGCTGGTTGTCGGCCAGGCGCTCAAGCAACTGGGTGGTGCCGAGGAAGGCCAACGCCCGAAACGCGCTGGATGAGAGCAGCCGCAGGTCGACGGCCTCCTGGTCCGGCAACGCGCCTTCTGCGACTCGGCACACGACAGCGAGCCATCGTGGCGGCGCGTCGTCCGGTTCGTCCAGAACGACCTGCCTCAGCTGCTGCCAGAATGGACCGTCTGTGGTGGCGTGGGTCTTGACCAGGTTGCGGACCAGCTCACCGACGACCGCGAACGGTCGCAGCACGCTGCATTCGGCGGCGCAGGCCGATGCCCAGGTCACCTCATCGGCGACAATGGCGTCGTGGATCTCGGTGAGGAAGCGGCTCTTTCCGGCACCCGAAGTCCCGGTCAACCAGGTGATGCGGCCCTCGCCACGAAGCAACGCCTGTCGGGCCACCATGAGTTGTTGCCACTGCTGCCGTCGGCCCGTGAACCCCGCCCGGCCCAGGGGCCGCACCGGTCCGTCACCGCTGCGGAGCTGGTCGGGGTCGAGCACCTCGTAGACTGGCGCTGCCGGCCGATCCGGCGACGGTGTGGCCACGCGAAATGCGAACTCCGAACGGGTCTGGCTATGGGTGTCGGCGTCGACTCGAGTGGCGCCTGGCTCGGCGGCCTCACTGAGGCTCATGGCGGCGGCGAAGGCCTCTGGCGGGACAGCGTGCGTGATGCTGGATCGCCCACCTTCGTCCACGTGGCGCAAGGTACCGACCAGCGTGCCGGCGTGGATGCCACAGCGAGTCTGGACGGCTGTGCCGGTGCCGTGGCCGAATCGGGCGGCGTTGGCGTGCAGATCCAGGGCTGTGCGTACCGCGCGCTCGGCCTGGTCTCGACTGCCCGCGTGCGCAGGGAAGTGGGCCAGGATCATGTCGTGGGTCCAGCGCTCCACATTGCCGCCGTGGGCATGCACTACGGGCACAAGGCTGGCGACGAAGGACTCCACGTCGGGCATGTCGCCGTCAGCACGATCTTCCTGGACGATGCGGTCGACGCGGACGTGCAGGATGGCGGCCGGCCGACGCTCTACGACCGGTGGTGCGGCGGCGGCCTCGGCGTCGCGTTCGACCCGCTGGATGTCGGCATCGGTGACCTCTTGCCGTTCGGCGTGGATCACCACCTGAAGCTGCGCCCGTAGCCGCGCGATGGCTTGATCTGTCGCTTCGTCGCCACGCGTAGCCCGCAACGCTTCTCGCGCCGCGATCGCCTGCTTGATCAAGGCGATGCGCTCCGACAGGCTCTCCATGTCCACGCCCCCAAAAACCTCGGCAGGCAACGGCCGCTACGCCAGCATGAATGAGCGCGGGGGCGGCTGTCCAGCGTTGTGTGAACATGAGTCAAGGCTTGCGATCTCAAACGGGTCGCCTATGCTCGACAATCGGAGACGCGGAGCGTTTCGCCACGTACTGGTCCCCCCAACGTATCGCCCCCCGGCCGGTGCGCCATGTTCGATGACCGAAGAAAGAAAGGTCGCCGCCTCGCCCATCTGAGTGGGTTTCTACGCATTGGCGATGACGTGGACGGCGCGGTCACGACCGATATCAGCGCCAGCGGTGCCTTCGTCGCGACCCGGCTGAAGCCGGCCTTGGGCGACGAGGTCGAATTGCAGCTACGTGACACGCCGGAGCAACGCCGGGCGCTGCGCCTGGTGGGCACGGTGGTGCGTTCGGTGGTCCCGGGTGCAGGTCCACAGCCTGGATTCGGCATCCGCTGGCGGGTGGCCGAGTGCGCCGCTGGCGTCGAGCCGCTGGGCGACTTCCTGGTCAATGAGCTGGATATCGAGGGGGCCGCGATCCAGGTGTCTGAAGACGGCACCCACTCTCGATTCGAGTTTCCTGGTGCCCTGCCCTTGCCCGATCGACCGGTCGAATCGGATGCCGCTTCGCGCGGCCGGCCGCCGCCTCGACCGGAGAGGCTGACCCCGTCGCGACCCCGTCCCGCGGCGACTCCTTTGACGACTGGCCGACGGGGCGCGACCTCGTCGCCCGCGCGACCGGTTTCTGGCGGCTATCGGCAGGCATCGGCCCCGCTGCAACCGCAGCCGGAGGTGGCGCCCAGGCCGGCGTCGCCGCCTCAGCGACAGCCGGTGGAGGCGCCGATTCGGGCTCCGGCTGCGCCAGCGTCGGCACCGGCGCCAACACCGGCACCAGCTCAGCCTCGCGCGCGGCCGCCGACCCCAACACGGACGGCCCCTGTCAAAGAGCCGCCGCACAAGGCCACGCCGCAGCGCGCGGCGGAGCCGGCGCCAGCCTCACCGCGACCTCAGCCGCGACCTCCGACACCGGTTCGCACACCAGCGGCCGGGTCAGCACCCGCGCAGTGGCCGGAGCGCGTCGGCCCCGGCCATGTAGACGTCGCCGACGATCCTTCGGAGTTGGTCGGTATTGGTGGGCGGGCTTGGTTCGAGCGCATGGTCGAGCCGTCTGAGGTCACCTCGCCGGGCGACATCCAGTTCTCCGACCGTACGGATCCGGGGGCGGGAGATGCCGGCAGTCGTGGCGGATCGATCGGCAGACGACTGATGAGCGCAACCGGCCGCCTGCTTGGCCTCGGTGAGGAGGAGGAGGTCGCGCCGGGCGCAGGTCAGGGCGCCGTATCGGCCGACGGCCGGTTCATCAAGTCGGAGCAGGATGGCCCCATAGCCGCGACGCGCCCGGCAAGCGGCGGCGTGGCGCCGGCACCCGCATCGCCGACGGCCAGAGAGACGAGGGCCAAACCGACGCCGGTCCGTACCGTGGCGGCACGTATCGAGGAGATGGACGTCCCGGATGTGGACGTGGCGTCCATGGTCGAGGTCGCCGTGCCGGTGACCTACTACATGGACGACGTGCTGATCCCTGCCGACATCCGGCGCATGGGCACCGATGGCATGGTGATCGATGCCCTTGGTGCGGTGCCCTTCACCGGGCGGCCGACTTCGATGCACGTGCCCTTCTGGTTGGAGAAGCGCTACGTGACTTTGCGGGTGCGGGTGGTGCCCTGCATGGACGCTCGGGTCATCGGTCGCGTACAGCGTTTCGTGGCCGCCGTGGTCGAGATTGATGATCGGCACGGAGTCAGCATGGCGCAGCTGCTGGAGGCCGAGCGAATCCAGCCGTCGAAAGCCGCTGCCTCGCCGGGCTGATCGGTCGCTGCCATGGGTGCGACGTTCGCCCCGTGACTGCCACGATCCCTGCTTTCTACTCGACGATCCCCTGCAGAAACCATCGCCGCCGATGGCGATCGTAGTAGAGCCAGAGCAGATCACCGCGCTGGGTCTCGGCGAACTGATATTCGCGATGCACCTCGCGCCGCCACCAGCCGCCGGACAGCAGGTAGGGGCCGAAGGTGCGCACCACGGAGCCGTGCGTCAGCCCCTGCACCAGCCAGCCATCGTCGCGTACATGGCGCGATTGGGGCGGCAAGGGACGGGAGCGGGGTTCGATGCGACGCACGAGGGTGCGCAGGGTCACCTCGCGGGGCGCGGGCGCGCTCAATCGATCCAGACGCTGCCAGCGAAAGCTCGCCTCGGGCAGGTGACCGTCGGCCAGGCAGGCGCATAAGATAGCGTCATCGCCCAACTCCGTGCGCAGACGAGCCAGGGCACGGGCGGCGGCGTCCAGGTCACGGCGCGGTCGATCGAAACCCAGGCGAAGCTGGTCATGGCGACCGGCGACGCCCTCGGCGTCGACCTCGATATCGGTCACCGGTGCGGTCAACTCGAGGGCATCCAGGCGCAGGCGCAGCAGGTCCTGCAGGATCGTGGTCGACAGGGTGGGCTCGGCCGGCCGGATGCTGGTCTCGATGGGCTCGCCCTTCTCCAGGTGCAGGCGCAGGTGCAGCCTGGACAACACCTGCAGGCGGTCGACCAGCGTGTGTTGTAAGGAGGGCAGCAGGCGCTTGATCAGGAAGAGCAGGCGGGTGGCATTTCGCTCGGCGTGATCCAGGTGCAGCACGGCGTGAACAGGGGGCAGTTCCGGCGCGGAACGCAGGCGTGGTCGCCACTCGCCGGCCGCCAACAGCCACAGTCGGCGCGCGTCGGCGCCAAAACGGCGCTGCAGACCATCGGCTGGCAGGGCCATGAACTCCTCGACCGTGCGCACGCCCAGGCGCCCCAGCGCATCGCGCACCTTGGGCTCGATACCCAGCCGGGCCAGCGAGACGGAACCCGTCGCCTCGCGCTCGGCCGCCGGACTGTCGAGCAGGCGTACCCCTCGCCAGCCACGGGCGATGGCATAGGTGCCAAAACGGGTGAAGCCCACCGCCAATGAGGCGTGGTAGCGGGCCGACTGCAGGCTGGCCATCACCAGCTCTGCCCAGGCCCCGAGCGAGGGGTGTAGATGGCCCAGACCGCTGGCGTCGAGCCAGAACACCCCCGGTTCATTGGGGCAGGGTTCCACGCCCGGCGTATAGCGACGCAGGCGCTCGACCAGCTCGCTCACCGCCACCTCGACGCGCGCCCGCTCGACCACCCCAGCGCGCAGCTTGGGCGCCAGGGACAGGCCGGCCGCCCAGCTCATACCCGGCAGGACGCGCTGGCGACGGGCGGCCTCGTTGATCCACAGGATGCGCCCCTGGGGTCGATCCTCGGCCACGACCGCGGCGGGACCATCACCCCAGTCCGGATGACCATGAAGCAGCAACTGCAGGGGCAGCGCGGGCAGATCGACACAGGCCAGGCGGGAACCGGCCATGGGGTTCAGGCCAGCCCGGCGGGGCCACGGACGACTTCGCGATGCTGCCAGCTGGGGCCACGGCGCTTGTCCTTGAGCACGCGCAGTTCGCAGGTGAAGCGATCGGCGACGCCGGCTTTGCGCTGACGGGAGGCCTCGCAGCGGAGCGAGACCAGCGAGCCGAGTGAAGGGGCCTCGGCGTGTTTATCGGTCAGGCAGAGCACGGTGGCGTCATGCTTCTGGGCCAGCTTGACCAGGCGCGCCAGCAGGGGGGTCGGGATCGGCTCCGCCTTCGTGGCGCCCCGCCCCATCGCCCGGCCCAGATCGAGGATCACCAGGCCGAAGGCACCCGAACGGAGCAGCTTGTCAGCCGCTCGTGCAGCTGCGGGTGCGCCATCGGTACGCACCACCGCCAGGGCGGCCAGGTCCACGCCGCTCTCGACGGCGTCGGGCGGGTAGAAGAGGCGCGAGCCCGCGGCCACCCAGGCGGCGGTCTCGCCACGTCGCTGGGCGTCGAGCAGGAGGCCGAAGGTCATGGTCAAGGAAGCCGTAGCGCCCTGCCCCGACAGCTCGACCAGGCGGCCGGCCAGCTCTCCGTGCCCCCAACGCGGCCGCTCATCGATGATGGGATCGACGGACCGGGCGGGAAAGAGCTCATGAAGTCGGGCCAGCGCAGACATCACCAGACCTCGCCATCGACCCGCACGCCCGCTTCGAGGTAGCGGCGCACCTCGACCACCTTGCCGAGCAGGATCAGTTCGTGGGGATCGGGCAGCAGCACGTCGTAATCGGGGTTGGCCGGGTGCAATTCGACCCGACCGCTGGTCTTGCAGTGGTGCAGCGTCTTGACGGTCGCCTCATCGCCGACCAGGGCGACCACCATGTCGCCCGATTCCGCGTCGGCCTGGCGCCGGATGATGACCACGTCGCCGGCCAGGATGCCCGCGTCGCGCATGCTCTGGCCGCGCACCCGCAAACCGAAGACCTGGCCGCCGCCATGGTCGCCATAACGGGAGTGGACCGGCACCCAGCCGAGCGGCTCCTCCAGGGCGGTGGTCAAGGCGCCGGCCTCGACCTGGCCGAGCAGGGGGATCAAGCGCAACGCCCCCGCCGCCGGCACATCGGCCAGCCGGTAGCCACGCGCCTGCCCCTCGGCGTGGAGCAGACGCCCCTCGTTGACCAGGGCCCGCAGGTGAGCCTGCACGCTCTGCACGGCGCGCAGACCGAGGGCGTCGCGGATCTCGCGTACGGTGGGCGGGTCGCCAGCCAGCAGGCGCTGGCGGACGAAGTCATAGACACGGTTGCGGGTCTGTCCGGCGGGGGTGCGGCCCATGTGACTCCAGGCGTAACCGCCCCGAGATGAAGCGGCTCCAGATACAACCGCCTCCAACATGAGACGGCTTGATCAGGGTTGCAGACGTTTGTCTGTTTTGCAAGCGTTGCGTGACCGTGAACGGGCGAAGAGTCGCCTACACGCGGCCGCCCTCGAGGCCGAGTTCGGCGGCGTGGGGGCGCAAGGCGTCGATCACGAACTGGATGTGTTCGCCCAGGTCGACACCCAACAGCTCGGCCCCGGCGCGCACCTCGGCGCGTTCGACCTTGGCGGCGAAGCGATGCGCCTTGAGGCGCTTCTTGACGCTCTTGGGCTTCAACGTCGCGATGCCGTCGGGGCGGATGAAGCAGCAGGCGCCGATAAAGCCGGTCAGCTCGTCGCAGGCCAGCAACGCCCTGTCGAGCTGGCTGTCATAGGACTGCCCCCAGCCGGTGTGATGAGCGCTCACGGCGTGGGCGATGGCCGGCTCGCCCTGCTCATGGAGCCAGTCGACGATCAACTGGGGATGCTCCTCCGGCCAGCGCTCGTAGTCCGCGTCATGCAACAGCCCCGCGATGCCCCAGGTCTGTACGTCGGACTCGCCAGCACCATACTGCAGCGCCGCGGCACGCATCACGATCTCCACCGCACGCGCATGCGTACGCAAGGCGGCGCTCTCGGTCCAGGTGCAGAGTTGATTCCAGGCTTGTTCGCGGGTCACGGCCATGGGCGCCTCCAGAGACCGCCAAGGACTCCGCAGAACGGCAGGGTTGTCAACCACCCACCGATGCCCGCAAGCGCCGAAACTGCTACCCTGCGGCAGGCAAGCGAGACGGTGCAACGGAGGAAGTGATGAGACGGATCCTGGTGGCCCTGATCGTCTTGATGGGCGCGTGTTCGGAGGAGGCGGTCTTCCCGACAGCGGGCACCACCAGCGGCGGCGACGCAGACAGCGGCGGGGTGTTGTCCGACGCGGCTGCGGACACGGTTGCGGACACGGGTACAGATGCGGATACGGGTACAGTCCCGGACACGGGCACGGGCACGGATACGGTCGCGGACGCGGACACGGTCGCGGACACGGTGCGAGCGGCGCGCGCCGCCGGGGGGGGGATATGAGCACCCCCCGGGGGGGCCCCCGGCGCCGGGCCCCGGGGCCCGACGGGGGTGTTATTTCATCACCCCCGGAGGTGGTTGCGGACACGGCCACGGACACAGCCACGGTCGCGGACACCGCCACAGCCCCGGACACGGCCAAAGACACCGGCACGCCCTGCAACTGCAAACCCGGCGATCTCTGGCTGCACGGCCCCTGCGTGCCCACCACCAAGCTCGGCTGCGCGGCGGTGAAGACCTGTACCCCCGGCAGCTGCCCGGGCGCCTCCCAAGGCAAGGCCGTCTGCGATGGCACCGCGGCCAGCCCGGCGTGTATCGCGTCGTCCCTGCTGCCCGTCTGCGTCAAGGGGCCTGGCATGGCGTTTGAGCCGGGCAGTCTGCGGGTGTTCCCGACCAAGGCGTCCGTCGGCGAACAGGTCAAGCTCACCATCCAGGGCGGCATGTTCTACATCGGCGCCCTGTTCTGGCTCGTCGCCGTGGATGGCTCCCCACTGAGCCAGGTCGTCGAAGGCAAGACCTGCACCGTGTCGGCCACCTGGACGCCGAAGAAGAAGGGCCTCTTCCCCATCACCGCCTACTACGGCACGCCAGACAAGGGCCCGGGCACGATCAACGGCACGTTGGCTGGGTTCGTATCTGTCGGTGGGCCGGATGCGGGCACCCAGCCCGGTCAGCCCTGTACCAGCAGCGCCGCCTGCGCCCAGGCGCCGCCGTGGGCATGCGCCTGCGTCAGCGGACGCTGTGCCTGCACCAAGAAGTAGCTCGTTGAGCGCGGCGTCCGGCTCAGGCCATCACCCGGTCGACCTGGGGTGAACCGATGGTGCCGGCGGGCTCCTCCGCGTTTATGGCTGAGTTGCCCACCGGCTTCGCAGACAGCGCCGAATGAAACGAGCAACTCATCGGCGGCAGGCGAGCGCCGGCCGCCCCCCCCCACGGGCGGCGCAGCTATGGGGTGGGGCCCGAAAACCCCCGTTTTTGGGCCGCGGGGGGGCAACGGAACGCGGCGCGCGCCCCCGCGCGC
>CAYTLW010000102.1:0-28050 GCA_964438735.1 uncultured Enterobacteriaceae bacterium | reverse complement strand
CACCACTTCCCGAGTCCAGGAAACTGGGGAAGTACCTACGGTCCGTCGAACTAGCAGATCCCCGCGAGAGCTATGGCCCGCTTCCCGCGCCACCGCCGCACTCCACCCCATCCGCCAGCGCCTCGTGCACACACCCCACATCCGGCCGACAATCATCGACGGTGCAGGCGTCCCCATCATCGCAATCAACGGGAGTCAACGTGGCGCATTTACCGGCCGATTTACAGTCCCCATGCCCCCAGGCCGTCGTCCGCACAATCGTCGCTCGCTGGCTGCTCTTCTTCGCGTCCGAGAACACCCACCAGCCAAGCGCCGCGACGCCTGTCGCCCCCCCCATCAATAACGTCGCTGGTTCCTGGCAGACCGACAGCGGCGCGGCAGCGGCCGAGAGTTCGCCCAACGGCCCCGCGCGGGCGATCCAATTGGCGCACTCTGCCGACCCCCACCTCTTGCCCGACATCGGCGCCGGACGGCCCAGCAGCGCCGCACCGCCAGATGGCATCGGGGCGACGTGCAGCCAGTCATGCCAGGAGCGGTTGTCGGTCATGGGCACCGCACGTACCCACTTCAACTGTCCGGTCGGCCCCACCGCGGTCAGCCACGCCTGCACGCGATCGCACGCAGGCGAACAGCTGCCGCAATCCGCGCCATCGCAGCCGATTCGATCGCTGACAGCGACCACGACGCCCTGGTCGGCGGCGGTGGCCATAGCGAGGAACTCGACCCCTTTGCCGGCCGCGGGGGCGGCCACATCAGTCGACCAGGCGGCCTCTCCGGTGGGCTTCAGGCGCAGGATGCGCACCGCCTTGTAGATGCCCGCGGCCGCATCCGAGGGCGGCAGGCCGGCCATCACCACGCCACCGTCGGCCACGGCGGCCAGGGGCGGCGGCTCGTGCAGGGCGATCTCCTTGATCACCCGCCCCCAGGCCTGCTGACCGTTGGCCTGCAGCCGCGCCAGCGGTTGGTGGGGGCCGCCAGGTGGGTCATCCAGGCCACAGAAAGCGCCGTCGTCCGAGGCGATGGCCAGCTGCCGACAACCGCGCTCATCGGAGGGCCACGAGGCCAGGGTGGTCTTCCAGAGCGACGTGCCAGCGGAATCCCAGCCCTGCAGGTGGGGATGCTGCTGGCGCAGGGGCACATTGGCTGGACCGCCCGGACCAGCGCAGATCAAGCCGCCGTCGCTGCGGAAGGCGCAGCGGCGGGTGGTCGCGTCGATGACGAGCGACTCGTCGGGCACGGTCTTGCCCCAGGCGTCGATGGCTACGATGCGCGGCTTCCACTGCAGCCCGGTGTCCTTGCCACCAACGGCGACGAGGCCGCCGCCGGGGCGCGCTCGCAGATCCCATGGCAGCAGGTCTTCGATCTCGATGGTGTAGCTCGCCGCCCCGGACGCGGTGCAGGTGTCGGCTTTGCAGAGACCCACGGTGCAGGGCTGGCCCAGCTGGCAGGGGCCGGTGATTTTGGTGTGCGTACAACCGCCGCCCGACTCACAGACGTCTTGGGTGCAGGCGTTGCCATCGTCGCAGGCGGCCAGCTCGCCGGCGGTACAGCCTTGCACGGCCCGACCGGAGTGGACCGCGCCGTCGTCCGCTTCGTCGGCACATGCCAGCAGGGTCGACGCCAGGCAAAAGATGCCCACCACTGCCGCGGCAGGACCGGAAACGGGGCCGACGAAGGTCGGTCGTGGCCACCTGGTGCGCATGGCGCCTCCTCGGCTCCACCCTACCCCTCCGCGAACGTGGCGCCCAGTGTCGGCGCGCCGGCTGCCGCCCGACGGCCAGCCATTCCGCCGACTGTGGCGCCATCTTGTTCCCCCCTCGGTCGATCTGGCATAAACCCAGCCAACAGGTAATTGCGGAGGCAGCGTGGCTCAACAGCCCAGTCGACCCCAGAATCCAGAGGCCCTGCCCAAGAACCTGGAGGTGGTGCCCATCGTGCCGCCGCCGGAGGATCAGCGGCGGCCGCGCGACGCGGTCTTCGCGGCCAGGGGCGAGCGTCGAACCCGCTACTCGTTGCCGTCGTCCCTGGATTCGCCGTCTCCGGTGGGCTACCGCACCCGCGTCTCGCTGACCGAAGGCGAAGCCGAAGACGCCATGCAGCTGCTGGCGTTGGAGCGCCCAACGGCCTTCGAAGCGGGCGAGGCGGTCACCGATGGAGAGCTCTTCGAGGCGGGCTCATTGGGCATCTTGACCTCGCGCCAGTCGACGAACTACCGAGGCTTCCGCCAGGTGACCTTCGGGCCCAGAGACTCCGAGCGAGTCGGCCACCTGTTGCGCAGCCTGCTGCACCGAGAAGCGCCAGTGCTGGACCATGCGGCCTGCACCCATGTCTACCTGGCCCGGCCCTACCGGACGCCGTTTACTGCCCTGCTCACGTTTGTGGGCCACAAACCGGTGCTGAGCCTGGGTACGGTGCCGGCGCGGGTCTGGCACAAGCGCGTCGAGCATGGCGACGACATCCCGACCATCGGCTACCTGCCCCATCTGCACCTGGGCGTGCTCGCTGAAGCGGTGGAGCGGGCGACCGTGGTGGCGTCTTCGGGGCGCCGCAAGGCGCAAGTCTTCATGGCCCCCTTCTGCGGCCGCGGTCGAGAGGAGAACGCGCCAATTCTGCGCGCGATGGAAGACCTGGCAGGCCTCTCCGTGGCCGATCGAGCGGCTGGATGGCGGGTCGGATTGGTGGCCCAGGAGGGGCGCGTGCCGGTCCGGGAGCGCGTCTCCATGGCGGCGGCGACCTGGCGCAAGATCGGCGCCAACCTGCTGGCCCTGCGATCGGAGCGCATTCAGCCGGGCGTCAACCAGGAGGACAAGGCCCCGCCCCCCTACCATGAGCGGCAGGACATGGACGTGCCCGACGAGCTCACGGTCATGGCGGGAAGAGCGGGCTACAACGCCTTCGCCCACTGGACCGGCTGCGATCGCGAGCGCGCCAAGGAGCTCTTGCTGCTGGATCGGGTGGATGTGCTCACCGACGGCGGCAAGGAGCGCCTGCGGGCCATGCGCAAGGCCCAACACCTGGTCACCGACAAGGTGATCGAGCGCTTCCCGCTGTGGGCGGATCTGCCCACCGGACGCGTCTTCACGCGCAACGCCAACCGTGGACGCAAGGCGTTTGCGCTGGTCGGCCAGCGAATCTACATCGCCGGCTTGTCGCGCCAGGGGATCCAGGACGCGGACATGGACTGGCTCTTGGCCGTGCGCTCGGTCGGCGCGGCGGCGGCGCGCAGCGCGCTCTACGCAGAGTTGATGGGTACGGTGAACATCCCGCCTGGCTGCGACCTGCTGGCGGGCATCTGCCTCATGGCGGGCCCGGTCAACCAGAACGACATCGGCAAACAATATCACGGCATGGACGACCTGCTCGCGCCCACGTATGGCGACCAGGATCCCACCTCGCTGCTGGTCTGGACCCTGAAGGCCAAGACGGTGGCCGATCCGGTGGGCAATGAAGAGCAGCTGCTCAACCCCAAGCGCAAGGGTGCGCTGGTGGACCTGCGCTGCGGCCCCCACGAGGTGATCAGCCTGCGCCAGCGCGGCAAGTTCGTGCCCTTCCGCAAGCGCGGCGGGCGGGTGAATTCCGAACGCGCCTTCGCCGATGTCGGCAACTTCGTCGTGTCTTCAGAAGGCCGCGGCATCCCCGGCAATCGCGGCTCCGCGTGGCCACGTGCCTGGTCCGACGAGGTGCTGTGGCCCGGCGAGGGCGGCGACAGGCGCTGAGCGATGGCAGCGCAACGCTGCCGGGAGCGACCCATGAGCGAGCCCCATCGGCTGGTCTACGAACGCACGCCATCCATGGGCCTGGGCTACCTGCGCGCCCTGTCCGCCGGCGGACGAAAGATCCCGCCAGGCGGCACCATCGCGCCCATCGAGGCCACCTCCTGGAAGATCCAGCCCGATCCCGACCAGGTCGCGACCTATCGACGGGTCTGCAAGATCCCGATCAGCCAGCACGTGCCCCTGTCCTATCCCCACGTGCTGGCCGTGCCGCTGCAGATGGCCGTGGTGACCTGTCGCCAGTTTCCATTGCCGACCCTGGGCCTGGTGCACATGGGCCAGAGCATCACCCGCCACCGGCATATCGCGCCCGATGAGATCCTGCGCATGCACGTGCTGGTGGACGGCCACCGGGAGGCCCGCAGTGGCGTGGAGTTCGACCTGCTGACCCGCATCGAGAGCGCCGGCGAGGTGGTCTGGGAGGCGGTGACCACCTGCCTGTCGCGACAAGGGGGCGGCGGTGGCGGCAAGAAGGCGCGCCCCGACCCGCCGCCAGCGGGCGAGGAACCCGATCGCCTGCGCTCTGTCTTGTGGCAGGTGCCGGCGGATATGGGGCGCCGTTATGGCATGGTGGCCGGCGACCTGAACCCGATTCACCTGTGGCCCGTGACGGCGAAGCTGTTCGGCTTCAAGCGCGCCATCGTGCACGGCATGTGGTCGTTGGCCCGCGTGCTCGGCGAGCTGGACGACCAGGCATCGGCCGAACGCTGTCATGTGGAAGTTCGTTTCCGTCGCCCGATTCTGCTGCCATCCAAGGTATTATTCAGCGCTGGTGCCGGTGAGCGTGGCACCGACTTCGCCGTGCACTCCGCCGATGGCCAGCGAATGCACCTGTCCGGATTCATCGGCTCATCGCGTCCATGAACCTTCCCGCCTGAGGCCGACCGGAGATTCCATGCGCCCTATCTGCCTGCTGCCGCTGACCGCGATCCTGCTCCTGGCGGGCTGCCCGGATGAGGGTGCGGTCGATGGCCCTGAAGACACGGCTGCGGTACAAGACGTCGCCGACACCAGCACCGCCGAAGACGTCGAGGTCGACGCCGGACCGCCGGACACCGGCCCCGTGGACACAGGACCGCCCACGCACACCGCCAAGCGCGTCGATGAGCTCACCTATGGCCCGCCGACCACCTGGGCCAAGCCGCTGGAGGCCTACATCAAGGCCGTCAACAAGAACAAGGGCAACTGGAACTTCAAACGCGCAGTGCACGACCTGGCCGTCTACCAGGGGCGCCTTTACATGGGCTACGGCGACGCCACGGCCAACGTCGCCTCGGCCTATCCCATCGCGGCGCGCTACTTCGACAAGCCCACCTCGACGAAGCTCGTCGACGAATTCGTCACCGCCGAAGAAGAGATCCACCGCTACCGCCGCATCGGCGACGAGCTGTGGATCGCCGGCGTCGACGCCACCGAGGACAACTGGCTCGGCAACGTCTACTTCCGCACGCCGGACAAGCCGTGGGTCAAGAAACGCACGGTCCAGAACGGGGTGCACGTGCACGACATCGCGCTCTGGAATGGCGCCCACTACGCCGTGGGCTCGGGCGCTGAGAAGGAGAAATGGATGGAGGGCAGCGTCTGGGGTCACCTCTGGAAGAGCACCGACAAGGGCGACACCTGGGAGATCGTCAGCAAACATTGGAACGCCGAGGATGGCGACGCGCGCTGGACCGAGATGCTGTCGGTCAAGGACAAACTCTACGTCTTCGGCTACTGGTGGAAGGCCTCGGATAACAATTCAGCGCCGACACCGCAGAATGCCACCTACACCGGCACCGGCTACCCACCCACCGCGGACAACCTGCCTGGCAGCCACCCGCTCAAGGCCGCCCGCATCCTGGCCACCTGGAGCACGGGCCCTGACAGCGGCGTGGTCATGGGCGTGAACTACCTGCAGAAGACGCCGGGCTACGCCGCCTGGCGGGTGGCCGGCGATGACGTGCAGCAGATCGAGAAGTTGAAAGACCAGACCGTGATCGATGTGCACCATCACCTGCCCAGCGGCGAGATCCTGCTGATGACCCGCAACGGCACCGGCGGCACGGGCAGCGGGGGCAACACCGTCTGGACCATTCGCATCTGGCGCACCGTGGACTTCGTCGCCTTCGACAAGCTGGTCGAGTTCCCCTCCGGCGAGATGCCCATGTCCATGGCCTGGTGGAAGGGCCACATCTACCTCGGCGCCAGCGAGGGCCAGATCTGGCGCACGGCCGCGTACTGGAAGTAGGCGGTACGGCTTGTCCAACCGCCGCTTCGGTGGTACAGCGCGCCCGGGAACCACACCCGGGAGGTCTCGCTGTGAAGGTCACGCAACCACGCCATAGTTCGCTCGTCTTCACCTTCTTCTTGCTGCTTGCCGGCACGGCGAACGCGCAAACGCCGATCCCCGCTGCGGCGACGGCAACGCAGGCACCGTCAGCGGAAGCCGGTGGCTCGCAGTTCGGCCCGGAGGTGGCCAAAGCCGCCATGGAGTGGCAGAGCGCGGTTCGCAACGAGCCCAAGCTGGTCAGCCTGAAGGTCACCGATCCGGGCGATAACCTGCAGGCGCAGCTCAAAGCGCGGCTCAAGGTGCTCGGCGACAAGACCTTCAGCAACCGTGAGTGGAAGGACTACTGGGCCCGACAGGCCAAGACCGCGGGCGCGTTGGCCGATGCGCTGGCGAAATCGTCCAAGGCAGGTGCCGATAGCGCATCCGAGGTCAAATCGATGACCGGCGGGCTGCGCTCCTGGGTCAGCCTCTCCAAGGCCAAGCTGGCCAACCAGGATGTCTATCTCAAGGCCATCGAGACCGAGCGAGACGCCATCGAAGATCGGCTCGAGTCGGCCATGGACGCGCCCGCGGCGGCCAAAACGGCTCCCGCACCCACCAAGGTGGACGAGGCCAACCCCTACGAGCGCCGCCAGCAGGGCCTGATCGAGCTGCAGCGGAACATCGCCCAGCAGAAGGCCAAGCGGGTGCAGGCCCAGTCCGACCTGAAGCTGATCGAACAGCAGATGGAGACCGAGGGCATCCTCCTGGAGGCGCTGGTCAAAGACGCCGAGCTCGCCCGCACCGAGCGCGACATCGCGCGCGCCGAGACCCGTTCACACACCGGCGTGGCGTGGCTGGAGGTCTGGCGTGGCATCGCCAAGTCGGCCGACAAGAAGCTGCGGGCGCTCGAGGAGGAAGCCGACCATGGTGCTGCCCGTAAACGCGCTCGCGAGGTCGAAGCCGGGCTGGTGGGCTCGCAGATCAAGTTCCGCGATGACCGCATCCAGGAGCTGGAGGCCCGCTACGAGCGGGACAGCGGCGTGCGCACGCTGGCCGAGGCGGCGTGGCAGACCTTCGTCGACTGGCTGACCTACGACTCCTGGCGCATCTTCATTGGCCTGCTGCTCATCTGGATTGGCCTCAGGGCCGCGCTGCGGCTGCTGAAGAAGGGCGTCAACGTGGTCGTAGATCGCGCTGAGGGCGACCCGGACGACGCCTCGGATGACGACCACCGGGTGCTGACGCTGGCTACGGTCTTCCAGAGCGTGGTCAAGATCGGCCTCTATGGCGTGGCGATCCTGCTGGCGTTGGACCAGATCGGCGTCAACACCGGCCCACTGCTCGGCAGCGTCGCCATCCTGGGTCTGGCCATCTCCTTTGGCTCGCAGAACCTGGTTCGCGACGTGGTCAACGGCTTCTTCATCCTGCTCGAGAACCAGTTCGCGGTCGGCGAGGTGGTCACCATCGGCGGCAATACGGGCACGGTGGAGCGCATTACGATTCGCTCGACCTGGGTGCGTCAAGCCAACGGCGACCTGCACGTCATCCCCAACGGTTCCATCTCCATGGTCACCAACCTGACCCGCGACTGGGCCCGGGCCATCGTGCACGTGGGAGTGGGCTACGACGCCGACCTCGCCAGGGTCGAGGAGATCGTCAATCGCGTGGGCCAGGAGATGTTCGCCGACGAGGCCTGGAAGGATGCGCTCGAAGAGGCGCCCGAGTGGGTGGGCATCACCGAGCTCGGCGACTCGGCGGTGGTCTTCCGCTGCATGGCCAAGGTGACCGTCGGCAACCAGTGGGGCGTCGGACGCGAGCTCAACCGCCGGCTGAAGGTGGCCTTCGACGCCGACGGCATCGAGATCCCCTTCCCGCAGCGGGTGGTCTGGACGAAAGCCGGCTGACGGCCGTCAGCTCATGGGCAGCCGTCGTGCTCGATCTTCAAGTCGTCAATCAGGACGCCCAGCGTGCTGTTGGAGATACCGTCGACGCTGTTGAACTTGAACTCGAGCTCGAGCTTCTTGCCCTTGGAACCGACCGTGTTGAAGACCGCCGTCCTGGTGGCCCACTTCTTGTAGGCGGCGGGCTTCGGACCCCACAAGTTGCCGATCTGCTTGACGCCGTCGAGGTAGGTGAAGAGTTCCACCTTGTCGTAGCTGCTGGAAGTCTCGATGTCAGCGTAGTACCAGAAGGTAACGGTGAACTTGTCGGTCTTCATGGTGACCGGCGGCAGCCGCACGGTGCCGTTGGTGAAGCCGCCGTTGTAGTTCTTGGCGATCGGATCGCCGTAGTAGAGCGCCCCCAGCGGAGACTTGTAGTTGCCCGTAGGCGCCGGCGCCCACACATTCCAGCCCACCTTGCTGTGGCTGTTCTTGATGGTGAGCCCGGCGGCGGTGTCGAAGGCAGTCTCGTACAGCTTCGGGTAGCAGCAGTTGGGCCCGTTGTTCGGTTTGTAGGTGCACTTGCCCGTGGCGCAGGTGTCATCGGTGCAGGCGTCGCTGTCGTCGCAGTCCCCGTTGGCCTTGCAGCAATTGGGGATCGCCGTGTTCACGCATGCCCCGGTTGCGGCCTTGCAGCTGTCCAGGGTGCAGGCCTTCTTGTCGTCGCAATCTTTCTGCTGGCCGCCGGCGCACTTGCCGGCTTTGCAGGTCGTCTTGCTGGTGCACTTGGAGCCATCGTCGCAGGCGCCCCCATCGGCCGCCGCCTTGAACTCGCACTTCTTGGTGGCCAGGTTGCAGTTGTCGGTGGTGCACGAACTCTGGTCGTTGCAGTTGTTGACGCCGATGCACTTGCCTTTGCCATCGCACTTATCCGACGAGGTGCACGAAGCGCCGTCGCTGCAGTTGTAGTTCGCCGGCGAGGGCGTGTAGGCACACTTGTCGGTGGCCGGATCGCACTTGTCCAACGTGCAGGAGTTGTTGTCGTTGCAGTAGGTCGCCGCGCCGCCGTCGCACCAGCCCTCGCGGCACTTGTTGTTGTACCGACAGGGCTGACCGTTGTCGCAAGCGGTGTTGTTGGCCAGCTTGGTCCACGAACATTGTTTGTCGGTGCACTTGTCGGTGGTGCAGGACTCGCCGTCGTCGCAGTCCTTGTCGGCCACACAGGCTGCGTCGAAGACCTCCAGATCGTCGACAAATGGCCCCTCATAGGTGCCGCCGGCGCAGCCATCGCGGGTGAAGACGAAGCGCAGTTGGAACGCCTTGCCGGCCACGTCCGAGAGATCGAACTGGCGCAGCGGCCACTTGTAGTAGGGCCACGACAGGTTGGGGTGGCCCAGCGGCGCCAGTTCGGACCACTTCTTGCCATCGTGGCTGACCTGCAGAGCCAGCTTGTCCTGGTCCTGGTAGTGATACCAGCGGCCGGACAGCCGGAATCGAACGCGTGGCGACTTCATGCCCTTGGCGTCGATCATCGGCGTGCGCGCCCAGCCCATCATGGACTTGACGCCGCCCGGGCAATACAGCTTGTTGTTGTCGCGGTTGAAGTTCAGCGAGCACGACGGCGAGTGGTAGCCGGGTGGATTCTTGAGGCCGTCCACGTTCCAGGACACGCCCTTGCCATCGTCGCCAAATGCCCACGCCAACATATTGGGCGAGCCGCAGTCGAAGGGCTCCTTGAATGGCGCCTTGAGGACCAGGTTGCAGGGCTGCTGCAACGTGTAGGTGCAGGCGCCCTTGGTGCAGGTGTCGATGGTGCACGGGTTGCCGTCGTCCGGGCAGTCGGACGCCTTGCTGCAGACCTTCTTCTTGCCGGCCTCGATGACCACGTCGTCGACGAACCAGCCGGGCCCTTTGTTGCCGTAGTTGGAGACCGAGTCGAAGCGCAGCCGCAGCTGCACATTGGACTTGCCGGCCAGGGCTGCCAGGGGTACCGAGACCTGCTGCCACTGGTTCCAGGCGGCGTAGTTGTCCAGCTTCTGGCTGATGGGCATGGTCTTGAAGCCGTCTGCGGTCAGGTCGACATAGCGCCTGTCATAGGTGGTCTTGTCGACGCCGTTGTAGGACCAGAAGCGCAGCCGCAATACGTCGGCCGTAGGCAGCGTCCACTTGGGCGAAGTGGCGTTGCCCTTGACCGCGCTGGGGCCGTAGTAGTTCAGCCCGTTGTTGAAGTTCAGGGTGCAGGTGCCGGTCTTCGGCTTGGGCAACTTGGGCGTGCTGTCGAAGTGCCACCCGATCTTGTCGGCGGCGACCAGGGGCACGATCGTCCAACCCTTGGTCGCGCACTCCATGGACAGGTCCACCGGCTTGCTCCAGGTGCAGATGTCGGCGCCCTTGCTGCAGACGCCGGCGACGCAGAGGTTGCTCGCCGTGCAGGCGTCGCCGTCGTCGCAGACGGCGCCATCGGCGCTCAGCGGATAGCTGCACTGGCCGTCCTTGCAGGTATCGGTGGTGCAGGGCTTGTTGTCCTTGCAGAAGGTGACGCCGAGGCACTTGCCGGCCTTGCAGCGATCGGTGTTGGTGCATTTGTCGCCGTCGTTGCAGTACTTGCCGTCGTACCAGTTGGTGTACTGGCAGCCCTTGACCAGGTCGCAGGCGTCCTTGGTGCAGTCGTTGTTGTCGTTGCACAACGCGCCGGGCTTCGGGTTGCAGCTGCCGGCGACGCAGGTGTCGCCCAGCGTGCACTTATTGCCGTCCTCGCACGACTTGGTGTTGGCCTTGTGCTGGCATGAACCAGCGACGCAGCTGTCGTCGGTGCAGACGTTGCCGTCGTTGCACGCGGCGGCGTTGGCGCACTTCTTGGGCTCGTCGGTGAGCACCACCAGGTCATCGACGAACCAGCCATCGCCCGAGTTGCTGCTGCACGAACCGGAGTCGAATCGCAGTCGAATCTGCACCACCTTGCCCAGGGCGGCCTTCAGGTCGATGACCTCTTGGTGCCAGCTGCGCATCTTGGCCGACGAGTTGACCAGCTGCACCGACAACAGCACGGTCTTGAAGCCGTCTGCAGAGACCTCCACGTTGCGACGATCCGTAGCGTGGCTGTACTCCACGTCGGCGTAGCTGAAGAACTTCAGGCTGGCCTGCTTGGCCTTGCTCAGGTCGATTTTGGGCAGCCAGGTGGCGGTGCCAGCGGCCGACTTCTTGCCCGTATCGCAGTAGAAGGCGTTGCCGTCGTTGAAGTTCAGCGAACAGGCCGGCGACAGGTAGCCCGGTGGCGCCTGGGTGGCGTCCAGGTGCCAACCTACGTCCGGCTCCTTGACCTGCGGCGCGATCTGCCATTGGGCGCCGTCACTGCAGCCCATGGCCGCCTTCTTGACCGCCTGACAGGGCCCGGCCTTGCCGACACACTTGCCCGCCGCGCACTTGTCGGTGCCGGTGCAGGGGTCGCCATCGGAGCAGGCGCCGCCGTCGATGGTGTTGGTGTGTTTGCAGGTGTAGCCGACGCAGGAATCCAGCGTGCAGGCGTTGTTATCCTCGCACTTATCGAACCCGACGCACTTGCCGACCACGCAGCGATCCGGGCTGGTGCAATTGTTGCTGTCGTTGCAGTAGGCGCCGTCATAGCGCGGCGGGAAGACGCAGCCCTTGGCCGGCTCGCACTTGTCGTCGGTGCAGGCGTTGGCGTCCTTGCAGATCTTCATCAGCAACGCCTTGCACGAGCCCTGGTTGCAGGCGGAGCTCAACGAGCAGGCGTTGCCATCGTCGCAGTCAGCTTTGTTGAACACGTGGGTGCAGGCCCCGGAGATGCACTTGTCGTCCGTGCAGACGCTCTTGTCGGCGCACTCCTTGTCGCTCTTGCACGCGGTGGCCTTGTTGGTATTGAGCTCGAAATCATCGACGAACCAGCCCAGGTAGTTGGTGCTGCCGCAATAGACGTTGTCAAAGCGCAGGCGCACCTGGATCTTCTTGCCCCCCCACTTGGACACATCGATGGTCTTGCGGACCCACTTCTTGTAGCCGTTGGCCGTGTTATCCGGCAGGAAGATGGAGCTGGCCACCGTCTTGAAGCCGTCGAGCGAGATGTCGAAGGTGCGCCGATCGGTGGTGCTCGACGTGGAGTTGTAGCTCCAGGTCCAGAAGCTGACGAACGCCTTGGTCGCCCCGCCCAGGTCAAGGACGGGCGAGGTTGCGGTGGCGGTCGGCTTCTTGCCGTACTTGGCGCCATAGCAGTTCGTATTGTTGTTGTAGTTCAGCGAGCAGGACTTGCTGTAGTAACCCGGCGGCATGGGCAGGCCATCCACGGCCCAACCCGGATCCAGCCCCTTGGGTTTGGGCGACAGGGTCCAGCCACCATCACCGCCGCAGTCGAAGGGGCTGGGCGGCAAGGCGGTGCAGGGTCCGGGCGCGCCGACGCACACCCCCTCCACGGTGCACTTGTCGTCCTTGGTGCAGGCGTTGTTGTCTTCACATGGGTCGCCCGTGGCTTTCTTGGTGAACTTGCAGTTGCCGACGATGCAGCCGTTCTTGGTGCAGGGGTTGCCGTCATCGCACTTGGGGATGCCGAAGCACAGGCCGCCGGTGCAGCGGTCGAAGGTGGTGCAGGCGTTGCCATCGCTACAGCTGTAGCCGTCGGATCGCGGCGTATGTTTACAACCGGACGGGGTGCATGCGTCCTGGGTGCACGAGTTGCTGTCATCGCAGGGCAGGCCCAGGCCCGAGCAGACGCCGTACGTGCAGATGGACTTGCTCGTGCAGGGGTCACCATCGTCGCACGTCGACTCGCTCCAGAAGGCAGAGCAGGCGCCATTGAGGCAGAGGCCGCCGATGCAGGGATCGGCGACGTTGCAGTCGGCGTCCTTGCTGCAGTTCTTGGTCTGGTCCGTGCGAACGCGCACGTCGTCGACAAACCAGCCGCGTCGGCTCAGGGACGAACAGAAGAGCGCGTCGAAGCGGAAGCGGAGCTGCAGCTTCTTGCCCACGAAGGCGCTCAGATCGACGGTCACCAGGCGCCACTTGTTGCGCAGGCTGTAGCTGTTGGGCAGCCAGCGACCCAGGGCCACGGTCTTGAAGCCGTCTGTGGATAGTTCGACGAATCGATGGTCCTGGGAGGTGGAGGTCGAGGTGTCGAAGAAGCTCATGAAGGTGAGCGCTGCGGACTTCTTGGCCTGGCTCAGGTCGATGTCCTGCACCGCCGTGGCCAACCCGGCGGAGGGCTTGCCGCCGGGCGGACATTTGTAGTCGACGCCGTTGTTGAAGTTGAGCGAACACTTGGGCGATGGCGCGTAGAAGCCGGGCGGGTTGGCTGTCGCGTCCACGTGCCAGCCCACCGCCGGCTCCTTGGCGTCCGGCACCATCTTCCACTTGGAGGCCTCGCCACAGTTCAGGGGATTGAACCAGGTCGTGGTGCACGGCCCGGGCGCCCCGCCCTGACACTTGCCGTTGTTGCAGGCGTCGTTGGTGGTGCAGGGGTTGCCGTCGCTGCAGGCGGCCGCCTGCTGCTTGCTGACATACTTGCAGTTGACCCCGCCACAGCTGTCGTCGGTGCAGTCGTTGTTGTCGTCGCAGGCCAGGATGCCCTTGCACTTGCCGCCGGCGCACTTGTCGGCTTTGGTGCAATTGGTGTTGTCGCTGCAGGACCACCCATCGGGTCGCGGCGTATTGATGCAGCCCTTCGACGGCGAGCAGGCGTCCAGGGTGCAGTTGTTCTCGTCATCGCATTTCTTCACCGACAAGGGCGCGCAGACGCACTGGTAGCAGCGCGACGTATTGGTGCAGGGGTTGGCATCGTCGCAGACCTTGGCGTTGGGCTTGTTGCCGCACTGGCCCTGGACGCAGACGTCGTCGGTGCACAGGTTCTTGTCTTCGCAATCGGCGTCCTTGGAGCACTTCTTGCCCACATCGGTGAGCACCTTGAACTCGTCGATGAACCAGCCCTCCCAGACCTTGAGCCCGGAGGAGTAGCCGGCGCAGTCGCCGCCCAGCAGGTGCAATCGAACGCGGATCTTCTTGCCGGCGAAGGGGCTGATATCCAGGGACAGGGGCAGCCAGCGGCGCAGCAACATGGAGTCGCCGGGGATCGGCCAGTCCTGGCTGGTCTTGAAGCCGTCCGCGGACACCCGGATCAGCGCCTGCATGGAGTTGGACGAGCTCATGGACGACAGGTAGAGGTTGACCCAACTCCACAGCTGCATCGTCGCGGCCTTGGCGCCGGTCAGGTCGATCTCGGGCGACGTGGCGTGGAAGTCGATCTTCTTCTGGCCCGGGCCGCAGACCATGTTGATGTCGTTGTTGACGTTCAACGAACAGCCCTTGGTCAACCACGCCGGTGGTGAGGGTTTGTCATTGACCCGCCAGGCGACCCCCTTCGGCGCCGCCTTGGGCACGGCGACCCAGCCGGACATGGAGCCGCAGTTGAAGGCGTCCTTGCGAGCGACGCCGCAGGGCCCGGGTTTGCCGCGGCAGTCACCGCTGATGCAGACGTCACCGGTGGTGCACGCCTGTCCGTCGCTGCAGACCTTGCCGTTGTTGGTCGGCTGATGGCCGCATGTGCCCTTGTTGCAGCTGTCCAGGGTGCAGGGGTTCTTGTCGTCGCACTTCGGCTTGCCCTTGCAGGCGCCAGCAAGGCAGGCGTCGGCCGTCGTGCAGGCGTCGCCGTCATTGCAGGAGTTGCCGTCCTTGCTGTTCTTGTAGATGCACTTGCCGGTCAACTTATTGCACGCGTCATCGGTGCAATCCTTGCCGTCATCACAGGTCTTGTACTTCCACGAGCAGAGCTTGGTCTGTGCATCGCAGGTGTCCGTGCTACAAGCGTTTTTGTCGTCGCAATCGGCGTGCTTTGCGCAGGCGGCGTCGACAACCTCCATGTCGTCGATGAACGGCCCCGTGCCCTCGTTGTAGATGCAATCGGAGGTCGCGAACAGCCAACGCAGCCGGAGCTTGGTGCCCTGCCAGTTGTTCAACAGCGCGCTCCGCACGGACCAGATGCCGACGCCTGGGGACATGAGCTGATTCCAGGCCAGCACGGTGATCCAGCCCTTGCCGTCGACGCTGGCCTGCAGGGTCAACTGGTCGAAATCGCTCTTCTCCCATTTGCCGGAATAGCGGAAGCGGATGGCCAGGTTCATGCCCGGCTTGGCCAGCTTGATGGGTGGCGAGACGGCGTGTCCGCTGACCATGCTGTAGCCGCCGGGGCAGGTGTAGTCCTTGTCATCATTGAAGTTCAACGAACAGGACTTGCTCAGGAAGCCCGGCGGCGTGGGTTTGCCATCGATGGCCCAGAAGGGTGCCACACCGCTGGTCGGCGGCGACGGTTTGGACAGAGTCCACAGCTGCGATTGCGGCGCGCCACAGTCGAAGGGCTCGTTGAAGGGCAGCGGGTACTCGGTCTTGCAGCCGACGATAGGAGCGTGGCTGCACAAGCCCGTCTTGGGCACACAGCTATCCTTGGTGCACATCTTGCCGTCGTCGCAGCTCTTGGGCGTGCCGGGGGCGCACTTGGTCGCCTTGCAGATGTCCTTGGTGGTGCACTTGTCGCCATCATCGCAGGCCTTGGTGTTGGCCTTTGCGGCGCACTTGCCGGTCTTGGCATCGCAGAAGTCATCGGTACAGATGTTGCCGTCATCGCACTTGATGGCGGCTGCCTTGCAACCGCCGGTGGCCTTGTCGCAGGTATCCTTGGTGCACTTGTCGCCGTCGTCGCAGGGCTTCGGCGCGGATTTGCACTTGCCGGTGGCCTTGTCGCAGGCGTCCACCGTGCACTTGTCGCCGTCGTCGCAGACCTTGGCCACGAAGCTGCACTTGCCGGTCTTGACGTCGCATTTGTCGGCCGTGCAGCCGTTCTTGTCGTCGCAGATCACGGGCACGAAGAGGCACTTGCCGGTGCTCTGGTTGCACTTATCGGTCGTGCACAGGTTGCCGTCGGTGCACTGGGTGTTGTTGTGCTTGCAGACGCCGGTGGCCTTGTCGCAGCTGTCGATGGTGCACGTATCCTTGTCGTCGCAATTGATGGGCGCGTGGGTGCACTTGCCGGTCTTGGCGTCGCAGCCGTCGACAGTGCACTTGTCGGAATCAGCACAATCTTTGGCGATGTTGCTGCACTTGCCGGTCTTGTCGGCGCAGGTGTCAACCGTGCACGCCTTGCCGTCGTCGCAGGTCTTCGCCTTGCCGCCACAGGTGCCGCCGGCGCAGGCGTCGTCCACGGTGCACGGTTTGCCGTCGTCGCACTTGGCCGTGTTGTTGGCGTGTTTGCAGTTGCCGGTCTTGGCATCGCAGCTGTCGGTGGTGCAGACCTTGCCGTCATCGCAGGGTTTGGCCTTACCGGCACACGCCCCGGCGGCGCAGACATCGTCGATGGTGCATGGCTTGCCATCGTCGCACTTGGCGGTGTTGGGCTTGTGCTGACACTTGCCGTCGGCGGCGTTGCAGCTGTCGTCGGTGCAGACCTTGCCGTCGTCGCATTTCACAGGCGTGGCGGCGCACTTGCCGCCCTTGCAGGCGTCCTTGACCGTGCACTTGTCGCCATCTTCGCAGGCGGCCCCATCGGCGGCGGACTTGGCCGCGCACTTGCCGGTCTTCGGGGTGCAGACCTGGGGCTGGCAGGGGGCGCCAGGCGGGCATTTCACCACCGTCTTGGCGTCGACGACGCACTTGCCAGTGGCCTTGGCGCAGACCAGCGTGCCGTTGCAGAGGTCGCCATCCTCCTTGGCCACGCAGTCCGCATCCGACTTGCAGAGGCAGGTATTGTCGCCGGGTTTGCAGGTGCCCGCAGCGCAGATATCCGGCGTGGTGCACGGATTGCCATCGTCGCATTTGCCGGTGTTGTGGGCGTGGCTGCAGCCCTTGGCCTTGTCGCAGCTGTCGTCGGTGCAGGGGTCGCCGTCGTCGCAGCTGGCTTTGGCGCCGCCGGCGCAGCTGCCCTTGTCGCAAGCCTCGCCCTTGGTACAGGCGTCGCCGTCATCGCAGGCGGTGCCGGTGGCCTTGTTGTGGGTGCACCCCGTCTTGGCGTCGCAGCCGTCGGTGGTGCAGGCGTCACCATCATCGCAGTCTTTCTGCACGCCGCCGCTGCAGCTGCCGTCCTTGCACTTATCCGCTGAGATGCACACGTCACCGTCGTTGCAGCCGAAGCTGTTGTTGAGGTAGGTGCAGCCCTTGTCGCCGTGGCATGCATCGAAGGTGCAGAGGTTGCCGTCGTCGCAATCCAGGGTCGCGCCGGCGGACAGCCCGACGCAGTCGCCCCCGTCGCATTTGTCGCCCTTGGAGCACTTGTTGCCGTCGTCGCAACCCTTGCCGGGGTTGACCGGCCCCACCTTGCAGGCGCCATCCTTCGGGTCGCAGACCTCGCCGACGCAATCGCCCAGCCCCCAGGCTTTGCAGGAAACCTTGGTGGCCGGATTCACCTTGCAATTGGGCGGCCCGGCGGTCTTGTCGCAGTACAATTTGCCTTCACAGAGATCGCCCTGGAAGGGCGCGCAGTCGGCGTTATCCCAACACAGACAAGCCTCCTTCTTGAGGCTGCACTTGCCGCCCTTGCAGACGTCCACGCTGCAGGCGAAACCGTCGTCATTGCAGGGCGTATCATCGGCCTTCGGCGTCGGCTTGCAGGTGCCGTCCTTGGCATCGCAGAGGTTGGGCAGGCAGTCTCCCTCGCCCGGTTTGCAGACCACCACCGTGGCCGGGTTCACCTTGCAGAGCTTGACCTTCTTGTCGCAGAACAGGCTGCCATTGCAGGCGTTGCCATCTTCCCACTTGGCGCAGTCAGCGGTGGCCTCACAAGGGCAGCCGTTGGGGAAGGCCTCCTGGCAGACGCCCTTCTCGCACCAATCCGGCGAGGTGCACCAGGTGCCATCCGCTTCGCAGGACGTGCCATCTTTGACCGGCGCAGGGCTGCACGTGCCATCCTTGGGATTGCAAGCGTTCTCATTGCACTGGCCCAGGCTGATGGCCGGGCAGACGACCACCGTGGCCGGGTTCACGGCGCATTTGCTCTTGGAGATGTCACAGTAGAGCGTGCCGTTGCACACGTTGCCATCTTCGAACTTGGCGCAGTCGGCGGACTTGGCGCACTGGCAGCCATTGGCGCCGGCGGGCTCGACGCAGACGCCCTTGTCGCAGGTGGTCTTGGCCGAGCACGACTTGCCATCGTCACACGCTTGTCCGTCGGCGACGTTCTTGAGCAGGCACTTGCCGGTATCGGGCTGGCAGGCGTTGTCGACGCAGGGCAGGTCCGCCAGGGCGGGACATTGCACCGCGCTGGCCGGGTTCGGCTCACACGCGCCTTTGACCTTGTTGCAATAGAACTGCGTGACGCACTTGTCTTTGACCAGCGGCGCGCAGTCGGCGCTGCTCGCACAGGTGCAGAATTTGTCGGCGGACGCTTTGGGGATATCGCCCTGGACGCAAGTACCGCCCTTGCAGGTGTCTGCGGTACAGGCAACGCCATCCTCCTCACAGGCATCGCCGTCCGGTAGATCGGTCATGCCACAGAGGCTGGTCTTGGGATCGCAGAGGTTCTTTCGACACTCGCTGTCGCCACTCTTGGTGCAGTTGACGACCGTGGCCGGGTTGACCTTGCAGCCATAAGGCGCGCTGGTCTTGTCGCAGTAGAGCTTGCCGTTGCACGGGTTGCCGTCGTCCTTGTCGGCGCAATCGGCGTCCGCCTTGCAGGGGCAGAGGTTGCGCCCATCGCCACAAGTGCCGCTCTTGCACACCGTGTCTTCGCTGCAGACGTCGCCATCATCGCAGGGCTGGGCGTCGTTGGCTGGCTGCAGGGAGCAGGCGCCGGTATCGGGCGCGCAGGTGCTCTTCATGCACGTGGTGTCCAGCACGGTCGGGCAGGTCACCTCCGTGGCCGGGTTGATGATGCAGCTGCCCGAGTTGCAGTACAGCGAGCCGTTGCACAGGTCGGCGTCCTCCTTGCCGGCGCAATCCTGGGTGGTGGCGCACTCACAGATCAGCTTGCCGGTGCAAGCGCCCGCGGTGCAGGTGGTGTCGGCGGTGCAGCTGTTATCGTCGTCGCAGGGATCGCCCTCGGCGGCGTCCTGAACCTGGCAGAAGTCGTTGACGCAGCTGATCTTCTTGCATGGATCGCCGTACCCCGGGCACTGGCTGTCCGACTTGCACGGTGTGCGCCGCAACTCCACGTCGTTGATGGCCGTGTCGAGCGAGATATCGCCGGTAGGTCCACCGACCAGCGCCTCATCACACGCCCCCACCGTCGCGAGCAGCGCCAGGACGATCAGCCCCGCCAGACGACCCGCTCCCAGCCACCGTTGATCATCAGTCCTGCACATCTACCCGCCTCACAGCATAAAAGTCAGCGAAAACAACATCATAGCCCGCGAAACCGTTCTCGCTTATGGACTCTCCTTATGCCATCTGCACGCCCGCGCGCGCAAGGAATGCGGGCGCCACGCCGCGCCAATGATCCGAACTCGGCGCGCTGACAACGAAGTCTTCAGCAACCCCCGCCCGGGACAACTAGCGACTTGGCGCCACCCGACCGGCGCGCGGGCTCGTCTGCCCTCGTGTCTGCGCCGGAGTACGCCCGTCGCCATTGAGCGTCGCTTCCCAGAGCGGCGTCGGGAGGGTGTGATGAGCGTACGCATCAAGTTGTCAGTCGGCATCGGCATGGTCTGCCTGGTCGCGGCGGCTGCGGTGAACGCGGTGCCGGACGGCGGTGAAGTGCCGTCCATCGAGAACATTCCGGGTCATGTCGCGCAAGCGGAGAAGCACGTCCAGCGGATGCACGAGCTGGTGTCCATCGTCATGCACGACCTCCAGCGGGCCAGCAAGGAGCACCAGGTCACTGCGGTCGCCTGCATGACGGATGCGCTGGAGGTGATGAAGGGGCTGATCCGACTCGGCGAAGGCAGTCGTCTGCGATTGGTGGAGGCGGCCGCTCGGCAGGACGCCGGCGATGTGGAGCACGAGTACATCAAGGTGTCCATCGCGCTCAACAAGACCGAGGAGCTGGCCGGGCGTGCCAAAGGCTGCGGCGTTGCCTCCGGGCCCGGCGGCGGCGGGATCGACGGCCAGAATACGATCGTCATCAAAGATATCGATCCAGAGCTGGCGTCGATCATCATCGAGCCGCTGCGGGAGGTGGACGTCGACTACCAGCCAGTGCCATCGGCGAGCCCCTTCTTCCTCGAAGAAGACTGAACGACCACGGGGCGACGATCAGAACGGGAAGATCAGCGCAGGAAGATCAGCGCAGGAAGATCAGCGCAGGAAGATCAGCGCAGGAAGATCAGCGCAGGAAGATCAGCACATAGGCCGTCGCCAGGATCAACTGGGCCACGGCAAATGGCGACGCCACCCGCACGAATCGGGCAAAGCCCATGGGCAGCTTGTGGCGGTGCATGATGGCCACGGCCACCACCGTCGACGCCGAGCCGATAGGCGTGAAGTTGCCGCCCAGGTTGGTGCCGAAGATGGTCGCCCACCACATGTGGCTGGTCGAGGGGATCTCCTGTGCCTGCAGGATCTTGCCCATCACGGCGGCCAGCGGCACGTTGTCGGTCACCGCCGACGCGATGGAGGAGGACCAGAGCAACGCCCCGCCGCCGGGGTAGTCGCCCAGGGCGATGAGCACGCCGATGCCGCGGCCGATGAGGTCGAGCACGCCGGCGTGCTCCATCACGTTGATGACCACGAAGAGGTAGATGAAGAAGAAGAGCAGGTCCCAGTCCAGCGCGGCGTAGTTGCGGTCGACCTCGTGCTTGTAGCGAACCAGGGCCACCACGGCGAAGGCCATGGCGACAAAACCCATGCCCAGGTCGCTGATCCAGGGGATCCAGGTGGTCGTGGCGATGGTGCAGATGAAGCCCAGGAGCAGCAGCCAGCTCAGGTTGAAGAAGCCGCGGCTGTCGATGCCATCGTTCTCGTCGAAGGAGGCCACCAGGGCGGCGGCTTCGGCGCGGCTGGTCTCGTCCTCCAGCCGGCGGATGCCGAAGATGCGGGTGGCCATGACCAGGGTCAGCGCGGTGGCGAGCACGGCGTAGGGCGCCGCGACCAGGAAGAAGTCGACGAACTCGATGCCGGCCATGTTGCCCAGGATGATGTTGGGCACCGAGGAGATCAGCGTCAGCAGGCCGCCAATATTGGTCAGCAGCCCCTCGGTCAGCAGGAAGCCCAGCAGCATGTTGTCGCGCCCCAGCTTGCCCAGGGAGACCACGGTCAGGGAGCCGATGATGATCATCGCGGTGACGTTGTTCAGCAGCGCCGAAAAGACCACTGTCAATACGCCGTAGAAGATGAGCAGCAACAGCGGATCGCCGCCAGACAGGCGCGTCAGGCGGATGGCCGTCCAGCTGAAGATGCCCGAGCGCGAGATGACGTCGATGAACAGGCTCGAGCCCAGGATGATGGTGATGACGCCCCAATCGATGGCCGGGATGTAGACCGGCAGGCCCACGTGGTGGCCGCCGGGCAAGGTGACCTCGCCAAAGGGCAGGATGCCCGCCGCGGCGCCGCATAACAGGCTGATCACAGCGAAGAGGCCCGTGATCATCGACTTCTTGGCGTGGATCTTCTCCTCGAGAGCGAGCGCGGCGATCATCGCCACCAGGATGGCGACGAAGAGGGCGATGCCGACGGGGCCGAGGTGGTGCATGGTGGCGAGTCCGACTCAGAGCATCAGCACGGGGGTGTCGGCCAGCTCCACGGTCAAGGCATAGGCGGTGCCCTCCATGGCGCGTTGGCTGGCGTCTTTGCTGTGGACCAGCACCAGGTCGATCTCGCTCTCGGCGACCAGGGACTCGTATTCGCCCAGGGGGTCGCCCATGCGCACGATGGGCACCACGGTCTCCGAGATCCCGCAGCTGGCCATCTCGGTGACCACCGACTCGATGTAGTCGCTGGGCAGCTGCAGCAGCTTCGCAGCCAGGCGGTCGCGGGCCACGTCGGTGTCCATGCTGGGGATGCGACCGATGGCGTCCATGTAGCGCTCGAATGTGGCCTGGTCCTCGATGTGGGCCAGGTAGATGGTGCCCTGATCCGGCGTCAGCAACAGGCCCCAGTCGATCAGGCGCCGGGCGCCGGTGAGGTGATCGGTGACCACCAGCACGCTGTCCACCTGCTGGCGGGCGGGCAGGCGACGTTCGGCCCCTTCACCGGGCATCACCAGGACGGGGACATCCAGCGCCTGGCTGAGCGTCTCGACCACAGAGCCCAGGGCAAAACTGGAGTCGTCTGCCAGCCCGAAGACGTTGCGCCAGGTCACCACCAGGCCCGCTTGCAGCTCCTGTACACGCCCCAGCAGCGGGGCGATGCCCGCGAAATCGTCGACGCAGACCGTGTGCCAGCTGACCTCGCCGATGCGCGACAGGCCGGAGTTGAGTTCACGAAGTTCGGCCACCATGCCTTCGGCGACCTGGCGATCCCGGTCGATCACGACCACGACCGCCCCCACATCGGGCGGGCTGTAGCTGTAGCGCTCCTTGATGGCGCTGCGAAAGACGGACTCGAACTCGTCGAACTTCACGACGCTCCAGAAGGTGCGCCCGCAGGCGCCATGAATGTTGGATGCTAGCCGCCGGGTGAAGGAGCACAACCCGGCTGCATGACGTGCTTGCACCAGCCGTATTCGCAGACGTCCTTGGTGCACTTGTTCTGGTCGTCGCAGTCGCTCTGCTTGGCGCACTTGGTGGCCACACAGCCCGGCACCGGCTGGTGGAAGCATTTGCCGGTGTAGGACTGGCAGGTGTCCTTGGTGCAGGGGTTGTAGTCATCGCAGCTGATGGGTTTGGCGGCGCATTTATTCTTCAGGCAGAGGTTCGAGGTGCACTTGTTGTTGTCGGCGCACTGGGCGTTGGTCTTGCAGGGATTTCCAGCGGTGCAGCCATAGATCTTGGTGTTGTAGCAGGTGCCATAGGCCGCGTGACAGGTGTCGTTGGTGCACGGCTCCCCATCGTCGCAATCGGCCTTGCTCTTGCACTTGGGTTTGGTCGGATCGCAGTTGGGGATCGCGTTGTTGGAGCAGGTGCCGTAGTAGGTATTGCAGTAGTCGTAGGTGCAGGGCTTGTTGTCGTTGCAGTCGGAGTTGGCCTTGCACTTGGGTTTGGTCGGGTCGCAGTTGGGGATGTTGGTATTGAAGCATTTGCCCGTCTGCAGCTGGCAGTAGTCGTTGGTGCACACCTTCTTGTCGTCGCAATCGGCCTTGGTCTTGCACTTGTTGGACACGCAACCGGCGATCTTCTTGAACACGCACTGGCCGCTCTGGGAGTTGCAGCTGTCGGTGGTGCAGTCGTCGTAGTCGTTGCAGTTCTTCGGGTAGGCCTTGCACTGCTTGCTGACGCAGTACTTGGGCATGCACTTGTCGGCGCTGGCGCAATCCTGGTGGGTCTGGCAGCCGGCGCCGCAGCCGGGGATCTTCTCGAAGAAGCATCCGCCAGTGGCTGGGTTGCAGGCGTCCTTGGTGCAGTTATCGCCGTCGTTGCAGCTCAGCTTCTGGTACTGGCACTTGCCGTTGATGCAGATCTCGAAGGTGCAGGCGTTGTTGTCGTCGCAGCCGCTGGCGTCCTTGCAGCCTGTGGGCGGGCAGTTGGGCAGCTTCTTGTGCTGGCACTGCGCGTCCGGTCCGCAGAGGTCCTTGGTGCAGGCGTTCTTGTCGTCGCAATCCGCGGCTGATTTGCAGCCGGGTTTCGGGCAGTTGGGCATCTTCTTGTGCACGCACTTGCCATCCTGTGCACAGAGGTCCTGGGTGCAGGCATCGTCGTCGGCGCATTCATCGTCGCCCTTGCAGCCGCCACCGCAGTCCGGCTTCTTGACGTACTGGCACTTGCCGGTCTTCGCGTCGCACTTGTCGATGGTGCAGGCATCTCCGTCGCTGCACGACTTCCACTCGCCGGCGCAGACGCCCGCCTGGCAGGTATCGCCGGCCGAGCAGGCGTTGCCGTCATCGCACGGCCCCTCGCTCCCCTTGTGCACGCAGCCCACGCCCTCGGAGCAGATGTCCACGGTGCAACCATTGCCGTCGTCGCAATCCAACATCTTCTTGCCGGCGCATTTGCCCTTCGCACACGCGCTGTTGACCGTGCAGGGATCGTCATCGCCGCATGCCTTGCCTTCATTGATGGGTTTGAGCGCGCATTCCCCCGTCTTGGCATCGCAGCTGTTGGTCGCACATGGCCCGGAGTCCGAGTCATCGCAGTCGACGACCTGGTCGGGATTCGACATGCACTTACCGGCCTGGCAGGTGAGCTTCAGGCAGGGGTTGTTGGCCTTGCAGTCGCTATCGACCTGGCAGTCACAGGTGTTGGTGCTGCCGACACATTGCCCGTCCGCATCGCAGCCATCGCCGACCGTGCAGGGGTTGCCGTCATCACAGGGTGTGCCCTCGTTGCCACCTGCGGCCTTGCAGCCGGTCTTGGCGTCGCAGACATGTTTGGTACAGGGGTCGCCGTCGTTGCACATGGGCAGGGAAGCCATGCTCACGCAGCCCGCCTTGGCATCGCAGAAGTCGATGGTGCAGTCGACGCCATCGTTGCAGTTGGCGGTGTTGCCGGCGCACTTGCCAAAGGCGCAGGCATCGCCGTGGGTGCACGGGTCGCCGTCGTCGCACTTGGCGGTCGGATCGTCGATGGCCTCGTGGTTGATGACGCCGCCCTTGCAGGTGTCGACGGTGCAGGGGTTGCCATCATCGGCTGAGGCGCCGGCTTTGCACTCGCCCTGCTGGCAGATCTCACCGCACGCCACATCGCCACAGCCCGTGCCGTCGGCCACATTGCCGGCCACGCACTGGCCCTTGCCGTCACAGCTGCGCTGCTCGCATACCCCGCCGATCCAGCCCTTGACCTCGCAGAAGGTGCCCTTCTCGGCGGGTTTGTTGGCACATACGCCTTTGTCGCAGATGGGCTCGTCACAGCCCGACGCCACGCCCGGATGGGCGCAGTCGTAGTCGGTCAAGCAACTCTGGTCGGGCACGTCGGGGGCCACATCGGCCGCCCCTGTATCGGCTTCCGAGGTCACATCCGAGGTGTCTACGCCCGGTCCGGGACCGGAGTTGACGGGGTCGGTACCGCACGCGGCCAGCACCGCGCAGCCCGCTGCGATTGTCAACAGTTGTCGAACAGCCATGGCCACCTCAGTCCGCTCGGGCCCGCTCCCCTCACCCCACGATTGTACCATCACCGGTCGCGCAAGTGGGTGTACATCCAGAAATCTTCATGCGTGGGACTGGGTTGCTTCCTGCTCTGCGCCCGGGCATGTGGACTCAGAATCCAAACAGGTCGGGGGCCCGGCGCGCGGGCTTCTTGCTGCTCGGCGACAGACCCAGGTTGTCCCGCGTGGCGCCGTGTCGATCGCGCCAGTTCATCTGGGCCCTGGGCCGCTTGATGCGCTCTTCGATGAGGTGTTCGCGGGCGTCGGTGAACACCCCCTGCAGGACGCCCGAGCTCAGGATCAGCAACAACAGCACACAGACCAGCGCCACGACCAGGGGCAGGCGGTCGGGCTGAATGGAGCGCTCGGCGGCGGCGATGGTGGCCAGGACCTCGTCTCGATGGTCGCCATCGAGGCCGACGATCCCGTCGTCCGCCGGCTCCGGTTCGGCGACGGTAGAGGTGGCCGGCACCTTGCCATCGTGCAGGTCGGAGACGCGAAAGGTGACCTCCGGTTCTGCAGGATCACGCCAGACACCGGACAGTGGGCGGCTGTGGATCTCGGTCCACTTCTTGGCGACGCCTCGCGGCAGTCTGACCCGGTACCAACGCGGCAAACTGTCCTCCGGTAGCGCCGGAATCGACGCTCGGCCAGCATAGCCGATCCGCCGTGTTGACGCCGCTTCACGGCGGCAAACCACGGCCTGGTGTTGCGTTGGCATGGGCGCAGGGTTGCGCGGCGCGGGCCGTCATCCTTGCCTGCCATGGTAGGCTCGACGCCGGCCAACCTTGGCCGCTCGTCGGCGGGAGGGGCAGATGAGCACGGGCGCGGACTCCGGCGACAAGGCGACCCTGGCCTACCTGGACGCCGGCGCATCGTCGGGTTCGGACGCCCTGAACCGATTCCGCACCATCTTCCAGACCCTGGACCTCGATTCCGGCACGCTCGCCCGGCCGCACGACGCCTCCATCACCCCGCGGCTGCCCAATGACGCTGACGATGGCGTCGCGTCGGTGACCGCCCTGCCCCGCCTGGCCGAAGCGGGACAAGACGGCGGGCCGCCCGAGCTGGCCATCGCCCACACCATCGGCGAAGGCGGCATGGGCATCGTGCGCTCGGCGCGCCAGCTGAGCCTGGGCCGCGAGGTGGCGGTCAAGACCCTGAAGTCCAGCGGCGAGGATCCGGACGCGGCGTTGAAGCTGCTGCGCGAGGCGCTGGTCACCGGCTCGTTGGAGCATCCGAACATCATCCCCGTACACGCCCTGGGACAGGACGCCGATGGCGGCCCGATGATGACCATGAAGCGGGTCGAGGGCGACGCCTGGAGCGCCGTGCTGGCGGACGATGCGCACCCGCTGCGGCGTGGCGACGCACGCGAGCCACTGGTCTGGCACCTGGACGTGCTCATTCAGGTCTGCAACGCGGTGCATTTCGCCCACAGCCGCCACATCCTGCATCGCGACCTGAAGCCCGACAACGTGATGATCGGCCGCTTCGGCGAGGTCTACGTACTCGACTGGGGCGTCGCCGTCTGCCTGGAAGATGACGGCTCCGGCTCCCTGCCGCTGGCCGCGGACGTCTGCAGCATGGCCGGCACGCCCGCCTACATGGCCCCGGAGATGGTCGCCGACGACGGCAAGGCGCTCAGCCCGCAGACCGACGTCTACCTCCTGGGCGCCCTGCTGCACGAGGTGCTGACCGGCGAGCCGCCGCATCGGGGCGACTCCTTGTTCAACGTGCTCTTCGCCGCCTTTCGCTCGCCCGCCAAGGTCTACGAGGAGTCGGTACCGCCAGAACTGGTTCGCATCTGCTCTCGGGCCATGGCCCGCGAACCCGGCGAGCGATTCACCGACGTCGAGGAGATGCGCCAGGCCCTGGTCAGCTACTTGGAGCATCGCGCTTCGACCCAGATCAGCGACGAAGCCGAGACGCAGCTGGCCGAGTTGCTGTCGCTCCTGGACACCGGCATCGGGCAGGCGGAGGACAATGACGCGACCGTTGGCGCGGCCAGCCGCAGGGAGCTCGCCGCCGCCGCCCACGACCTCTACCTGCAATGCGCGGAAGGATTTCGGATGGCGACGCGGGCCTGGCCCGACAACCCGGCCGCCAGAATCGGCCTGCAGCGGGCCACCACAGCGATGATCGAGCTGCAGATCGAGCTGGGCGAAGAGCGGGCCGCGACGATGTTGCTGGCCGAACTGAACGAGCGCCCCGAAGCGCTCGTGGCGCGGGTCGCCGAGCTGAGCGAGCGCCGCCAGCAGGAACAGGTAGAAGTGCAGCAATTGCGCGCCATGTCGCGGGCCATGGACGTCAGGGTCGGGGCCAGCACGCGCACCCTGATCGCGCTGGCCCTGGGCGCGGTGTGGACGGTCTTGCCATTGATGACCAGCGCCGCCACCCGCTGGGCCGATTATGCCGTCACCCACAACGACCAGTTGCTGTCGAGCCTGCTCTTCGGCGTCATGGCGGCGTGGCTGACATGGTACTTCCGCGAGGAGCTGGCCGAGAGCCGCGTCAACCGCCAGGTCGTGCGCTCCATCTGGGTGGCCGTCGCCGCCAGCCTGAGCCTGCGCCTGGCTTCGGGACTGGCCGAGCTGCCCATCGCCTTGACCATGTCCATGAACATGATCCTCTTCGGCGCCATCGTGGCCATGATGGCGGCGACCATCGACATGCGCTTGATCTGGAGCGCCCTGGCCTACTTCGCCGCCGGCGGTCTGGGCGCCCATATGCCGGACTGGTACCTGGAGTTCGCCGCAGCGGGCAACCTGGTCGCCCTGTCCATGGTCGCCCTGGTCTGGACACCACACGATCACAGTTGCGTGCTGAGCGGCGACGAGGTCGAGAAGGCTGTGGACCGCCTCATGCTGGCCACCCGCGGAGCGGTCGGCGAAGACGGCGACACCGCGCCCACCTAGTTCGGCGATCCCAAAGTACTTCCCTGGTTTCACGTCCAAGCGACATCTCCGCCTGAGACCGTTCCCCTGAAGCGGACGAGACGGCAGGCGCGGCGAGCCGCGAAGCGGCGGTATACGGTAGCCTG
>CAYTLW010000101.1:0-28096 GCA_964438735.1 uncultured Enterobacteriaceae bacterium | reverse complement strand
GGGTGAGGGCCGAAAACGACGTTTTTCGGGCCGAGGGGGCTTCCGGAAGCCCCCTCGTTTCTAATGAGTGGCTGGTGCTTGGCGCCAGCGATGCGAAGGGCCTCGTGAAATGGCTCACCGACAACGGATACCCGGTCGGCACGGCGGAAGTGGACTCGCTTCAGGACTATGTCGACCGCGGCTGGTCCTTCACGGTGATGCGCGTCAAGCGAGCCTCCAAAACCGACGAGGTCCTCGTGCCCATGCGGCTCAGTTGGCCCGGCGCGACCTCCGAATTGCCCCTGCGCATCATGGCCAACAGCAAGATGTGGCGGGTGGGGGCCACGGTGTGGACGCTCGCCGACCAGCGGCAAGAGGCGGCCAACTACGCCACGATGCATCTGTCTCCAGCCGCGTTGCACCTCATCACCCCAGACAACATCCAGCAGGGATATGACAAGGCGGTGGAGATGACGATCTCCGAGGCTGGAGGGCGAGGCTTTGTCATTGAATACGCGCGGCCAGACACGTGGGTCGCCCGTGCCTTGGCATCCGGGGGCGCGGTCGAGCTGGCCCACGCAGCGACCGCAGCTGGATTGATCACCGCGCCGGTGCTCACGCGACTGCAGACCCGCATGGCGCCGTCGGCACTGAACGCCGACCTGCAGCTGCACGACACGTCCAACTTGGAGCCGGTGACTGGCGAAGTGCAGGTGAAACGTAAGAAATGGGCCGGTGATACAGGCCCTGACGTGTCATTCGGGGTGGTTCTGCTCTGTGTGGCGTTGCTCGGAACTCGCCGTCGTCGCGACTGACTACGCCGCCTGCCCCTCGCCATGCAACGGCGGGATCTCCCGTACCAGCTGCGACAACCGCAACCACACCGGCACCATATTGGGGAAGATCATCATGTGGCCGCCGCCGATCCAGTGAATCGGCGGCCGGCCCCAGCGCTCCCAGTCGCCCAGCACGAACTCGGGCTCCAGGTAGACGTCGTCGACTGCGGCGACGATGAGCATGCGCTCCTTGTCCATGGCCAGCGGGTAACGGGCGAAGCCGACCCGATTCATCAGGTCGCTGACGGTGTTCAGGGAGACGTTGGAGCGGATGAGGTCACGCCGCATGGCCGCGAGAATGGGCGCGGTCTCCAGGGCTGCCGACAGGTTGGTGTGGGCGACGATGGGGCAGGCGAAGTCCAGGTCCGGCTCGGCGCAGGCGGTGAGCATGGTCAAGACGCCGCCCAGGCTGACGCCGGCGACGCCGACGCGACGATAGCCTTGCCGGCGGGCCCAGCGGACCAGGGTGCGGATGTCCAGGATCGACTGGCGCACGGCCTCGACCGTGCGCACCAGGTCGGCGGTCCAGTAGTAGGAGCCCTGAATCAGCTTGCCCGAGGGCTGCCGGCGGGCGTGGAAGGGCAAGTCCAGGTGGATCATGTCGGCGCCGAAATGGCGTGTCGCCCAGGGCATCAGGGCCAGCTCTTCGACCTTGGCGCCGGGCGTCATCCAGCCGTGGGCGTAGATCATCACGTCCTGGTTGCGTCGGCGGATGGGCGTGATGCGCCGGGCCCAGAGGGTGTGGTTGTTGCGGTACTCGGTCGCGTGGCGCTGGGCGTAGTCGGGGTGGATGCAGCGATGGGCCGAGGTCATGCGCAGGTTCTCGCGCCGGCAGCCCAGCCAGGGCATGGGCCGGCCGACCTCCAGCGCTGGATCGTCCGGTGGCGGCGGGAACATGACCTCCACGGGCAGGTCCATATACGCCTCGAGCTGCGTCCAGGTGTCCGGGTGGGGCGGGCAGGGCAGGTGCAGATATTGCGACAGGAAGCCGAGGCTCTGGTCGAGGAAGCGGCCGATGCTCATGGAGGGTCTCGCGTGCTGCGCAGTTGGGCGTTGGGTGGACCGGCCACCCGGGCGCAGGCTAGCACCGGCCAGAGCGGCCGGCGAGCGACGGGGGCAGGTTTTCCGCACGCGCTTGCATGCGCGACCCCAGGCTGGCAGATCAGTGGGCTCGTGGGAGCGAGGATGCGCGCAAGGAATCCAGGCAGATCGACGGTGCCCGTGATGTGGCTGGCGCTGCTCCTGTCGGGCTGCCCACAGGATGTACCGGACTCCGGGCAATTCGGCGCCGACGTCGGCACGGTCACAGACACGGGCACGGGCTCGGTCACGGACACGGATTCGGGCACGGTCGCGGACACGGTCACGGTTTCGGACACGGTCGCGGGCACTGACACGGTCACGGTTTCGGACACAGGCGCGGACACGGTCGCGGTCACGGACACCGCCGGCTGCAAGTGCACCGGCGGCAATACCTGCCCACCTTCCGGCGAGCCCTGCCTGCAGGCCGCCTGCATCTCCTGCAAGTGCACCACCAAGCCAGTGCCCGACAACACCGGCTGCGGTGGCGGCAAGGTGTGCAAGGCTGGCAAGTGCGTGCTGGGGGCGCTGCCCTGGGCCGTCGACGTCGCCGCCGGCGGCGCCCATACCTGCGCCATACACGGCAGCGGCGAGGTCTCCTGCTGGGGTCGGAACAGCCAGGGCCAGGTGGGCAAGGGCGGTCCGAGCGCGCCCGAGAGCTTCGAGACCAAACCCGTGCCCGCGCTGGGGTTGGTCGCTATCAAGGCGTTGGCCAGCCGCTCCGAACACGGCTGCGCGCTGGGCAAGGACGGCAAGGTGCGCTGCTGGGGCGATAACTTCCGTGGCCAGATCGGCAATGGCACCAAGACCAACGACGCCTGGTCGCCTACGCTGGCGCTCGGACTGGATGCGGTGGACCAGATCGCCACCGGTCGCGACTTCTCGCTGGCGCTGCGCAGCAATGGGGAGCTCTGGGGTTGGGGCCACGGCGGCTACTACAAGCTGCTCGATCCGACCATCTCCAACGCCGCCAAACCCAAGCAGATCGGCAAGGCCTACGGCGTCAAGGGCATCAAGGGGATGTGCGCAGGCGGCAAGTTTGCCTGTGCCATCTGGCCCGACAACTCGGTCAAGTGTTGGGGGCAGGGCGGCGCCGGTGAGATCGGTGGTGGCAAATACAAGTACAACTACCAGGCCAAGCAGCCCGAGGCGGTGTTGAACATCAAGGGCATTGTCGAGCTGGCCTGTGGCGACTCCCATGTCTGCGCCCGGGAAGCGAACGGCACGGTCTGGTGCTGGGGCAACAACTTGCACGAGCAGGTCAGCAATGCCCTCAAGGACACGTCCATCGCGATCCCCGCCCAGCCCGCCGGGGTGGGCAAGATGGTCGAACTCGCCGTCGGCCAGTCGCACAGCTGCGGACGCACGGCAAAAGGCAGCGTGATCTGCTGGGGCGACAACACCAAGGGTCAGTTGGGCGTCGAGGGCAAACCCGTCGGCAAGATCAACGAGGTGGTGCTCAAGCCCATGGCAGCTGCCATCACCGCCGGCTGGGATTACAGCTGCGCGGTGCGCAACGACGGCAAGGTGCTCTGCTGGGGGGCCAACAAGTACGGCCAGCTTGGCAACGGCAGCGACCAGGACAGTGCGACGCCGGTGGTGGTCGTCGCCGACGGCGGGTAGGCTCGGCAGGCATGGCAGAGCGCTACGGTCAATACGAGCTGCTCGAGAAGTTCGCTGAGGGCGGCGCTGCCGAACTCTACTTCGCGCGCTTGCGCGGCCGCGAAGGGTTCACGCGCGAGCTGGCCATCAAGCGTCTGCTGCCGGGCTATACCGAGCGCACAGACCTGGTCGAGATGTTCCTGGACGAGGCCCGCCTGGCGGCGTCGTTATTGCATCCGAATGTCGTGCAGGTCTTTGACCTCGGCGAGATCAATGGCTCCTTCTTCATGGCCATGGAGCTGGTCGACGGGCCTCATCTCGGGCGCATGTTCTCCCATTCGCTGCGCATCGATCGGGCGCTGCCCGTCGAATTCTGCGCCTGGATCCTGTCTCGCGCCGCCGAGGGGTTGCACTACGCCCACGAGCGAGTCGACCCCTTGTCCGGGGAGTCCCTGGCCATCGTTCATCGGGATGTCAGCCCGCACAACATCCTGGTCTCCCGCTACGGTGACGTGAAACTGACCGATTTCGGCATCGCCCGCGCCAAAATTCACCGGGCGGTGACCCGCGTGGGCGTGGTCAAGGGCAAGAGCGCCTACCTGTCGCCCGAACAGTGTCGGGGCGAAGCCTTCAACCGGCGGGCGGACGTGTTCTGCCTGGGCATCGTGCTCTACGAGCTCATCACGCGCCGTCGACTGTATCGCGAGGCCAGCACGGCGCGGGCGCGGGAGCGGATCATCGGCGAGGAGCCGCTGCCGCCGAGTGTGCTCAATCCGGAAGTCGACGCCGTGCTTGGCGAGATCGCGTTGCGGGCGCTGCGCAAGGATCCCCGTCATCGCTACCAGACCGCGGCCGAATTCGGCGACGCCTTGCAGGCCTGGTTGGGCTCCCGCAACAGCGGCGATGTGCGTTCGGCGCTGTCGTACTGGATGAGCCAGCATACGGCCGCCATCTGGACCACCGCCGAGGTGCGCGCAAAGCGCTGGCAGGGCCAGCAGGCGCCGGTCGAGTCCAAACGAATGAGCAGCCCGCAGGTGACCCGCCACGCGGGGGGCAGCGACCAGGCGGTCTTCGAACTGCGCGAGGAGAGCCTGGGCCTTCATCCACGGCGGACGAACCTGCCTCGGGAGCGGGGCTCCTTCTTCGGTCGCGCCGCGGAGGTGAGGCGTTTGCAGCGCCTGTTCTCGTCTGGTGATCGGCTGATCACCATCGTCGGCACCGCCGGCATCGGCAAGAGCCGACTGGCGCGGCATTTCGGCCATCGATTGAGCCATGAGCTGGGCGAGAGCGGTGGCGTCTGGCTCTGCGACGTGGCCGAACACGAGACCGCCGAAGGGCTCTGCCTGGCCGTGGCAGGCGCCCTCGCCATCCCGTTGGTCGGTGAGGGCGGAGAGGGATCGGAGCGACAGCTGGCCCGGGCGCTGGCTGGCCGCGGTCGCTCTCTGCTCATCGTCGACAACTTCGACCGCATGGCCCAACACCCGGTCGAGGTGCTGCGGGTGTGGCTGCGCATGGCCCCCGAGTTGACAGTCCTGGTGACGTCGCGGGCCCGGCTGAAGGAAGCGCGCGACGGATTTGTCGATGTACCTCCCCTGGACGTGCCGTCCGCCGGCGGCCGCGCCCAAGGCGACGCGGTGGCCCTGTTCCTGGATCGGGCTCGGCTGGTGCGCCCTGACTGGCAGCCCGATGAGCAGGACGCCAAGGCGGTGGTCGAGATCGTGCGGCAGCTCGACGGCTTGCCCCTGGCCCTGGAGCTGGCCGCAGCGCGCCTGGCCGACCTGGAGCCCATCGAACTGCTGCAGCGGCTCAGTCATCGCTTCGAGGTCCTGCGCGCGGCGCGCAGTGGCAAGACGCCAGGGCAGGGCGCGACCCTGCGCGGAGCCATCGACTGGTCATGGACCTTGCTCAAGACCGACGAACGTCGCTCGCTGGCGGCGTTGTCGGTCTGTCGGGGCGGCTTCTCCCTGCCGGCCGCGGTGGAGATCGTGGGCGAGGTCGTCGCCAGGGGGCGCGACCCCGTGGCGGTGGTCACGGCGCTGCGCGATCGCTCGTTGTTATACGTGGTCGACCGGGGCGCAGACCTCGCCACACCGCGTTTTGCGCTGTTGCGCAGCATCGGCGCCTACGCCAATGAGAAGCTTGCCGACCCCGACCGAGAGCGGGCCAATCTGCGTCACGCCGGCCACTATGCCGATACGTGCAGCGGTTGGGCGGTGGCAGCGCTCGGTCATGGCGGCAGCGAGCCCTACGGTCGGCTGGCGTTGGAGACCGAAAACCTGTTGATCGCCCATGAACGTTGCCTGGCGGCCACTCCGCTGACCGCACGTCATCTCGACCTGGCGCGCAGGGCGGCCCTGGCGCTGTGTCCGGTCCTGGAGCGTCGAGGGCCGTGGGACCTGCTGGCGCGGGCGCTCGAGGCGGCGGCGACGGGCCAGGCGAAGAGTGCCGATCGCCGGCTCGAAGCAGCGGTTGGTGTGGCTCGCTCGCGGGTGGTGCGCCACATGGGCAGCCCGGGAGAGGCTCGCCGATGCGCTGAGGAAGCGCTGGTCGTCGCCCGCGACCTGGCCGACGATCGGCTGCAGGGCAGGGCGCTGCACCAACTGGCCGGGGCGGCGCTCAACCAGTCCAGACTCGATGAGGCGCGGGCCTTCGTCAGTCAGGCGCTCGACACGCTGCGGGCCGAGGGGGACTTGCGCCACGCAGGTTTGGCGTTGCGCCGACTCGCACAGATCGATCTGGCCTGTGGCGACGACGTAGCCGCATTCCAGCGCTTCGAACAGGCGCAGGACGTCCTGCGAAGTGCAGGCGACCGGCATGCCGAGGCGGAGACCGAGGCCCGAATCGGCAGTGCGCTCGCCGCCCGTGGTCGCCTCAACGACGCCGCCACCCACCTGCAGCGGGGCCTGGAGATCTTCCGGCAGGTGAGCAGCCTGCACGGCGAGGGCCTGGTCCTGGCCCACCTGGGTCCGCTCTTCGCCCTGCGCGGCAACCACGACCGTGCGCGCGAAGAACTCAACGTGGCCATCGAACGACTGGTGGGCGTCGGCGATCACGCCACGGCCGCCCTGGCTCGCAGCCGGCTGGCCGTCGTGCGCTGGCTGCAGGGGCGTCTACGCGACGCGGGAGAACTGGCTGAAGCCGCCGCCGAAGCCGCACGAGAGCTCGGCGATCGGGCGCTCATCGCCCGCAGCGTGGCCCTGCATGGCGCGATTCAGGCCGCGTCGGACGATCGCTCCGAGGCCACACGCACCTTCGAGCGGGCCATGGGCTGGTCCCAGGCGGACGATCCGCCGGAACTGGCCGCGGCCATCCATGTCTGCATCGCCCAATTGGACCTGGCCGGGGCGCGCGCCGCGCGAGCTGCCGGTGATGCCCAGGGGCTGGCCCGCCGCCTGGATCGCGCCGACGAACGGGTCGTGGCGGTCCTGGATGCCGAGCTGGACGCCGCCCTGGAGGACATGCCTTCGCTGGATCTGCGGCTGCTGGTCGCGGCCTGGCGCGTCACCCGTCGATCCGCCGCTGGAGAGGACCAATATGAGTGATGAGGCTGGCAAGCGCCTCGCCGCTGGCCCCGCCGCTGCCCTGGTCACCTTGCTGGCCATCGGCGTCGGGATCAGTCTGTGGCTGGTGCGCATCAAGCTCAACCTGGAGTTCGACCCGTCCTACGAGAGTTCGTGCAACCTGGGCGCGACGCTCAACTGCGACCGCGTGCAGACGTCCGACTGGTCGACAGCGTTCGGCCATCCGCTGGCCTTGTGGGGCACCGCCACCTATCTGGTCCTGCTGACCCTGGTGATCTTCGCCCGCCGCGGCGGAGAGCGTGGGCGGGACCTGCTCGCAGCGGTGGTCGTCATCGGGGCGGTGGCCTGCCTGCACAGCGCCTGGCTGGCGTCCATCTCGGCGTTCTCCATCGGAGCGTGGTGCATCTTCTGCATGATCCTCTACGGGGTGAATGCCTCCGTCACCATCGTCGCAGCTCTGGCCTTCCGCCGGCTGGCGCCGCTGGGCGATACGCTGGCCCTGGCGACTCGCGGACCTGTGTGGGTGACAGGCGCGGCGGCTGGAATCGGCGCCATGTTGCTCACCGTCCCGGCCTATCACCTCGTCCGCGGCGACATGGCCGAACAGCGCATCGCCCTGGCCAAAACCCAGATGGCCGCGGTGGGACTGCCCGAGGCGGCGCCGACGAAGCCGCCGGCCGACGCACAAGCAACCGAACCGCCCGCAGCCGACGCCACAGAACAGGCGGCCCCACCCGAAACACGCCGCACGGTCGCCGCCGAGACGGCGCCAGCTGGCGTCATCACCCACCCGCGCGGCTTCCGCTACAGCGAGGTGGTGCTGCGCAAGGGACGCTCCTTCTTCGAGGTGCCCGTCACCGAGCATGACTTCATCCTCGGGCCCGAGGACGCGCCGGTGACCGTGGTGCAATTCGCTGACTTCGAGTGCGGCTACTGCCGCGTCCTGTCGCGCAACATCAAGTCACTGCGCAAGAAATACGCCAGCGACGTGCGCTGGGTGTTCAAACATTTCCCGCTCGACAACACCTGCAACAAAGTCATGAAGGGCACCCAACATCCCAGCGCCTGCATCGCCGCCAAGGCGTCCAATTGCGCCGGCCTGCAGGGCAAGTTCTGGCCCATGCACGACAAGCTCTACGCCGTCAGCCTGCGCATCAACCGTGTCAACCTGCGCCGCTGGGCCGAAGAGGTCGGGGTCGCCGACCTGGCCGCCTGGGATCGCTGCATGGATGGCGAGCAGGGACATCTCAAGACCACCGAGGACAGCCGGGCGGGCCGCTTTGCGCGCATCGCCGGCACGCCGCGCACCTACATCAACGGCCACCTCGTGCCCGGCGTGGTGGCCACCGAGGTCTTCGACTACTACCTCTCGGCCGCCATCGCGAAGGCCGACTCGGCCCCGGCCCCCGCCGCCACGGAGTCACAGACGCAGCACGACATGGTGCGCGTCACGCACGACAAAGGCGGCTTCTGGATCGACGCCTTCGAGGCCAGCCTGGACGCCAAGGGGCGTGCCTTGAGCGTATCGGGCGCCATGCCCGCCGAAGTGAGCTGGTACGAGGCGCGCGACGCGTGCAAGAAGGCCGGCAAGCGGCTCTGCACCGCCAAGGAGTGGTTGTCTGCCTGCACCGGCGGCACGGCGGTGGACAACGACAAAGATGGGGACCTGACCGACGACGCCGTGGAAGGCACCATGTTCCCCTACGGCCCCTTCCACGAGGGCGGTCGGTGCAACGACGACGCCGGCGGCAAGGGTCGGGCGCGGGCCACGGGCTCCATGAAGCGATGCCGGTCCGCCTCTGGCATCTTCGATCAGAGCGGCAACCTCGCCGAATGGGCCGGTCAGAGCGAAGACGAGGGCTGGCTGCTGGGCACCGACTTCCGTTGGGGCGCCAAGGCCACATGCATGTTGCGCACGCGCCGCTTCGGCCTCGGCTACCGCAATACGACGACGGGTTTCCGTTGCTGCGCAGACACCGCCACGGCCCCGCCCAAGACCCATGCCATTCGCCACGACGGCCACGGCCAGCCGGGGCGCGTCGCGCCATCCTTCAGCGTCGACGACGGCAAGGGCGGCAAGCTCACGGAGAAATCGCTGCAGGGCAAGGTGACCATGGTCAGCTTCTTCGCCTCGTGGTGCGGCCCCTGTCGACGGGAGCTGCCCGACCTGCAGACTTTCTGGACCGAGCACAAAAAGAAGGGAATCCACGTGCTGGCCATCGGCGTGGACAAGGTCGCCGCCGACAGCAAGCGTTTCATCGAGGAGATGAAGGTGACCTACGACGTGGGCTACGACGACAAGGCCATCGTCATGGGCGCCTTCGGTGTGCGGGGTATGCCGACGGCCTTCCTGGTCGACCGCAGCGGAAACATCAAACGCAGGCTGGTGGGTATCAACGCGGCGAAGATGGCCGCGTTCAAGCAGGCCGCGCTGCACCTGGCCGAGAGCAAGCCCTGACAGGTCGCGGGCGCGGTCCCGCTGGCGAGTGGCTACGCGGCTGAGCGCTTGCGGGCGCGGATCTCGAGGAAGATCAGCAGCCCTGCCAGCCCAACGAGTCCGCCGGCGGCGGGCCCGGCGCCATCCATCAAGCCGAGCTGGAAGCCCTCTTCCCACTTGGTGGTCTTGACCTCGTCGCCGAAGTCATCGGTCTCCACGACCTCGACCGGAATCTTGGTCCGGGTGGCCATCAACATGCCGTCCTTGAGCCACCAGCCCAGCACGACCACGGCCCCGAGAAGGCACGCTCCAGCGATCCACTTTTTCATTGATCTCCCCCGATTCGATTGCTCTTTGTGAGGTCGTGGATCACTTGCTGCCGCCGTACAACGTGCCCCAGATGTCGATCTCCTTGCCGACCTTGTCGCCCACCACGCCGCGCTTGCCGGCGATGTTGTAGTCGGCCAGGGCGACCTTGAATTTGATCTCCACCTTGATCTTGGCGCCCTTGCCGGCGTCCTTCCACTTGAGCTTGACGGGCGCGCTCAACGTCTTGCTCACGCCGTGCAAGGTGAACTTGCCGTGGGCGGTGAACGTCGCCGCCGCGCCGCTGGCTTTGATGTCCGTGACCCGCTGGATCTCGAACGTGATATGCGGATGGGCCTTGGCGCCCAGCCAGGTCTTGCTGCGCAGGTGGCGATCGCGGGTGTCGTTGCCGGTCTTCATCTCGGCCACCGGCACCATTAGCTTGCCGCGTGCGCTGCTCAGGTCGGCGGGATCGACGGTCACGGCGCCGGTCACACCCGGGGCGCTGCCGCGGATCTTCTCGCCGGGGGCTTCGCTGAGCCACTCGAACTGGTTGCGCGCGTTGCGCTCGAACTTGAGCGACTGCTTGCCTTTGAGGCCACTCTGAATGCCGTTGCCGGCGTGGGCAGGGGCGGCGCTGGTGGCGACGAGCAGGACCGCTGCGGCGAACAAAAGGTGCGTTTTCATCTCGACTCCTGGCGCGACATCAGGTCGCGCGAATCTGTCAGGGCGGCTGGTCTCGATGCCGATCGGTCGCCCAAACCCGATCGGCCGCTGCCTCCTAGAAGAAGGCGTGTGCCTGCAACGTGTATTGCCCCAGCACATATTCGTCGGTGTGGAGCAGACGATACTCCGGAATCAACTTCAGGTACCCGATGGGCAGGAAGCGGGCGCCCACGACCAGTTGCCTGGTCTGGCGTTCCTTGCCTTGTCGGGTGCTCGTGGCGTGCTCGATGCGGCTCTCCAGGGTCAGCCAACTGGCCAGGGGCGCGTCGAGCTTCGCCATCACGCTCAAGGTCTCGCGATCGCCCGCCTGTCGCGTGGCCGCCCCTTCGAGCATGAACGCGAAGGTCTTGTCTTTGCCCGCGCCAGCGAAGGCGTTGAACATCATGAAGTCGCCCGAACCGTACGCGGACATGCCCAGCCAGGTGTTGACCCGCCAGTCCATCAGCTGGGGCAGCACGGTCGCGCGCGCCAGCCAGGCCAGGTTGTCCTGCTTCACGCTGGCGACCGAGTCCTGCAGCTGGCTGTTCATGAAGCCGCCGGCGGTGACCTGCAACCAAGACTTGGGTTGCCACATGAGCTCGGCGCCCGGTTCGGCGTAGTTGGGCGGGATGATGGGGGTGCGCGGGTTCGCGGCGTCTGCCCGCAACAGCATCGTATGGTCGTCGTATCGGATGCCGATGGACGGCTGGATCATGCCCGCGCGAAGCGTGGAGTGGATCGCCTTGATCTTGGCGATGGCGGACGCTTCGAAGGCCACCGATCCTGGGTAGTTCCGCTTGTGCCAGGCCAGGTTGTAGCTGCCATAGAGGGCCAGCCAATCCGTGGGCAGGACCGTCAGGTAGGGATTCAACTGCATCGGGATGAGCAGGTAATCGGGCGCCTTGGCCGGCACGCGACCGTCGAAGAGTGCGTCTTTCGGATTCCCGGCGGGGTCCTTGGTCGGCGCCCCCAGCCGCGCCGCCTGGAGGCGAATGTCCACGCCGACCAGCACGCGTCCGTCGACGAAACCAGGCTCCTCGGCCTCTTCCAGCGAGGTCAGACCCAACTTCTCCCAGGCCACCAACCCGGCCCAGTTCTCCGAGCCCCAGCCGATGTCATTGCGGGCGCCGCCGCCCTGGGGCGAGACATGGCAGGTGGCGCAGGGGGAGCCAGCGGTCAGCGCCATGCGCGGTACGGCTTCCGCATCCACGGCGCAGAGCAGGGCGGTGGTGACCAACGAGACGACAACAGCGACGGACGAAAAGCGGCTCATTGGTCGCCCTCCACCGTCACGGTGCCCGAACCGGATGCGGCATCGAATTGCACAGGGTAGACCGTGAGCCCGCGCTCGGGGCCCGCCCAGGGGATCAGCGCGCCGCCGGCGTACGCGCCCGTCTCCGTGAAGGTCGAATCGTGGTACTGGCAGGTCAGCTTCTTGCCATCCCAGGTGCTGGGGCCCGGCTCCATGGGCAGCCCGGCGTGGGGGCAGGTGTTGTCGAAGGCGATGACCGTGCTGTCGTCCTTGCGGATCAGCAGGATGATGCGCTGACCCGTATCGAGTCCCGCGATGCCGCCGACCTTGCCCAGTTCTGCCAACTCAGCGACCGTAAACGGGTAGATCCCGGCCTGCAGCGGCGTGACCTCGGCGACGACGCATCCGTTGAGGACCCTCGCTGTGAAGAGGCAGCCGGCCCCGTGTCCCAACTTGCTCAGGAAGCGCCGGCGAGACAGCGCCTCCGCCGCGGTGGGGGTCGTTCGATTCATCGGATTCCCTCGCCACCCGCGAGGTTCGCGCACTCAGACGCCCATGCCGTCGTCTCCGGGCGCGGCCGTCGGGTGGCTGCCAACCGCGCAGAGCCGGAGGTCAGGAGCATGGCGGGCCGCCGCGTCAGCGGCAACATGGTGCGGGGAAAACATAGGGAACTGCTGAGGAACTTCATGGCAATTTGACGCCCGCTGCCGACAAGCGTTACAGCCAGGCGCGGAACGAACGCAAATACGCATATATTTCAAACGGTTGTCGCCGTTCTCACTTGCCGGTCCAGCGGAGGTGGCGGACACTGGGGCGGTCGAGGCATTCGACGGCATGAATGGCATGGCGCCATCCGAAATCGTCGAATTCGCCGCATCAAGGGGACAACGGCATGGATATCAAGAAGCTCACGACGGCGATCGGAGTTGCATTTGTGGGCATGGCGCTGGGCGCGTCGACCGCAGTGGCCAGCCCGGTCAGCACTGGCTCTGACCTGCCTGTTGCCGCCAAGGGCGGTTGCGGCGGCAAGGGCGGTTGCGGTGGCAAGGGCGGCTGCGGTGGTAAGAAGGACGAAAAGAAGCCCGAGAAGAAGCCCGAAAAGAAGCCTGAGAAGAAGGGCGACAAGAAGGGCGACAAGAAGTAGAACGCGCGATCAGTCGGCCTTCACGTTGAATCCGTGGGCATACCACGCGCTGATCATCACAGGCGCGTCCGACCCGACAATGGGCTGCAAGGGCGCCAGGAAGCCGAAGTTCAGCGTATCCACATCGCCAAAGTCGAGCTGCAGGCCAAAGCCGGCCTCCACGTTGGCCACGTTGTTGCCGACGTCGTAGGTCACATCCACTTCGGCGTAAGCCGTCCACATATCGTTCAGTGAGCGGTTGAGCACGAGCACGCCAAAGATCGACGTCTCGTCAGGCGCGGTCGGCGGCACCCAGGCCAGGGCGTTCCAGGTGAACTTCCAGACCTCGTCCTTGGACTCCAGGGTATGGAAGAGGCCGACGATGGCGCTTGGCGTGTCCTTGAAGGCGAGGCCGCTGGATGCGCCCAAGGTGACGGCGAGCGCGTCGGCGACACCATAACGCACATAGAGATCGACGTACGGCTCCTCGAATTCCCCGGCCAGGATCGGAAACGACGGTGTGGCGATGACGTCCCAACCCTTGGCCAGACCCACCTGCGTCTGCAGGTAGTAGCCCTGCGGCACGTCGGTGCCCAGCGAGATGATGCCCTGGGGCACGAACCAGACCTCTCCGGCGGCCGCCGGAGTTCCCGTCCATTCGTTCAACCCGTCCGCGCGAAGCTCGCCCGTCGTAGCGGTGAGCAGCAGCGCGCTGGCGAGCCCCACGAACATGGCCAGGCGACGGTGATGGGCGCTCACGGAACGGTCCGCAGGTCTGCCACTGAGGGCAGCTTGCGCAGGTAGGAGATCAGCAGCCATGAGTTCAGCCCTCCCTCGACGAGGTACGATAACGTCGCGGCGGCGAATACGTAAACCGGGCCGACCCCCCACCACGGGATGATCCAGGTCACGATGATCAGCAACAGCGCCAGCTTGGCTACCGCCCCCAACAGCGGCGGGATCGAGCGGCCGACGCCCTGCAGGATCAACGTCGGGATCAGGGTCATGGCGAAGGCCAGGGTCATGGGCGCGCTCCAGCGGAAGTACGCCTCGCCGATATCCAGCTCCGCCGGCGCGTCGGCGAAGATTCGAGCCCAGATGCGACCGCCGAAGAACAGCGCCGCGCCCAGCACGACCGCATAACCGCAGGCCCAGGTCATGGCCACACGCGCAGTCCGTCGAATCCTCGCGGGCAGGTTGGCGCCCAGGTTCTGACCCGCCAGGGACGCCGCCGCGAAGCCCATGGCCACCAGGGGCAGAATGGTCTGCTGCACCACTCGAAAGCCGCCCCCCGCGGTCGCCGTCCAGATGGGGCCGTGGGGCTTCATCGCGGCCAGCACGATGCCCATGACGAGCGACAAGAGCAGGTACTGAACGCCGGCGGGCAGGCCGCGCACGGCGAGCTCCACGGCCATCTGTCGGTCCAGACGGGGGCGGGCCAGGCGCAGTGCGCGGCCCTGGACCGGTGGCCGAAGGAGCAGCCACAGGTACACCACCGTCGACTGGACCTGCGCGATCACCGTCGCCCAGGCCGCGCCCTCCAAGCCCATCTCCGGGAAGGGGCCCAGGCCAAAGATCAGCAGCGGGTCGAGGATCATGTTGGTGGTGACCGAGGTGGCCATCACCTTCATGGGGGTGATGAAGTCGCCACTGGCCCGCATGCCCGTGCCAATTACCATCAGCAACAGCTGGAACAGGAAGGTCAGGCTGGTGATGCGGAAGTAGGCCAGACCCAGCTCGTGCACGCCCGGATCGGCGGTGAACGTGCCGACGTACAGCTCTGCGCTGAAGTACGCCGCGGCCGCGGCCGCCAACCCGACGCCGACGGCGACGATCAGGAACCCGGTGAACGCCTCGCGGCCCTCGCGCACGTTGCCCGCGCCGTAACGTTGACTGACCCGCGCCAGCACCGCTGTGGAGACCACCTGCGAGATGGCCAGGACCAGGAAGAACGCCTGCAGCGAGATGCCAAGACCAGCGACTGCGTCTGCACCCAGGCGACCGACGAAGGCCAGGTCGACGAGCGCATAAACGCTCTGCAGCCCCATCGTGACCGCCACCGGAAGGGCCAGGGCGACGATGTGGCGGGGGATCGAACCGGAGGTCAGGACGCGCGGCTCGATGGCCTCTCCTCAGCCGGTTTGCGGCTTCCAACCCTGGAGCGCTCGCTCGACGAATTCGAAGCGATCCTGCCCCCAGATATGCATGTCGCCGACGACGAACGCCGGTGCGCCCACGCCGCCGGCTTGGAGCAGCTCTTCGGTATTGGCGCGCAGCTTCGCCTTGACGTCGGGCGCGCTGCAACCAGCCAGCAGGGTGGCGGCGTCGAAGCCCGCCTCGTTGATGATGCCGCCGAGCACGCCGGCGTCGGAGATGTCCTGGTCGCCGCCCCAATAGGCGCGGAAGATGGCCCGACTGAGCACCTTGCGGTCGTCGCCTTCGAGTTGAAGCACGGCGCGCAACGGCAGCACAGTCATCATGGGAAAACGAGACGGCCAACGCCAAGGCAGATCGCGCACTTCGGCCCAGCGATGCAGGTCCAGGAGCAGGTGCTTCCGCTTGTTCTCAGAAGCTTCCAGAATGGGCGCCTGGGCCGTGCCCAGCGCATGAAAGAGCCCGCCCAGCAGAAAGGGCCGCCAGCGCACCTCGGCATTGTGGGTGCTGGCCACCAACTCGACCTCCTCGTGCGCCAGATAGGCGTAAGGGGAAGAGAAGTCGTAGAAGTAATCAAAGGTTCGGCTCATGGTGCTTCCGTCGCTGTAGCTGGTGTCGTCAGGCCGAGTGCTGGCTTGTCCATGAAGACCTCGGCCGAGAAGCGTCGACTCGTCTTCGGATCGCGAATCGTGCGCTTGAGGACCAGATCGAAGAGCAGCGGGTTGATGTTGTAGATCTCGTTGAGCGCCTCGCGTTCGGCGGCGTTGATGAAGCCCTGGTCGGCGAATCGACCCGTGCGAATGAGGATGTTGATCGCCGGCAGGGGATAATCGCTGCCGTTGACCAGTCGTCCGTGCAGGTCGGTGCGGCTGAGCAGCACGCGCAGGCTGTCCATTCGATTGAACAAAGTGGTCGCCGAGATCTCGCCGAAGACAAGCCCCTGGTAGCGCTTTTCGCCCATCAGCCGCAGGAAGAGGTCGAAGTTCGCCACCCGACCGCGCTTGGGATTGTCCAGGTCCACGTTGTCGCCCAGGCTCGCGCAGTGGGCGACGATCACGCGAACCCCGCGATCCAGGGGGCGACGCAGGCGGAGGGGGTTGCCCAGCTTCTGATCGTTGTCGGCCTCGACCGCCTTCTCCTCGCCGGCGTGGCTGAGCAGGACGAGCCCAAGCTGCTTCATCTTGTCGTAGAAGGCGTCGCAACGGGGGTTGGCCGGGTCGATGCCCATGGCGTTGGGCAGCCACTTTACCAGGCGTCCGCCGGCGGCAGCGCCGCGCTCCAAGGCGGCCAGCGCGTCCTTGCGATAGGGATGCACTGAGATGGCCGGCATGAAGAGGTCCGGATGTTTGCGGGCGATGCGCTGCACCCACGCGTCGGGCACGTGGAACTCGGTGTGCTCGTGATCGACGCTGCCATCGGCCAGGTGATAGCGATCGAAGGGCAGCAGGATGTAGCGGCCCGGACCCGGATGGTGGCGCACCAGATCGACGAGACGATCGACGAATTGCTTATCCGACCGGGTCGTGTCCGTCACGCCTGAGGCGCTCAGGTAGACGGCGTAACGCATGCGCTTGATCGGATGCAGCCAGGAGGTGAGTTCGGGATTGATCGAACACCCCGATTCATGGGTGCCCAGCCCGGCGATATGTACGTGGTGGTCCAGCAGGCGCCGGCGGTCGATGCCTTCAAAGGCCGCCGTGACCAGCTTGCTGGCCGCTGGGCTCAGACCCTTGGGCAGGTCGGCGGGTTTGCCGTCAAAGGCGCCGCCGACGTAACCGACAATGCAGGAAGGGGCGGCGACTGCCAGCGCGAGCAGAAGTGCGACAATCGCGCCGATACGCCACCGATTGCGCCGGCTGCGCCCGCTCGCCGCCATCGGGCTCGACTACTCCGCCTTCGCGGCAGCCCTGCTCTCGGCCTCGAGGAACGCCTTGGTGCCGACGAACTCCTCTTTGCGGTTCCGGCGCAGCTTGCGGCGCTGCTGGAGGGTGAGCGAAGCCTCGACGGCCTTCAGCCGACGACGCTGCGAGCGCTTGATCGATTTGCGCAGCGAGGGATCTTTGATCTGCTTGGTATTGGCCATCTGCGACTCGACTCCTGGGCCCGAATCCGGGCTGTCTCTCGCACGCCAGGGCGCGCGGCAAGGGCGGCCTTGTACACCAAGGTCGAGCCAAGCGGCAAGACAAAGGTGCGAGCCCGTGACTCCCCGGACCTGTGTCAAAGATACAAGTGTCTGGAATAAAGAAGAAACATGACATTCTCTTCTACGCCCGCGCGGGGGGGTCGCCAAATCGATGCACGCGGTCTATAAATCCTTGCATCGCGTGACGCTGGGGGACCATTGGCCGGGCCCCGCCATGTACGGGCCGCCGTCACGCAGGGGGAAAAGGGATCATGCGCTACGCCTCGTTGCCGCTCGCTTCGTTGCTCTGCCTGTTTGTTGCCACATCCATCGCCGCTCCTGTGGACGCGGCTCCAGCTGCCAAGGCCCCCGCTGACGCCAATGACGGCATGCGGGGCGAATTGGGGTTGTTTGTCGGCTATCTCGGCTTTGGCCAGAACTCCGGTCTGGGCAACGCATCCTACCGCTACGATGTGCCGGCGCCGGCCGTGGGCTTGGGCCTGCGCGGCGGCGTCATGCTGAACAAGAACCTCGGCGTCGAGGTCGCGGGTCGATATTCGTCGACTTCATTCCGCGATCCCGCTGAGTTCAACCAGCCCAAAGCAGAGCCGAACATCGGCGCCTACCGGGAAGGCGGGTCCGCGACGATCATGGGCTTCCGGGCCCTGGCACGCTGGAACTTCCCCATGAAGAGCGACACCTTGACGCCCTTCGTGACCGCTGGCGGCGGCATCGACATGATCTCGTCGACCAAGAACTACACCCAGGACGGCAAGACCTACGACGCGATCAAGGACGGCGACAGCGACTGGGCCATTCAGCTCGGCGGTGGCGCGAACATCAAGCTGACCCATCGCTGGCGGCTGCGCCTGGACGCGTCCTACTTCCTGGGTGAGCCCGCGCCCGAGCGCGAGTACATCAAGGGCGGCGGCGGCGTTGTCTCCAACTTCCAGGTGCTCGCTGGCATCGCCGTGTCGCTGGGCGGACCGGCTGGCGACTCCGACGGCGACGGCCTGGCCGACGACAAGGATAAGTGCCCGGACAAGGCCGAGGACAAGGACGGCTTCGAGGACGCCGATGGCTGCCCCGATGGCGACAACGACAAGGACGGCGTCTTCGACAAGGACGACAAGTGCCCCAACAAGGCCGAGGACAAGGACGGCTTCAAGGACTATGACGGCTGCCCCGAGCTCGACAACGATGGTGACGGCGTCAACGACGACAAAGATCGCTGCCCGAACAAGAAGGAAGACCGCGACGGATTCCAGGATACGGACGGCTGCCCCGATCTGGACAATGACAAGGACGGCATCCCGGACAAGGCCGACAAGTGCAAGAACCAGGCGGAGGTTCCCGACGGATTCCAGGATCACGACGGCTGCCCGGACACCGATGACGACAAGGACGGCGTGCCGGACAAGACCGACAAGTGCCCGAAGAAGGCCGAGAATCGCAATGGCTACCAGGATGACGACGGCTGCCCCGACGTCATGCCCCAGGAGATCCTCGACCTGACCAAGAAGCCGCTCTACGGCGTCTCCTTCAAGCGCAAGACCGGCGAGGTCAACGCCCGCAAGTCCAAGCGTGCCCTGGAGCCGGTGGCCCAGGTTCTGGCCGCCCACACGGCGTTCAACATCGAGATCCAGTGCCACGTGGACCTCAAGCCGACCAAGAAGCGTCGTAAGCGCAAGAAGAAGAAGGCCGCCGATCCGCAGCAGCTGTCGGTGGACCGATGCGCGGCGCTCAAGACCTGGCTCGAGGGCAAGGGCATCGGCCCGCGCCGCCTGCGCACCAAGGCGTTCGGCAATACCAAGCCCATCGCAGAGGAAGGCGATCGCAAGGGGTACAAGAAGAACACCCGCATCGAGTTCGCCCTCTGGTAGGCCCGCCTTTTGCTGGCGGATCATTCAACCTGTAGCCTGAACCCGCGCCCAAGCCTCGGGCGCGGAGGGGCCATGCGGTCAATCGTCAGGCGCAGTCGCTCGCCATCGCTCACGCTGTTTGTAGCGATGATGGCTGCCTGCACGCCGACTGATGGCGCGGCCGATGCTGGCACGAGCGATTCCGATGCGCTGACCGACACATCGCCAGTGGACGCCGACGCCGGACCCGTCGACGCAGGCGTTCTGGATGCCAATGCCGTCGCCGTCGACGCCGGCGGCCCTGGTGACGACGTGCCACCGCACTCCTGCGATGGCGTGGCCACCACAGGACCCGTGCCCGGCGACACAGGTCAGCCCCCGGGGCCGGTCGATCCGCTGACGCTGAAGGCGGCCGCATTTGTCGACGTCACGAGTTTGATGGGCCTGGATCCCAGCCGGATGCACGCCCATTGCGCCGCCGCCATGGACGTGGACGGTGACGGCGCGCAGGACTTCGTGGTGGTCGAGTCGCTGCTGTCCAAGGCGACCATCCACGCCGTGCTCATCAAGCCGGCTGGGCCGGTGCACGTGAACAGCCCCATCGATACAAGCTCCTTCGTGCCCGACATGGGCTGCACGGTGGCAGATCTGGACGACGACGGCCGTGCCGACCTGCTGCTGACCGGCACCGCAGGCATGGCCCTGTACCGCAACGCTGGCAAGGGCAAATTCGTCGACCAGAGCGCGACCTGGCTGCCCGATGAGATGGACTACAAGGTCTTCGCGGTGGCGGCCGGTGACATCGATGGCGACGGCGACCTGGACCTGCTGGTCGGCGCCGGTAGCGAACCGGATGGCTGCGACTTCGAGTGCAAGTACGTCGATGCCGACTTTATCTGCCCCTACAAGGTGCCCCAAAAAAGCGCCGAGAAGCTGCAGGATCGCGTCTTGTTGCGCGGTCCCACACCACCCTATGTCGACGCCACCGCGACCTGGGGCCTGCCACTGGGCGAGGGCGAGTCGCTGGGTGTGGCGCTGGTAGACCTGGACGGCGACGCCCGGGTGGATGGGCTTATCGGTCGCGATTTCGGGCCGTCCTGGGTGCTGCGCAACGGCGGCAAGAGCTTCGAGGTGCTCGGCGCGTCCGCCGGGATGCCCGCATTTGCCCACGCCATGGGCTGGGGCATCGGCGACTTCGATCGGGATGGCGACCTGGATCTATTCAACGCCGATGCGGGCCCACAGCTGCTCCTGATGCGCCAGGGCGCCGCTGGCTGCGGTCCCCTGGCGTTCGCCGAGATGGCCGCAGCGTGGCAGGTGGCGGGGCCCACCTGGGGCGCCAGTGTGTGGAGTCCGGCGGTGGGCGACCTGGACCAGGATGGTCGCGACGACATCTGGCTTGGGGTCAGCGCCATCGTGCCGGCGGAGGTGCTGGTGCAGGTGGGTAACTGCGGCTCCAACCTGCCGCCTGGACTGCCGCCGCAGCACGACCTGATGCTGCGCAATACCGGCAACTCCTTCGAGGTGTTGCGAGGGCCTGCCGTCTGGGAACCCGAGGTGTTGATCGCTCAAGTGGGTCAGTCGCTGCTGGACATCGACGATGATGGCGACCTGGACGTGGTGCAGGTGGGCGCCAATGGTCGGGCCAGGGTGCTGCGCAACGAGCTGCCGGATAAAGGCCACCAGGCCACTGTCAGGTTGCGGGGTCCGCCGGGCAATCGGCTGGCCTACGGCGCTGTGATTCGGGCCACCATTGGCGACTTCGAGGTCACGCGCTGGGTGGGCAACAGCGGTTTTGGCGGGACCACCTACGGCCACGCCCACTTTGGTCTTGGCTGGCACAAGGAGATCACCAGACTCGTGGTCCGCTGGCCTGGTGGCAAGGCGACCGTGCGAGAGCATCTGCCCGCAGGCTCGACGACGGTGATCGACGCGCCGTGAGAAGCGCACGTCCGCGCGCTATTTGAGCTTGTCTGGCAGGTCCGCTTCGAGATGAAAACCGTCGAAGGGCGTCAGGTTGTCGTGCTCTTCCAGGGGCATCAGCGGCGCCTTGGTCAGCGACGATGCGCCGTCCACACGCAGGCTCGTGCCAGTGATGTAGGAGGCGGCGGGACTCAGCAGGAAGAGCACCGCGGCGGACACCTCGCTCTCGGTGCCCAGGCGACCGGACGGGTTCTTGCGCGCCACCTCGACGGCGAAGTCGAGCACATACTCCGGGTAGTTCTTCATGCCACTGGACAGCACGATGCCGGGCGCGATGGCGTTGACGCGGATGCCATTGGCGGCCCACTCGATGGCCAGGGTCTTGGTCATGTTGACCACCGCCGCCCGCGCCGCGCCGGTGTGGCACATGCCGGGGAAGCCGTTCCACATGTCGGCGACGATCTGCACGATGGCGCCGCCGTGTTCGCCCATCCAGGCATGGAAGGCGCCCTGACACATCCAGAAGGTGCCGTTGAGGTTGGTATCGATCACCGCCCGCCAGCCCTTGGCCTTGATGTCCTCGGCGCCGGAGACGAACTGGCCGCCTGCGTTGTTGACCAGCAGATCCAGACGACCGTGCTCTGCGACCACCTGCGCGAGGGACTCCGCGATGGCCTCCTGGTCGCGGATGTTCAACTGCACGGCCGCCGCCTTGCCGCCGTCGGCCTGGATCTCGGCCACCGTCTGCGCCAGGGGTTCCGGCCGTCGTCCGGCGACACAGACCGTGGCGCCCAGGTGGGCCAGTTCGTGGGCGATGCAACGGCCGATGCCAGTGCCGCCGCCGGTAATCAGGGCCACCTGGCCTGCGAAGAGGTCGTCTCGGAAGATGCTTTGGAAGGGCATGGTCACCTGGCTTGGACGTAGTGTGCGCGCAAGGACGCGAGGGCGTCCGCGTGAGGGGATGATGCAGCGTCGGCATCTGTTGGCCAACCGTGGCGGTTGTTCTGCCAGCGACGCCAGTACTCCCGCACGACCGCACCCTCGCCCTGCCGTTCGGGGTTCGAGTACCCGAAGGCGGGCAGGGCGTCCATCCGTCGCAACCGCCGACGCGCCATGTCCAGGCTTCGTTCGACCCGCGGGCTTCGGGCTGCGTGGTCAAGCAGCGCCACCATGATGGTCGCGTCCGATGCGCCTGCACGAGCGCGCCCGGTGTCCGGATCGACCGGAAAGGGTTCCAGCGTGGTCAGCCCCGCGGGCGCGTGGTCGCGGTGCACGTATACCGCCGCCACGTCGTCGAAGTCCACCAGCAGCCAGTCGTCGCTGGCGAACAGGTGCTGGCGGACGTTTGGCTTGCCGCCCTGGAAACGTCGCTCGCCTTTGGTGGTGTACTTGAGCACGAAGCTGCGGATGCCCAGGCGCTCCACCATCTGGGCCCAGTCTGGCGCGCCGTAGCGGATCCGCTGGTAGGTGTCGATGTAGGTGGATTCCTTGTAACACTCCAGGCAGTTGTGAACCAGCACGCGATGTTGTTGTTGAGGTTCGATCGGCGCGTTGGTTTCGACCCGGTCCCGGTAGTTCAGCCACAGCCACGTGCCCGCCAATCCGTCGCTCACGAACGTCTCGCCTGGCAGGGTCGCCGCGCGCTGCAGGAGCGCGACGGGGTGGCGACGGCGATCCAAGCCGTCCTCACCCAGACCCATGCGGAACCATGAATCCTGGTCCACCCAGCCGGCGAAGAGCAGGATCAGCGAGAACACCAACAGGCCCGCGCGCCAGACGACCCCGCGAAGCCGCCGATCGACCTCGACCCGCAGGTTCAGCGCCCCCAGCCCGGCGATGGTGGCGATGCCCATTGCCCAGACCATGCGCTGATGACGCACCGCCAGGGCGGTGAAGCCGAACACCAGGAGCAGCACCGCCCATCGCCGTTGCAGCAGCGCCCAGACCGCCACAATCGCCGCCAGGAATACGACGAGCCACTGCGGCAAGTAGGCCGTGGTCAGGGCCAGGGGGCGGAATTCGGCCAGGTGGGCGTGCCAGTAGGCGTTGGCCGAGAAGTGGGCGGGCAGGGCGATGACCGCCAGGCCGCCAGGCGCGAACAGGGCCAGGCCAACCAGGGAGACGACGACCATGGCGACAAACCACGTGCCAGCGCGGAGCAGGGCTCGACGGGACGTGGCAAGCAGTTCGGCGTCATCGCCGCGCCATGCCACCCCCCAGGCCACGACCGTACCGCCCAACAGGGCACACCAGGCCAACACGCTGTGCAGGGCGCCGGCGTGCAGCTGCCAGGCCACAGCGGTGGTGATCAGGGCCAGGGAGGGCGGGGCGTTGCCCATGAAGCGGCGGCGCTGCCAGCGGAGCAGGGCGGTGGCGGTGATGGCCAGTGCCAGGATGCTGCACAGGTAGGGGCGCTCGTAGAAGCGAAACGCCGACCCGATGACCACCGCTGCGAGGGCGGCAGCCGCCAGTCCCACAGGCAGGCGGGCGCGATCGAGGTGCCAGGCGAGTACGGCGAAGACCATCCCGACCCACGCTGCCTTGACGCAGACCAGCGCGGCGACGCCCCAATTGTCCACGATCCAGGCGATGCCCACTGCGGGCAGCCACTGGTGTTGCAGCCAGGTGGCCCCGTCGCCGGCGTAGCTGAAGGGATTGTGCAGCGGCACTTCGCCGTGCTGCAGGATCCAGCGGCCGGTGGCCACGTGGAAGAAGGCGTCGTCGTTGTGCAGCTGGAACAGGGCCAGCAGCGCCGCGCCGAGCACGACGCAGCCATATCCCACCAGCCGGGTCGCGGGGTCGCCGGCGGGGGGGTCAGGCGGCTGCGGGTGGTCCAATTTCGCTCAGGGTCGCGTCGGCGGCCAGCCGGACGGCCAGCGAGGCGTCATACTCGAGCAACTCCTCGAGCTTGTTCATCAGTGCCAGGTCCTTCTTGACCTTATCCGGCGGCATGCCGCCGATGGCCAGCACCGCCTCAGCGCGGGCCGGATCGTAGGGATCCTGCAGCATGTCGACGACGTCTTTGTAGGCCTTCTCGAGCGTCTTGCCGCCGACCCTGGTCAGCGCGGCCAGAGCGCTGGAGCGAACCACCGGCGCCGGATGCTTCATCGCTTCGAGGAGCAGCTTGCCCGCCTTGGGGCCGTGACGACTGAGCTGCACACTCAGCTGCCGGGCCACGTCCTGGTCGCGTTCGTCCAGCAGCGAGACCAGCGCCTTCAGCGTACGCGGCATCATGGTCTCCAGGACCTCGTCCACCGCCGCCCGCACGTGTTTGTCGCCACGAACATGGGCGACTGCCAGGGCGTGCACCGTCTCGCGCAGCTGTTCATCGGGCACATAGATGAGCGCCTTGGCAGCCAGGACGCGCACCTTGGATTCGTCATCCTTCAGCGCTACGAGGGCCAGGGCGGTCGTGTAGGTGTCCAACTCGCCGAGCACGCCAAAGAGTCGCCACGCATTGGCCCGTGCGGCCGCGCGGCCATCCCGAGCGAAAGCGATCAACTGGTCCACATCGACCGCCTTGGCGGCCGATTTCACATCGCCGTCGGACAATGCGGTGCGGGCGAAGCCGACCACCGGAACCGAGCGCGGTTCGAGGTGCTGCGGGCGCGTGCGGCGGTAGATGGCGTTCATGGCCTGGCGGGCCAGGTCGCGCACGGGGTCTGCGCGATCCTTCAGCAGCTGCTGAATGGAGGGCTGCTCTTCGACGAGGATCGCCACGCCGAGCAGGATCAGACCGGCTACAGCGTTGGCCCGGACCCGCTCGTCGTCATGGCTGAATGCGGCCGCCAACGGCACGACGGCGGCGCGGCCGAAACTGGCGATATGGGGCAGGATGCACGCGTCTGCAATCTCCGGATCGACCCGCAGTCGCTCGACCAGGGCCGGCACGATGGCGACGCCAAAGCCGCGGATGGTATTCTCGATGTCGTTCAGCACACGGTCGTCCCGGTCCGCGCTGGCCTTGATGAGCGGATCGAGGGCGTCGACCGGATTGGCCACCGCGCTCAGCGACCGAGCCGCCGCCGAGCGCACCGATGGGCTCTCGTCCTTGAGCAGCACGCCGATGGACAGGATCTCGCTCTGGTCGAGTTTGGCGTGCAGCTGCAGGGCCTGCAGCGCGTTGCACTTGGTGGCCACGCTGCCGCTGCGCAGGGCGAGCAGCATGTCGTCGCGGGGCAGCTTCTTGAGCTTGCCGGCGAGGAACTTGGGTTCCAACAGGTCCCTGTCGAATCCTTCGACTGCCACGTCGATCATGCCGAGTCCCCGCGCCGTCCGGGTTGACGATGGCCGCAGCGTACACCAGCGCGAGGGTCCTTTCGACCCCCCCAAAGGGCAGGGCGTATCAACGGTGGGGCAGGGGCGCCCGGCTGGACATGGAGACGCATCTTCGAGGGCGTTCAGGCACTCTTTCGCTCGATTGGATCCCCGATCCAGATGCGACCATCCTCCTCGCCGCATTGCCAGGCATCGACGCAGATGAAGTCGTTATCCGGGCTCATGCCGTCGGAGAGTCGGAAGCGCCACTCGTGCAGCAGGCAGGTGAGCACGCCGTCTTCATCCACGTCGCCACCGATGAGCGGGGCGAACTGGTGCGGACAATGCGCCGCGATGGCAAAGAGCCGACCGCCGTGGCGAACGATGAGCAGCTGTTCGTCGTCGGGCGCGTCCACCATGAGGCGGTCGTCGACCAGGTCCTTCACCTCGCCGACGAAGTGGCGCGTCTGGCTCATTGTTCTGCTCCCTTGCGCACGATCAGCGCCTTGAACTCCCGCGGCGCCAGGCCCATCACCCGTTCACCCACCGGTCGCCAGGAGAGGTACTCGATCCGGCGGATATCCAGGCGGTCGCCGCACACCTCGTGCAGCATTTCGGGGGTCCAGGCGATCTTGCTCAGTTGTACGTCGTGGGCCGCCGCGAGGTGAACCAGGTTGCGGAACCAGGTGCGCGTGGACGAGAGCACCATCACATCCGGGTCGAAGGCCAGCAGGTCCAACACCTCCACCACCTCGGCCTCGAAGCCGAGCCTGCCCGCCACGTGCAGCAAATGGCCGAAGTGAATGCTGAATTCGGGATGATCCAGGTGTGTCGATTCGACTGGATAGCGGTGCAGGTCGCCGAATTCCGTGATCAGCGCTGCGCCGCCGGGCCGCAAGACGCGATGCACCCCCTCCAGGAAGCGAATGGCGCCCAGGTTGACGCAGAAATGCTCGGGCGCCTCATGCAGTGGCACGTCGTACTTGACCAGCAGCTCGGCGGCCTCCGGATCGGTCGGTTCTCCCTCATCCGCTGCCGTGCCGACCGGCGGGTCGTCCTCCAGATCAGCGCGCCGCACCCGGGCGGTGCGGAAGTCGGCGATCACCTCGTTGCTGATCAGCAGATCGACGCTATCCGGGGGCAGATCCAGGGCTTCGCCGTCGGTCTGCAACAGCTCGACAACCGCGTCGTGCTCGCCGAGCTTCGAACGCTGTGACTCCTGCAAAGTCGGGCTGATGTCGACGATCTTGTAATCCAGTTCTTCATATACCTGGGCATGGTGTGCGGCGAACGTATTCAGCAACCCCGCCGCGAAATAGCCCGTGCCACCGCCGACCTCGACCATAGCCTTGGTGTCGCCGCTGGCGAGGCCACGGGAGACCAGCGCGTCGGCCATGCGGCTGGCGTAGGTGGCGCCGCCCAGGGCAGGGTGGGGCACCCGGAAGAGGTGCGAGAGCGTCGTCTCGACCTCGTCGAACTGCGCGTCGGCGTTGGTGATGGATTCGCGGTGGTAGGCCCGCAGGTCAAAGACTCCGCCCTCTTCGAATGGATCGGAAGCCACCGTCCCCTCGAGCCGGGCGTAGGGCATGGTGCTGGAGAGGTAGGGTGGGGGCCGGCTCTGTCCGCCGAAGAAGGACATGGGCTGCTTGCTGATTCGGGTCCACTGCACCTCGCTGTGGGTCCAGGCGGCGATGGTGGTCAACGTCCTTCGCACGGCTTGCGAGGCGTGGGCTTCGCGATCTGCATCCGGCGGCAGATCGTCGGCGGTGCGTTGGGCCAACTCCGCCGCCATCTGGGCGCAGGTGCGCTCGCCGTCCGCCAGTCGCCAGAGGATGACCTGCCAGGGCGACAAGGTGACGATCCGCGGGGCAACTTCGGGGTTGCGCCCGACCACCACCCGGACTTCACCGTCGGCATTGTTGGCCGCCAGGGCCCATCGACCACGCACCGGGTAGGCATCCAGCAGTGGCGTGAGCTCGTCTTCGCCTTGCGGAACCAGGCAAGCGTGGTCGCCGAAGACCTGTACGAACTGGCGCACCTGGTCGCCACCGAATACGTCAGCGAAGTTCTCCAGCGCCCCATCCAACTCCCGTCCGTCGTCAAACCACTCGACGAAGTCTTTCAGGTCGGCGGACATCTGCATCAGGTAGCCATAAAGGTCGTGATACAGGTACACCGCGCCCCGATGGGCGAACCACGACAGGTGACGCGACATCTTCAACATCTGCGTTCTCCTCCAGCGACTCCGACATCCGCGGCCACGCTATACCATGACAGGCCCTTGACAGGATCTCGTCACCACCTAAGTTGCAGCCGCTCTCGGGCCGCCACGAGCCGCCCGATTCCCAGACATCGGAGACAGACCATGGAATTGAAACCGCTTTTCGATCGCATTGTCGTTCGGCGGATCGAAGAGGAGAGTGTCACCGCTGGTGGCATCTTCCTGCCCGAAGCCGCTCAGGAAAAACGTCAGGAGGGCGAGGTCGTCGCCGTCGGCAATGGCAAAGTCCAGGACGATGGCTCCTTGATTCCCCTGCAGCTCACCGGTGGTGAGCGGGTGCTGTTCGGTAAATACGCCGGCAGCGAGGTCGACATCAAGGGCGAGACCCTCCTGGTCATGCGCGAGGACGAAGTCCTGGCCATCATCGCCTGATTCCAGGCACTCAGACGAACAGCGCAGCCACGGCTGCGAGGAGAGATCATCATGGCAGCGAAGGAAATCATCTTCGGCTCGGAAGCCAAGGACAAGATTCTGTCGGGCGTCAATCAGCTGGCCAACGCGGTCAAGGTCACGCTCGGTCCCAAGGGCCGGAACGTTGTGATCGAGAAGAGTTTTGGCGCCCCCACCGTGACCAAGGACGGCGTCACCGTGGCCAAGGAAGTCGAGCTCAAGGACAAGTTCCAGAACATGGGCGCGCAGATGGTGCGCGAGGTCGC
>CAYTLW010000100.1:0-28647 GCA_964438735.1 uncultured Enterobacteriaceae bacterium | reverse complement strand
TCATGTCGCCAGGTGGGCAAAATGATCCACAACCAACGTGAACCTGTTTAGATCAACCGGGAGGGTCCGAGCATTCAACCGCGGGCGCGCAACTCCTCAACCGCGGGCGCGAAATTCAAGTTCCTCGACGGTCCGTGGCCAGTCGCCACGCAGAAGGCGGGACAAGGCCCGGTCGCGCAACAACTTGCCGCCGGTCTGGCAGTGGGCGCAGTAGTTGGTTTCGCGGCTGGCGTAGACGATGCGCTGGATGGCTTGGCCGCAATCCGCACAGGGCTCGCCATGCTTGCCGTGGGCCACCATGTCGGGCCGGAACGCGGTGACCTTCTTGGGGAAGCCTCGCTTCGCCTCGGCTCGCAGGCGCTCGATCCACTCCCGCAGGACAGCCTGGGTAGCGGCGTGCAGACGCGTCATCGCGTCATCGTCCAGACGGCTGGTCCAGGTCACGGGCGAGAGGCGGGCGCGATGCAGGATCTCATCGGAGTAGGCGTTGCCGATGCCGCTGAGGATGCGCGGATCGGAGAGCGCACGCTTGAGGGTGTGGTTGCGACCGCGCAGGGCGGTGGCGAACGTCGGCCCGTCGATCTCGAGCGGCTCCAGCCCGCCCGGATCGTGTTCTACGAGGGCTTTGCGCCCGGCCACCAGGTGCAGCCTCGCGCGCCGCTTCTTTCCGGCTTCGGTCAGGACCAGCTGGCCGTGGTCGAAGCGGAAGACGGCCTGCGCGATGCGGCCAGGTGGCCGGGCATCGGCGGCCAGCCAGCGCAATCGACCTGCCACCATGAGGTGCATGACGGCGAAATGTTCGTCCTCGAAGACCAGCACCAGGCGCTTGCCTATGCGTTCAATGCCTTCGATCGTTCGGCCCACCAGGTCGGCCGGCGACGGACTGACGGTGCGCAGCAAGGCCACGCCGGGCACCTGCAGGGCGCGCAGCTGCCGGCCCACCAGGGTATCGACCATGGCCTCGCGATAGACCAGCAGATCGGGCAGTTCGGGCATCGGCGGGATCGAGGGCGGCGCGGCTACTTGCAGTTGGGTACAGGCACGTGTTTGCAGTACCCGTCCGAACAGTAGTCGTTGGTGCACTTGTCGTAGTCGTTGCAGTTCTTCGGGTTGCCGAACATGCAGGTGCCACCCTTGCAGACCTGGTTCTCGATGCAGCCGCCGCTGCACTTGCTGCCATCATCGAGCTTGCTGAAGACGCACTTGCCGGTCTTGGGATCGCACTTGTCGGAGGTGCAGGGGCTGCCGTCGGTGCACAACACCAGGGGCAGTTTGAAGCTGCGCACCTGGTGATGTTTGTGGCTGACCACCCAGGCCTGTCCGAGGCCATCTGCGACCACGCCCCAGGGCTCGTTCAGCTCGTCCGGTGAGCCCGTGCCGGCGACCGTGGTGACCGCGCCCACCGTGCTCATGCGGCGCAGCATATGGTTCTGCCGGTCGGCGATGAGCAGATCGCCCGCGGGGGTGAAGACCAGGTCCACCGGGTAGAAGAAGCTCGCCGCGGTGCCGATGCCGTTGGCGAACCCGCTCTTGGCGCCGGCGATGGTGGCCACGAAGCCGCTGGAGGAGATGCGGCGGATGCGGTGGTTGTTGGTATCGGCCACCCAGACGCTGCCGTTCTGGCCGACCGCGATGCCGGTGGGGGTGTTGAACATGGCCTTGAGGCCGTCGCCATCGAGGAAGCCCGCCTTGCCGGTGCCCGCCAGGGTCAGCACGACACCGTCCAGGGTCACCATGCGGATGGCGTTATTGCCCTGCTCGGCGACATAGACCGCGGCGCTGTCGGCGGCCAGCCCGACCGGCAGGTTGAAGCGCGCCTTGAAGGCCAGGCCGTTGATCAGCCCAGGCTTGCCATTGCCCGAGTAGGTGGTGACATTGCCCTTGGTATCGATGCGCCGGATGGCGTGGTTCTGCGTATCGGCGACGTAGAGGTAGCCGTCCGGCGCGAAGGCCACGTCGCCGGGGTAGTGGAAGGTGGCCTTGGTGCCGCTGCCGTCGTCGAAACCCTGCGCGCCGGAGCCGGCCCAGGTGGTGACGGTGCCGTCCGGAGCCAGGCGGCGGATGCGGTTGTTGACCAGGTCGGTCAGGTAGAAGGAGCCGTCGGGGCCGCGGCCCATGCCCTGTGGGAAGTTGAACTGAGCGTCCTTGGCGGGCCCGTCCTTGTGGCCGCTGACGCCGCTGCCGTACTTGCCCGAGAGCGATCCCTTGGTACCGGGCAGGCACTTGGCGCCGCTGCAGGTCTCGCCAAAGGTGCAGCCGTTGCCGTCGTCGCAGGGCTTGGTGTTGTTGGCATGCAAGCAGCCGCCGGTGACCGGGTGGCAGGAGTCGTCGGTGCACTGATTGTCGTCGTTGCACTTCTTGGGCTGACCCTTGGCGCACTTGCCCAGGCTGCAGGTCTCGCCGGAGGTGCACTTGTCGTTGTCGTCGCAAGGCGCGGCGTTGCTGGTGAACACGCAGTTGCCGGTCTTGGCGTCGCAGGCGTCGTCGGTGCACGGGTTGCCATCGCCGCAGTCCACCTTCTTGCCGCCGTCGCATTTGCCGTCCTTGCAGGTGCCGGAGGCCATGCACTTGTCGCCGTCGGCGCAGGCTTTGGTGTGCGGGGCATGTTTGCAGTTGCCCAGCTTGCAGGTGTCGGTGGTGCAGCCGTTGTTGTCATCGCAGTCGGCGTCCTTGTCGCAGAAGTTGCCGCAGCCGGCGATGGCCTTGTGGGTGCACTTGCCGCTGTCGCAGCCGTCGGCGGTGCACTTGTCGCCGTCATCGCAGGGTTTGGCGGCGCCGGGCTTGCAGACGCCGTTCAAGCAGGAGTCGTTGAGCGAGCAGTCGTCGCCATCGTCGCATTTGCCGGTCTGGCTGGCGTGCTGACAGCCCTTGGTCGGGCTGCAGTTGTCGGCGGTGCATGGGTTGCCGTCGTCGCAGGGGATGGCGGAGCCCTTGGTGCACACGCCTGATTTGCACACATCGCCCTTGGTGCAGACCGAGCCGTCGGCGTCGCAGGCGTCGCCCTCGTGGGTCTGGCCGGCGTGCACGCACTTGCCGGTGGCCGCCGAGCAGCTGTCCGCCGTGCAGGCGTTGCTGTCATCGCACTTCTTGTTGCCGCCGGCGATACACTTGCCCGCGTCGCAGACCTCGAGCGTGCAGCCGTTGCCATCGCCCTCGCAGGCGCCGGTGCCCTTGACGTGCACGCAGCCGGCTTTGGGCTCGCAACTGTCCACGGTGCAGGCGTTGCCATCGTCACAGCTCTTGGTCGATGTACCCACGCAGTTGCCGCCCTGGCAGCCGTCCACGGTCGTGCACGGATTGGCATCGTCGCAGGTGGCGCTGTTGGCTTTGGCCTCGCAGGTGCCGCTGTTGCAGAGGTCGTCCGTGCAGGGGTTCTTGTCGTCGCAATCGGAGACCTTGGTGCACTTGCTGCTGCAGCCGCCGATGGCCTGATAGGTGCACTTGCCGGTGTTGCTGTCACACTTGTCGATGGTGCACTTGTCGCCATCGATGCACGACTTGGGCGCGCCAGCGGTGCATTTGCCGCCGGCGCAGCTGTCGCCGACGGTGCAGTCGTTGCCGTCGGAGCAGGGTTTGGCGTTGATGGTGTGCTTGCAGCCATCGATGGGATGGCAGGAATCGGACGTGCAGGCGTTCTTGTCGTCGCAGGATAGCAGCGTGCCCTTGGTGCACTTGCCGTCCTTGCAGGCGTCGCCCTTGGTGCAGGCGGAGAGGTCAGCGTCGCAGGGGTCGCCATCCTGCGCATTTGAATCGTTGATGCATTTGCCGGTCTTGGGGTCACAGGAGTCGGCGGTGCAGGCGTTGGAGTCGTTGCAGATCTTCTTGGGGCCGGGCGTGCAGATCTTGGCCGAGCAGGTGTCGCCCACGGTGCAGGGGTTGCCATCGGCATCACAGGGCGCGCCGACGCCGGTGTGCACGCAGCCCACCTTGCCCTTGCAGGAGTCCGCGGTGCAGACGTTGCCGTCGTCGCAATCGGCCGCCTTGCCGCCGACGCAGGCGCCGGACTTGCAGGCATCTCCAGTCGTGCAGAGGTCGCCGTCGTCGCAGGCCTTGCCGTTGGTGGCCGAGATCAGCTTGCACTTGCCGGTCGACGGGTCGCAGGTGCCGGCGCTGCATCCATCATCACTGTCGACGCATACGGGCTTGGAGCTGGGGTCGGCGACACATTTGCCCGTCTTGGTGTTGCACATCAGGGTGCCGTTGCAGGCGTTGCCATCGTCCTGCGCCTTGCACTCGCTGTTGGTGGTGCAGCCACAGCTGTTGTCGCCGCCGACGCACTGACCGTCGACGCATTTATCGCCTTCGGTGCAGGGGTTGCCGTCGCTGCAGGTGCCGGTCTTCTTGGTGTGACTGCAGCCCTTGGTGGGGTCACAGGTGTCGGCGGTGCAGACGTTGTTGTCGTTGCAGGCGACGGCCGGATCCAGCGCTTGACCGGCGCAGCTGCCGCCGGAGCAGACATCGCCCTTGGTGCAAGCGCTGCCGTCGTCGCACAGGGCCGTATTGGGGCTCGTCGTGCAGCCCTTTGCGGGGTCACAGGCGTCGTTCGTGCAGGGGTTGCCATCGTCGCAGGCGGTGGGCTGGCCCCAGCAGGACTTGTCGACACAGACGTCGTTCTTGGTGCAGGCGTTGCCGTCGCTGCAGGGCTTGACGTTGGCGTTGTGGGTGCAGCCGCCGCCCTTGGGATCGCAGATGTCGTCGGTGCAGGGGTTGGCGTCATCGCAGGCGCTGGAGGTGCCGACGCACTTGCCGGCATCGCAGTGGTCGCCCTTGGTGCAGGCGCTGCCGTCGTCGCACTTGGCCGCGGTGTTGGCCGAGGTGCAGGCGCCGCTGGCGGGTGTGCAGGTCTCCACGGTGCATGGGTTGCCGTCGTCGCAGACCTTGGCGGTGCCGGCCTTGCAGAGTCCATCTGCGCAGGAATCGCCGCTGGTGCAGGCGTCGCCATCATCGCAGGCGCCCTGGCGGGCTGGATTGCTGCACTCGCCCTGGGTGCAGGCGTCGTCGGTGCATGGCTTGCCATCATCGCATTGGGCCGCTGAGGTGCAGCCTGTGGAGACCGCGTCCGGCTTGGACGTGGGCACGTCTGATTCGACGTCCAAGGCGACAGGACCGACGACGATGTCATCACCGCCCAGGCAAGCGCTGAGCGATGCGGCCAGGGTCAACGCGACGATGACCGGGAGGTGGGAGAGTCGGGCCAGGGGATGACTGCGCATGGCGGCTCCTGGGGCACGCCGACCTGCCGCTGAATTGCACGTCGACAGGTGACGATATCGAGTTGGCGGCCCGGGTGGCAAGCGCGCCACATCAACACGATCGGCCGCCTGGATTGATCGAAGCGGGTTGACAGGCTGGCACCTGGGAGTAGCGTCCCGATGCCTCCGGTGGAGGCCAGGAGTCGTCATGAGAACCCTGGTGATGATCATGGCGGGGGGAAAGGGCAGTCGTCTCGCCCCTTTGACCTGCCACCGCGCGAAGCCGGCCGTGCCCTTCGGAGGCCGCTATCGAATCATCGATTTCGTGCTGTCGAACTTCGTCAACTCCGGCTACCGCCACATCTATGTATTGACCCAATACATGGCGAGCAGCCTGATCCGCCACCTGGCCCGAAACTGGAACCTGGCTTCGTTTGGCCAGTTCATCGAGGCCGTGCCGGCCCAGATGCGCCTGGGCGAGCGCTGGTATGAGGGTACCGCTGACAGCGTGCGCCAGAACATCAACCTGATTCGCGACGCGCACTGCGAGCATGTGGCCGTCTTCGGCGGCGATCATGTCTATCGATTCGCGGTCGACCAGATGGAGACCGCCCACCTGGAACGCGGCGCAGATCTGACGGTCGCGGCCTTCCCCGTCCCGCTGGCCGAGGCCCATCGATTCGGCGTGATCCAGGTGGACGCCGAGGGCCGCGTGGTCGGCTTCCAGGAAAAGCCCGACAACCCCGAACCCATGCCCAATCGGCCCGGCTACTGCCTGGTCAGCATGGGCAACTACTTCTTCCGCCGCCCGGTACTGGAAGAGGCGCTGGCCGGCGGCGACAGCGAGGTCCGCAGCCTGGACTTCGGCAAGGACGTGATCCCGGGCCTGGTCGCTGCGGGTGCGGGCGTCTACATCTACGATTTCGCGGACAATCGCATCCCCGGTGACGGCGACTCCGGCCGCCCCTACTGGCGAGATGTAGGCACGGTCGACAGCTACTTCGACGCCAACATGGACCTGCGCAGCGCCATGCCCGAGTTCAATCTCTACAACCGCGCCTGGCCGATCCGCTCCGCCCAGCGCAACTACCCGCCGGCCAAGTTCGTGCGCGACGGCGGCATCGGCCGCAGCGGCGAGCTGGTCGACAGCCTGGTCTGCGAGGGCACGATCATCTGCAGCGCCTCGCTGGTGAACGTGATGGCGGGCTACGACTGCCACTTCCACGCCGGCGCGCAGGTGGACGAGGCGGTGATGGGCTCGGGCTGCGACATCGGCGGCGGCAGCCGTCTGCGCCGGGTGTTGATGGACAAGAACTGCGCCGTCGCCGACGGCACGGTGATCGGCTGGGATAAAGAGGCCGATCGCGAGCGCTTCCCCTTCGTGACCCCCAACGGCGTGGTCGTCCTGCCCAAGGGCACCTGGGTCCCCCAACATGGGCCCATCGAGCTGGCCTACGACATGGTCGAGTTGCTCGAGCGGGATGCAGCCACGGCTGCCACCATGCGCCAGCGCCACGAGACCTGGCGGACCGCGAGCCACGGCCGGCATAGCGACGTGGCCGCGACCATCGGATTGTGAGCGGCGACGGAGCCCCATGACCCTGCACATCGTGCACGCCGCATCAGAGGCGATGCCGTGGAGCCATACCGGCGGCCTGGCCGAGGTCGCCGCCGCCCTGCCCGACGCGTTGCAGGGCCAGGCCATCGCCGGCCAGCCGCTGGAGGTCTCGGTCGTGCTGCCCATGTATCGGGCGACCTACCGCTACGCCGCCCGCACGGGCCGTGAACTGGTCGACTCCGGGGTGTCGGGCACGATCCATCTCGACGGCCAGGACCAGGCCTGGCGATTGCTGCGCTGGCGCGCCGACTCCGGCCCCACCTGGCTGTTCGTCGACTGTCCCCGGCTCTTCGATCGCGAGGGCATCTACGACGCGCCCGGCCATGTTCCCTACGGCGACAATCCGCTCCGCTTCGCCGTGTTTTGCCGGGCGGTGCTGGACGCCCTGCCCCGGCTGCTGGACGCCCCCCCGGCGATCCTGCACGCCCACGATTGGCAGACCGGGTTGCTGCCGCTGTGGCTCGACATCGAGCAGCCTGCGGGTTGGAAAGGGTGTCGGAGCGTATTCACCATCCACAACCTGGCCTACCAGGGGGTGCACCACAAGGATTGGCTGCCGCGTCTGGGCCTGCCCTGGAACGTCTTCCATGCCGAGGCGATCGAGTTCTGGGATCAACTCAATCTGCTCAAGGCCGGCGTGGTCTTCGCCGACGCCCTGACCACGGTGAGCCCAAGCTACGCGGCGGAGATACTGGAACCCTCCGCCGGCGAGGGCCTCGATGGCCTGCTGCGCGGCCACACGGGGAAATTGACCGGGATCCTCAACGGCATTGACGAGTCGATCTGGTCACCGGCCCACGATTCGCACATCGCGGCTACCTATGACGTCGACGACCTGGCTGGCAAGCAGACCTGTCGCGCCGCGTTGTTGGAGGAGATGGGGCTGGCGGCGCAAGCGCATCAACCGGTGTTTGGCATCGTGTCCCGATTCGCCTGGCAGAAGGGCCTGGACGTGGTCGCGGAGTGTGTGCCTGACCTGGTTGCGCACGACGCGCGGCTCGTGGTGCTGGGCAGTGGTGACCCGGGGTTGGAACACCGATTCTCCGAGCTCGCCCGAAGCTTTCCGGATCATGTGGCGGTTGTGCTGGATTTCGACGTCGGACTCGCCCATCGCATCGAGGCCGGCGCAGACGCCTTCCTGATGCCTTCCCGCTACGAGCCATGCGGCCTCAACCAGATGTTCTCGATGGCCTACGGCACCCTGCCGGTGGTGCATGCCACCGGAGGCCTGCGCGACACGGTGGTGCCGGCAAATGCCGCCAACCTGGCCGATGGCAGCGCCACGGGATTCGCCTTTGAGGTGCCCGACGCGGCCGGGCTGCGCTGGGCGCTGAGTGAGGCGGTGAAGCTGTATCGCCAGCAACCCGAAGTGTGGCGGCGCTTGATGCAAAACGGCATGACCCGCGACTGGAGCTGGCGCAATTCAGCCGCTCAATACGCGAAGTTGTATCAGGACTTGATCAGCCGATGACGGGACGTCGGTCGGGCACGCGTGGCGCGTGTCGCGGTCGGCAATAAGCGACGGGCCGGCCCACGAGCGGGTCGGTCAATTCGATGTGCAGGAATCCGAGCTCAACCGCCGCGCTTCTTCTTCGAAGTGCGCATCTTGCGCTCGCTCTCCTTGGTGTGGCACTTCATGTCCGATCCGCAGACGTGCGTTTCGCACTGACTGTGGCGTTTACACGCCTCGCCGACCTTGGCCTTCGCGCCGCACGAGGCGAGCGCACCGGACAAGAAGAAGGCCGCGAGGAGCACCATGGCCGCTCGCTTTGCCCACTGCATCATCAACCTCCCGACAGGTCCGCTGGAAGATGACAGACCCCCAATGGGCGCCTGACGTCCAACTCCCCACCCCGGGGGAGGATTCTCGAACCTGTCACCGCCCCAGGGTAGTCCCGTGAGGCGGTTGATACAAGGCTGACGCTCAATCGAGGTCGAATGTGGCGCGGGCCTGGGCCGGGGTGGCGACTTCCCTGCCGGCGCGGCGTGCAACAGCCGCCAGGGCCTCGATCAGCGGCCCATTGCTGGTCGCCTTGCTGCCGTCGGGCAGGTAGAAGGTATCCTCGAGCCCTGTTCGCAAGTGTCCGCCCAGCTCGGCGCAGCGCTGGTGCAGGTCCCAGACTTCCTGCCGGCCGATGGCGATGGTCTGCCAGTGCGCACCCTCGGGCAGTTCCTCGATCAGCAACGGCAACCAGGCGGGCTTGGCCGGCATCCCGGACGCCACGCCCATGACGAAGCTGATGTGGATGGGTCCATTGATCACGCCGGCGCGGGCGAGCAGGCCAACGCTGCGCACGATGCCCGTGTCGAAGCACTCGCACTCCGGCACGATCTGGTATTCGTTCATCTTGCTGGCGAAGGCCTGGATCTTGTCTACAGGGTTCGAGAAGAGCAGCGGCGGCCAGGCCCATTGTCCGTTGGAGCGCAGCTTGAGGTAGTTCAACGAGCCGGAGTTCAGGGCCGCGATCTCGGGTCGGCCACGCTCGAGACAGGACACAGGTCCACCAATATCGTCGCCCATGATGCCGGTGGAGAAGTTGAGCAGCATCTCCGGGCAGCGATCGCGGATGGCGTCGGCGATGGCACCGGCCACGTCGGGCTCCCAGCTGGGCAGATGGCCGAGCCCTTCTGTCTGGTTGCGGAAGTGCAGGTGCACCACCGTGGCGCCGGCGTTCCAGGCGCGCTCGGCCTCATCGGCCATTTCTGCTGGGGTCACCGGTACGTGGTGGCGCTTCGGGTCGGTGAGCACGCCGGTCAGGGCACAGGTAATGACGGCCGGCTGGTTTGTGTCTTGCACGAATTCCTCCACGAGTTGCTGGCGGCGGCAGAATCCGCGATCATGGGCGCGGATTCAACCGGAGGGTGCGATGAAGGGCGACGTGAAGTACGGACGCGGTGTGTGGTGTGGCGCGGCGGCGCTGGCGGCGATGATGGTCCTGCTCACCGCGGAGACCGCCCAGGCCAAAGCGCCGACGACCCTGGCCATCCATGGCGCCCTGCAGGCGGTCGGTGGCGGCGCGGCATCCGATGGCAGCTACACCATGAAGTTCGCCATCTACACGCAGCAGAATGGCGGCCAGGCGGCGTGGTCCGAGGGGCCGATCAACGTCAAGGTGGCCGGCGGCCGCTTCGAGTTGGCCCTGGGCACCATCAAACCGCTGGCGGCCAAGACCCTGGCGGATATCGACGGAGCCTGGCTGGGCATCACCATCGCCGGCTCACCGGAGCTGCCCCGATCGCCGTTGCACAGCGTCGCCTACGCCCTGCAGTCGGCGACCAGCACAAACCTGGCCTGTTCGGGCTGCGTGACCGCCAAGCACCTGGCCAGCGGCGCCATCTCGGCCGATAAACTCGGCTTCACCTGGGCCGGCGCCAAAACCAAGGGCGGCCCGGCGTCCGTGGCCCTGGACCTGCAATGCACCGGCTGCGTGGGGCTGAGCGAACTGAAGATCGACGGCAATCTCGATCTCGGCGGCAACGCGCTCAAGGCCAAGCTGGTCAACGCCGGCAGCCTGAGCGCGGGCAGCGTCAGCGCCCAGACCATCAGCGCCACCAGCTATGTCGGCGACGGCAGCAAGCTCACCGGCATCAAGACCCCCGCCGGCGCCTGCAAGGGCGACAACGAGGTGGTCAACGGCATCAAACCCGACGGCAGCCTGCAATGCGTCAAGGTCACCGCCGGGTTGCCAGCGGACGGCATCGACGAGGTCTCCAACGGCCTGATCCACAACCAGTTCGTCGACACCTTCCCGAGCAAGAACGCGCCCGTGGCCATCAACGACAACGATCCCATCGGCGTCGGCGACGACCTGGTGGTGCCGGATGTGGGCCTGGCCCAGAAGCTCGAGGTGGTGCTCGAGCTGAGCAACTCGGACATCTCCAAGCTGCGCGTCGACCTCTTCGACCCCGGCAACGTGGGCTACACGCTGTATGACGGCGGCGGCAAGGGCACGACGATCAAGACGGTCTTTCCGACCCAGAGCAAGCCGGTCAAGGGCGACCTGACCACCTGGCATGGCAAGAATCCCAAGGGCAAGTGGCGCCTCAAGACCATCGACTCGGGCTTCAAGAACAACGCCAAGGATGGCGCGGTGAAGTCGTGGGCGATCCGCATCCAGACCCTGTCCAACAAGAAGATCCAGCTCAAGGGCGACCTTCTGGTCGATGGCACGGTCACCGCCAGCGGGCTCAACGGCAAGGGCAAGTTCGAGGCCACGGGCGGCCTGGTGGTGCAGAAGGCGCTCGCCGAACCCATCAAGTGCGACGTCAGCCAGGAGGGCCGGGTTTACTTCAACTCCAAGCTCAAGCGCTTCTATGGCTGCAACTCCAAGAAGTGGGTGCGCATGGACAACGCCGTCATCGGCGACTTCATGAGCAAGGCGTTCAACTTCTACGTCGACTCCAACACGGGCGGCAATCCGGCCAACGTGGCCGACAAGGTCAACCGCAACACCTCCTCCGGCTGGCCGTCCTATTGCATCCAGACCAGCGGCAGCGGGGCCCACTGGGTCAAGGTCGACTTCGGCCAGCCCAGGCGCGTGGAGCAGTTCGCCGTGCAGGGGTATCCCGGCGGGAGCCACAAGCCCTCGAGCACCTGGTACCTGCAGGCATCGCAGGACAACAAGAACTGGACCAACGTCTGGAGCGGCGCGCCGGCCAACTGGATCACCGGCAACGGCACCTACCCGCCCAAGAAGATCATCTCGGTCGACAAGCCGGGCGAGTACCGCTGGTACCGGGTCTACGCCACCAAGTGGACCAACGGCCACCTGCTGTTGTGCAACTGGGCGGTCTACGAGTAGGCGGACGCACCGGCGGCTGGCTGAGGCGATCCATCCGTCGCGGCGAGCGCCGTCAGTCGGCGGCGTCGATGGCGATGAGCACCTGACCGGCGGCGACGCTCTGGCCGACCTCGCACAACAGGGATTCGACCGTGCCCGCGGCGGGTGCGCGAAGCTCCGTCAGCATCTTCATCGCCTCCAGCGTCAACAGAGGTTGATCGGCGGCAACTTCCTGGCCTTGCTTTACGTGGATGGCGCTGACCACCGAGGCGCTCGGCGCGATGACCGAGCCGGGATCGACGTGCTCGGTCTCCGGCTCGGGCAGCAGGGTGCCCTCCTGCAGCGCCAACTGGGGTCCGCCATGTCGCTGCAGGAAGAGTTCATCGCCAGCAGTGGCCAGGACGAAGCGTTTTCGATGACCGTCCAGCTCCAGCACCAGCGATGAGTCGGTGCGCTCCAGCAGTCGCACCTCGCCGTCCAGCTCCGGCGGCTGCTGCAGGAGCGGGTCGTCATGGGCGCCCACGCCCCAGGACCAGCTGTCGCCAGGTCCAGCGGCGAGCGCGACCAGCCAGGCGCTGTCGGGGCCCTGCAAGACGCTGATGTCGCCGCGCCAGGGGTTGTTGCGGAAGCGGCTGCGCAGGTCCTCGCCGTGGCGCCAGAGCGCGGCGGCCAGCAGCAGCTCGGGCTCGGCGGCGGCCACTGGGGTGTCGACGTCGTGCAATTCAAGGAAGCGGGTGAACGTCGCACCGGCCTTGAACTCATCGTGGGCCAGCACGGCGCCCAGGAACGAGCGATTGCTGCGCACACCGAGCAGGGCGGTGTCGGCCAGGCCCTTGGCCAGCTTGCGGATGGCGCGCGGCCGATCGGGCGCCCAGGAGATGAGCTTGGCGATCATCGAGTCGTAGTGCATGGACACGACATCTTTCCGCCGCAACGCCGTGTCGACGCGGATCTGGCCGGGGGCCTGCCACAGGTGCACGGGGCCGGCCTGGGGGCGATGATCTTCGATTGGATCCTCGGCGCAGAGGCGCACCTCGATGGCGTGGCCGCTCAGCTGGATCTCGTCCTGGGCCAGAGGCAGCGGGCGACCTTCGGCGACGGCCAGCTGCCAGGCCACCAGGTCCTGGCTGGTGACCAGCTCGGTGACCGGATGCTCCACCTGGATGCGGGCGTTGACCTCCAGGAAGTGGTGCTCGCCGCGATCGGCGTCGACCAGGAACTCGACGGTGCCGGCGCCGACGTAGCCGATGGCGGCCACCAGGCGCACCGCGTCGGCCCACAGCGATTGCCGCTGTTCATCGGAGATGCCCGGCGAGGGCGACTCCTCGACCAGCTTCTGGTGGCGGCGCTGGATGCTGCACTCGCGTTCGCCCAGGTGTACGTGGTGGCCGTGCTGGTCGCCGAAGACCTGCACCTCCACGTGGCGGCCGCGCTCGATGTAGCGCTCCACCAGCAAGGCGCCGTCGCCGAAGGCCGCGCTGGCCTCCTGGCGGGCCAGGGCGATGGTCTCGGCCAGTTCGGCCACCTGGCGAACCACCCGCATGCCGCGACCGCCGCCGCCGGCGACGGCTTTGATCAGCACCGGCATACCCATGGCTTCGGCCGCTTTGGCCAGGGCGTCGTCGGCGACGTCGCGGCCGCCAGCGCCGGGGATGACCGGGATGCCAGCGGCGGTGGCCCGGGCCTTGGCTACGTCCTTATCGCCCATGGCGGCGAGCACGTCGGCGGGCGGCCCGATCCAGACCAGGCCGGCTTTTTCGACGGCCCCGGCGAACGCGGCGCTCTCGGCCAGGAAGCCATAGCCCGGATGGATGGCGTCGGCGCCGGTGCGGGTGGCGGCGCCGATGAGCGCGTGCATGTTCAGGTAGGGGATGCCGGCGGACTCGCTGCCGATATGCACGGCCTCGTCGGCCATGGAGACGTGGCTGGCGGCGCGGTCATCGTCGCCGTAGACGGCCACGGTGGCGATGCCCAGGTCGGCGGCGGTGCGCAACACCCGGCAGGCGATCTCGCCGCGGTTGGCCACCAGCAACTTGCCGATCGGTCGCACATCCACCACTGCCTGAAACCTCCGCGGCCTCTCGGGCCGATCCTGGCTACATCCTCAGCACACCAAACTGCGGCGCCCCCTCGGCGCGTACGTCGCGGGTCCAGGCCATGCGCAGGCCCACCGCCAGGGCGGCGCGGGTGTGGCGTGGATCGATGATCCCGTCATCCCAGATCCGGCTGGTGGCGTAGTAGGGGTCGGCGGTGCGCTCGAACTCGTCGATGACCGCCTGCTCCATCTGCGTCATGTCGTCGGCGGCGGGCTCGATGCCCATGCGCCGCATGGCGGCCTCTTGCACGATGCGCATGACGCGCGCCGCCTGCGGTCCGCCCATCACGCCGATGCGCGAGGTCGGCCAGGTCAGCAGCAGGCGCGGGTCGTAGGCGCGGCCGCACATGCCGTAGTTGCCAGCGCCGTAGGAGCCGCCCACCAGGACGGTGAACTGGGGCACCGAGGCGGTGGACACCGCGTGCACCATCGCCGAGCCGTGCTTGACGATGCCGCCGTGTTCGGCTTGCACGCCGACCATGTAGCCGGTGATGTTCTGCAGGTAGACGATGGGCACCCGCTTATGACAGCAGAGCTGGATGAAGTGGGCGGCCTTCTGGGCGGCGCTGGAGTAGATCGGGCCGTTGTTGCCCAGCACGGCGACGGGCCAGCCGTCGAGGTGAGCGAAGCCGCAGATGAGGGTCTCGCCGTACCCGGGGCGAAACTCGTCCAGCTCGCTGCCGTCCAGCAACCTGGCCATGACCTCGCGCATGTCGAAGGGTGTGCGCAGGTCCTCGGGGACCACGCCCAGCAGCTCGTCGGGATCGTAGCGCGGCGCCCGGGGCTCGATGCGCGGCAGCGGGTGCAGCGGGCGGTCCAGGTTGGCCACCACCTGTCGGCCGATGCGGATGGCGTCGGCGTCGTCCTCGGCCAGGTAGTCACACAGCCCGGTGACGGTGTGGTGCATCTCGGCGCCGCCGAGGGTCTCGTCGTCGGTATCTTCGCCCAGGGCGGCCTTGACCAGGGGCGGTCCGGCCAGGAAAACCTTCGCCCGACCACGCACCATGACCGTGTAGTCGCTCATGCCCGGCACGTAGGCACCGCCGGCGGTGCTGTTGCCGAAGACCAGCGAGATCTGCGGGATGCCCTTGGATGACATGCGCGCCTGGTTGCAGAAGCCGCGGCCGCCGCGATGGCCCATGGCGAAGAGCTCGGCCTGGTAGAGCAGGTTGGCGCCGGCGGACTCGGTCAGGGAGACGCAGGGTAGCGCGTTCTCCATGGCGATCTTCTGCGCCCGGACCAGCTTGTCGGCGGTGACGGGATAGATGGCGCCGCCCTTGACCCGGCTGTCGTTGGCGAAGATCAGGCAGAGCCGGCCCGAGACCTGGCCGACACCGGTGACGCAGCCCGAACCTGGCGCCTCGTCATCGTACTGGCCGTTGGCCGCCAGGGCGCTCAGCTCCAGGAAGGGGCCGTCGCGATCCAGCAGACGCTCGACCCGTTCGCGGGCGCTCAGCTTGCCGGCCTTCTTCAGCTTGCGCTGGGCCCGCTCGCCGCCGACTTCGCGCACGGCCTTCAGGCGCTGCTCGAGCACCTGCAGGTGCGCCAGCATGGCGGCCCGCCGCTCGCGGTAGTCAGCGCCCTGGATGAGGATGCGGGTCGGCAACACGGTCATCGCCGCCGAGGGTAGCGCGGTTGGTCGCGGGGGGGCAATGGGGGGCAAGAGATGTCGGGTTTGCCCGGAGATGAGATACGTTGGTCTTCGGAGCGGTCGGGCTCGACCCGCTGGCCGGCGACGACGTCTGGGTGCTGGTTCACCCGAGCCGACCCGGAGCGAGCATGATGCACGTCGATGTGGACCGCCCTGCTGCGGCGGCGGAATAGTGCTCAGTCAGGCTTGCTGGCGCCAAAAGCCACCGACGCCTGCGCGCCGTAGCTGAACCAGGGCTGGTCCGCGCGGGGCTGGCCATCTTTGAACGCGGGTTGGGTGCCGCCCGCCATGACCAGACCGAGGCGAATCCCTTGGATGTAGGGGACATCGCGGGCCAGATCGACGTGGGCGCCGACGAAGAACCCGGGTAGGGCGGTCTCGGCGGAGACCTTGGCGTCGGGGGGGTCGTCCTTGTCCATGTCACAGTCCCGGCCATAGCCCGTGTCTTTGTTCATGCAGTAGGTGCCGTTGGCCCACAAGCCGGTGATGGAGGCGCCGCCGGTGAGGTGCAACTCGACCCAGCGATGAACCGGCGTCACGCGCACGTCGACGCCAAATTCGCCACCGAGGCGCATCATGTCGTAGGTGGCGCGCTTCTCCTCGCCGCTGGCGGCGGTGCCGTAGACGACGCCGGTCACGGCCAGGCGCTTGTGGTCATCGATGAAGGTGCGATAGCGCAGCATGGGCTCGACCCAATGATCGTCATCGCCGCCGACCAGCCGCATGCCGAAGCCCAATCCCCTGCCCTTGTCGAGCAGTACGCCCGGCTCGAGCCAGACGCTGGATTGGGGCATGGGGTGGCCCTTGTCCACGTTCTCTTTGACGCCTTCGCTGAGCCGGAACCCGGGCACGAGGGCGAACTGCACCTCAGCGCCGGGCCTCGGATCGGGCACGGCGTTGGCCATGGTCATTCCGGGCATGGGGCCCAGGCTGGTGCAGGCGCTGGCGGCCAGCAGACTGGCGACCAGGCAGATGAAGAAGGGCGTGCGGATCGAACGAACCGACGACGCCGTGGGGCACGTTGCTGACGTATTGGCGCACATGATTGTCGCTCCCTCGGACGCCTCTCCTGACCTGTATCGAGAGCAAGGCCCGTGCCAACGTCGGGCAGGTCTGCCAAGCGGCTGTATTTCAAGGCCGGATGCCGCTGCGAGTCGCCGGCTGAATCGGCCGGATTGGGGCAGCTTTGCTCCATGGGTGGACGAAACCCGCTCCGCCGCCCGTTTCGTGCGGCGCAAGCGAAGCAGCGCTACACTGGGCGCCGACCGTGCGCTGCCTGGGAGCGTCGATGACCGCCGACCTGCTGCTCTCCATTCGCCAACTCGCCATCAACGCGCCCGACGGAACGCCGTTGATTCGCGGCTTCGACCTGGATCTACGGGCCGGCGAGGTGGTGGTGCTGCTGGGTCCGAGCGGATCCGGCAAGACGGCCTTCGGTCGGGCGCTGGTGGATCGCGACGAGCTGGCCGCGACCGGATTCCAGGTCAGCCATGAGGCCATGGAGGTGCCCGGTCGGGTTGGTTTCGTGCCGCAACGAGGCGCCCTGGCCGACCACGTGGACGTGGCGGATAACCTGCGCCTGGCCATCCGCCGGCATCCCGACGGCTTGCCAGACAGCGATGAAGCGGTGGCGCACTGGCTCGATCGCCTGGACCTGGATCGACGCCTGCTGGAACCGGGCCGCTCGGTGGCCGAACTCAGCGGCGGGCAGGCGCAACGACTGGCGGTGGCACGCGCCCTGGCCAGCGGTCGCCAACTGCTCTTCCTGGACGAACCATCGGTGGGTCTGGACAGCGCCCGGGTGCGCAAGCTGGCGCGCCTGATCCGAGAACGAGCCGAACAGGATGGCATCGGCTTCATCGTGGTCACCCACAGCCTCGCCCTGGCGGCGGGCATCGCCGATCGCCTCTACCTGTTGGAGCCGGGCCGGCAGGCGGTGCACCTGTTTGGCGAGCGCTGGCCGGGCCCCTTCGACTCCACCTCGGCGCTGGCCGAACGCGCCGAGGAACGCCAGAGCTGGCTGGACCAGTTGGAGACGCTGCTGATCGACCACATCGGTCTACAGCACAGCGTCATCTCGGAGCTGGTCACGCCGCGCCGACTCTGGCCGCGCATCCGCGGCTGGCTGGGCGCGCGCATCCTGCCCTTTGCGCTCTTGTTCACCGTCCTGGGCGATGGGCTGTTCAAGGCCCTGGGCAGTGCGTCCGACAGCGGGCCGGTGCTCTGGCGGGTCCTGCGCCAGGCCCTGGCCCGACCGCTGCTCTTCTACACCTTCGTCTCGCTGCTGCTGGGCTTCACGCTGCTCTACACCTTGATCGGCGTGGCGCCCATGGGGGTGCGCCCGGAAAGGGCCCTGGCCCTGCTGGGCAACGGCCATGTGGTGGCGTTGATGCCACCATTGGCGGCGATCCTCTTCGTCGCCGCCTCCGGCAACGCGGTCAGCGGCTGGTTGGGCGGCGCCAGTCTGACCCGACAGATCGCGGCCCTGGAGGCCATCGGCATGTCGCGCCGGGTCTATCTCTGGCCGGCCGCGTGGTGGGGTCTCTTCGTATCGGCCCTGGTCGTCACCGCCGTGTTCGGCCTCGGCCTGACCCTGGGCGGCGTCGCCTACACCGAGATCGCCGGCATCGAAGGGGGCTGGGAGGTGCTCACCGGCGACTGGCTGGACCCGCGGCCGGAGCGTCGGCCCTGGAACATCCGCGCGCTGGCCTTGGGGCTGCTCTACGCCGGCGGCATCGCTGCGGACGTGGTGGCGGCGGGCACCCTGCGCAAGGACACCGCTGATGACGTGGTGCGGGCCATGACCGGCTCCGTGGTGCGCTGCACGCTGTGGATCGTGGTCTGGGAGCTGGTCTCGGTGTGGTTCGTGCGCGGGCTGGGGCCGGGCTGATGACGCTGCGTTCCCTGGCTGGGTTGGTCATGGCGATCACTGCGGTGGTCGCCCTGGCCACGTGGATCGATCGCTCTGCGGGCATCGGTGAGCTGCGCATCACGCGGCCGGACGCCCATGCCATCGCCACGCCGGACGCCAACAAGCCCTGGCGACTGGTGGGCCTGCTGGCGCCTGCACAGATCCGCGCACAGGTGACCATGTCCCTGGACGGCGGCGCCGCGGCGACCGATCGACCGTGGCAGGATGGTCGCCTGTCCATGGACGTGCCAGCGCTGGCGCCCGGGCTGCATCGGCTGACCTGGTCGACCCGTTATGCCGACCGCTGGCGACGGGACGTGACCCTGGGCTGGATCCAGGGGCCTTTTGTGGGACCGGAGAGCCGTCGTTGCAACGCCCGCGTGACGTTGACCAACGCCTTGCTCGATGACGGCCAGCCCGGCCAGGCCGGCGACCTGGCCGATGCGCTGCAGCCTGCGGTGGCCCGGCTGGTCCAGGCTGCGGTCGATGATAGCGGCCTGCAGAGAGTGCATTCCGTGGGTCTGCGACTGGCCCTGACCGGCGAGGGCGTGCGCGCCACCTGCAGCGTCGACCTGGGCCACGACGGACGCTTCCGCGTGCACCTGGACCTGCGCGCCGCGTTGCGGTCGGGCGGCGTTCGCATTCGCATGGGTGAACGGCCCGGCTTCGACCACGACGATCGCTTCCGCAACGCCATCCGGCGGGTCGCGCGGCAGCAGGCGAGCTGGCTGGAGCGCCTGGGCGGCGGCCTGCTGGAGCTGCTGGGCGAAGACGTCTTCGGCGACGAGGGCATCGCCAGGGTCAAGGCGGCGGTGACCAGCGTCAGCGAGACCGTGCCGCCGCGCCTGCAGGACCTGCTGCGCACACCCGGCCCCTTCGACCTGCGCCTGCCCGGTGTCGATGTACCCGTGCCTGTACAGGTCGCACCCTGCGGCGACCTGAAGTTCCGCGCCGGCAAGCAGGTCAGCTTCAACCTGCGCCTGCAGATGCCCGGCGGCGCCAGTGACAAGGTGCCCGGACTCAACGGCCCCATCGCCCTGGCCGGCGGCATGCCCGACAGCGGCGGCTGCCCCGAAGGCCAGACCATCTGCGCCCTGGTCTCGCCCGACCTGGTCAACGGCCTGCTCTACAGCCTGTGGCATACGGGCGCCCTGCGCGGCTGGCTGGAGCGCCCCGCGGTCCTGAGCGCCATCAACGACGCCCTGACCGACCTGGCCTTCCGGGTCACCACCCTGGACCCCCGCCTGCCGCCGCAAATCGAGCCCAAGGACGACGGCTACCGCCTGCACGTCGAAGAGCTCGAAGCGGGCCTGCACGGCGGCGGCCGCATCCCCGACCGCCACGCCCTGCTGGGCGGCCGCCTGCGCCTGCTGCTGCGCACCCCCGAAGACGCCAAGAAGGGCTTTCTGCTCGCCGGCGAGCCGACCGACATGGCGCTGTCCTGCCGGGCGACCACCCACGAAGGCGAGATCCGCGGCCCGTGCCTCTCCGACCTGCGCGACGAGGCGTTGGAGCTGGCGCCCGAGCGCATCGAACTGGCCCCCGCGATGGCCCTGGACGCCCGGCTGGCCGGCTGGCTGGACCGATTGCGGCCGGCGGGGGCTGGCGAGGGGTTGAAGTTGCAGGCGGGACCGCTGGCGATCCGCTATGTGGGCCGGTCGCCGCGATGGTTGCATGCGGGGGCGAAGGTGCGGATTGGGGGTGGTCGGGACCGGTAGGGGCCGGGCGTTTCATGAACAGACGCACCCTGTTGAGCGCCAGACTGCAGCGCCTACATACCGATTGCGTGGTCGATCCGACCTTGCCCGCAAGACGATGTATCCTTATACTCGACATGCGTCTTGCGATCTGTCGATCGAAGGAGATCTCGCATGAATACCGTCACCATCTCCTCGAGATTTCAGGTGGTCATCCCGAAAGCGATCCGCGAGGAGCTCGCGCTTGAGCCCGGAGAGCGCGTGCAGGCCATCGCCCACGACGGTCGTATTGAGCTCGTGCGCCTGCGACCGATGCACGAGATGCGCGGCTTCCTCGGCGACATCGACACGGTGGTCGACCGCGACGATGACCGCGACACGCTGGCGACCAATCGCGACGAGGACGGCAAATGAACGTCGTCGACTCCTCCGCGTGGCTCGAGTACTTCGCCGATGGCCCCAATGCCACCGCCTTCGCGCCGGCGATCGAGAATGGGGAGCAGCTTGTCGTGCCCTCCATCACGCTGTACGAGGTCTTTCGTTCGGTGCGCCGACAACGGGGGACAGGCGACGCTCTGCGTGCGGTCGCAGCCATGCAAACCGGTACAGTAGTCGACCTTGACGGAAGCCTGGCCATCGCGGCTGCAGAGCTCGGCCTCGAACTGAGACTGCCCATGGCGGATAGCATCATCCTGGCCACGGCGCGTCGGCACGGTTGCGAAGTGTGGACCCAGGATGCCGATTTTGAGGGACTCGAGGGCGTGCACTATCGACCGCACGGCGGACGTCGCTGAGTTGCCGGCGCTTTGATTCCCCCGCCACGGTAGCCCGTCTCCAAGGGTATCGGTCTCCCATGACGCCGCTCGGCAAACGAGCGCACAATACGACAAACGCCCTCAGGGCCCAGCCTTGCAACTCAGCTTGCCAGCCTTGGTCGCGCGCACGACCAGCAGATCCGCGGCCTTTCCCGCCGCATGCTGACCCACAATTCCCGCCGCGCTCGACCACTTGAGCACCCCCTTTGGCTGCGCCGCCGAATTGACCCGCCTGCGGCTGCCAGGACACTGCGCCGACCTTGTCCGTCGAGCACAGCGTGGCCCTGCTCTTGCCTGCCTTGCTGGCAGACCGCCCGGCCAGCACGTAGCCGCCGGCGCCGAACCCCCTGGCGACGTCATGGGCGGCCTGGTCGAAGGCCCCTCCCCAGGTCTTCTGCCAGACGAGGTCGCCATATACGTCGATGCGCAGCAGCCACGCGTCGCGACCCACGGCCCCCGCGCTCCGGGTCGACCCGGCGACGGCGATGTCCTCGTTGTTGATGATCAGCCCCTTGTTGCCGATGTCCTCATCGCTGCCGCCGAAGGTGCGCTCCCAGTACAACGCCTTGCCCGCGCAGGCACCGCCGCCGCATTTGTCGTCGCCAGTGCAGGCATCGCCGTCGTCACACTTCTCGGTGTTGTCGCTGTGCACGCACGCGTCGGCGACGCAGGAGTCGTTCGTGCAGGGGTTGTTATCGTCGCAGCCCTCGCTGCAACCCGCGCCCGAGCCGGCGTCGGTGGGGGTCGTGTCGTTGCCCGCGACACTGGTTCCGTCGGCGGCGCGTGAGGCGTCGCCTGCGACCGAGCCGCCAGCGTCCGTGCCGGTGGTGACCGGGCTGTCGGCGGCCGAGCTGTCTGCTGCCGAGCTGTCCCCTGCCGAACTGTCCGCGCCTGCAATGTCGGCCGCCCCGGCTGTGTCGTCGGGCCCCTGGGCGGCCGGTTGGGTGTCTTGACCGCCACAGGCAATGAGCGCGATCAGCAGCGCGCCCGGGCCGAAATGCCGCGCGATTCGCCTGGAAGATCTGTTCATGGCGGGCCTCTACGTGGCCTGGGTGGGGGTTGCCTGGGCGCCTGGGGGGGCCAGCCTGGGGGGGCGAGGTCCTTAGCCTTTGGCATTTAGAAATGCTAAAGGCTAAGGACCTGGCCCCCCTCTTACAGCGCCGCAGGATTGCGGTCCTACATCTGGGTGCGTTGAGGCCCGGCGATGGAGCGAGGCCGATGACCGTTGCGGCACACCGAAGGCTGTTGCACCTCGCGCTCGCCGGCGCAGTGCTGGGCGCCCTTCTGGGCTGTGGCAGCAGCGACTTCACCGATCCCGACCACGTGCGCACCTGGGCCAACACGGCGAGCGCGGTGGCTGTGTACGTGCACGCCGACCAGCCCGTCGCCTTCGCCGACAAGCAGCACACGTTCAAGGACGCCAGCTGTCCGAGCACCACCGATGACGGCACCACGGTGACCATTGGCGGCGAATGCCTCGACAGCACCGGTCGCCAATGGCTGGGCCAGGCCACGGTGGTTCGCAGCGGCACCGGCGACAAGGACCTGACCTTGAAGGGCTACGGTAGCTTCAATGACCCGAACATGAAGGCGGTGACCGACGGCACGGTCCAGCTTCGTCGGCTGAACGACACGCTGCACACCTTCAACGTCGACCTGGTCAAGAAGGGCGGCATGACCACCACCATCCAGTACAACGGCGAGGTCCAGGGCGGCTACGATGCGCCGACGACCTGGAGTGGCAGCGGCAGCGTGCAGCGGCAGGGCCTGGTGGCGCCCACGGGCACGGTCCAAGCCACCACGGTCAAGCAGCTGCTGAACGACGACCTCTGCGTCGGCCAGGCCGCTTCCGGGCAGACGAGCATCGTCATGGACGACCACACCGCCGTCATCACGTACGACGGGGCCCAGGATTGCGACAAAGACAAGGCCGCCAGGTGGCGCCTCGATGGCGAGGACATGGGGCTGATCACCGGCATCACCTGCGCTGCCGGCGTTTCTGACGCACGCCATCGGGCTGGGGCGTTGTTGCTGCTGGCGGCCGGGCTGGTCTTGCTCGGATTGCGGCGGATGCGAAGCCACGCGCCCCCGTAGCGGAACACGCTGTAAAAACGCTAGGCTCCGGACAAACCACCCGCTACAATGCGATCGAGGAGGGCGCCAGTTCGACGATGCCGCGGCGGTACACCGCCCGGGAGAGATGCCATGCAAGATCCACCTGCGGGCGCACCTGCTGCCTATCGATTCCAATGTCCATCCTGTGCGCGGGCCTGGCGGTTATCCGCCGATCGCATCGGTTCTTCGGGCCGGGTGCGTGTGCGCTGCCCCGGCTGCAAACAGACCAGCAACGTGCGGCTGGGCGCGGTGCGCGGACCCGTCGCCAACAAGAGCGCGCCGCCGGCTCCCCGGGTCGCCGTGGCCGCCCACACCGATTCGTTTTTCGCCGCCGAAGGGCGCGGTGAAGAAGAGGCCGGGATCGAGCTACCCGACCCCGAGCGACACCGGCCTTCCCGCCAGGAGTACCGTGATCTGCTTCAAGAATTCAGCGTGATGGTCCGCCTGGATCGGCGCTCCCGGCGGCAGCGTGTGGCCATCGCGGTGGTGTTGAGCTGCCTGGTGGTCGGCGCCACCGGCTTCGGCGTCGGCCTCTTGTTCGAAGGCAACCAGAAGAGCGCCCTGGTGCGCGACTCCAAGGCCATCCTGGCCATGTTCGTGGTGCCTCACCAGACCCGGGCCAGGGTACGGGCGATGGTCAAGGAGCGCTCGGAGCTGGCCCAACGGCTGCTGCTTCAACTGAACACAATTGAGCCGAAGGTGGCCGAGCCTGGAAGACTGCTCCTCCCGCGCAAGCCGAATCGCCCCAAGACGCCCAAGAAGAACCGCTGGCGCGCCACGAAAGGCATCCAGCCCGACCGCCCGGATCGGCGGCGGACGACGTCGGGAAGTGGGCCTGTTGCGGACCCGGAGGTTGTACGCGCAGCGCTCGAACGCAATCGCGACCTGAGCCGCGCCGAACCTCTGGTCCGGCCGACCACGGTGACCTACAACGTGACCCGTGCTCGCCTGCAGGGCGCCTGCAAAAGCGCCCTGGAGAAGCTCGTCGCCTGCAGCCACAAGTACGCCGCGGGCAAGTCCTTCCGCGCCGCCTTCACGGTCGGTCTGGACGGGCGTATCGCCAACGTGCGGGCTACGACCTCTGGTCGTGTGCCAGGTTCATTGGGCCGTTGCGCCGCGGAGGTGCTCCGGGCCAAGAAGTTCGGCCGTCAGAGTCGGATCACACGCTTTACGTGTTCGGTTTCGCCTGGCTGAGGCGAGCCCCCTCAGAAGACCTTGGCGACCGAGGGTGTCCAGCGCCACGCGTTGCCGTCACCGACCTGCCCATCGTCGTTGATGCCGGCGCACCAGACCTTGCCATCGGACTTCAGTACACAGGTCAGGGCGTTGGCGAGTGTGACGCCGACCGCTCCCTTGAAGCCCGAGGCCACCGGCGATGACTTGGTGGTGGTGGCCGCCACACCGTTGAAGAAGCTGCCCATCAGGTTGCGACCCATACAGAAGAGTTCGCCGCCGGATACAACCGCGCAGCTGTGGGCGACCTGAATGGCCACGTCGCTGACCGGGGTGGCGAAGCCCGTCATCTTGCGCGGCAGCTTGACGAAGCTGGAGCCGGCTTCTTTGGGGCCCATCTGGGTGTAGCTGTTGTAGCCCCAACAATAGAACGCGCCGGCCTTGTCCACGGCGCAGTTGTTGGTTGCGCCGGCGCTGATCGCGGTGAGTCCGCTCAGGCCCTTGACCTGGACGGGGACCAGGCTGCTCGTCTTGTTGCCGTCGCCGAGCTGGTAGTAGGAGTTGGCGCCCCAGCACCACGCCGTACCGTCCTTGGCCAGCGCGCAGGTGTGGTCGGTGCCGAGGTCGATCGACGTGACGGGACCGAGCCCCTTGACGGCGATGGGCTCGTATTGGCTCGTCTTGCTGCCATCGCCGACCTGGCCGTTGTTGTTGCGCCCCCAGCACCATGCCTTGCCGGCGACGACCGCACAGCCGGTGGAATAGCCGGCGACGATGGTCTCCACCTTGCCGAGCTTGACCTTGACCGGCGTCTTCTTGGTCGAGTAGCTCTTGCCAATGCCCAGGCCGCCGTAGCTGCCCGCGCCCCAGCACCAGGGCGTGCCATCGCTGGCGCGGGCGCACGTGGTGTAGCGACCCACATGCACCTCGGTGAAGGTCTCGCTCGACTTGACCTTGGCCGGCGTCGTGCGGTCGGTCGTGTCGCCGGCCCCCAGCTGACCGTAGCCGTTGTCACCCCAACACCACAGGGAACCATCCTTGGCCCGGGCACAGACATGGCGGTCGAAGGCGTTGACCTGGGTGATATTGCTCAGCCCCGCGGCTTCGCGGGGACCAAACCCTTCGCCGAGCCCGAGCTGGCGCCTGTTGTTGCGTCCCCAGCAGACCAGCTTGCCGCCGGCAAAGGCGCAGGTGTGGTCGTTGCCGATGCCGAGGCCGGTGGCGCCGGAGAGCCCTGCGACTTCGGTGACCGGAATGCTGGTCGGGCTGCCCTTGCCGCCGCCCGCCTTGCCATACCGATTGTCGCCCCAACACAGGATCTTGCCGCCGGTGACCACCGCACAGCTGGTGCGGCCCCTGGCGCTGATGGCGATGGCGCCTTTCACCCCGGCGACCGCGGTCGGCACGGTCACCTTGGACTGCCACTTGCTGGCGCCGGAGGACTGCTTGTAGCCGTTGTCACCCCAACACCAGACGCTGCCTCCCTTGACCAGGGCGCAGGTGTGGTACTGCCCGCCGGCGACGCCGACCACCACGCCTGGCCCCTTGATCTGCACCGGCGACGGGAAGCTGGTGGCCGCGTCCTGTTTGATGGCGCCGTTCTTGTTGGTGCCCCAACACCACAGGTTACCGCCCTCGGTGACCGCGCAGGTGTGCTGGTCGCCGGCGGCCATGGCGGTGATCTTGGCGGCGAGCTTGACCTTCTGCGCCGTCGGCTGCTTGTAGGTGATCTTGCCGTCGCCGATCTGGCCGGCGCTGCCCTGCCCCCAGCATCGACCGCTGCCGTCCTTGAGCCAGGCGCAGGCGTGGTTGCCGCCAGCGGTGATGCCGATGGCCCCCTGCAATCCAACCACCTCGACCGGTTTGGTGGAGCTGTAGGTCTTGCCGTGGCCCAGTTGGCCCGAGCTGCCATAGCCCCAGCAGCGCACCTTGTTGTCCAGCCCGCGGGCGCATGCGTGGTTGTTGCCGGCGGCGACCTCCTGCGACTTCGCCAGGCCGGCCACATCGGCGACCACCACGTCGGTCATGGAGCTGCCGCCGCCCAACTTGCCGCCGGAGTTGTAGCCGAAACATCGCACCCCGGTGCCCTTGATGGCGCAGGCGAAGTCGCTGCCCACCGACGGCGGCTGGCCCTGGCAGGAGCCCGCCTTACAGGTCCCGCCGCCGCATGGCGTGCCGTCGGACGCGCCCGGGTAGCTGCAGCCCGTGGCCGCCAGGCAGGTGTTGGTGGTGCACGGCTGGCCATCGTCGCAGAGCAGCGCCGGGCCGCCCTTGCACTTGCCGGCGCTGCACGCGTCCTTGGTGGTGCACTTGTTGCTGTCGGCGCAGGCGGCGCTGTTGTTCTTGGTGACGCAGCCGCCGGACTTGGTGTCGCAGCTGTCGTCGGTGCAGGCGTTGCCATCATTGCAGACCTTGGCCTTGCCGCCGGTGCACTTACCGCTTTTGCAGGCATCGCCGGTCGTGCACGCGTCGCCGTCGTCGCAGGACTTGGACGAGAAGTTGTGCTGGCAGCCCGTGGCGGGCTTGCAGCTGTCGTTGGTGCAGCCATTGCCGTCGTCGCAGGACAGCGCGGCGCCGCCGTAGCACTTGGAGCTGCCGCAGGCGTCCTTGGTGGTGCACTTGTTGCCGTCATCGCAGGGTTTGGTGGTGGCGGTGAAGACGCAACCCTTGCTGGCGACGCAGCTGTCATCGGTGCAGGGGTTCTTGTCGTCGCAGACCTTGGCCTTGCCACCGGCGCACTTGCCGCCCTTGCAGGCGTCGTCGGTGGTGCACGCGTCGCCGTCATCGCAGGCCAGGGTGTTGGCCGGGTTGGCGCAGCCGCCGTTGGCTGTGCAGACGTCATCGGTGCAGGGGTTGGCGTCGGCGCAATTCTTGGCCTCGAGGTAGCCGCTGCCATCCTTCTTGCAGGCGTAGTGATGACCGCCCTTGCAGGCGCCGGCGGCGCAGAGTGCGGGCACGCAGCTGGCGCTGGCGGCGTGGCAGATGTTGCCGTCGGGACAATCATCGTGCATCAGGCAGGCCACACAGGCGCCGGCGGCGACGTCGCAGACCTTGGCGCATTGCTTGCTGGACTCGCAGGCGGTCTTGGGCACGCAACCATGGTCGAGGCAGTGCTGATTCTTGGCACAGTCGGGATCCACATTGCAGGCCACGCAGACACCTTCGCCGAGGGCACAGACCTGGTTGGTCGCCTTGCACTGCACATCGGACTTGCAGGCCGCCGCCGCGACGCATTGACCGGCCTTGCAGAGCTTGCCGGAGCCGCAATCCTTGGAGACGAGACAGGGCACGCACGCGTGGGCTTTGAGGTCGCAGACGCCAGCTGCGCAGTCGGCTGAAGCGCTACACGGCGGCGCGTGTTTGCCGCACCCGGCGATGGCGCTGTGCTTGCACTTGCCGGTCGCGCCGTCGCACACGTCATCGGTACACGGATCGGCGTCATCGCATTCGGCAGAGTTCTGGCAACAGTCCGCGCCGGAACACCCGGCGCCAGTATCCGGCCCGGTCACTGCGACGTCGCCCGCGGTGGAGACGTCCTGGGGTACGCGGACCGTGCTGTCGCCGGCGACACCATCGCCGGTGGCCCCGCTGCCGTCCGCGCCGAGGGCATCCAAGTTGGCGCTATCGAGGTAGGTGGCCGGTGGCGCTACACCGCCTGCGGAGCCGCCCGGGGTGACGCATGCCGTACTCGCCAGGGCCAGCACCAGGGCCAGGATTCCGAATGCGACCGCGTTTGAACTGTGACCTATGCGTCTCCAACTCTGCCCGGGGCAGCTTGGTAGTCACCCGGCAGGGTGTCAACGAGTTGCTGCCGCTCGAGCTGTATGACTGGCCGCTTCGATTTCACCTGTTCGTCGCCCGCTGAGTCGCTGCTCTACCCAGGTACCCGAGGCATCCCGGCCCTGCCAGCGCGACCCGGACCTACCACAACCTCGACACGCCATAGGCGTCAAACGACTCGTCTGCACTCACGATGGTGAACCCCTCCTCCAGCGCCTGAGCGGCAAGCAGGCGGTCGAAGGGGTCGCGATGGTGGAGCGGCAGATGCCGGGCTCGCAGCACGTGCTCTTCTTCGATGGGCACGGACGCGATGCCGTTAACGGTGCGCGCCTGGAGCAGAACCTGCCGCAGCGGCTCGCGCAGTTCGAGCTTGCCAATCGAGATCTTGATCGCCATCTCCCAGGCGCTGGCGAGGCTCAGCAGCAGCTCGCTCTCCAGGTCAGCGCAGACGATGCGGGCCTGCCCGCCGAGCCGATGCGGCGCGTGCCTCATCCAGAGGAAGGTGTGTGTGTCCAACAAGTAGGGCAAGGCGCGCCTCACATATAGTCGGCCATGTCGTCCAGCGGCGCGTCGAAGTCATCCGCCATCCGCATCCCGCTGGCGCCGCCCCAACCGAGCTCGCGGACGATAGGTGGCTTGTCGATCGGCACCAGCCTGGCAATGGGCTTGTTGCGCTTGGAGATCACCACCTCCTCGCCCTCGAGAACGGCGTTGAGGAGACGCGAGAGGTGGGTCTTGGCTTCGTGGATGTTCACTTCGATCATGAACCCAACTTAGTCCACTTAGTTAGTCATGTCAATCGGCTCCGGTCCCAAGCCC
>CAYTLW010000099.1:0-28750 GCA_964438735.1 uncultured Enterobacteriaceae bacterium | reverse complement strand
AGTTTGCAGGCGATTGCTGAGATGCGTCTATGAAACCGCTAAAGTCGAGACTAGACGGGGGGCGGTACCATCGCGCTGCTGCGTGGTAGCGGCATCCGACCCGGCGCCAAGATCACCGTCGGTGGCACGGCGGCGGAGATCCTCAAGGCCATCGACAGCGGCCGGGTGACGATCCGAACCCCGGCTGGCAGCAAGGGCTCGGCGGATGTGGTGGTCACCAATCCCGACGGCGCCGCCGGTCAGCTGGATGGCGGCTTCACCTACGCCGACAGCGACGCGGCCAAGCTGGACCTGCTCTCGCTCAAACCCGCCAAGGCCAAGTCCGATGGCGGCAGCGTGATCCTGGTCGACGGCAAGGGCATGCAGACCGGCGCGATGATCTTCGTCGACTGGGAGCCCCGTGAGGGTCTCGATGTGCAGGACGCCGAACACGCGATCTTCACGACCCCGAAGTTGCCCAAGGGCACCTGGGATGTGGCCATGTCCAACCCGGACGGCCAGAGCGACACCCTGCCCAAGGGCATCGAGGTGGTGAATGTGGCCGATCTGAAGGATCCGGCGCCCAAGATCGACGCCGTGAGTCCGGCGCTGGCCTCGGCGCAGGGCGGCACGGTGGTCAAGATCAGCGGCAGCGGCCTGGTATCCGGCTCCCAGCTCCTGCTGGGGTTGGAGCAGGTGGACTCGTGGAAGGTCGACTCGGCGGATACCGGCACGTTCACCGCGGCTGCCCATGATCCGGGTGCGCTGTCGGTCATCATTACCAACCCCGACGGTCAGTCCTACACCTGGGGCAAGAAGTTCTTCTACTTCCTGGACCTGCCGACGATCTACGGCGTCGACCCGGCGCAGGGCGTGCTCGCTGGCGGTGAGACCGTGACCATCAAGGGCGCGCTCTTCGCCGATGGCATGACCGTGCAGCTGGGCGAGGGCGAGTGCACCGGCCTCAAAGTGGTCGACGCCAACAACGCCACTTGCACCACACCGCCTGGCAAGGCGCCCGGCTTCGTCGGCGTCAAGGTGTTGCTGGCCAGCGGCCTGTTCGGCTTCCTGCCCGATGCGTTCGAGTACCTGGGCAAGGCGCCCGACCCCAAGATCAAGAAGGTCGTGCCGAACAGCGGTCCCATCGAGGGCGGCATTGTGGTGGCCGTGGAGGGCGAGTTCTTCCAGAAGGAATCCACCGTCTGGTTTGGCGACAAGAAGGTGGACTCGGTCTACGGCACCAGCCCCGGCCACATCGCGGTGCAGTTGCCTGCAGGCAAGGCCGGCAAGGTGGACGTGACGGTCAAGACCGAGGGCTTCCCGGATGCGGTGTTCACCGCCGGCTTCACCTACACCGAGCAGGGGCCGCCCGAGATCACCGAGGTGGTGCCGGCCAGCGGTCCGACCACCGGTGGCGTCATCGTGCTGGTCAAAGGCAAGAACCTGCGGCCGGAGTCCAAGGTGCTCTTTGGTGACCAGGCGGCGCAGACCAGCTACGTGACCGGCCCCGAGGCCATCGGCGTGCTGCTGCCCAAGGGCGTCGAGGGCGTTGTGGACGTGACCATCAAAACGGACGGCCACCCGGATACGGTGCTCAAGAAGGGCTTCACCTACCTCGAGGGCAAAGAGGACAAGGGCGCGTCCATGGCGCTGGCGCAGATTCTGCCCAACAGCGGCCCGACCACCGGTGGCACCTGGGTGATCCTCAAGGGTGTGCTGCTGCCCCTGGGTGGCAAGGTCTTCTTCGGCGGCAAGCCGGCCAAGGATGTGGTCTCGATCTCGTCAGAGGTGATGACCGCCCGCGTGCCAAAGGGCACCAAGGCGGGCGCAGTGGAGGTCACGGTCCAGGATCCGCAGACGCTCAAGACGGCCGCGTTGCCGGGCGGCTTCAAGTACTGGGATCCCAAAGATGCCAAGCAGCCAGCCCCGAAGCTGACCGCCATCAAACCGGCCATCGGGCCCTCGCAGGGCAATACGCTGGCGCTGTTGGAAGGCCAGGGGCTGCTCGCTGGCGGCTTCGCCTTCGTCGGTGGCCGACCTGGCGACAAGCTGCTGGTGGTCGGTGACCAGCAGGCCACATTCCGCACACCGCCGGGCAAGCCCGGGCCGGCCTCTGTGGTCTTCGTCAACCCCGATGGCCAGTTCGGCGAGCTGCCCGCGGGCTTCGTCTTCACCAGCGGGGGCACGTCTTCGATCACGTTGTCTGGCGTGCTGCCCGTTCAGGGTACCGCGGCTGGCGGCACCGGCGTGCTGGTCTCGGGCAAGGGCTTCTCGCCTGGTGCCCAGGTCTTCCTCGACGGGCTGCCGGTCTCCTCGTTGCTGAAGGGGCCGACGTCCATCACCTTCACGACGCCCAAGCACACGCCTGGCCTGGTCGACGTGCAGGTGACCGCGCCGGATGGCTGGACCGCTGAGCTGGCCGACGCCTTCAACTTCATCCTCGAGTCGCCCTTCGTCGCCGGCGCATCGCCCTCGTGGGGGCCGCCCGCTGGCGGTACGGAGGTGCTGGTGACGGGCCAGGGTTTCCACCCCAAGGCGACGGTGACATTCGGTGACCAGAAGGCCACCGTGCTGGCCGCGCAGCCGGGGCAGCTCAAGGTCAAGACGCCCCCGGCCAAGGACGGCAAGTCCGGCAAGGTCGACATCACGGTCGCCAACCCGGACTTCCTGTCGCACACCATGACGGGTGGTTTCGAATACAGCGTCACGGCACCGGGGCAGAGCGTGGCCATCAGTCAGGTGGCGCCCGATGTGGGGCCAGCCACTGGCGGCACCGAAGTGGTGATTTCGGGCGTCGGCTTCGTCAAGGACGTCAGCGTCATCGTTGGCACCAAGATCGCGCCCAAGGTGGTCGTGGTCGATGAAAACACCCTGCAGGTGACCATGCCCGCGGGCACCGTGGGTGCGCAGGCCGTCAAGGTCGTCGTCGCCGGTGTTGGCAGCGCCACGCGCCAGGCCGGCTTCTTCTACTTCGACGCCAAGGCGCCCGGGCCCTTCCCGAAACTGCTGGCGGTGGTACCGGGCGTAGGACCGACATCCGGCGGTACCGTCGCGCGCCTCTGGGTGACGCCCGCTGAGGCCGACGCGAAGGTCTTCTTCGGCGGTTTGCCGGCCAAATTGCTGGGCGCCGACGGGGCCAACGCGCTGGTGGTGCAGACCCCTGCCCATGGCGCGGGTCCGGTGCGTGTGAGTGTCATGCTCGCCAACGGCAAGGCCCATACCGTGCTCGGTGCGTTCAGCTACTACGTGGCCAAGGCGGGCACGAAGCCGCCGGTCCTGACACAGATTCTGCCCACCAACGGCAGCGCCGCAGGTGGTGAGCCGGTGAAGCTGTCCGGCACCGACCTGGTCAAGGGCACGCTCGCGTTCATCGGCTATCGTCCCATGACCGATGTGAAGGTGCCTGCCGACACGACGCTGACAGGCGACGCGCCGGCCCACCCCGCTGGCCTGGTGGACGTGGCTGTGACCCGTCCCGACGGCTTCAGCGCCGTACTCAAAGCGGCATTCGGCTACAAGGCGCCCGCCCCCGTGCCGACGATGATCTTCCCCACCGTGGGCCACAAGGACGGCGGCCTGACGGCGGTCGTATCCGGCAAACACTTCTTGAAGGGGGCGCAGGTCTTCTTCGACAAGGTGCAGAGCAAGAAGGTGGTCGTGGCTGGCCCCGGCGTCTTGAGCGCCCAGGTGCCGCCGACCGCCAAGGTGGGCAAGGTCACCATCGAAGTGCTCAACCCGGACGGCAAGAAGGGCGCGTTGGCGCAGGCCTTCACCTACATCTCCGGCCAGTTCGCCTTCCCGCCGCCCAAAGTCACCAGTGTGATGCCGCCCCACGGCCCCTTCTCCGGCGGCACCGTGGCGGCCATCTGGGGCAGCGGCTTCCGCGTGGGCGCGCAGGTGCTCTTTGGCGGCGTGCCGGCCACCGTGCACGTGGTCGATGAAAACATGATCAGCGTGACCTCACCGCCGGGCTTCATCGGTCCGGTCGACGTGACCGTGCTCAATCCCGATGGCCAGGGCCACGCTCTGGGCTCCGGCTTCACCTACAAGACTCCCACGCTGCCCAAACCCATGTTGCTCGGCATCACACCGTCGAGCGGGCCCGAGAGCGGCAGCACGGCGGTGATCTTCAGCGGCAGCCATATCGTCGGCGGCGGCATCGGATTCGTCGGTTACCGGCCCGTGTCCAGCTGGACGGTGCTCAACAGCGCCATCGCCACGGGCACCACGGCGCCCGGTGTCAAAGCCGGCAAGACCGACGTGGTGGCGACCAATGGCGACGGCCAGTCGGCCACGCTGAAGGACGCTTGGATCTACGTGGGCGCGCCCAAGATTGAGGGCTTCAACCCGTCCATGGGTGGCGTCGCTGGCGGCACGGTGGTGCACATCGCCGGCAAGAACTTCGCCCAGGGTGCCAAGGTGGAGATCGCTGGCAAGAAGGTGGCCGCCACGTCGGTGCTGTCCGCCTTCGTCATCAAGATCCAGACCGCTCCGGGCACGGCGGGGCCCTCCTCGCTCAAGGTGACCAATCCCGACGGCCAGTCTGTGGTGGCCAAGATGCCGTGGCTCTACACCCTGCCGCCGCAGATCACCGAGATCTTCCCGGCCAAGGGCATCGCCACCGGCAACGCGCCGGTCATCATCCGCGGCAAACACTTCCTCAAGGGCGTCAAAGTGCTCTTCGGCAAGGTGCCGGCGACCAAGGTGAACTACGTCAGCCCGACGGCGCTGACGGTGCGCACGCCGGGCGGCAAACCCGGTGAGGTGGTCGCGGTCTCGATCGAGAACCCGGATACCCAGAGCGCGTTCGCTAACAAGGCGTATACCTACCTGGACCCCAAAGACATCACGCCGCCGCCCAAGATCGAGAAGGTGTCCCCGCCGACCGGTCCGTCCAGCGGCGGCACGTGGGGGCTGATCACGGCCAAGCAGATGGCGCCGGGCGCCCAGGCGATCTTCGGCATCGTGCCATCGGCGGCTTTCAACGTCGCCGAGGGCGGCGTGGCCCGCTTCGTCACCGGGCCGTCGCCGGTCACCGCGGTGGTCGACGTCATCGTGCTCAACCCGGACGGCGGCCATGGGGTCAAGGCCAAGGGCTTCAAGTACACCGACCTGGCGACCCTGGGGCCGGCGCCCAAGATCGCCTCCATCGACCCGAACGAGGGGCCGACCAAGGGCGGCCACAAGGCCGTCATCATCGGCAATGGCATGTCCTCACAGGCGTGGGCCTTCTTCGACACCTCGCCCGCCGTCTCGACCAAGGTCGTGGACAACGGCGCCAGCGCCATCACGCCGAAGCACGCCCTGGGCGCGGTCAACGTATCGGTGACCAACCAGGCCGGTCGGACAACCACAGCCAAGGGGGCCTACACCTACGTGCCGCCGCCCAAGATCAACAAGGTCGACCCCGGCGCAGGTCCTGCCGCTGGCGGCACCTTCCTGACCATCACCGGCAAGTACTTCAAGGTGGCCAAAGACGGTGGCAAGGCCGCCAAGGTCGTCTTCTGCACGTCTTTCGAGATGAGCAGCAACTGCGTCACCGCGCTCGAGAAGACCACCAAGGTCGTCAGCAGCACGAAGATCGAGGTGACCACGCCGCTGCAGGTGCCCGGCATGAACGATGTGGTGGTTATCAACCCCGACGGCCAGGCGGACTACCTGGGCAAGGGCTTCCTGTTCCGCCCGCCGCCGAAGATCCAGAACATCAACCCGGACAAGGGCAGCACCCTGGGCGGCACGAACGTCAAGCTCGTCGGTGTCGGCTTCCAGAAGGGCATCGAAGTGATGTTCGGCAAGGCGAAGGCCACCGAGGTCAATGTTGTCGACGGCAGCAATGTGCTCTGCAAGACGCCCAAGGGGACCGAGGGGCCGGTCATGGTCTCGGTGAAGAACCCCGACCTGTCGACCCACTCCGTCGGCGGCGGATTCACCTACCTGGCCCCGCCCAAGGTCGCCAGCGTGTTCCCGACCCTGGGACCGGAGAGCGGTGGCACCAAGGTGACCATCCAGGGTTCCGGCTTCGTCACCGGCGTGCTGGGTTCGCAGGTCTGGTTCGGCCCCAAGAAGGTCGAGCAGGCCAAGATGAAGGTGGAGAACAACGGCCTGATCACCGCCGTGTCGCCCAAGGGCAGCGGTCCGGTGGCCATCAAGGTGGTGAACCCGGACGGCCAGTTCGACGCCAAGGCGGGCGGCTTCGTCTACATCCCCGTGGTGCCACCGCCCAAGGTGACCTACATCCAGCCGGACTTCGGGCCCACTGGCGGCGGCTATCTGACCAATGTCATCGGTACGGGCTTCTTGCAGGGCGCCCAGGTGGCGTTTGGCAATGACGCCACCAAGTGGTCCAACGCCGCGGCGGTGAAGGTGCTCAACGCGGGCACGCTCATCGTGGCCACGGTCCCCGCCCACGTGGCCGGCAAGGTCGACGTCAAGGTGACCAATAGCGACGGCCAGTCCGGCATCAAGACCAAGTCCTTCGAATTCACCGCCCCGCAGGGTCTGCCCGGTCTGGCGTTCTCGGGCGTGGTGCCGACCCGTGGCCCGGCCAGCGGTGGCTACGAGGTGGTCATCTACGGCCAGGGCTTCAAGACCGGCGTCAAGGTCTACTGGGGTAGCTCCGGCGACTCCAAGTGGACGAATTCAACCAACGTGCTGCGCCTGGGACCGACCATCCTCAAGGTCAAAGTGCCCGACTATGGCAAGAACGGCCCGGTGGACATCCGCATCGTCAACCCGGCCTTCGGCGGCAAGGCAGACGAGGTGGTGGCCAAGGCCAAGTTCCACTTCGGCCAGGCGGTGGTGCTCGAGCCCAAGGGGCATCGGCTGCCCATCGACTACTCACGTGGGGACTACGAGCCGGTGATCTTCGACGCCAATGGCGACGGTCTCAAGGACGTGTTGATCTTGCACGATCACGACTATGACGACCTGTTCATCAATACCAAGGACAGCAACGGCGTCGCCGGCAAGTTCGTCGACCAGTCCAAGACCAACATGCCCAAGAACCACGGCTACTGCCGCTACCGGCGCAATCCGCTGGTCTGGGATCTGGACAAGGATGGTGACCTGGACGTGGTGTTCAAGGGCAGCAATCGATACCTCTGCTGGTACAAGAACAAGGGCAACGGCGTCTTCACCAACCACCCGATCGGCTACTTCTACAAGGGCGGCTACGACTACAACACGTCCAGCGACGCGGCGCGGGGCGACCTGAACTGCGATGGCATCGACGACATCTTCGTGGTGACGACCCAGCGCAACTTCATCCTGCAGGGCAACGGCAAGGGTGGCTTCACGATGATCACCAACGTGATGCCCAACCACTCCGAGCCGTCCCGCGGCGTGGCTGTGGGAGATGTGGATAACGACGGTGATAACGACGTGCTGGTGGCCAACGACAACGCCTACCAGAACCGCCTGTACTACAACAATTGTAACAACATCAGTAAGGGCAAACCGTGGTCGTTTACCGACGCCACCTATGGCACCGGCAAGAACTTCCCGGTCTCGGGCTTCAACTCCAAGCAGGCGCTGCTCAAGGACATCAACGGCGACGGCTGGCTGGACGCGATGATCCTCAACTGGGGCCAGGCAGATCGGTTGTATTTCAACAAGACCGGCAACTTCCTCAACGACGACGGCCTGCACCTGCCGCAGAATGAGAAGAAGCCGCACTCGGCTCAAGGCTGGCTCATCGATGTGGATATCGATGGCGACCTGGACCTGGTCATCAAGAAGTACATGTCCGGCGACCGCTATTGGCCGGCGGTCTACCTCAACGACAAGGCCCAGGGCGGCGCCAGCGTCTTCACCGACGCCACGCCGACCAATATCCCGCCGCATATGGGGGAGATCAGCTACTACATGGGGCTGGGGGACCTGAACGGCGACGGCTTGCCGGACATCTACATCTCCAAGCGCGACGACCAGGACTGGCTGCTGCTCAACAAGGGTTGGAAGGAGAACGCGGCCATGACCGAGAAGAACCGCGTGCCCACCGGCGCGTTCGCCAACAACACCATGTTCGGCCTGCCGGAGGACGCCTATGACACGCACTCCTGCGATGCCGGCGATATCGACGGGGACGGCGACATCGACCTGGTGATGAACGCCACCTGGGGCGCCTGGACGCGCATCTGGGTCAACGACGGCGCGGGCAATTTCTTCGACGAGACCAAGGCGCGCATCAAGGACACCAAGTGCCACACCGGCGACATCAAGTTGATTGACCTGAACGGCGACAAGGACCTGGATCTGGCCCTGGCCTGCTACTACTGGCACAGCAAGTACACGCCCAACGGCGGCGGATTGCGGCAGTTCGTCAACAACGGCAAGGGCTACTTCACCGACCGCTCGAGCCCGAACCTGCCGGAGACGTACAACGGCGCCCGCTATCATTCGCTGCAGGCGGCGGATGTGGACGGTGATGGCGACCTGGACCTGGCGGTCATGGGCCAGGGCTGGACGTGGCGCTTCATGGTCAACGGCGGCGACCCTTTCAACAACGGCGGCGCCTTCTTCTTCACCAAGAACGACTGGCTCAATCCGGGCACGGGCCACAACAAGAACCACCTGGTGTTCATCGATCTGAACAACGACAAGCACCTGGACGCCTACATCGGGCTGAACACCCAGAATCAGCTCTGGTACAACACCGGCACCGGCAAGATGAAGAACGTGTCGTACAGCCACCTGCCGTCCATCAGCGACGATACGCGCCGGGTGTTGGCCACGGACGTGGACTTCGACGGCGACGTGGACCTCTTCGTCATCAACAACGGGCAGAATCGCCTGCACGTGGGCGAATTGGACTACAAGTTCGCCGACGTGACCGCGTCGCACCTGCCCGGCATGGGCGGCAACAGCACCGGCGGCGCCGTGGTCGACCTGGACATGGACGGCTACATGGACTTCGTCTGGACCAATTATGACGGCCAGAACATGTTGATGCTCAACCAGGGCGAGGCGAAGTTCGGCAACTTCACCTCCAGCATGCCGCGCGACTATGACGGCTCGCGCTGCATGGCGGTGGCAGACTTCGACGGCGACGGTCGGCAGGACATCTTCATCGGCAACCGCAACGCCAACCGCATCTACTTGAACAAGACGCCGAAGCCGAAGAAGAAGGCGGGGGGCAACTAGCGTCTTGGACCGATGGCGGGGGGCATCTGCCGCGAGGAGCGCCCTCAGATGCGTTCCAGTAGTTCTGCCAGCTCGGCGAACGTGTAGGGCTTGCGCAGCACACCATCGAAGCCGTGTTCGTCGTGTCGGGACATGACGGCGTCGCTCGAGTAACCCGAGCTCACCACGGCCTTGCAGGTGCCGCCCAGCTCACGGATCCGGGCGATGGCCTCCTGTCCGCCCATGCCACCTGCGACGGTGAGGTCCAGGATCACCAGTTCGTAGGGCTCGCTAGTCTGTAATGCCGCCTCGTATGCGTGCACTGCCGCTCCACCATCGTTCACGCTGGTCGGCATGTATCCGAGCTCCGCGAGCATCTCGGTGAGCACCTCGCGCACGCCTTCCTCGTCGTCCATCACCAGCGCCTTGCCCTGGCCGCGATGCTCGGTTGGGCGATTGGCCTCGGTTTGGATGCGCGCGCCGGGTCGCGCCGGCAACTCGACCTCGAATCGAGCCCCTTCGCCGGGCGTGGAGAACGCGCGGATGGTGCCGTCGTGGCGGCTCAGGACGGCATAGGCGGTGGACAGGCCCAGCCCGGTACCGTTGGGTTTGGTGGTGTAGTAGGGGTCGAAGATGTGCTCCAGCACGTCGCTCGACATGCCCGGGCCCTGATCGAGCACGGTCACGCGCACGGCGGCCCTGCGATCGACGCCGGCGGCGGTGCCGACATTCTCCATGCGGATGTGCACTTCGCCGCCAGAGGGCATGGCCTGGACGGCGTTGAGCATCAGGTTGTGAAACACCTGGCTGATCTGAGCCTCGTCCACCTCGACCGGCCACAGCCCGGGCCCCGCGTCGATCACGCAGGCGATCTTCGTGCCCCGCGTGGTGAGATGAACCGCCTCCCGAACCAGCTCCTCCAGTACCAGGGCCCGCTTGATGGGCGCGCCTCCACGGGCGAACGCGAGCAACTGGCCCGTCACGTGCTGGGCATTGCGGAGCGCCCGTCCCGCGTGGTCGAGCCAGCGCGTGGCCTCGTGTCCGTCTGGCAGCGCGCGGTCGGCGAGTTCGATGCCGCCGTGTATGGCCGTCAGCAGGTTGTTGAAATCATGTGCCAGACCGCCTGCCAGCAGGCCCAGAGACTCCAGCTTCTCCCGCTGCTGGTTGTGCTCTTCCAGGCGGCGTCGCTCGGTGATGTCGCGCGTATTGATGACGATGCCCCTCACGTGGGGATCGTGCAGCCAGTTGCACGCTTTGGCCTCATAGACGCGCCAGTCCCCGGCGCCATCGGCGATGCGATAGGTGGCCGACTTGACCTCGCCTGGATGCTGGTTCACCCACTGGAACGCTTCCTGCAATTCCGATGCGTCGTCCGGGTGCACGATGTCGAATCCCGATCGGCCAACGTAGTCGTCCGGCTTGATGCCGCGCACGCGCTCGAGGTTCGGGCTGACCCACTTCGGCACACCCATGGCGCCGGCGACGACGATGATGTCGTCGGAGTGCTCCAGCAAAGCCTGAATGCGCTCTTCGCTGTGTCGAACCGCCTCGAACAACTGGGCGTTGCGCACCGCAGCCGCCAGACGCGGCGCGATCAACTCGATCAACTGACGCTGGTCAGGGTCGATGCCGTCCACGGCCGTCGCGCCGACATTCAGGGTGCCGAAGATGCGGTCCTCGGCGCGCAGTGGCACGATCATCGTGCTCTGGATGCCCTCAGCCAGCAGTGTGCGATCCAACAAGAATTGCTGCGCCGCGTTGGCGAGGTCGGGGCGGTAGAGGGAGACACCGTCTTTGATCGCGATGGAGAGCGCTGACGCGTCGATGGGCACATGCTGGCCCGCGGAGAGCCCAGCCGGGTCGCCGGAGTGGGCCAACACGGTCACGCCGCCGCGTGTCTCGTCGATCAAGGTGACCGATACACGCGGCGAACGGACCAGGTTGGCGACGAAATCCAGCGCGCGGGCCAACACGTGGTCAAGGTCCGCCTGGAGGATCTCCTGGTCGAATTTGCCCAACAGGGCCAGGATACGCGCCACACCCGAGTCGTTCTCGAGGTGTGCGCTCGTTTCCGGGGCTGGGTCTGGGCGGGCCAACTGGTAGTCCATTGGCAGTTGTCTTGCTACCTTGTCTACATGCTCCCCGGTCGGCTGTCGAATGGGGGTTTTCATGTCCGACGCTGACTACCGCCGGGTCCTCGTGTTCGCCACGGCAAGCATGGCCGGCGTTCTGTTGGCGCTGGGTTGCAACCCGACCAACATGCTGCAATCGCTGTGCAATGACGGGCCCGCATGCCAGATCCAGGGGCGCTGCAGCGAGCGGCAGGGGGAGTGCATCGCAGCCAGCGATGATGACTGCCGCAAGTCCGCCGGATGCCACATCCACGGCGCGTGCAGCGCGCGTGATGGCGTGTGCGTGATCGCCACGGACGAGGACTGTGCCAGGAGCGGTGCCTGTCGTGGCTGGGGCGGCTGTACGGCCTTCGAGGGTGCCTGTGTGGTCACCAGCGAGGCGGCTTGTGCGGCGTCGAGCGCCTGTCGACGCAAGGGCTATTGTGGCTTGCGGCGCGGACGATGTCGGGCGATGACCAAGGCGCATTGCGAAGCATCGACGCGGTGCAAGAAGGGGGGGCGATGTACGCCGATATTTGGCCGCTGTTGGACGTCGCGGGCGCATTTTGACCGGTGGCTGGAGCGCAAGCGGAATCGGAAGTGGCTGGGCCCGAAGCGAGGGCAGCGGATGGTGCGGTTGCCTGGGGGGGCGACCGGGCATTGATGGCTCAAAGGTGTCAAGTGTCAATACCTGACCCTCTTTGTGGTGGCCTTTCTGTTGTGCGTTTGCGATCAAAGGTGTCAATGCCTGGCCGTGGGCGCTGTTATGGTTGGGCCGGCGTCGCCAGCACGTAGATCGGCGCGCCGCCTACCTCGACCTGGACGAGGTTCTCATCGGTGATGGTCGCTTTGCCAGCCTCTCCGAGCATGGTGATCGTGGTGTAGCTGGCCCCCTTTTGAGCTGGAATCGTGGCTGCGGACGTCTTGTCGACGGCCAGTTTCGGATCCCACAGTACGTGCACGGTTGCCTTGCCTGCGGCGGCGAAGACGTGGTGCCTTGCTGGTCGGGTGGCGTCGTCTCCTTCCTGGCGGCTGTGGTTGGCTGCCCAGCGTAGGGGGCCGAGTTGTTGCCACAGGGTTCGGTGGGCGGGTACGGCGGGCTTGGCTACCGGGACCTCGCCCTTGGCGACATCTGCCCACTGGTACAGGCCGAAGACCTTCTCCCAGAAGGCGATGGCTTTGTGGTCGGGGTGGGAGTCCATGAGCGTGTACCAGCAGAGCAGCTCGACGCCTTCGCTCAGCAGGAGCACGTAGCTGCGTACCAGGAAGGCGGCGGCTTCTGTCTCGGTGACCGCCTTTTCGGTTGGCCAGCCCAACTCGGTGACCCAGAGGTGGGCGCCGGTCTTGTTGTGTTTGGCCAGCGTCTTCACCAGTCGGCGGGCGGTCTCGTCGGCGGGTACGGGTTGCAGGACGTCGCTGTCGGGATCGCCGGCGTCTTCGGGCGCGGCGATGGGCGGGTAGGGCGCGTAGGGATGCCAGGCGAAGGCTTCGAAGTGGTCGCCCAGATCCGGCCAGGCGGCGAAGCTGGCGTCGGTGAAGGTCTCTGCGCCTGGGATGATTTGCGGCAGGTAGAAGAGCCCGCCGTAACCCACCTGGGCGTTCGGGTCCTGGGCTTTGACGGCGGTGTGGGTCGCGCGCAGCAGGGCGCCGTAGGCTTTGGGATCGCCGCCCAGGCTGCCGGTGCCCTTCCAGAAGCGGAAACCTGAGTTCTGCTCGTTCCAGACCTCCCAACGATGCACATCGGCCTTGAAGCGCTTGGCCAACGCGCCGGCGTAGTTGGCGAAGTCGGCCGGGTCGTCCGGTGGGTAGTGGTGGTCCTTCTTCTCAGCGCCCTCCTTGCTGGCCCAGGGGTTGCCGTAGGCCAGCAAGCCGATGAGCTCGATGCCGTTGGCTTTGGCTTCGGCCACCTTCAGGTCGGAGCTCGCCCAGTTGAACTCGCCCTTCTTCTTCTCCAGCGAATGCCACAGGAAGTGGCTGCGCAGCCGCGTGATGCCCATGTGTTTGAGGGCGCCGAACATCCACTGCCGGCGCTTGACCGCGCTCTCGCTGGTGCCGCCGGACAGGGTCTTGGACAGGCAGAGGGTGTCCGCGACGTCGACCGACCCGGTGGGGGTCACGTCGGCGCTTGCCCAGCAGGCGCAGTCGACAGCGTCGCGGGCCATGTCGGCCGGGCAGGGCGGCAGGCAGTCCTCGCCGCAGGTGGTCGCTGGCGGCGCGCAGGTGTCGGTCGGGGTCGCATCGGGTGTCGGCTCGGCTGGTGTGGGATCGCTGCAGGCGGTCGCCAGCAAGCCGGGCGCCAACAAACCCGGCAGCAGCAGAGCGGGCAGCAGGTCGAGCAGGCGGGGGCGGGCGGTCGGGTTCATGGCGGCAGTCTACCCTCAATGACAGCGAATTGCCCCGCCCGCGCCGGCTCCGCCCCCTTGCCTTGTCCAACCCCGGGCGCCTACGCTCGGCCGCTGACCTGGTGTGTTCGAAACCTGCGTCCGGATCCGGCGATTGATCGATGGAATTGTTGCTGCTGCATCTGGAGATCGCCGCCCTCGGCGCCCTGGTTACCGGGCTCTATGCCCTGCGGCCACGGCTCGGGTTGGCGCCCATCTATACCGGCCTGGGACTTTTGCTGGCATTCATGATGGTGTCGGGCCATCTCAAGCTCTTCGTGGCGGTGCTCGGCGGCGGCCAGGCCTACTTCCCCTCGCTCTTCTTCCTGCCGTTGATCCTGGTCGGCATCGCCCTGGTCTACACGCTCGAAGGCACGGGCGAGGCGCGCCGGGTGCTGGGGGCCATCGTCATCACCAAGGCGTTGATCAACATCCTGAAGTGGGTGATGTCGCTGCGCCTGCTGCATCCGGATGTGGACGCGTCCCTCTACGGCCGGGAGGCCTGGGCCCAGGTGGGGTTGATGTCGACGGTCATCTCGACGCTGGCCATCCTGCTGGCCGCCAGCGCCATCATCGTCGTCTACCAGGCCATGTTGAACGCCTGGTCGCGGATGCCCGTCTTTGTGGCCCTGACGGTCGCGCTGGTGGCGGCCATGTTGACCGACGCGGTGGTGTTCGCCGGGTTGTCCGGCTGGCTGTCGCGCCTGAATACCCACGTGGTGGGCAAGCTGACCGCCGGGCTGGCGGCCTCCCTGCCGGCGGCGTTCTACATCAGCTGGCGGCTGGGCAAGGAGTCCGCAGAGGTGCGGCGCGGGGTGCTGGAGCGCGGTGCGTTCGAGATTGTCGGCCTGCGGCGGCAGCTGAGCGCGGTGTCGGCCGACCTGTCGCGGCGCAAGGCCGAGTTCGATCATCTCAAGGGCGTGTTCGGTCGCTACGTGGTCCCCGATGTGGTCGATGAGCTGCTCAAGGATACCTCGCAGTTGGAGCTCGGCGGCGAGGTGCGGGATGTGACCATCCTGTTCAGCGACATCCGCGGCTACTCGTCGCTCTCCGAGGCCATGAGCCCGACCCAGATCATCGACCTGCTCAACCGCTATTTCGGCGCCATGAGCACGCTGCTGGACGCCGAACGGGGCACCATCATCGAGTTCGAGGGCGACGCCATCCTGGCGGTCTTCGGCGCGCCGATTCGCCAGGACGACCACGCCGACCGCGCGGTGCGCACTGCGCTCGCCATGCAGGAGGCCATGGTGAAGCTGAACGATGACTGGCAGGCCGACGGCACGGCGCGGCACTGGCAGGCGCTGGGTCTGCCCGATTTCCGCGTGCGCATCGGCGTGCACTCGGGCGAGGTGGTGGTCGGCAATATCGGCAGCGAGAGGCGCACCAAGTACGCGGTCATCGGCGACCCGGTGAACGCGGCAGCCGGCGTGGAACAACTGAACAAGCAGCTGGACACGCGCTTGTTGCTGACGGCGGCCACGAAGAAGCGTTTGCAGGAACCGCGCACCGATATGGTTGCCATGGGCAGTCACCCCATGCGCGGCCGATCAGCACCCCTGGAGGTGTACACCGTGGTCGGTATGCGGGATGCTGACGACCCTGTGGGCGGGCCCGACGCAGAACTGCACTCGGGCGACGCCTCGGAGCCGGCATGAAGCGGAAATCCTGGTCGCGTACCGATACCGGACGCAAGCGGCCCAACAACGAAGACGCCCTCTTCAACGACGATGACCTGGGCTTGTACGTGGTCGCCGATGGCGTGGGCGGCGCCGCGGCAGGCGACCAGGCGAGCCAGACCGCAGTGCGCGTGATCGCCCACGCCGGTCCGCGTCTGCGCCGGCTGGTCGACGCATACGACAACAAACCCGACGACGACAACGCTCGTCGGGCCGTCTTCGACGCGCTGCAGGACGCCATCGAGCGGGCCAATGGCGAGGTCTTCGCCAGCTCCCGCAGCGATCCCGAGCTCAAGGGCATGATGACGACCCTGACGGTCGCCCTCGTCTCCCGCGAAGCCGCGTTCGTCGCACATGTGGGCGACAGCCGGCTCTACCTGCTGCGCGAGAGTGGCCTGGAGCAGGTGACCACCGACCACACCCTGGCCGAAATGATGGTGCAGGCGGGCCGAATCACCCGGGACGAGATCTCGACCTTCGCCTTCTCGAACGTACTGGCCCGCGCTGTGGGCGAGAAGCCGAATGTGCAGATGGATCTGCTCTACGTCGACTTGATGCCGGAAGACACGCTGATGTTGTGCAGCGACGGTCTGACCGGCTACGCGGCGCTGGACGATGTGCGGCGGACCCTGGACGCCGACCGACCCGACGACCCGGCGGCGCGGCTGGTGCGCCTGGCCAATGCGGGCGGCGGCGGTGACAACATCACGGTGGTGGTGGCCCGGCTGCAGGCGGCGGCCGACGAGCTGGTCACGCGGATTACCCGCATCCAGCCTATGCCCCATACGGTGAAGGCGGACTTCCTCAAGAATCTCTTCTTCTGTCGCCACCTGGGCCAGGAGGAGCGGTTGAAGTTGCTCCGATACGTGCATGAACTCATCGCGCCCGCGGGCGAGGTCATCGTGCGCCAGGGCGATGAAGGGCAGGATCTCTACGTGGTTGTCGATGGCGCGCTGGACGTGCTCGTCGACGACGTGGTGGTGACCCAGATCGCCAGCGGCGGACACTTTGGCGAGATCGCCTTGGTGCGTGGCCAGAAGCGCACCGCCACGGTGCGGGCCCGCGGCGATGTTCGCCTCTTCCGCTTGTCTCGAGACGGTTTTTATGACCTGGGACGCAAGGATCAGGGCATCGCCTTCAAGATGTTGTGGGCGATCTCCCAGACACTTGCCGGACGGGTGATGCAGCTGTCCCAGGATCTGGTCGACGCGCGCAAGGGAAGCCAGTAGTGCGGTCAGCTCTCGCCCTGTGCCTGCTGCTGATCATGGCGGCAGCCCCGGCCAGCGCGGCGCCCGCATCCCTCCTGGATGCCTCGACTCAGGCGGTCATCGCCGGCGTGCTCACCTGGAAGGACAAGACGCTGGTGCGCTTCCCGACGCATCATCGCAAGGACAGGGAGCTGCACGCGCTGCTCGGCAAGCGCGGGGTGCCGGCGAAGTCGCGCACGCTGCTCTTGGATCGGCAGGCCACGCGCTCGGCGATTCTGAAGGCCCTGGACAAGGCTGTGGCCGCGACCGGCCCCGGCGCGACCCTGCTGGTCTACTTCGCAGGGCATGGCTTGCGCCAGCCGGACGGCTCGGTCGTGCTCGCCACCTGGGATCTGGACCACAAGCGGCCCAGTGCGACCGGGTTGCCGGTCTCTCTGCTCAGCGGTCACATCGGCAGCCGATTCCGGGGCGCGCGGGTGCTGCTCATGGCCGACGCCTGCTACTCCGGTGGCCTGGCCGTGGCCGCGCGGGCGCTCAGAAAACGCGGCGTGGCCGCCATCGCGCTGACCAGCGCCGCGGTGTCGAACGCGTCGACGGGCAGCTGGAGCTTCACCCAGACGGTCATCGATGGTCTGTCTGGCAGACGCGATCAGGATCGGGATGGCGACGGTCGCATCCGGCTGAACGAGCTGGCAGCAGAGGTCGCCGAGGTGATGAAGTATCGCGAAGGGCAGCGTCATGGCTTCGACGCCTCCCCGGCTGCGCGACTGCTCACCGTTGCGACCACACGTGGCCAGCCGGCGCGCAAGCGGGGCAGCAGCGGCATGGTCGCCGCGCCAACTCGACAGTGGGTGACGGTGCCCGTCTCGGGCGGGCGCCTGCCAGCCCGCGTCCTGGGGCGCAAGACCTCCACTGTGCAGGTGGAGGCGTACAACTACAGCGACTACGTGCGCGTCGAGGTGCCGCTCGACCAAGCGCGGCCACTCATTTTGAAGACCTGGCCGCCGGGCACGCGCCTGGACGTGACCTGGAATGGCCAGATCTACGAGGCGAAGGTGTTGAAGGTCGCCGACGGCTTCCACTACATCACCTATCCCGGCTGGCCAAGCGTGTGGAATGAGTGGCTGACGGCCAGTCGGATCGTGGGCGTACATCGCGATCCGGCCGGTGGCGCCCGGGCCTGCCTGGTGCAATGGAAGGGGCGCTGGTGGCCGGCCCGCGTATTGCGCAAGAAGGGACGCAAGATCTGCATTCGTTATGTGGGCTATAGCGCCGACTGGGATGAATGCGTGCCGCCGACCCGCCTGCGTTGTGAGCCCGTCGCCGCGGCCCAGGTGATGGTGCGCTGGCAGAATCGCTGGTATCCGGCGGTGGTGCTCAAGCGCCAGGGCGACAAGTCGCTGGTGCACTACATGGGCTACGACGCCACCTGGGATGAATGGGTCGGTCCGAAGCGCTTGCGCAAGGCCCGTTGACGAGAGGGATCATGGACGATATTCGCAGCCGATTCCGCCGCATTGCGCCGGCGGCCGACTTCTGTTCCCTGCGCCTGGTCGACGAGCGCAGCCTGGTGCTCAAAGTGCGCCAGGACGTTGTCCAACCCCTCACTCGCGGGGTCGATATCGGCGCCATGGTGACGGTCTACGCCGACGGCGGCATGGGCTATGGGGCGACGAGCGACCTGAGCGATGCCGGCTTGAAGGCCGCCGCGGAGCGGGCGTTGGCGTGGGCGCGGCGGAGCGCGGGGCGTTGCGTGGTGGACTTCTCGACCCTGTCCATGCCGGCACCGACCGGCAGCTATCGCACCGCCGTGCAGCAGCCCTGGGCGACGGTTCCTGTCGGCGACAAGCTCGACCTGCTGCGCGAACAATGCGCCCGCCTGAAGGTGGCCGACGAGATCGTCGATTGGGAGGCGTCGCTTTGGCATACGGCGACGCGCTTTCTCTACCTGACCGCCGATGGCGGCGAGGTGGAGCAGGAGTTCGAATTGCTGGTGCCCGACCTGGTCGCCACCGCCAATCGGGCGGGCGATACCCAGGTGCGTTCGCTGGGCGGCCGGGGGTCGTGCAACCAGGGCGGGCTGGAGGTGCTGGACGCCATCGGCTACCGAGAGCAGGCGCCCCGCATCGCCGCCGAAGCCATGGCCCTGCTCGACGCGCCGGATTGCCCAACCGGCACGATGGACCTGGTCCTGGCGCCCGACCAGATGCTGCTGCAGCTGCATGAGTCGGTCGGCCATCCGCTGGAACTGGACCGCATCCTCGGTGACGAGCGCAACTACGCCGGCACCAGCTTCGTCACCCCCGACATGTTCGGCAGCTATCGCTATGGCTCCGAGTTGATGAACGTCTGCTATGACCCGAGCGCGCCCGACCAGTTCGCCACCTTCGCCTTCGATGACGACGGATTGCCGGCGGAACACGCCTGGATCATCCGACACGGCATCCTGCAACGCCCCCTGGGCGGCGGCATTTCGCAGGCGCGGGCGGGTCTGCCAGGCGTGGCCGCAGCGCGCGCATCCAGCTGGAATCGCCCGCCGATGGATCGCATGGCGAATCTCAACATGGCGCCTGGCGACCTCAGCTTCGAGGCGTTGATCGGCCAGGTGGAACGGGGCGTCTTCCTGTCGTCCAATTGCTCCTGGTCCATCGACGACTCGCGCAACAAGTTCCAATTCGGCTGCGAGTGGGGGCGGGTCATCGAAGACGGCCAGCTCGGCGGCGTCGTGCGCAAGGGCAATTATCGCGGCATTTCAGCCACCTTCTGGCGCAGCCTGGCCGGCGTCGGCGACCGCAGCACCTACGAGCAATACGGCTCGCCTTGGTGCGGCAAAGGCGAGCCCAATCAGATCATCCGCGTCGGCCACGCCTCGCCGACCTGTCTGTTCCGCGGTGTCGAAGTCTTTGGCGGGGCGTAGCTGCCGCCAGGTGAGATGCACGCCCACAAGGAGCACCAGATGCAGGACTACTTTCACGCACTCGCTGACCACGCCACGGGCCGGATCCGGGGCGAGGAGCGACTCACCTGTCACTTTCAGGGTGAGGATTCGGACTTTGTGCGGCTGAACAACGGGCGGATCCGCCAGGCTGGGCACGTACAGCAACGCACGCTGTCGGTGCGCCTGATCGACGGCCAGCGTCACGCGACCGAACAACTGGCCCTGGCCGGACGCGCCGATGAGGACCGGCGGCGAATCGACGAGGCGGTCAACGCCCTGCGCGAGCTGTTGCCGCTGCTGCCGGAGGACCCTCATCTGCTCATCGCCGAAGAGGTTCATCACAGCAGTCGCGTAGCGGAGGACCGCCTGCCATCGGCAGCTGACGCGGTCGACGCGGCCATCGCCGCGGCGGATGGCGCCGACCTGGTCGGGCTCTACGCTGGCGGTGGCATTCATGTCGGTTTCGCCAACTCCCACGGTCAACGCAACTGGATGACCAGCCACTCGTTCAACTTGGACTTCAGCCTCTACCTGCGCGGCGACAAGGCGGTGAAGTCCAGCTATGCAGGCTTCGACTGGAGCGATGCGGAGCTGGCCGGGAAGATGGCCGCCGCGAAACGGGAACTGGCCGTGCTGGCCAGACCGGCGCGAAAACTGGAGCGTGGAGGTTACCGGGTCTACCTGTCGCCGGTGGCGATCCGCGAGCTGCTCGGACTGCTCAGTTGGGACTCCTTCGGGCTCAAGCACGTGCGCACCTGCCAGAGTGCGCTGCTGCAACTGGCCGAAGGCAACGACAACTTCAGCGCCGAATTCCACCTGCGCGAGAATTGCGCCGATGGCGTCGCGGCCGGCTTCTCCAGCGACGGCTTCGTTCGTCCCGCTGCCGTCGAGCTGGTCCGCGCAGGCCGCCACGCTGGCGCGCTGGTGTCGGCGCGCAGCGCGCAGGAGTACGGCGTGCCCGCCAACGGCGCATCGGCCGAAGAGATGCCCGACTCGCTGGACCTGCTGGGCGGCGAGCTGCCTCGTGACGAAGCCGCGCAGAGATTGGGCACCGGCGTGTGGATCAACAACCTCTGGTACACCAACTTCTCCGATCGGCCGGCCGGTCGCATCACCGGCATGACCCGATTTGCGACCCTGTGGGTGGAAGACGGCGAGGTGGTCGCGCCGCTGGACGTGATGCGTTTTGACGAGACGCTCTATCGCATGTTTGGCAGTTGCCTGCTGGGCCTGACCGCCGAGCGCGACCTGCTGCTGGATTCGGACACCTATTTCCGTCGCTCGTCCGGCAGCATGCGGCTGCCTGGCGCGCTGGTCGAGGACTTCACCTTCACGCTCTGATGGCTTTCGTTGTTGCCTGTGCGACGACTCGCTACTGCACCACGTCGGGTGCCGGCGGCACGCCCAGGGCGGCGTCGCCAGCGTGGTTGTCGAGCGAGCCCTGCCACAGGTTGCCGATGCTCAGCAGGGACTTGTTGCCCTCGGTGGCGATGCCATAGAGCCCGCCCGCCGCCCGGTTGCCCTCCGCCTGCACGTCGATGTTTTCGACCAGCAATACGCCGGCGCGCAGTTGATCGAAGACCACGTTGTTGCGCAGCCGCACCTGCTGCCCCTTGTGGGCGACGATGCCATCGCTGAGTTCGGTCTTGCCCGAGCCCCTCTTGGTGCCCAGTTGGTACGTCGCGCCGCCGGTCGTGGCGATGAGGCAGGCCTCGACGAGCCCGCCGGCCTCGTAGAAGGCCACGCCGGCAGAACGGTTGCCGACGACGCGGCTGTGCAACAGGTCGAATTGTTGCATGCCGGGCAGGGCATAGGCGCCGGTGCCGAAGAGGCCGCTGTCGACCTCCAGCTTTGTGCCGGTGATCTCGACACCGACGGCGCGCACCTTGCTCTGACCGGTGCCATAGGCGATCAGGCCGGCGAGATGGTTATCGCGCATCCTGCTGCCGACCATGTCGAGCGAAGCGCCGGCGCCCACCTGGACGCCCATGCCACCGACCGGTTCGTCGGCGGCCGGTCGGGTTTGCAAGACGTCGATGCCCATGGCGCGCACACGGGTATACTTGCTGGCGGCGGTCAAGCCGGCCGTGCGGTTGCGGTACAACTGCACACCCAGCAGGTCCGCACTGGCGGCCAATCCGACCTCGACGCCCATGCCGAATTTGCCGCCGAGACCCGCTTCCGTGCCGTCCACCAGGACGTCCTGCAGGGATAACGACGAGCCCTCGTGGTAGGCGGCGGCGCCGACGTGGCGATTGCCGGTCAGGCGCGCGTTGCGCACCTCCGCCCGAGCCCCCAGTTGCACCACCAGGCCCATGCCGTGCTGCCCGGTGGGCTTCGATGGCCGGGTGTCGTCGACCAGCAGTCGCTCAGCCAGCAGCCTGCTGCTGGGGTTGCCGACGCTGACGGCGGCGGTGAGGGTCCGGCTCATGCGGGCGTCGTACAGCTCGACCTCAGACCCCGCGAGCACGCCGACGCCGTGGCCTCCCAGGCCGCTCGCTGCATGGGGCAGCGTCTCGTCGACCAGCAGACCGTGTGCCACCACAACGGCGCCGGATCCTTCGACGCCCAGGCCCATGTGGCGATTGCGATGCAGGCGCACTCCCTGTAGCTCCAGGTGAGCGTATTTCGTGGCGGTCACGCCGACGCCATAACCCAGGGACTTGGCGTCCGGCCGCGTGTGATCGACCACGCTCGCGACCAGGCGGATGCGGGTGCCCTTGTCGGTGGCGTAGACGCCGGTGTTTGTGCAGTGGGTGACCCTGGTGCTGAACAGGGTGGCGATGGCGCCGTCATGAACGCTGATGCCAAACCCTGCAGACACGATTCCCTGCAGCGGCACCGATTCGTCGACCAGCAACTCTCTGGCCGTCAGGCGCCGGGCCTTGCCGGTGACCAGGATGCCGACCTGGATCGCGCGACGCACGCGCACACGGCTCAGGGTGACGTCCTTGGCGCCCGAGATGATGCCTGCCTCTCCGCTGCCGTCTGGCAGGGGCCGCACGTTGTCGATCACGCTGTCCTGGAGGTCCACCTTGCCCGCGCCATGCCAGATGAACACGGCGGTGCCGCGTACATTGTGGAACCAGACGCGCTCGATGTGATGCCCGGTACCTTTGTTGATGCCGAGCCCCCGGGTCTCGCCGGCAAACGTCACCCCCTGCAAGTGCAGTTTGACGGTGTCCCGGTTGACCAGGAGCGTGCCGATGTGACCCGGCAGGCCGACGATGCGGACCATGTCGGCGCAGCGGCCATGCAGCTTCAACGTCTTCTTGACGATGAACATGCCCTGGTAGTCGCCCGCAGCCAGCGCCAGGGTCGAGCCGGTGGGGGCCTCGGCCAGGGCCACCGCGAGATCGGACCACGGCGTGGCCGCGCTGCCGTCGCCACCCGGAGGCGCCGCCGCGTTGACGTAGCGCACATCCGGCCCCCCGGGCACCTGGCCCCACGTGCCCTGGCCGCAGTCCTCCGGATCGGGTCGGCACGCCGGCAGGGTAGTCGGTGTCACAGGTGTGGCATCGATGACGAATCCGGGCGGACATGACCATGGCACGCCGACCGGCACGCAACCCTGCGCGGGCGTGTCCGGGTCGCCACTGTCGCTCTTGGGCAGCGGCATGGTGCCAGGTGGGCAGGTGGCCTCGCCGGAACCGCAGAGGCGTGCGTGGCCTTGCTCGCCAACGCAGAAGCGGGTCTGCGACAGCGACGGCAATGGCACGAGCTCGGGCACGCCCGCAGGCACGCGCATGCCAGTCCGGGTCAGATCCGCCGACGCCTGCAGCGGGCCGGCGGGCACGCACTCGTCCTGGGCCGGCCAGGTTCCCGCCGGACATCCAGCGGGAGCGTCAGGGCCACCGGTCGGGCAGCCCTGACCGGAGGCCAGGCAGTGAAGGTCACCGGCCTGGCATGCAGCGCCGTCCGCGGTCTGCCATGTCGGGCACCACCGCGGCTCGCAGCTGGCCGGCGTCGACATGACGCTGTCGGCGCACTCCGGCGGGCCAATGGGGCGGCAGGCGGCGACGCTGTGATCCCAGAAGGCGCCGACTTGACAGCACGACCCGTTGGGCCGGCGCGCCGCAGCCGAGCACGAGTCCGTCGTGACTTCGGGCTGCGCTGGCCCGGCGTCGAACTCGTCGACGCCATCGCTGCAGGCCGCCGCGAACAGGCAATGCGCCACAAGCATGGCGCGGTGCGTCGACCTGCGGCGTCTGCCGGAGCGTCCGCCGGCGGCGATGGTGGGGCTGTCGGGCAATCTCACTCCCCAGGGCATAGCGCGGAGCCAGCCATGAGACCAGCCCCATCCTGCCAAGGGCGCTTGCGTCTGCGGCATTCGACTACTACACAGGGGGTCCCCTCTGCGGGCCGGCGTGGGTTGCGTCGAGGCGGAAAGGGGTACGGGGGCCTCGTTGAACATCATCGGACAAATCCGAGCCGCGCCGGCAGACCGGCCCGTGGTGGCCATGCTTCGGCATGCGCAACGTGAGCCGATCCTGGATCGGGAGAGCGGCTGGCACGCCCCGCTCACCGCTGCCGGATTGCGGGATGCGGAGGCGTTGGGGCGCACGCTGGCCCCGTTTGGCGGCATTCGCCTCGATCACAGCCCCATCCCGCGCTGTATCCAGACGGTGGACGCCATGGTTCTGGGTCTGCGCGAGTTCGACATCGAGGCGCAGGTGGGTGGCGCCATCGAGCACTTCGCAGGACCGTTCATCCGCGAATTGGACCCGGTCATCAACCACTACGTCGGCCGTGGCAACCCGGCGTTTCTGCGCTCCTGGTTCGACGGTGAGTTCCCGGCCGAACACCTGCAGCCGGCGCGCGAGGCGGCGCTGGAACAGGTGGCAGCCTTGAATCCGCTGCTGGATGTCGACGCGCCGCGGCTGCGCGCGGTGGTCAGCCATGACTGGAATATCGCCCTGGTGCGCGAGTGCATCCTGGGCGTCGCACACGAGGATGTCGGCATGCCGGCCTGCCTCGACGGCGTGGTCGCGTGGCGCGATGATGAAAGGCTGGTGCTTCGTTTTGGTGACGTGGTCGCCACTTTGCACGCGGGCACGCTGCCCGCGATTGGGTGAACCATGCGCGTCCTGGCCACCGCCTCCGCCGGCACCAACCGACTGCTCGCCAGCGAGTGCTCCGACCTCGGCTTGCGACCAAGAAGGGTGCCCGCGCACGGCGTCGAGTTGGACCTGGACCACGCTGAAATCGCCCGCGCACTGGTTCACCTGTCCATCGCCCAACGAGTCCTGATCCACCTGACGCGCTTCCCTTGCGATGGCGCGGATTCGCTCTACGACGGGGCGCGCGCCGTGCCGTGGGCAGACTGGCTGGACGCCAGGCAGACACTGGCTGTGGCCGGTACCGGTCCCCTGCCGAAGACTCGGGCGGTGGCCGGAGGCGGCGACAAAGGTGCACGGTCGAGGCCCCTGACCAACCACGTCTTTGCCAGTCAGGTGGTCAAAGACGCCATCGTGGACGTGATTCGCGAGCAGGTGGACGCGCGCCCGAATGTGGATATCCGCGACCCGGATCTACGCGTGGTCGCGCGCTTTCACGGCGACGCCTGCTCGTTGTGGCTGGACCCTGGCGGCAGCGCCCTGCATCGGCGCGGCTATCGTTCCGAAGCCGGCGAGGCCCCGTTGAGGGAAACCCTGGCCGCGGCCGTCGTGCGTGCGTCCGGTTGGCAGGCTGATCGGCCACTGCGCGATCCCATGTGCGGTTCGGGCACCTTGCTGATCGAAGCCGTCGGCGCGGCCCTCGGGCTGGCGCCGGGGCGAAATCGACAGTTCGCCGCCGAACGCTGGCGTCATCGCGATGCTGAGCTGGGTGCAGAGATCGCCAAAGCGCGCGACCGAGCCCGCACGGAGGCCGCTGCGTGCATCGCGTCGGCCCGCGTGGACGTGCGCGGTGCCGATATCGATGCCAACGCCTTGGACCAGGCCGCGGGAAACCTGCGCCGGGCGGGTTTGAAGGGGCTGGTGCAGCTTCGCAAGGCCGACGCCCGCAACATCGGTCGACCGCCGTCGAATGCCGTCTTGATCAGCAACCCGCCCTACGGCGAGCGCCTGGGCGGCGACGAGGTATTGGGACTCTATGCAGCGCTGGGTCGGCATTGGCGCCGATTCGTGGGCTGCGAGGCACACTTGATCGATGGCCACGATGGGTTTGAGCGCGCCTTCGGGATGCGCTGGACCGACGCGCTGCCGCTGACGAACGGCTCCTTGCCGGTGGTCCTGCGACGCTACGAAATCAGGTAGGCCGGACGCCGGATCTCAGAATCGCAGAGTGGCCACCAGGCTGCGCCCCGCGCCCGGCCCGATCTGCCAGGCGCTATCGCCGGACTCGCGCAAGCTATAGAGCAGCCAGCCGCCGGCAGCCGCTACGGCCACGCCGCTGACCATCAAGCCCGTGCGCAGCGCGGCTCGGCCGTTGAGGTCTTCCTGTTCGGTCTCATAGCGGGCCCAGTCGATGCCGGTGACCTTGCCGTCGGCGTCGGTCACGTCGGTCTTGTCGTTGAGCGTCTGCTGATCGCCAGCGTAACCGGCCCAGACGACCGCGCCTGCGCCGATCAACACTGCGCCGACGCCCACACCGGCCCAACCGGCCGGCTTCTGCCACGAGGGCGACGGTGGTGGGCCGACCTTCTTGACCACGGGCGGCGTCTTCGGCCGGGCCATCTCGCCGGCCTCGCGCCGTGCCTTGGCCAGGGCGGCCTTCATGGACTCGATCTCCTTGATATGCATCTGCGCCCGGCGCCGTACCTTGGGCGAAGCGTCCTTGAGGGTCAGGCATTGCTCGAAGTGGCGTTTGGCCTTGACCAGCTTCATCGCCCGATGCTCAGCGCGCGCGGCGTTGAACAGGAACTCGGCCTTGGGCTGGATCTTGTAGGCGTTGTGCAAAAGCACGGCGGCTTGTTCGAATTCGCCACGCTTGTAGTGGAAGCGGGCCACGCTCAGCGCCTGCATGGCGGCCTTGCTGTAGGCCTTGTCGCCTTCGGAGGCTTCGAGCGTTGCGGAGTCCGCCTTGTCGGATGCCGCGTGGTGGGCGGCTTTCTTCGCCACCGCCGCCTTCGGGTCGGCTTTGGCCACCGGCTTCGACTTGCCCTTCTTCTTGCTGGTCTTCTTGCGGCTGGACTTCTTCTTGGTGGACTTTGTCGACTTCTTCTTGGCCGCGGTCGCCACGTCCGGCGGCGCCGACAGCGCCATGGCCAGACAGCAGGTCAGGACCGCCATCAAGCGGAGTCTTCGCATCCGCGCATTCAGGTGTGCTACTTGCATGTGAACTCCAATGATCCACCAAAGCTGCGGACCCACGGATTCTGCGATTTCGTGCCCGTGTTGTAGTAGTACCCGGCGGTGAAGACGCGGCCGTCCGCGGCAAATGTCACGCCCTGCCACGAGTCGACGCCCGAGCCACCGCCGATGATGGACTTCTCGTAGCTGCCTGACGAGGACAGGCGCACGATGTGGCCGGCAGCGCCCGTCTTTCGACCCACCGCGATTCGGGTACTGCCCTTGATGGTGATGCCGAGCAGCTGGTCGTCGCCGCTGTACACATGCACCTTGTCGACCAGCGCCTTGCCGTCGAAGAGGTTGATCTTGACGACCCAGGCATCTTGCCCTGATGAAGCGTCGTTCTTCTCCGTATAGCCGACAATCCAGGCGCTGCCGCCATCGACGGCGACGGCCTGGAACTTATCGCTGGCTGAAGTGCCGTAGCGCTTCCACCAGAGTTGCTTGCCGTTCTTGTCGATCAGGCTGGCGCTGCCATCCTCGGCGCCCGCGCTCTTGGCGGTGGTCTGCCCGACCACGATGTAGTTGCCCTTATCGTCTCGCTGGATGCCGTTCAGGGTGGTCTTCTTGAGCGGCTCACCGATGATCTTGCTGCTCAGCTTCTTGAGGTTGCTGTCCACGTGCAAGAGCCAGCCGAACTGGGTGTTGGGCAGTGGATCCTTGCGCAGACCGACCGCCCAGGCGCCGCTGCCGCCGTCGCTGGTGATGGCCTTGAGCTGGTGCTTGGCCGACACATCGCTGTGCCACACGCTGGCCTTCTTGCTGCAATTTCCGTCCAGCTTGACGAGCCAGCCGCGGTCGTGACTGCCCGAGCGCATATAGCCAGCAGCGAGCCAGTACTTCGAGTCGAACGGGATGATGGCGCGCAGTTGGTCGCCTTTGGAGCTGCCGTTGATGGTCACCGACTTGGTGATGGCGTTGCCGCCGTCGACGACCTGGCACAAGCCGTCGTGGCCCACACCGGTCTTGTACCGCCGGCCGACGGCGATCACGCCGCCCGACGTGTGTGGCAGCACGCCCCACAGCTCCTCGGCGGACGCCGGTGAGATGCCGGTGGTGATGCTGGCGTATTTGCAGATGCATTTGCCGGACCAGCACAGGCGGGTATTGGCGCAGTACTTGCCCTGGTTCGTCGAGGTGTACTTGCAGCCCTTGCTCTTGTCGCAGGAGTCGGCGGTACACGCGTTCTTGTCGTCGCAGTTGACCGTCTTGCCCTTGCAGGCGCCGATGCTGCAAGCGTCGGAGGTCGTGCACTTGCTGCCGTCGTCGCATTTGCCGGAGTTTTTCGGCGTGTACTTGCAGCCCTGGCCCTTCACACAAGCGTCGCTCGTGCAGACCTTGTTGTCGTTGCAGGTGACCGCCTGGCCGGTGCATTTGCCGGTGGCGTCGCACTTGTCGTTCTTGGTGCACGGGTCGCTATCGCCACATGAGGAGCCGGTCTTGGGCTTGTTGATGCACTTGCCGGTCGAGGTCTGGCAGTAGTCGTCGGTACAAGCGACGCCGTCCAGGCAGTTGATCGCCTTGCCGACACACGCGCCCTTGCTGGTACAGGCGTCAGTCTTCGTGCAGGCCTTGCCATCGTTGCAGGACGCGCCGGCCGTGATGGTGTTCTTGCACGACTTCTTGCCACCGGCATCGACGCATTCGTCCTTGGTGCATTTGTTGTCGTCGCCGCAATCCTTGTTCTCCTTGCAAGCGCAGGTATACGTCCCGGCCTGGCATTTGCCGGCCAGGCAACCATCCTTGGTTGTGCAGTCGTTGCCGTCCTGACAGCCGGTGCCATCGGCCTTGGGCGACAGCCCGCATTGGCCGGACGCTGGGTTGCACTTGCCGACATTGCAGGCGTCGCCCGTGCAGGACTTGGCATCGCCGCCCACGCACTTGCCCGCCTTGCAGGTGTCGACCTGCGTGCACAAGCTGCCGTCGTCACACTTGCCACCGTCGGCCAGCGGTTGCTTGCCACACGCCCCGCTGGCCGGTGTGCAGGTAGCACCGATTGGTGACCGGCCTCCGCCAGCCATCGGCTGTCTGTCGTAGTCCTG
>CAYTLW010000098.1:3747-28997 GCA_964438735.1 uncultured Enterobacteriaceae bacterium | reverse complement strand
CGCGCCAGGCGCTGCCGGAGCGGCGTCCTCCGCTGGCGGTGGCGTCGGCTTGTCTTCGGGACGCGCCAGCAGGACCGTGCGGGCACCGTCCACCTCGACCGAGAAGCGGCACATGCCCGAACGCAGTTGACGCATGGCTTTGGGTCGGTCGGTGACCCGTTTGAGTCGGCCCTGGAAGTCAAAGAGTTCGGCGCCGCGGCCGCTGGACGGTGCGTGCGCCACGCGGACCTCCACGTCGACCCGCAGCGGCACCCTCGCTTCGGCCTTGCTCAACGTGGTCGGCTGGGGCACGGGGCGGGAGCGCGTGTGCCCGATGCGCGGCGGTTCGGTGACCATGGTCGAGCGCAGGCGGGAGCCGGGCGGCTGCTGGTAGAAGGTCGCGGCGTAGGCGCTGCCGGCCTGGTGCTGGTTTTCAGGGTACCAGCTGCCCAATTTGACCTGCAGCTGGCGGTCCTCGCCGATTCGAGCGGCGGCGTGGGCGCCGGGATGGCTGACCTTCCAGGCGTAACGGGTGGTCTGCAACAGGAAGAAGACCAGCAGGTTTCGGTGGGGATGGTGCTTGCCGACCGCGGCGCGTGGTGCCAGGCAGAAAGCCACCGGTACACACTGGGCGAATCCGGCCACCTCGGCATCGCTGGTCGGCACGCCGGACTCCAGCAGCCGGAAGTCCAGCTCGCCTTCGGTGCACGAGCGCTCGATCTCGGTCTTCTGCAGGGGTTCGAGGTCCACCCTCGACATGCCGCTGCAGCTCAGGATGGCCGTCGTCGCAAGCGCTGTTGTCATCAAGATGGAGGTGGGCAGCTTCATGGTTCGTCGCCGTTGAATCATCCTGGTCGTTCCGTCGGGCCGTGCCGGATGCACTGCGAGCGTGCCCCGGTTGGGGTACGAACACAACGGCGTGCGCTCAATCCCAATACGGCTCGCCCTTTTCCGCCATCGCGCGCAGTCCGGCGGCTGGTCGATAGCGCTCACCATATCGCTCGGCCAGCGAGTCCATGGCGGCCACGGCGGCTGACAGTCCGATGCGATCGAGCAGCGAGAGCGGCCCGCCGCTGCCGGGCGCAAAACCGATGCCGAAGACGGCACCTACCTCGGCGTCGCGGCGCTGGCGAAGGATGCCCTCGTCCATGGCCCGGGCCACCTCGGCGCACTGCACCAACATGAGACGCCCGGCCAGGATGGCCACACCGGTCTCGTCCGGCACCCCGGAGGCCAGCTCGCGCAGACCGGGCCAGATGCGCCGGCCATCGTCGCCGTAGTCGTAGAAGCCCCGCCCGGCCGCCTTGCCGGGGCGATCGAGCTCGTCGACCATGCGCCGCACCAGCGCCACACCGGGCAGATCGACGGGGCCCAGGTATTGTTCGGCCTGCTCCAGCGCGTGTTTGCCCAGCGACAACGTCACCTCGTCAAATACTTGCAGGGGACCGACCACCATGCCCGCCAGGCGCGCGGCCCGATCGACCAGGACGGGATTGTGGCCCTCGGCGACCAGCTGGGCGCCCTCGAGGATGTAGGCGGAGAAGACCCGGCTGGTGAAGAAGCCGTAGCCGTCGTTGACCACGATGGGCAGCTTGCCGATGCGCTTACAGTAGTTCAGGCAGCGGGCCAGAGTATCTTCGCTGGTCTGCTCACCCATGACGATCTCGAGCAGCTGCATCTTCTCCACCGGTGAGAAGAAGTGCAGCCCGATGAAGCGGTCGGGCTGTGCCGAAGCCTCGGCCAGGTCGGTGATGGGGATCGCCGAGGTGTTGGACGCCCAGATGCCGCCTTCGGCCATCAGCGGCTCGATGGCGCGGGTGACCTGGTGCTTGACCGCGGTGTTTTCGACCACGGCTTCGATGACCAGGTCGCAACCCGCCAGGTCGGCGTCGGCCAGGGTGTACTGAATGCGGCCGAGGATCTCGCCCTGCGCGGCCTCGGACAGGTGCCGCAGCCGGGCCCCCTGCTCCTGGCAGTGCTTCATGGCAGCGTCCAGGGCCTCCTGGTGGATGTCCTTGAGCACGACCTCGTAGCCTTTCTGCGCGCTGACGAAGGCCAGCCCGGCGCCCATCATGCCGGCGCCGAGGATGCCCACCTTGGCGATGCCAGCGTCCTCCACAGACGGCAATCCCTGGTGCTTTGCGGCGGCCGTGCGGTGGTACCAGATGGTCCGGATCATGTCCTTGGCCTGGTCGCCGCAGGCCAGGCGAGCGAAGGCGCGCGTCTCCAACTCCAGGGCCCTGTCGAAGGTCAGGCGCAGGCCCTGCTGGACCACGCTCAGCGCGGTGTTGGGGCCCTCGAAGACGCCGGCGGTCTTCTTGTAGAGCATGGCGGCGGAGACCATGTAGAGGTTGCGAGCGTCTTCACCGCCAGGGGTCGGCTTGACCCGGAATCCCTTCTTATCCCAGGGCTGGCGGGCCTTGGGGTTGGCGGCGATCCAGGCCAGCGCCTTGGCACGCATCTCCTCGGCGTCGCTACCCAGCTCGTCCACAAGCCCCTGTTTGAGCGCTTTCGGCGCCCGCAGCGTGCGTCCCTGGAGGATGATCTGCAGGGCCGCCTGGGCGCCGATCATGCGCGGCAATCGCTGGGTGCCGCCGGCGCCGGGCATGACGCCCAGGCTCACCTCCGGCAGGCCCACCTGCACGCGCGCACTGTCCAGGGCGATGCGTCGATGGCAGGCCATGGCCAGCTCATAACCGCCGCCCAGGGCGGAGCCGGTCAGCAGGGCGACCACAGGCACGCCACAGGTCTCGATGCTGCGGTACAGCTGCTGCAACCCCTGCACATGTTCGACCATGGCGGCCGTATCCCGCTGATTGTAGAGGCCATCGATGTCGGCCCCAACGCACCAATCCTTGTGGGCGCTGGCGATCAGGATGCCGTTCAGGCCCTCCTGCTCCTTGGCCCAGGCGAGCCCCTCGGTCAGTCCCTCGCCGAACGCGTCGTCGATCTTGTTGGCCCGTCCGGCCATCTGCAGGGTCAGGGTGGCGACGCCCGCCTCGCTGTCGAAGTCCAGTCCGACGGCGTCGTTGCTGGTGGTGTGCTCGCTCATGGCTCTTCCTCTGGCTGCGGGATGTCCCGGTCGGGTCGCCTCAGATTCGTTCAATGATGGTCGCGATGCCCATGCCACCGCCGATGCACAGGGTGATCAGGGCGGTGCCCTGTCCGCGCGCCTCCAGCTCGTCCAGGGCGGTGCCCAGGAGCATGGCCCCGGTGGCGCCCAGCGGGTGGCCCAGGGCGATGGCGCCACCGTTGACGTTGACCTTGTCGTGCGGCACGTCGAGCTCGTCCATGAAGACCATAGGCACGACGGCGAAGGCTTCATTGACCTCGAAGAGATCGATGTCGGCGGCGTTCATGCCCGCCTTGCGCAGCGCCTTGCGCGAGGCCGGTACGGGGCCGTTGAGCATGATCAGCGGCTCGGTCCCGCACAGACCCACCGACACCACCCGGGCGCGCGGTTTCAGGCCCAGGGCCTCGCCTTTTTCACGGCTGCCGATGAGCACCGCGGCGGCGCCATCGACGATGCCCGAGGAGTTGCCGGCGCTGTGTACGTGCTCGACGCGCTCGATCTCCGGGTAACGAGCCCGGACCAGCTCGTCCAGGGCGTAGTCGCGCCCCATCATGGCGAAGGCTGCCGGCAGTTTGCCCAGGCCTTCCAAGGTGCTGTTCGGCCGCGGCAGTTCGTCGTGGTCCAGCAGCACAGCGCCGTTTTCGTCGATGACGGGCACGATGCCGGCAAAAGCGCCTCGCTTCATGGCCGCGCCGGCGCGCTGCTGGCTCTCGAGGGCGAAGGCGTCGACCTGCGCCCGATCGACCCCGCGTCGGGTGGCGATGAGGTCGGCGCTGATGCCCTGGGGCACCGAGCCGATATCCCACTGTGTCTGCACATCCCAGATGGCGCCGCCATCCGAGCCCATCTTCACGCGGGACATGCTCTCCACGCCGCCGGCGACGACGAGGTCGAAGAAGCCAGATGCCACCATGGCCGCGGCGTGGTTGACCGCTTCCAGGCCGGAGCCGCAGAAGCGGTTCACGGTCACGCCTGCGGCGTCCATATCCCAGCCGGCCTGCAAGGCGGCAAATCGGGCCACGCAAGCGCCCTGCTCGCCCGTCTGGGTGACGCAGCCGGCGACCACGTCGTCCACCTCGGCGGTGTCGAATCGGTTGCGCTCGTGCAGCGCTTCGAGCGTGCCGGCGAGCAGGTCGACCGGGCGGACAGTGTTCAATCCGCCGGACTTGCGGCCCTTGCCGCGAGGTGTGCGAATGGCGTCATAGATGATGGCTTCAGGCATGGGAACCTCCAGCGAGTTGGCCCGCTAGGGGTAGCATTTTCGACCCGCCGGGTCGAGGTCGCTGACAGCGGCTGCGGAACCGGGCACAGTGCCCCCTGGACCGCCCATTGCGGAGGGCTGTTGTGCGCCTGTTGTGGTTGATTCCGATCGTCGCCCTGGCCGCTTGCGACAAGGCCGAAGAGCCTGCGGTCGACGCCACCGCCACGGCGCCGGACGCCGGCCCGGACCAGTCCGCCGAGCCCACCTGTCATGCCAGCCGGCGCGATTTGACCGGAGCGTGCTGCCCCCAGGGCCACTACTTCGACGTGACGTCCGCCACCTGCGCCGCGGTGGGGCCGCCTGAATGCAGCCATTTGCTGCCCGACACGCCCAAAGATTGTGTGCCCCGTTGGTGCGCGGACTGGCGCGACGATGACGGTGATCCCTGCGCCTCTGGGGAGGCTGCCTGCCTGCCGATCGGCCGGACCTGTACGGCGGATGAACTGGCCGCGGGCGGGGGCTGTCCTGCGGGGCAGTGGCAATCGACATCCGATGGCGCCTGTCTGCCCGCCGATGCGGCGACCCCCACGGGTGGTCCGCCAGCGCCGCCTGGAGGTGCGGATATCCCTGGCGTGCCGCCGCTGGTGGCGCTGGACAAGCTGGCCGATACCCGCTTCTGCGCCGGGGCCGACGGCGCCATCATCTGCCCGCCGGGCAAGTCGCCATGCGGTCCTGGACGAATGCCCGCCGCCGCGGGAGGAGGCGCTTGCATCGATGTAGGCGTGCCCTGGCTCTGTCCGGCTGGCATGGTGGTCGACACGGGCAAAGCCAAGCCCGGACTGCCCGACCCCTGCCTGCCCGATCCCGCGGCCTGTACGACCGGCGCCTGGGGCGGACACGCCCCCGGCCCCGACGCCATCCACGTCGATCCGACCGCCCAGCCGGGCGGCAACGGCACCGTCTCGGCGCCCTATGACATCCTCGCCGACGCGTTGGCCGGCGCAGACGAGGGTGCCGTCATCGCCCTGCATCCCGGCGAACACATGGGCCCGGCGGTGGTCGACAAGGTGCTCACCCTGCGCGGCCGCTGCGCCGCCCAGGTGGTGCTGCGGGCCAAGACCGGCAAGGCGGCGTTGTCGGTGCTCATCACCGGCTCGGCGAAGACCGTCTTCCTGTCTGGGCTGACCCTGACCGGCGATGTGCCCGGGCTGCGCATCGCCGGCGGCAAGGTGATCGCGAGCCACATCCACGTGATCGACACCTACTACGGCGGTGTGCTCGTCCAGGGTGGCGACCTGGAGCTGCTGCACAGCCAGGTCCGCGATACGCAGCAGACCGGGCTCGGCGGCGGCGCCGGCATCCAGATCACAGGCGGCGGCATGGTCCGACTGCGCGGCGTTCGCATCCACGGCAATCGACGCTGGGGCATCCTCGTCAAGGGGCAGGGGAGCACGCTGCTGGCCAAAGGCCTGCTGGTCGACAGCACGATCCCGGCCCCGAACACCTTCACCACCATGGGCCACGGCATCGTCGGCGAGAGCGGGGCCGCGGTCGACCTGACCTCCACCCGGCTGACAAACAACCTGGAGATCGGCTTGATGATGCTCAGCGCCATCAGCTTCAAGGCGCGCGGCCTGGTGATCGACGGCACCCTGGCCAAGCCTTCCGGTTATGGCGGCTTCGGTCTGTCGGTCTACGACGGCGTGAAGGCGGAGTTGCACGGCGTGCGGCTGCACGGCAACCAGGCCATCGGCCTGGATATGGATGGCGCCAGCACCCGCGTGGTGGCGCGCGGCCTGATCGTCGACGGCACGCTGCCCCAACCGGCTACCTACACCCGCGGCGACGGCATCCAACTCACCACCGCCAGTCGCATCCACCTGCATTCTGCGCGACTCAGTGGCAATCGGGCCGCCGCCATCCGGGTCGAGGCGCACAACACCACGGTCGAACTCGATGACGTGCTCATCGACGATACCCGCCCCGACCTGGCCGGCCAGACCGCCGGTCACGCGATCCTGGCTTCGGACGGCGCCATTGTGCGCGCCAGGCGAATGCGCGTCACCGGCAACGAACACGCCGGCATCCTGGCCATCGGCAAATCGGCGCTGCTGGAGCTGAGCGATGTGCTGGTGGACGGCACCCGCTCCCTGGCGGGAGAGGGCCAGGAGGGCTACGGCATCTTCATCGCTTCGACGGCGCGTGGCCGGTTGCGGCGGGTCCGGCTGACCGAAAATCACGGCGCGGGCCTGGTGGCCACCGGAGCCGGCACCCGGGTGACCGGTTGGGGCGTAGCTGTCGATCACACCGAAGCTGCCCAGGTCAGCAAGGTCGGCGGTCACGGCGTTGTGGTCTCCGACGGCGCCCACATCCGCCTCTTTGGCGCCCACCTGCTGGCCAACCGCGTCGCCGGCGCCATGGCCCTGGGCAAGGGCTCCCGACTGGACCTGGTCGGCGCGCGGGTCGAGGCCACCCGCACGGTCGCCAAGAGCGCGGTCGGCGGGGTCGGCGTCGGCGCCGCAAAGGGGACCTCGCTGACCATGGCGGGCAGTCACGTCGTCGGCAATCGCCACGTGGGTGTGGCCATCGACCAGGCCGTCGATCCGGTGCACGTGGTCGGCACCCGCATCGCCACCACCTCGCCGGAATTGAATCAAGGACAGGGTCGCACATCGACGGGCAACGCCACCCTCAGCCTGGGCACCGGCATCTCGCTCCACCTGGGCAGCGCCACGGGCCGCCTCATCGCCTGTCACCTGGTGGCCAACCACGCCGCTGGCATCGCCGTCACGGAGGCGCCCGCGGTCATCGACAGTTGCGTCATCAACGAGACGTCGCCCTCGGTCATGCACATCGAACGGGCCGAGGGCGGCAGCCAGGGCAAGGTGGAGCTCTCGGACGGCATCGTCGTGCACGCCAGCCCTTCGGTGCAGATCTGGCGTACATTGGTCCACCATCACCTGCGGGCCGGCATCCTGTTTGACGGCAACAAGTCGGCCACCATGCAGCAGTCCATGGTCACGTCATGCACGTTTGGCCTGGTGACTCAGGGCGAAGGAGACGTGGTGTTTAATTCCAACCTGTTGGCGGATAATGGCAGCAACCTGGTCGGCGATGGCGTGCTCTTCGTGCCGCCGGCGCCCGACGTGGCGGGGTTCTGAGTCGTGGCCGAGCATCGATACAACCGCAGCCGGACGAGCGCGCGCACGTCGTTGATGTGCGGCCTGGTCGCCCTCGTCGCGGCATGTGGCGAGTTCGTCTCCGATGACTCTGGATCGGGCCAGGAGGCCGCGCTCGGGCGGGTGCACGCCATAGGCTCCGTCGGCGGTCCGCACTGTCCGATCCTGGCCGAGGATGGGCAGGGTTTCACCATCACCTCACCGGCAGGGGTCGACCGGGTGATGAAGGACGGAGGCGAGCACGCGGTGCCGCTGGCCCTGGCGCCGACCCTGGACGCCCTGGTGGGCGAGCCCCTCGTCGTGCATTTCGACAACCTCGTGCCCGATGCGGCCGCCGATCACGCCTGGTCGGTTTGCGCGCCGGTCGGCGTGCAGGGAGCCGATCGCTGGTCATGGACGCCTGACGCGCCCGGCATCTACCCATTGCACGTGATCGTCTGGGATGACGGTCGCACCACCGCACAGGGCGTGGTGCGAGCCGAACTCCGTGTGCACGAGGTCGGCGCCCGCGCGGGACAGGTCCCCAAGGTGATGTTCCTGGGCGACTCCACGACCTCAGACGGCCACCTCATCGCCGCGTTGCAGGACGCAATGGATGCCGACCTGATGGGCGTCGAGCCGGTCGGCACCCTGCCGGCCGACAAACCCATGCACGAGGGGCGTTCCGGCTGGCGCATCTCCACCTACCACGGGCTGCCGGAGCTGAAGGTGGCCGGTCACATGGTCGGCAACGCCTTCTTCTACGATGGGAAGTTCGACTTCAACAGCTACCTGGCCGCCAATCCCGTGCCGCTTCCGGATGTCTTCTTCGTGCACCTGGGCATCAACGACGTGGTCGCCGTCGATGGCGAGAAGCTACTGGCGGTGCGAATCCCGGAGATGCTCACGCAGCTGGACGACATCCTGGCCAGCGTGCGACAGGGTCACCCGGCGATCCAATTGGCGGTCGGCCTGACCATCGTGCCCTGTTCGACGGACGCGGGGTTCGTGGCCACCTATGGCAAGGCCCGACGGGCACAGGCCAAGCGCAATATGGTCCGCTGGGCCGCGGCGTTGATCGAGCACTACCGAGACCAGTCGCACATCGCGCTGGTCCCGCTGAACGCACGGATCGACGCCGAGTTGGGCTATCCGCACCCGCCCAATGCCGGCCCGGTGAAGCATAGCAACGCCGTACACCCCAACGCCCTGGGCTACCGGCAGATGGCGGACACCATCCACGCCTGGCTCAAGGGGCAGGTGCCGGCGCCCTGAGGATCGAGCGGTTCGCAGAGACTCGCCTCCCAGCCGCCGTGTCGGAACCCAGATCGGCGAGCAGGGTCATTTTCGTGACGCCCCGATCTGCTCGTCCTACCCTGGTCCCAGTCTTGTCGATCGGGCGCCAGGGGCGGCGCCTGCCATGACCGGGCGAGAGCGGCAGATGAGCGGCGAAATCGCGATCCTGGTCGTCGAGCCCGACGCCGATGCGCGGGCCCTGGTGCGCTTTGTCGCAGCCGGTCGACTGGGCGCGGCCTCGGTCATCGAGGCCTCCGGCGCGCTGGAATTCGCCGCCGCCCTGGCCGATGGCGCCTGGTCCGCAGCCGTGGTCGAGCCCGACCTGCCCTGGGCCGCTGGCCAGGCGGTGGTCGAGCAGCTCTGCGAGCGCCATCCCGAGCGCCCCGTGTTCGTCTTTGCCAGCCATGAGAACGCCGACGATGCCGTGCGCACGGTCGGCGCGGGGGCCGTGGATTACATCGTCAAGGGCACCTCGGGCGCCGTCCGACTGGCCGATGGCCTGGCCCGCGCGCTCGGCGCAGGGAATGGGGTCGCGGGGGCAGCCCGGGCTCCGGAACCGTCAGCGGGCGGGCCGCGACAGACCGGCGTTCGCCAGACCGGCGTTCGCCAGACCGGCGTTCGCCAGACGACCATCCGACCGCCCGCGCCCGACTATCACGATCGCTGGCGCACCCTGGCCCGACAGGCCCGAGAGCAGGGTTACGCCGATTTCGAGGTGCGGGCGCTGGAAAACGCTGTCGAATTGCAGCCCGACGACGAGGAGGTCGTCGAGCGCCTGATCGCCCTGCATGGCCGGGCGGATCGCTGGCGGCGCGTGGCCGAGTTGTTGAGTCTGCGCGCCGGGTCGACCACAGAGCCGGCCGCCCTGCGCCGAATCTACAAGCGATTGATCGCCGTGCAGACCGAACGTCTGGGTGACGCGGAGGCCGGCATCGAGAGCTACGTCGCGTGGCGCGCCAGCGACCCTGATAATGACGAACTGCGGCGCGTATTGATCGATCTGCTGGAGCGCCTGGAGCGCTGGTCGACCCTGGCTACGGTGCAGCGGGCGCTGGCCGACGAGGCCGCTACCCCGGCCCGACGAGCCGGTTGGCTGATCGCCCTGGGTCGCACCCTGGCCAGTCACCTCGATGGCGACGAGGAGTCCGCGGAGCTCTTCGCCGAGGCCGCTCGCCTGGCGCCGACACCCTCCTCGGACGCGAAGCGGTCGCCCGAGCCCGCTCAGCCCGCCGCCGCCCCGCCATCCGAACGCCCCACCAGACCGTTTCGCATCGCGCGCAACGGCCAGGGCACGGTCCTCGAACTCGTCAGCAGCGGTGGCGAAGCGCTGGCCATCGGCGATGGGTCCGACGAAGAGCTGCCGCCGCCGGTGCCCATGGAGGCCATGGAGGTCGCGCCAGAGGGCCCGCGCGAGACCCTCCGGACCCTGGCCCACGACCTGCAGGAGCCCATCCGCTCGGTCGCCAACTACCTGTCCGTGTTGGAGAGTCGCTACGGCGCCGACCTGGCCGACGAAGGCCGCACGCTGGTGGACAAGGCCCGAGGTGCAGCGCGTCGTATGCAGGAGCGAGTGCACTCCCTGGTGCAGCCGCCCACGCCCGCGACCAACCGGCCGAGCGTGGTCTCCAGCGTCGACTGCGAGGCGCTGGTCCACGCCGCTGTATCCGACCTGCAGGCCGCCATCGAGGCCAGCGGCGGCAGCGTCGAGGTGGGCGAACTGCCGCGCATCGACGGCGACGAACAGAGCCTGGGGCGGCTGTTCCAGAACCTCGTCAGCAACGGCCTGAAGTTCCGCGCCGAGGCCCCGCCGCTGGTCCGAATCGACGCCACCCGCCAGGGCGAAGGCTGGTGCTTCGCGGTGCGCGACAACGGCATCGGCATCGACCATGACGACCAGAAGCGGGTCTTCGAGATGTTCAGCCGCGGCAGCCACGAAAGCGCCTTCCCCGGCAGCGGCATCGGCCTGGCGGTGTGCAAGCGCATCGTGGAGTCCCACGGTGGTCGGATCTGGCTGGAGTCCGCGCCGTGGCAGGGCACGACCGTGCTCTTCACCCTGCCCGCGCGCGCCGCAGAAGCCGCTGACGGGCCTGAAAAAGTGGACAGTACGGGCTCCCATGCCACGGTTGAAGGCGATCCGGCGGTCGAACCCGCGTTGATCAGCCGGCCCTCTGGAACCGAATGAAAACTGCCACCGCCGTACTGCTGCTCGAGGACACCGAATCCGATCGGCTGGTCGTCGAAGAGGCCCTCAGGACCGCACCGAACCAGACATTCGAGCTGGAGCATGTCGACCACGTCGCCCACATGGTGGAGCGGCTGCGGCGGACGCCCGCCCCGGACCTGCTGCTCATCGACCTGTGCGTGCACGATAGCGCTGGCATCGACACCTTCCGACGCATCCACGCCGCGGCCCCCGATCTGCCGATCATCGTGCAGAGCGGTCTCGCCGACGAAGAACTGGCCCTGCTGGCCGTGCGCGAAGGCGCCCAGGACTACCTGGTCAAGGGCCGCTTCGACGCCGACATGCTGCTGCGCACCATCCGCCACGCCCAAGAGCGTCACCGCGCAGACGTCGCCCTGCGGGCCAGCGAAGAGCGCTACTCCCTGGCCATCAGCGGCGCCCGAGACGGGCTATGGGATTGGGACCTGACCACCGGCAAGATCTACTTCGCGCCCCGCTTCGCCGACATGCTCGGTGTTCAGCCCGGCGAGCTGGGCGACACGCCGGAGCGCTGGTTCGCTGCGGTGCATCGAGAAGACGTCGACGACTTCGCCTCGGTGATCGCATCCCATACGTCGGGATCCGGTGGCCACTTCGAACACGAGCATCGCATCAAGCACGCCGACGGCAACTGGCGCTGGATGCTCTGTCGCGGCACAGCGGTGCGCGGCGAAGGCGGCAACGCGGTGCGCATGGCCGGCTCCCTGTCGGACGTGACCGCCCGCAAGGAAGCCGAGGCCCGCCTGTTGCACGACGCCTTCCACGACCGGCTCACGGGGCTGGCCAACCGGGCGCTGTGCCTGGATCGCATCGGCCAGGCCATGCGGCGCGCTCGACGCACCGACGAATGCATCGCCGTGCTCTTCGTCGACCTGGATCGTTTCAAGCTGGTCAACGACAGCCTGGGCCACGCCGCTGGCGACCGCCTGCTGCTCGGCATCGCCGATCGGCTGCGCGCCGTGGTCCGGCCGGCCGATACGGTGGCCCGCCTGGGTGGCGATGAGTTCTGCGTCGTGCTGGAGTCGATTCACAACGCCGAGGACGCGCACACGGTCGCCGACCGCACGCAGTCGGCCCTGGCGGCGCCCTTCAACCTGGGCGGTCAGCAGGTCTTCGCCACGGCGTCCATCGGCATCGCCGTGCACGATGACAGCCATCGCAGCGCCGACGATCTGCTGCGCGCCGCGGACCTGGCCATGTACAAGGCCAAGTCAAACGGTCGTAACTGCCACCATGTCTTCGACGCGGAGATGCAGCATCGCGCGATCACCCGATTGGAGTTGGAGACCGACCTGCGCACGGCGCTCGAGCGGGAGCAATTCCTGCTCCACTACCAGCCCATCGTCAACCTCGCCGACGGCGAGATGCACGGTGTCGAGGCGCTGATCCGCTGGAAGTCCCCGGCGCGCGGGCTGGTCTCGCCGCTGTCGTTCATCCCCCTGGCCGAAGAGACGGGCCTCATCGTGCCCATCGGCGCCTGGGTCCTGTCCGAAGCCACCCGTCGCATGGCAGAGTGGGATGCCGAATCCGGCGGTCGCTCGCCGCAGTTGGACCTGAGCGTGAACGTGTCGCCGCGCCAGTTCTTTGCCGCCGACATCGTGCGCACCATCTCCGACGCCCTGGACGCCGCGTGCCTCGATCCAAAGCGCCTGGTGCTGGAGATCACCGAGTCGGTCCTGGTGGAGAATCACCACATCGCCAGCCGCGCCCTGCACGCCCTCAAGGAGCTCGGCGTTCGGGTGCACCTGGACGATTTTGGCACCGGCTTCTCCTCGCTGAGCTACCTGCAGCAGCTGCCCATCGACTGCATCAAGATCGATCGCTCATTTGTGCGCGGCATCGCCGAGCGCGAAAAGGACCTCGAGATCGTGCGCGCCATCGTTGGCTTGGGCCACGGGCTGGGCAAGTCGGTGGTCGCCGAAGGCATCGAGACCGACGGCCAACTGCGCCGCCTGCGCGGCCTGGACTGCGACTTCGGCCAGGGCTACCTGTTCTCGCGGCCGGTCGACTCCTGGGCGTCCCTGCCCCTGTGCGCATAGCCGCCCGCCAGTCTCTACAACGGCGTGTCCGACCTCCTGCACAACGGTGAATTCTACGCCGCCGCCTGCGCCTTTCTGTGGGCTGTGGCGGTGGTGCTCTTCCGGCGTAGCGGCGACGACGTGCCGCCGCTGGCCCTCAACCTGTTCAAGAATACCCTCGGCCTGGCCCTGCTGATTGGGACCATCGCCGTGACCGGCAACGCCTTCCTGCCGGAGGGCCGCAGCTTCGGTGACTGGGCGATCCTCATGGCCAGCGGCATCATCGGCATCGCCGCCGCGGACACCCTCTTCTTCGCTTCGCTGAACCGCCTGGGCGCCGGTCGCTCCGCGATCGTCGACTGCCTGTACAGCCCCATGGTCATCGTTTGCGCTTTCCTGCTGCTGGGAGAACCCGTGGGTCCGATCCTGCTGGTCGCCGCAGGGCTGGTGGTGGCCGGCATCCTGGTGGGCACCTGGGAGCCCCGCGAGGCGCTTGGACCTGCCGAACGACGGGCCCACCTGGAGGGCATCGCCCTGGGTGTGGTCTCCATGTCGTTGATGGCGTTTGGCATCGTCATCGCCAAGCCGGTCCTGGAGGTCTCAGAGCCATTCTGGGCCACGGCGGTGCGCCTGGCCGGTGCGGTGCCGGTGCTGCTGGTGCTGTCGGCGGGTCGAGAGCGACGCGCCGAAGTGGTGGCATGTTTCCGGCCCGGACGGCACTGGCGGGCGATGCTGCCGGGGTCCTTCATCGGCGCCTACCTGGCGCTGTTGTTGTGGATTCTGGGCTTCAAGTACGCCGAGGCGGGTACGGCTGGGGTGCTGAACCAGACGGCCAATATCTTTGTCCTGATCCTGGCCTGGATGTTCCTGCACGAGCCGTTGGGGTGGCGTCGTGTGGTGGCGATTACGCTGGGATTTGCCGGTGCGGTGCTGGTGGTGCTGTAGCGGCTTCACGCGCCATACGCGGGGTAGTCGGTGTAGCCCTTTTCACCTGGCGAATAGAGGGTCGAGAAGTCGGGCGCGTTGCGATCGCCGACGCCATTGGCCAGGCGCGCGACCAGGTCCGGGTTGGCCAGGAAGGTGGCGCCGAACGAGATGGCGTCCGCCTGACCGTCGGCGATCGCCGCCTGGGCGGCCTCACGTTCGTAACCACCGTTGAGAATCAGCGGCGTCGTCTTCAGCGCCCGGCGCATGCTCGGGTGGACTCTCGGCGCGTCGGCTACGTGCATCATGCCGCCGACCCCCTCGACGACGTGCACGTAGGCCAGGCCGTGCTTGTCGAGTTGTTCTGCGCCGTAGGAAAAGGTCGCCACCGGGTCGGAGTCGGACATGGAGTTGTACGAATGCACCGTCGACAAGCGGATGGCCGTCCGCCCGGCGCCCACCTCGTCGGCGATGGCCGCGACCACCTCGAGTGGGAAGCGCCAGCGGTTGGCGATCGGGCCGCCATATTCGTCGCCGCGATGGTTGGCCCCGCTGCGAATGAACTGGTCGACCAGGTAGCCGTTGGCGCCGTGGATCTCGACGCCGTCAAAGCCGGCCGCCACCGCGCGCGCTGCGGCGGTGCGGAAGTCGTCGACGATGCCGGGGAGCTCGCTGAGGTCGAGGGCACGCGGCGTGACATAGGGCTGGCGGCCGGTGGGTGTATGGGAATCGCCTTCGGCTGCAACGGCGGACGGCCCCACGGGCAGCGCGCCGTCGGCCTGAAAGTCCGGGTGCGAGACACGTCCCATATGCCAGAGCTGCAGGAAGATGCGCCCGCCTACGTCATGCACCGCTTCGGTCACCGCACGCCAGGCGGCCTGCTGCGCGTCGGTGTAGATGCCTGGCGCGTTCACCCAGCCTACGCCCTGGGCAGAGACGAATGTGCCCTCGGTGATGATGAGTCCCGCGCTGGCCCGCTGGCGGTAGTAGGTCGCCATGATGTCGGTCGGGGTGCCGTCGGGCTGCGCGCGACCGCGCGTCATCGGTGCCATGACGACGCGGTTGGAGGTCTCGAAGTGGCCGATGTTCAGCGGTGAAAACAGGCTCGGGTCCATGATGCTCTCCGTGTTCGCTTGCGCTGGTCTTGGGCTGGTCAGGCCGTCGATACGTCAGCCGGCCGTCGCCGGGTTGTTGATCGCTCGCGTTGTTGCAGGAAGCCATCAAAACAAGGGCAAGTATCGGTATCCATGGTTGATTCGGGCGTGCTTCCGGCGCCGGGATGCGCCGTGCGCCGGGCTCCAGACCCTGCTATCCTGTGGCCCCTCCGCGCCCTGTCTGCCCGCCCTCCAAGGACCCTCATGGCCGCGCCATCACCGCATCGTCCCGTCCGCATCCGCTGCGCCGGACGTGCCTGCCTGCTCCTGGTCGTCCTGGTCGCGATGGGCTGCAGCCAGGAGGATACGGTCGTCGGTCCCGTGGCCTGGACCGATGGCGGCGGAAGCGAAGACCTGGTCATTCCCCCGGATGGTGCCGCCGACGTGGACGTGGTGGGCACAACCTGCACCACCGACAAGGACTGCGGTGGCGGACCCTGCAGCGGAATGACGTGCGATAAAGGCGTCTGCGTGCAGGCCATCGCCGCCCAGGGTGGATCCTGCGATGACGGGCTGCCCTGCACCATCAAGGACGTCTGCCTGAACGGGCAGTGTGTCGGCCAGGCGGACGACGACCTCTGCCCGGCGGGCGACTGCCAGCAGGGGCGCTGTGGCAAGCAGGGTTGCGTCATACTGGAGCTGTCCGACGGCGTGACCTGCGATGTCGATTCCAACGCCTGCACCTCCGATGCCTGCTTTGCCGGTGCCTGCAAGGCTGGCGCGAACCTCTGCCAATGCGGCGAGGACGCCGACTGCGCGACGCAGGACGATGGCGATCCCTGCAACGGCAAGCTGGTCTGCGACAAGAAGACCTTTCCCTTTGTCTGCGTGCTGGACGCCGCCACCGTCGTCAAGTGTGAGCCGCCCGCCCCCGGCGCCTGCACGTTGCAGAAATGCCTGCCCGAGACCGGCAAGTGCGGCACCGTCTACGCCGAGGACGGCGCGGCCTGCAGCGACGGCAATGGCTGCACCGAAGGCGAGATCTGCAAGAAGGGCTGGTGCGCGCCCGGCACGGCCACCGACTGCAACGACGGCAACACCTGCACCGTGGACAGCTGTGACACCAAGACTGGCTGCCAGAACGTGGCTGCACAGGGCTTCTGCGAGGACGGAGACCTGTGCACCAAGAGCGATACCTGTGTGCAGGGCGCCTGCGTCGGCAGCACGACCAAGAACTGCGCTGACGGCGAGACGTGTACCGCCGACAGCTGCGACGCCAAGACGGGCGACTGCCAGCACGACGCCAAGGCCGCCGACGGCCTGGAATGCGGCGATGGCGACAAGTGCACAGACAAAACCGTCTGCAGCGGCGGCACCTGCGGGGGTGGCGTGGCCGTGGTCTGCGACGACAAGAATCCATGCACCAGCGACGGTTGCGTCCCGGTCAGCGGCTGCAGCCACGTCCCGACCAGCGATCCCTGCGACGACGGCGACATCTGCACCGTCAAGGACACTTGCAAGGCCGGCACATGCAGCCAGCACGAGGCCAAGGATTGCGACGATGGCGAAGTCTGCACCGATGACTCCTGCGTGCCGGTCAAGGCGTGTACCCACGTGAACAACGCCGCCGGATGCGATGCAGATGGCGACGCGTGCACCACCGGCGACGTCTGTCTGGCCGGCAAGTGCACGGTCGGAAAGGACAAGGATTGCGACGACAAGAATGCCTGCACGGTCGACACCTGCGATTCCAAGAGCGGCGACTGCAAGCACAGCCCCGCCCCGCTGGGCACCTGGTGTGGCACGGGCAAGATCTGCACCGCTGGCGTCTGCGGCGCGGCGCCGGCGCTGAAGAACATGGTCCTGGTGCCGGCCGGTGCGTTCTGGATGGGCTGCAACGCCGCGCTGGATGCTGGCTGCGGTGGCGATGAGAAGCCGCAGCACCAGGTGGTGCTGGGGGCCTTCTGGATCGACCGCCACGAGGTCAGCGCGGCCGATTGGGCCAAGTGCCTGGCCGCTGGCAAGTGCCAGCCCCCGGTGGGCAAGGCGGGCGCTTGCACCCACGCCAAGGCGGGTTTTGCGCAGCATCCCATCAACTGCGTGTCCTGGTCCCAGGCGGCGGGCTACTGCGCCTTTGTGGGCTCGCGGCTGCCCACCGAGGCGGAGTGGGAGAAGGCGGCCCGTGGCGGCTGCGAGAAGTACCCGGGCAAGGAGTGCAAGCTGGTCATGCCGCGCTTCCCCTGGGGCAACGCCGAGGCGGATTGCACTGTGGCCGTCATGTCTGTGGCTGGAGGCGCTGGTTGTGGCGCCGGCACCACCGCGGCGGTGGGCAGCAAGCCGGCCGGCAAGAGCCCCTACGGCGTGCACGATCTGGGCGGCAATGTCTGGGAATGGGTCGCTGATCGCTACCACGCCAAGTGGTACACGGTCAGCCCGAAAAACAACCCCAAGGGGCCGACCCAGGGCAAACAACGGGCGCTGCGGGGCGGCGGATTCAGCTATGGCACGGATCTACGGGCGTCGAATCGGCACGGATACGACCCGGAGTTCGCCTACGACTTCGTCGGCTTCCGGTGCGCTCGCACGCTGACCAAGTAGCCCCTCGCGGCGCTCAATCCTTGGGCAGCATAGCCACGGCCTGGCCCTGCACCACGTCGACGCCGTCCTGGTTGGTCACCCGGGTATCCAGGGTGAAGATGGGCTTGTCCTCTCGCAGCTTGGTGATGGTCACCGTGGCGGTGACCGTGTCGCCGATGAAGACGGGCGCGCGGAACTTCAGATCCTGGCCCAGGTAGACGGTGCCAGGGCCGGGGATCTTGGTGCCCAGCACCGTGCCGATGAGCGAGGCGCCGATCATGCCGTGCGCGATGCGCTGGCCGAAGCGGCTCTTGCTGGCGGCCACCGCGTCGATGTGCACGGGGTTGGTATCGCCGCAGACGGCGATGAAGAGGGTGATGTCCGCCTCGGTGATGGTCTTGGTGTAGGAGGCGCTGTCGCCGACCTGGAACGTCATGGGCTGTCCTCTGTCCTTTGGGGGTCATTCGGGGGGCCGGTTGGCGGCCCGGGCGGCGGCTTTGTAGCATGGCCCCCGCACGTCGAAAAGGTCGGCGGCGCTCGCCCGGAGAGGCCGGATGCAGAGCAGCGATTTGCCGATTCATGCGGTGCTGCCCGAGCTCGTCAACGCCATGACACAGCATGGTGCGGCCGTGCTGGTGGCGCCGCCGGGTGCCGGTAAGACCACGGTGGTGCCGCCGGCGCTGCTCGATGCCGGACTGGGCGGCGAGGGTCGGATCGTATTGCTGCAGCCCAGGCGTGTAGCGGCGCGGGCAGCGGCTCGGCAGATGGCCCGCCTGCGTGGCTGGAAGGTGGGCGGGCAGGTCGGCTATCACGTCCGCTTCGACCGCAAGATCGGGCCGCGGACGCGCATCGAGGTGTTGACCGAGGGATTGCTGACCCGGCAACTGCAGGCCGATCCGCTGGCGAGCGACCTGGGCCTGGTGATCCTGGACGAGTTTCACGAGCGCAGCGTTCACGCCGACCTGGCCCTGGCGTTGCTGGCCGAAGTGCGTCAGCAGGTGCGCCCGGACCTTCGCCTGCTGGTGATGTCGGCGACCCTGGATGCGGCGCCTGTGGCGTCTTTTCTGGGCGACTGTCCGGTCATCCAGTCCGAGGGTCGAATGCACCCGGTCGCGATCGAACATCGACCGCTGCCCGCCCGACGCCCGCTGGCCGACCATTGCGCCGGTGTGATCGGCGAGCTTCTGAGCGCAGCAGAACAAGCGCAGGGCAGGGCGGTGCAGGAGTCAGCGGGGCATATCCTCGCCTTTCTGCCCGGCATGGCCGAGATCCGCCGCGTCGAGCGCCGACTGGGGCGGGCACAAGGCGCTTCGGTGCTGCCCTTGCACGGCGCCCTGCCGGCGGAGTCCCAGGACCGGGCCCTGGCGCCGAGCCGACGACGCAAGGTCGTGCTGGCCACCAACGTGGCCGAGACGTCCATCACCATCGAAGGCGTGCGCCACGTGGTCGATGGCGGTCTGGTGCGCAGCCCACGCTTCGACGCCGCGCTCGGCATGGAGCGCCTGGAGACGGTGCGCATCCCGCGCGCATCCGCAGACCAGCGCGCCGGTCGCGCCGGCCGCACGGGTCCCGGGCATTGCGTGCGTTTGTGGAGCGAGCCGGAGGATCGGGCGTTGAGCCCATTCGCGGTGGCCGAGATCCGGCGCATGGACCTCTGCCGTCCCGTGCTGGAGATCCTGGCCTGGGGCGCGAGGCCGCGCACTTTCGGCTGGTTCGAGGCGCCCGGGACCGAGCAGATTGAACGCGCCGAGGCGACCCTGCGGCGCATCAACGCCCTGGACGACGGCGGCTTGACCACCATCGGCCGCACCCTGGCCAGGCTGCCGGTACATCCACGCCTGGGGCGGGTGCTCATCGCCGGACATGCCCTCGGTCGGAGTCGCGACGCGGCCACCATCGCGGCCCTGGCGGCCGAGCGCGACATCTTCGTCGAGGCGCCCGAACACGCCGGCGAGAGCGACCTGGACCTGCGCCTGCAGGCGCTCCAGGAGCTGGACGAAGAAGCCGACGGCGCCGCCGTGATCCGCCGCTGGGGACTGGATCGGGGGGCCACCCGGCGCGTGCAATCCGCCCGCCGACAACTGGCCGCCGCGGCCCGGGCGGCGCTTGGAGCCCAGCCCCAGGCCCAGGGCGATCCCGCCACAGACCACCGGGCCATGCTGCTGGCCGGGTTTCCCGATCGTGTGGGCGCACGTCGGTCTGGTGGTGGACGACGCTATCGCATGGTCGGTGGCCACGGCGCAGCGCTGCATCCGAACAGCGCAGTGGGGGATGCCGAGTTCATCGTCGCGGTGGCCATCGAGGCCGGTCGTCGCGGGGGAACCCATGCCGACCACGTGATCCGCATCGCCGCCGCCCTGGATCCGGCCGAGTTGAGCACCGAGACACGCCTGGAGACCCGCTTTGATGCCGCCAGATTGGCCGTCAACCAGCGGCTGGTGGTGCATCATCACGGGCTGCCGCTCAAGGAGCAGCAACCGGGTGCCCACGGGGATGAATCGGCCATCACGGCAGCGCTGATCGAGGCGGCTGTTGCCGACCCCGACCGGGCGTTTGACCTGGATGATGAGGCCAGGGCGTTGCTGGATCGCGTGCGGTGGCTCGCTGGGGTCATGCCGGAGTTGGGTCTGCCGCTGTTGTTGGAGTTGGGGCATGGGGACGGCCCCGGGTTGAAGGACACCGGCGACGTCGCGACCTCCACGCCCGGCCAGGCGATGCTCGAATCACTCTGCAGCGGCCGCCGCTCCTTCGCCGACCTGCGCAAGGCGCCCGTGCGGGTCGCCATCCGCCAGATCCTCGGCCGCGATGGCATCGCCGCGTTGAAGCGTCACGCCCCGGAGTCCTTGCCGCTGGCCGCGGGCGGCCAGGGTCGGTTGACGTACCAGCCCGGCGAAGCACCAGTGCTGCGAGCCCGTATTCAGCAGCTCTTCGGCACCGAGGACCTGCCGCGTCTCGGCGGCGGGCGCCAGGCGGTACTGGTCCACCTGCTGGCGCCCAATGGCCGGCCGGCGCAGGTCACCGCCGACCTGGCCGGCTTCTGGACCGGCGCTTATCTGGATGTGCGCAAAGAGCTGCGCGGGCGCTACCCCAAACACGCCTGGCCGGAGCGGCCGACGGTGGCCGATGCCCGCCGTGGAAGACGGCGTGGACAGGGCAAGGGCCGATAGGGCGCAGGGTGTTGGGGCCTCAAGGCGCGGCGCTGGCGCCGCCGTAGTGGTTCGCCACGACCGCTTCCGCCTGCTTGCCGATGAAGTCGAATCCGTCGGGATTGGCCGCTGGGTCGAAGTACGCCATCCAGGGAAACACGCCGCGCACGACCGGCTCGTCCAGCAGCGTCTGCAGGGCGGCTCCGTAGCACGCCGCCTGCTCGCCTTCGTCCGCGCCCGCAGCCGCGTCCACCCACCACGGCGTCTGCGCCGTGCCGTCGCGGGACTGGTAGCCGACCTCGGTGATCAACAGCGGCCGGTCCACCTGTTTGCTGAAGGCCACCATCTCGTCCAGTCGTGACCCCACGACGCGACCAGCTCCGCCTCCGTCGGCGAGGTGCTCGTGGCGAGGGGGAAGTAGGCATCGACTCCCACGTGATCCAGCGCGTCCCACCAGGTAATGGCGGTGTAGTGATCCCAATTCGCCGCGTAGACCAGCTCGCCGTCGAACAGGACTCGTATGCGCTCGATCAGCGCACGCCATTGCTGGACGCGACCGGTCGTGCCCTTGAGCTCGGTGCCCACCACAAGGCGCACCACGCCGGTTCTCTGCGCCAGGCGGGCGGCGTGCTCCAGGTAGTCGCCATAAGCCGAGAACCATTCCTGCCAGGCGGACTCGTCGGCAAACCCGATCGCGCCCCGCCAGGTGCCGTCATCGATGTCCACATGGGGTTTGAGCACCGCGGCCAGACCTCGATGCCGGATCGCGGCGATCACAGCGCAGAGGGCCTCGTCGGTCGGTGTCTTGGCCGGCTTTCGCGCAATCTGCGTGGCCTTGGCGGTGGCCTGGTAGCGGGTGACGATGATGGCCACCGTGTCTACCCCCAGCTTGGACAGGTGGTCCAGCGTGGTATCGGTGACGACCTGTTCGTAGTCGTGGGCGCCCCAAGCGGTCAGGATCACGCCGTGGCGGCCGGCTTTGGGTGGGTCATCGCTGTCCGCCGTGTCCTGACACGCCATTGTCACGGCGCACAGCAGCAACAGCCCGCCCCGGCCCAACCGTGCCCCCATCTACCGGAGTTTTTCCATAGCGAAGACGTAGGGCGCGTAGCCGCCGCAGGACTGGCGCCACTCCTCGCGCGTCGTGCGGCCCTTCATGTCGCCGGCGTTGGCGGTCTCGCTGACGTAGATGGCCCGCCGGGGATCGGCGATCTTCAGCAGCCCGTAGGCATAGCCCGACTTCGGCGTACAGATGTAGGCCGGGAGCTTGCTCAGATCTGCCGTCTTCAGGTCGACGCAGCGTACCGGATCGGTGCCACACACCTTGCGCCGCAGGTTGCCGCGTGGCCGTCCCGGCTCGGTATGGAAGAGATCGCAGATGATGAAGCGGGTCTTGTCCAGGCGGCGCAGCTCGATGTCTCCATAGCGGTTGCAGCTGGCCTGCACGCCGGGCTCCGGCACGAGCTTGCGGCCATCCCATAGCGTGACCCAGGGCAGCCGGGCAAAACGCGGCGCGGGCCCCTTCGCGGCGACGGCTTTCGGTGGCGCCTCGGCGGTCGTCTCGCCGGCGTCCGGGGCGTCGTCGGCCGCGGCGGGCGTCGCGTTGCCATCGGTCGTCGCGTCCGGGGCCGCCGGCTTCGGATCTTCCTCGTCCTGCACGCCGGGCTCGGCAGCCGGCGCGGGTTCCTTCGCTGCCTCCTGGACAGCGCGCTCGCCACCGACCGCGTCGGTCGAGGTGATTGCAGTGGCCGCGACGCTGGCCGATGGCGTCTCGGAAGACGATGGCCACAACCACCACGCAAGCAGACCCGCCACAATCAATCCGCCGACGACCCACACGCCGACCGGCAACCCGCCCGCTGGCGCCTCATCCGCGGCGGCAACCGGTGCTGGCGCCTTGGCGACGGCCGCGGGCGCCGTCCTGGCGGGCATGGCCATGGCGATGGCCTTGGCCCGCTGACGGGCGGCCTCTTCGGCGTCCAGGCGCGCCTGTTCCGCCTCCTGGGCCATTCTCTTGACGCGCTCCGCAGCGTCCGCCTCAGCCGCTTCATCCCGGCGCGCCTGGCGTCCAGCTTCCTTGTTCGCGGCGGCTGCCTCGTGGCGGCTGGCCTCTTCGGCCGCCTCACGGTCGGCCTCTGCCTGAGCCGCGGCTATGGCGTCAGCCCGCTCGGCCTCCTGGCGCGCTGCCTCTTCGGCGGCCAGTCGCTCGGCCTCGACCCGCGCCGCCTCTTCGGCTGTCAGGCGCTCCGCCTCCAATCGCGCGGCTTCCTGTTGCGCGACGCGCTCGGCTTCGACGCGCGCCGCTTCCTCGGCCGCGATCCGTTCGGCTTCGATCTGCGCCGCTTCCTCTGCGGCCAGGCGCTCTGCCTCCAGGCGTGCTTCTTCTTCTGCTGCGACCCGCTCGGCCTCGGCGCTGGCGGCCTCCTCGGCCGCGATCCGTTCGGCTTCGATCTGCGCCGCTTCCTCTGCGGCCAGGCGCTCTGCCTCCAGGCGTGCTTCTTCTTCTGCCGCGACCCGCTCGGCCTCGGCGCTGGCGGCCTCCTCGGCCGCGAGCCGCTCCGCTTCGACGCGCGCCGCATCTTCGGCGGCCTGGCGTTCGGCTTCGGAGCGGGCGGCTTCTTCCGCTGCGAGTCGTTCCGCCTCGACGTGTGCCGCTTCTTCGGCGGCGAGCCGCTCCCCTTCGAGACGTGCCGCCTCTTCGGCCGCAAGTTGTTCCGCTTCGATGCGCGCCGCCTCATCTGATGCCAGGCGCTCGGCTTCGACGCGCGCTGCTTCTTCTGCTGCCAGGCGCTCTGCCTCTGCGCGCGCCGCCTCTTCGGCTTCGATGCGCTCGGCCTCCAGACGTGCCGCTTCTTCTGCTGCAAGTCGTTCCGCCTCGACGCGCGCTGCCTCTTTTGCTGCAAGTCGTTCCGCCTCGACGCGCGCTGCCTCTTCTGCCGCGAGTCGTTCCGCCTCGACGCGCGCCGCCTCTTCGGCTGCGAGCCGCTCGGCTTCGATACGCTCGGCTTCGATGCGCGCCGCTTCTTCTGCCGCGAGTCGTTCCGCCTCGACGCGCGCTGCCTCTTCTGCCGCGAGTCGTTCCGCTTCGGCGCGCGCTGCCTCTTCTGCCGCGAGTCGCTCGGCTTCGATGCGCTCGGCTTCGATGCGCTCGGCTTTGATGCGCGCCGCTTCTTCTGCCGCGAGTCGTTCCGCCTCGACGCGCGCCGCCTCTTCGGCTGCGAGCCGCTCGGCTTCCATGCGCGCCGCTTCTTCCGCCGCCAGGCGCTCTGCCTCGATGCGCGCCGCCTCAGCCGCCGCTCGTTCTGCCGCCAGGCGGGCCGCTTCGGCCTCGCGCGCGGCGATACGTGCCTGCCGCGCCGCCTCCGCTTCCTGTCGCTCCCGTTCGGCGGCCTCTTCGTCGGCCTGCAATCGGGCCGCGATGGCCGCGTCGATGGCGTCGAACAAGCCCTCGGGCACCAGGGGCACATCCTGGCAGGCCGCTCGCAGCGCCCGCAGGGTATCGGCGTCCCGTCCTTGTAGCTTCGGATGTACCCATTCGGGGCCCTCGGCCGACCACCGCAGGGTCACCTCGGTCGCGACGGAGTCCTCGACGTAGGTATCCGGCCGCAAGCCATGCTCGATCTCGCGACCATCGAGCAGCGCCACCACCTGGGCCACGCCCGCTGGCAGCAGCTCATCGTCCAGCACCGCGCTGGACAGCTGGCCGACATGGAAGGCGGCGACCTTGACCTCTTCGGTGTTGAGCGTGCCATCCACGCAGGCATCCAGGAAGGCCACCGGCGGGATCACCTGGCGTACGCCGGCCCATCGGGACTGCTCGGAGTCCGACCAGTGGGCCAGGATCAACCACCGTTGGGCGGGCTCATCGGCTACATCCCATGCGTTGCGAATCGCCAGCCACGACGACTCTTTGCCGGGTTTGATCACCCGATCCACCGGCTGGCGCACCAGCAAGAGCGAGTCCGTCTTCAGGCGCGCGCGCAGGCGACGGGCCAGCGGGTGGCGTGAACTCAACGCTCGCCACGCCGGCGGCTCGATGGGGGGCAGGGCGTCTGGCCGCGCGCCGTGGGCCCAGGCGATCATGAACGCCAGTTCCAGCAGCGACGGATCGCGAACGGGCTGCAGCGCCTCTTCAGACGCCTCTTCTGAAAGGTGGATCAGCGGGCCCTTGAGGTGGGGATCGGCGGCGGCGATGCCCGGATCCAGGCGCCAGCCCTTGCCCTCGCGATCGGTCACGATCACGGACTCTTCGTTGCGCGCCGACCAGAGCAGATCAGCCAGGTCGAGCACCTCCCACGGTGCGGGCGGCGGTCGCGGACGCCACCACGTCGTGTTGGCGCCCGGTCTCTGCCCGTATTTCCAGCGTCCGGCCATCAGACTCCAGAGGTCGCAACGTGCCGACGGCAGAGTGTGCCGCAGATCGCCGCAGGTCAATACGCCCGGATCCCAATCGGATGTCGGGGCCATTGTTGACCAACGCCACCGGCCGCGCGACGTTGCCGTGCCGTGCCAACCACCAAGGAGACCCGCCATGAGCAACAGCGCCCATTTCGGCCCCGAACT
>CAYTLW010000098.1:0-3647 GCA_964438735.1 uncultured Enterobacteriaceae bacterium | reverse complement strand
GAGGTCTTCGTCGGCGTCGGCATGTGGCGTCCACCGACGCCCGTGGCCCACCAGATCAGGGCGGTCATGGCCGAGGATGCCGACGGCTGGGTGGCGGCGACTCGCGGCGGCGACTTCGCCGCCTCCTGGCAGCTGGAAGGCGACTCTCTGAAGCGACCCCCGCGCGGCTACGACAAGGAGCATCCCCTGGTCGAGGATCTCAAACGCAAGGACTTCATCGCCGTGACCCATCTCGATGAAGAGACGGTGCTGCGGGCGGACTTCCTGGACCACTTCGCCGGGCTCTGCCAGACATCGGCGCCCTTCATGCGCTGGCTATGCAAGGCGGTGGACCAGGCCTTTTGATCGGCATTTCGCGCCGCTGCCGCCACCGGGGCGCAGGATTCCTCGACAGGACTGTGTATATATTCAACGGTGCGGCCGCCGCCGCGTCGTGTCTTGGTGATTCCGGCGGTCGTCCAGGCGTCGATTTCATCCTGCATAAAGATGATGTTTACAAGCAATCGCAGCGAGTTGTGAATCGGGTGGCACCTGTCGGGCCCCTTTGGAAGCACCGCTGGCACCACCCTTGCAAAACCTCTCCCCGAGCGGCCCGAGCTGCCGCCGTGGAGACGACATGACCAGCCCATCCCCCCGCATCGCCCTCTTCACATCCCTGCTCTTCCTGCTGTCCCTGGCCAGCGGCTGCGGCGTCGACACCGCGGTCACTGGCGCCGGTTCGAACCAGGAGATCTCCACCGGCGGATCCGGTGGCGACAAGAACAACAGTGCCACCAAGAACAGCAGCGGTGACAAGGACAAGGGCGCGACCACGCAGCAGCCCAACAGCTCGACCGGCGAAGAGGGCTCTGGTGGCGGTGGTGGCGCTGCGGATGCGGGCAGCACCGATCCCTCCGAGCCCCCGCCCGGTAGCGGCACCGACAACGCCGGACCCGGCATCGACGCCGGCACCACCGACAAGGACCCGGGCGGCGCGGACGCAGGGGGATCCTCGGAGTCCGACACCGGTCCCGCCAAGACCTGCAACAAGACCGAGCCCGTGGTGCTCTACCTGTCGGCCGATGATTCCAACTCCATGGCCGGGGCCACCGTGGCCCGCGGCCTCATCGACCAGGGCCAGTACGCCTACAAGGCGCTGCGCACCTACGAGTTCCTCAACTACTACGACTTCGACTACCCGGCGGCCAAGGCAGGCGAGGTCGCGGTCAGCGCGCAGATGCGCAAGTCCGACAAAGACCGCTACCACCTGCAGATCGGCGTGCGGGCGCCCGACTACAGCATCGACAAGCGTCGCCGCGCCAACCTGGTCCTGGCGGTGGATGCCTCCTCGTCCATGAACTGGGGCCTGCCCGGCCACACCGGTCACGATCGCGCCGCCGCGGCATGTTTCGCCCTGGCCAAGTCGCTCGACAAGGATGACCTGGTCTCCGTCATCGCCTGGGGCAGCAAGGTGAACGTATTGCTGAAGTCCCATAAAGTGACCAAGACCAGCGATGACAAGGTGATCGAGGCCTGCGGCAAGCTCAAGGGCGTCGGCACCAGCAACTTCAGCGCCGGGCTCTCCGCGGCCTACGAGCTGGCCCAGGACGACTACGACGCCAAGCGCATCAACCGCGTGGTGATGATCAGCGATGGCGGCGCCAACGTGGGCGAAAAGGACAGCGAGCTGATCGCCAAGGCGGCCAAGGATGGCGACAAGGAAGCCATCTACCTGGTCGGCGTCGGCGTGGGCGATCCGTGGAACTACAACGACGCGCTCATGGATACGGTCACCGATGCCGGCAAGGGCGCCTACATCTTCGTCGACGACGCCTCCGAGGCCTCCGCAGCGTTCGGCGGCGCCTTTCTGCGCCACGTGGAGATCGCCGCGCGCGCCGTGCAGGTCGAGCTGACCCTGCCGCCTACCTTCGAGATGGACGTCTTCCACGGCGAGCAGGTCTCCACCAACAAGGAAGAGGTGGAGCCCCAGCACCTGGCCGCCAACGACGCCATGATCTTCCACCAGGTCCTGCGCACCTGCGCCCCCGACGCGGTGGCCAAGGACGCCACCGTCGCCGTCAAGGCCACCTGGACCGACCCGACCACCGGCAAGGATAAGACCAGCACCTTCGAGGCCAAGATCGCCGACCTGATCGACGCCGACAGCCCGCTGCTGCGCAAGGGCGACGCCGTGGTGGCCTACGCCGAGGCGCTGGCCGACGTGCGCAAACTCAAGGGCAAGGCGGCCATGGAGCGCCTGGACGAGGCCCACGCCGCGGTCAAGGAGGCCATGAAGAAGCTGGCCAAGGACGCCGACCTGGAAGAGATCGCCGACCTGCTCATCAGCTACCGGGCCGTATTTGAGACCGGCCAGGCCAACAAGTACCCCAAGGGCGGCACCGGCGCCGGCCCCATCGGCGGCAAGTGCGGCGACTGCGGCAAGCTGGGCGCCAGCCTGGAGGCCATGAGCTGCGCCCTGGAGCTGTGCGACGACAAGGTGCTGCTGGAGCAATCCTACAGTTCGCCCACCGGCTCCAAGACCAAGGGAACCTACGCCGCGTCGGCCCACTTTGGCGACAGCGCCAACGACCTGAAGCCGCTCGTCGGCAACTCCTACGCCTTGATGGCCACCGGCCCCGCCCTGGGCACCAAGCATAGCGTCGACCAGGGCGGCCAGGCCATGGCCGATCCCTACGTCAAGGGCGGCGCCAAGGCCTTCAACGCCATGGAGTGGAAGCTGCGCCTGAAGGCTCCCAAGGGCGCCAACGGCCTGCGCATCCGGCACGTCTTCTTCAGCCAGGAGTATGACGAGTACGTGGGCAGCCAGTTCAACGACAAGTTCTACATGCTCATCGAAGCCGGCAGCACCAACGGCGGCAAGCCCACGGTCATCAACTACACCGACTGCCGCGAACCGGATAAACACCACGACTTCGTCTGCAGCCCGGGCATGCAGTTCTGCAACCCGCGCCAGCGCTACTGCTACATCGCCATCAACACCGCCGCGTCGGAGTGCTGCTGGCTCAACGGCTGCCCCAACGGCAAGGCCAAGACCGACATCAGCGGCACGGGCTTCTCCTGCGCCGAGCAGAAGGCCAAGGATTCGGCCAATACCGGCTCTTCGACAGGTTGGATGACCACCGAGTGGCCCGTGGAGCCGGGCGAGGAGTTCTTCCTGACCTTCCACGTACACGACGTGGGCGATGGCATCTACGACAGCGAGGTGATCCTCGACGGGCTGGAGTTCGTCAGCTCGGTGACGCCGGGTACCTGGTCGAACCAGGTGCCGTTGTAGACGAAGAGGAGATGGGGCTCCCGGCGGGATGGCCGCCACGGAGGTGCCCATGATGACCTCAAGCCGGAAGATCCTCAGCTCCTGGTTGGCGGCCTTTGCTGCCCTCTCTCTGACCCTGGCCTGCAGCAGCAACGACGGCGACGGCGATCCGCCAGGAGCGGGCGCGGATTCGGCCGGTTCGGACGGCGCTGGCGACATCGGCCCGGGCAACGACGGCAACGTCGCCGACACGGTCACAGGGCCGGACGAGGCCTCAGACACGGTCACGGACACGGCCTCGGACGCGGACACGGTCACCGGCACGGACACGGGCTCGGTCGCGGACACGGTCACCGGCACGGACACGGGCTCGGTCGCGGACACGGTCACCGGC
>CAYTLW010000097.1:0-29122 GCA_964438735.1 uncultured Enterobacteriaceae bacterium | reverse complement strand
TGGGACCATGACTACCTGCTAAGTGTCCTCACCCACGCTTAGTGCGATTGCCCTGAACGCCCCAATCCTACTTACACCCATCCCAACAACCACACGCCGCCCCACAGACCGCCGCCTTCGGCTGGCCCGCCAGTGTCGCGCACGCGGTCGTACACAGCCCCTTGCCGCAGGTGATGGACGCGTCCTGGCAAGCCCCGCCAGCCAGGCAGCGCACGTCGCAGTACATGCCATCACCGCACTGAATGGTCGCCTGCTGGCAGCTGTCCGGACCGCGGCAGAGCACCCGGCAGGGCCGGTCGGCGGGGCAGGTCAAGATCGCGCCGGCGCAGCCCTTGGGACCGGCGCAGTCGATGACGCAGGTGTGGCCCGTGCAGCCGCCGGTGCAGACCTTGGGGCAGGCGGCGTAGGGCGAGGGCCACTTGACGCTGCAGGTGCCGGACTTGGCGCAGGTCAGCCCGTTGGCGGTGTAGCCCACGTTGCAGGCGCACCAGGCGGTGGTGCCGGCGGACTTGCAGCTGCCGGCGCCGCCGCAGGTGACGCCCTTGCAGGGGTCGTTCTTCTTGCACTTGCCGATTTCGTCGGTGTCGCCGTCGCAGTCATCATCGAAGCCGTTGCACGTCTCTGCCACCGCCTTGCCGGGCTTGACGGAGCAGGCGATGTCCTGGCCGCCGGGGTCGCAGATGTTCACCCCCACCCGGCGACAGGCGCCCTTGCCCACGGCGCATGAATCGCCCAGGCGCGCGGCCCACCAGTCGTCGACCACGCCGTTGCAGTCGTCGTCGACGCCGTTGCAGAGCTCCGAGACCGCCTGACCGGCCTTGCCGGAACATTCCAGGTGTCGTCCGTCGGCGCTGCAGACCTGCTTGCCGCTGGCCGCGCAGGCGCCCAGGCCCTCGTTGCAGGGTTCGTCCTTGGTGGGCCAGGTCTCGTCGATCTCGCCGTCGCAGTCGTCGTCTTTGCCGTTGCAGCGCTCCTCGGGGCAGTAGTCGTCGGCCGGCGGCGGGCGCACGATCCGGTAGCCGCCGTCGAAGGAGAACACGCCGGCGGCCTTGGGTTTGCTGAAGCCGCCGATGTCGTAGAGCACGGTCTTGGTCTCGCCGACGATGAGGGCCTGCTTGCCGTCCTTGGACAGGACCAGGTCGCGGGCGCCGGTCATGGGCAGCATGCGGCCGGCGTTGACGTGGTAGCCGGTGGCTTTGGCGACATCGACATCGTGCCAGTGGAAGCCGCCGCAGTTGCCCTTGCCCGAGGGGCAGGTGTTGCCGGAGAAGTCCTTGTCCATGTTCAAGAACGTGTAGGCGCTGAAGACCAGCCGCACGCGGCCGCTCGGCAGCATCATGGCGGCCAGGCCGTTGGGCTGATCCCAACCCTTGATGTTGAATCCCTGCACGATGCGGTGGAAGACCTTGGGCTTCAGGTCGCTCAGGCGGATCATGCCGAGGGCGCCCTTGATATTGCCCTCGCCGAAGGTGACGAAGGCGGCCAGGCCCTTGGGATCGACGACCACGCGTTTGGGCGACCGCGGCGAGCACTGTCCGCCGCTGCATGGGTAGAGGAAGGCGCGGGTGGTGACCTTGGCCTTGTCGCCCTTGGCCAGCACATCGGCCAGCTTGATGATGTTGGCCAGCGCCGCCTTCTTGCAGTTCTGGGCGTTGGTATCGTGCACGGTCACGATGCGCGCGTCCTTGCTGCCCTGCGGGCTGAAGACCACGCCGACCGGGTTGGGGCCGATGGCCAGCTCGACGGGGATCTTGCCGCCCTTGCCGTCGTCCTGCTCGAGCAGTTTCGGCCGGGCCGGGTCGCTCAGGTCGATGAACATCAGCTTGCCTGGGTGGCAGCCGGGGGTCAGTTCGCCCAGGGTGACGGCGGCGTAGCGCTGGTCGCGGCTGACGGCGATGGCCGTGGGCCGACGGCCCTTCTTCTTGGCCAGCTCGGCGGGGTCGCAGCCCTTCTTCAGGCCGGGGGTGGGCGTGGTGAGCTCCAAGCGGTTGAGGCTGAACACGGCGCCGCACGTGCCGACGTCGTTCTTCTCGTCGAGATCCAGCTCGTTACAGGAGTTGTAGTCGAGCAGCCCGATGCTGCCCGACTTTGGGAAGGCCAGCAGGGCCAGGGAGCGGCGGCCGGTGGTGATGGCCATTGCGTAGATGTTCTCGTTGCCGTAGTTGCCGAAGCTGGCCCCGCCACAGAGCGGTACTTCCGGCTGCTTGTCGAAGGCCAGGGCGCGGATCTTCCACTTCTTGGTCAAGGCGAAGGCGCCGATCTCGTCGCGGAGCGGGCCGCAGCGATGGATCGCGGGGGCCTTGCCGCCAGGATTCAGGCGACTGAAGGCGTCCGGGTTGGCCTGCCGATCGAGCATCACGCAGACCTCCGGATCGGAGAGGCCATCGAGCCAGGCGGCGTCGACCTCGCCGGTGAAGTAACGCGTCACCGCGCCGCCCGTGCTGGCCTTGGGCGCCTTGCCGTCGATCATGGGCAGGAACACCCGTCGATAGAAGCTGTCCATGGCCTTGCAGCCCTTGATGGCCTTCTGATCCTTGCCGTTGCAGGCGTCCTTGGGGGCGTAGGGGTTGAAGTGGCTCCACAGCAGGGTGTGCGGCGTCTTGGCGGCGGGCGCCTTGGGGTCGACCAGGGTGCTGCCGGTGTTGCCCACCGTGACCCGCAGGCCCAGGGGCGGGCTGATCTGGCCGCCCTCATTGCGCACCCGGAAGGCGACGTTGACCCACTCCTTGGCGCCCGGGCGCTGCTGGCGGGTGGCGGCGATCCAGTGCACGTCCAGCTGGGCGGCCTTCAACGCCGACGTGCCCGCCGGCAGGGCCGCGCCACCGCCCGCGCCGCCGTTGCTCTCGAGCCACTTCAGGGCGCCGCTGATCAGGGGACGTGTGCCGATGGACTCGAGCCCCTTGCCGATGGCCACTCCGCCGCTGGTGAGCGCGGCGAGCAGGTTCGGCCGGGTCAAGGGCGCGCCGGTGGCCCCGATGACCACCCCCTGCACGGCCAGGGCGACGCCGGCCACCAATGGCGCCGCTGCCGAGGTGCCTGAGAACTTCGCGGTGTAGTTATGGGTCGGCTGATTGGTCGCCGGGTCGGTCTCGAAGTGCGGACTGGCGGCGTTGCCGTAGCCCAGCGTGGCGACCTGCCGACCCCAGGAGTTCAGCTTGATGATCGGCCCGCGGCTGGTGAAGTCGGCGGCCTCCGCCTTGGCGCTCTCGCTGGCGCCCACCAGCCAGGTCTTGCCGCTGCCGCCGCAGCCGGAGAAGGGGCACACGTACAGGGACTTGTACTTGTCGTTGCCGAGCAGCCCGCGGCCCTTGTCGGCGCCGGCAGCCTGCAGCGGGCCGTCGTTCATCAGGCCCAGGCGCTGCAGGTGGTTGCCGGCGGCCAGCACGAAGGCGACGTCCTTGGCGGCCAGCGCGGCGGCGGCGTCGCGGATCGCCGGCAGCATCACCAGGGGCGCGGTCAGGTTGCCCGAGCCTTTCCACTTCTTGTCTGACCACATGCAGACGTTGTTGTGGCAGATAGGCTTGCCAACCTTGGCGCAGTCCTTGTGTGCGGCGCAGACCTGGCCGGCCACCTTGGTCGCGGGGCCGACCCACGAGGGCGCCGCCGCCGCCGACGCCCAGCTGGCTGCGAAGCCCCCGCAGCGCTTGCCGGATGCCACGCCGTCGGGCGACCAACCCAGGCAGAGGGCGCCGGGATCGCACTCGTTGCCGCTGGTGCAGGCCCTGGCCTTGGGGTGGCCGCCGCAGCGCCACTTTGGCGGCGTCGGCCCGGCGGCGGTGGGCACCGGCAGGCAGCGCGCGCCGAAGCCGTATTTCTTGAGGCAGTCCTGGCCCTTCTTGGCCGGATCGCAGCCGTTGCCGGCCAGGTCCATGCCCTCGCAGCGCATCACCGGCTGGCCCTTGGCGCCGATCTTGTACGGCGGCGCTGGCAAGCACTCGATCTTCGGCGCGCAATGGCGGTGGTCCCAGTCGGTGCTGCCCGAGCAGTTTCGCGCGTTGGGCGCCGCCTGCCCCAGGGAGGCGAAGACGACCGAGCCGGCGGGCAGCACCACGGACAGGCGGTGCAGGACCATGGCCATCATGCGCCCCTTGACGGCGCCGACGGGGGCGGCGCCCATCGCCGAGATCCACGTCTGGATGGTCGACGCGTGCGGTTGGTGCGAGGCGACCTGAACCTTCGCGGCGCTGGCCAGCCCGGTGACGCCGAAGCCGTTGTTGCGCGCCTGCACGATGCCCAGCACCGCCATGTCATGCCAGGTGCCCGGCCCCTGCTCGTTGGTCAGCGGCGCCGCGCCGCCCTTGGTCGTCCAGGCGCCCAGCGACGTGGTGTGGGCCGGGTCGAGATCCTCGTGCTGCAGGTTCCAGCCATTCTCCATCTGGGCGCCCGTGGCCCCCTTGCCGCGCCCGCCGTCCAGGCTCCAGGCCAGCGTCATGCCGTGGCCACCAGCGCTCGGCGGGCTCGCCGTGCTGCCGGCGATGTAGCCCTGGAAGGCCGTCAGGTCCGGCGTGTTGTCACCCTTGTCCGCGGTGGTGCTGGTGCCCACGTCTTCGGCGTTGGAGACCACTCTGGGCATGGGTCCGGCCAGCTCGACCAGCGGCGAGGCGTTGTAGGCGTCGGCGATGGCGCCCACATCGGCGGTATCCGACGTGGCGCGGATGAAGTACAGGGTCAGGTCGCGCAGGGCCTCGCCAGTCTTCTGCTCGCCGGCCAGGCGCGCGGCGTCCATGGTGACCTTGTCGCCGGGGAAGAAGCGCTCGGCGGGCCCCAGGACGCTGGCGAATTGGGCCTCGATGGCCGTCACCGCGCCCAGGTCGGCGCCTGTGCTGCTGACGAAGCGACCATCCTGCCAGGTCACGCCGCTGCCCTCGCGGAACAGGATCCAGACCACGCCGGGCTCGTGCAGGGCCGGATCGAAGCCGGTCTTCACGGGCTTGAGCATGGGCGGAATGTTGCGCAGGACGATCTGGCCGCCCTTGCCGTCGGAGATCGTGCGGGTGGGCTGCCAGACGCTGCCGTCGCCGAGCACGATGGGCTGGGTGGGCCAGCCGTTCTTGGTCGGGATGCCGCCCGAAACTTCAGTCTTGTCGCCGTCGGCCTGGGTGCCGCCATCATCCACCGCGCCGTCATCCACCGTGCCGTCATCCACCGCGCCGACATCCACAGCGCCGACATCCACCGCGCCGACATCCACCGCGCCGACATCCACCGCGCCGACATCTCCGCCGCCGTCGGCGCCGCGGACGCTGGAGTCTGTGGTGACGACAGCGTCCGGCAGGCTGCCCACGTAGGCCAGGGAACCGACGTCGAGCCCGACGTTGGAGTCGGCGCCGCTGATCGCGCCAGCGCTGCCATCGGGGTCGTCGCTGCAGGCCGTGATCAGGTGGGTCGCCAGAACGCACAGGGCGATCTGGGCGGCGGCATGGGACCGTCGTGAATGTGCTCGTCTCATGGCTGCAGTGTAGGGCAGCCGATCGCGCAGCGGCAACGATGTTCCTACGCCGCGATGACGCCTACTTTCCGTATTTGGGCTGGTACAGATCGCAGCGGATGCCGCCAGGAATGGTGAACTTGATGGTGAAGCCCCAACCCTGGTCCGAGATGTCCGTGTCGAAGGTCACGCCCCGCTCTCGCATGGCGGCGACCTCCGCTTCCAGATCCTCGCAGTAGAACGAGATGTCGTGGGTGCCCGATGGCGGAGAACCCTCGTGATCGATGGGATGCACCCCCATGTCGGCCTCGGAGAGTTGGAAGATCAGCCAGCCGCCTCCGGTGTCGATGTGGGGCAGGGCCAGTTTGTCGCGCAGGAACGCCCGCGTGGCCTCGGGATCGTCGCTGAAAAACAACGCGTGCACACCTTTGATCATGGACTGCTCTCCTGGGTCGAACGGCATGGATTCGCCCCAGGGATGTAGTACGACGGGCACCGACGGTCCAGCGGACGGAGTGCGCCGACCGCGCGGTGCGCCGAACCGGGTGGGCAACGCAGCCCAGTCCCGCTAGAGTGCAAGGCACGCGCGAGCGCGCGAGGTCCGGTCGAACCCGACCCGGCGGGGAGTGCCGCATGTACATCCGTTCGATCCGATACGTGTCCGCTGTTGCGGTCACGGCCATGCTCTGCGCTGGCCTGTTGGGCGGTTGCGGCGCCGGCAAGCTCAGCGGTCGCTACGACGTCGACCAGGTCCGACGGTCGCTGGATGGGCCCGACCGTCCGGGCCTGAACATGGGCGAATTCAACCTGGCCGATCGCAAGGCCATCATCGACGGCGACACCGTGCGGGTGAAGGGCTTGCGCAGCACGTTGCGGCTGCTGGGCATCGACACCGAGGAGACCTTCAAGAAAGCCCACGAGCGCGCCCGCCTGGCCAAAGGCTGGGACGCCTACCTGCAGTACCACAAGGACAAGAGCAGGGGCCCGGTGAAGATCGCCACGCCCAACGGCGAGGCGGCCAAGGCGTTTGCCAAGGCCTTCTTCAAGGGCGTCAAGCGGGTCCGGCTGGAGCGCGACCACCCCAAGGAGATCAAGGGCCGATTTGGTCGCTATCTCACCTACGTCTTTGTTGAAAAGGATGGCGACCAGGTCAACTACAACATCGAGTGCGTGCGCGCCGGCATGAGCCCCTACTTCGCCAAGTACTCCTACTCGCGCCGCTTCCACGACGAGTTCGTCAAAGCCCAGCAGGAGGCCCAGAAAGCCGGCGTAGGCATCTGGAAGGCTGGCGCGCAGCACTACGACGACTACCCGCGGCGGCTGGCCTGGTGGAACTCGCGCGGCGATTTCATCCGGCAGTTCGAAAAGGAGGCCACTGGCAAGCCGAATTACATCGTGCTCACCCATTTCGACGCCATCGACCGGATCCGCGCTCATCAGGGCAAGGAGGTCGTCATCCTGGCCACGCCCGGATCGGTGAAGCAGGGCCCACGCGGGCCGGCACGTGTGCCCCTGTCGCGCAAGAGGGGCGGCGACTTCCCGCTCATCTTCTTCAACAAGGGCGTCCTGGCGAAGTCGAAGATCGCCGCCGCCCGCGGTGAATACATCCGCACCCGCGGCAAGGTGACCGTCTACGTCAACAAGCGCAGCAAGCGGGCGCAGCTGCAGGTTGTCATCAGCAAACCTGAGCAGATCGTGTTGCCGACCAACAATCCCGAGTTGAATCGCCGGTTGAACAAGTTGAAGCCAGCGCCCGCCAAAGCCCCGCCAGCCGCGACGCCCGCGACGCCCGCGACGCCCGCGACGCCTGCAACGCCTGCGACGCCTGCAGCGCCAGCCAAAGCCACAGGAGACCAACCATGACCCCGCGCACCTCCATTTTGCGCATCGCGGTGCCGCTCGCCATCGGGCTGGCGGCGCTGGCGTTGTCTCCAACTGCTTGCGGTACAACAGACGAGATCCCCGCCGCCTGCGGCGCCAAGCTGATCTTCGGCGACCTGGTCCTGAGCGAGGTCATGGGCAATCCGACCGGCAAGGATGATGGCCAGGAGTGGTTCGAGCTCCACAACGCCACCTCCGGAGACGTGGACCTCAAGGGCGTCAAGATCACGCTCAGCCGCCTCGACGGCAGCAGCGACAAGACCTGGAAGATGCCCTCGCTGGTCGTCGCCGCCGGTGGCTACGTCGTGGTGGGCAACGCCGACAACGCCACCCGCCCGCCATTCATGGATGTGGGCTATGGCAACAAGTTGAGCGACATGGTCAATGCGGGTGCCAAGTTCGTCATCAAGTGCAATACCAAGGTGGTCGACGAGGCCGAGGTCGGCGAGGCCAAAGAGGGCGTCGCCTGGCAGCTCAGCGAGCTGACCATGGACGCATCGGCCAACGACAAAGCCGAGAACTGGTGCCCCGCCAGCGTGCTCACGCCATCGCCCACGCCCACCATCTGGGCCGACCTCAAGGGCACGCCGGGCAAGGCCAATCGACCCTGCGCGGTGCCCGGCAAGTGCATGGTCGACGGCGAGGCGCGCGACCTGCGCACGCCCAAGGCGGGCCAGTTGTTGCTCAACGAGGTGATGTTCGACCCCGACGAGAACGAGTCCGACCGCGAGTGGATCGAGGTCAGGGCTACCGCCGACGTGGACCTGAACGACCTGCACATGGGCAAGGTCAAGGATGACGTGCCCCTGGCGCCCGCGTTCACCGTCACCAGCGCCGACTGCCTGGTATTGGCCAAGGGCGAGATCGCCCTCTTCGCCCGCGAGACGGGAAAACACCTCAACGGCGGCTTGCCCGACACCGGGGTCACCGACTACGACGACCTGTCCATGACCAATGGCAAGGGCAACGGGGTGTGGGTTGGTGCGCCGGGCGTCTTCCTGGACAAGGTCAGCTGGAAGAGTTCCAAGAACGGTTACTCCCTGGCGCGCGACCCGGCCAAGTCAAACACCTGGTGCGTGGCGACGGACAAGGAACCTTACGGCTGGGCGGGCATGTTTGGCACGCCCGGCAAGGCCAATCCGCCGTGTCCCTAGGGGCCCGAGGCGCGCTGCGCGCCGCCACCGCCATGGCCCTGACCCTGGGGCTGGCCAGCGCCGCATGCGGTTCCGACGACCCGACGTGTACCAACAGCGCCTGCGGGCCCTGCGAGGGCGCCGTCGAACGCGCCCTGGACGGCGACACCATCGAGCTGACCACAGGCGAGAAGATCCGCTACCTGCTGGTCGACACACCCGAGTCCACCGGTGGCAAGAAGGACTGCTATGGCGCCGAGGCGGCGGCATTCAATGCCGACCTGGTGGTCGGAAAGAAGGTCCACATGGACTACGATGCCGTCTGCGACGACATGTTCGGCCGACTGCTCGCCTGGGTGAAGGTCGAGGATCGCGAGGTGAACAAGCTGCTGATCGAACGCGGCTACGCCTGCGTGCTGTCGATTCCGCCCAATGGCGACGACCGCGTGGAGGAGTTCGAGAGCCTGCAGGCCACCGCAAAGGCAGCCAAGAAGGGCATGTGGGGTGCGTGCGAGGAGGTCGCTTGTGAAAAGTAGGCTGGCGCTCGGTTTCGCTGCGATGCTCGTCATCGGCTTCATGGCAGCCACGGCTTCGGCGGCCAACTATGGCGTCTTCGTCGAGGTGGAGACCGAAGAGGATCTGCTCGATCTCTACACCTCGCAACAGCTGGACGACGCCGGCTTCCTGACCCTGCGCGAGCTGCTCAACGAGGGCGTGCTGCTGGAGTCGGCCGACCGCGAAGAGCTCTACCGCCTGCCCAACCTGACCTACGCCGAGGTCGACGCGATCCTCAACTACCGCAAGGAGGCCGGGCGATTGCGCGATCCGGCGGCGTTGGTGGTGGTGGACATCCTGAGCCAGCAGAAGCTGGAGGCGTTGGCCCCCTTCCTGGTCGTGTACAGCTCCTCCGCGGACAAGAAGAAGCGCCGCCCCGCGACCGGCCGCGTGCGCTACCAGTCCACCTTCGTCGCCGGCGACCAGGAGGTCCCCTCCATGGCCCTGCTGGCGGAAGCCAAGGCGTTCCGGCACCTGGACATCGGCCTGTCCGGGGTCATGACACGCACACGCCTGGGGCAGGTCTTCTACGATCCCAATCGCGACGCGCTCAGCGCCGAGGCGCCGACCACGGGCGCCCACGTGCCGAAATATTACGCAGAGTGGAAGACGCCGAAGTGGCACATCATCGGCGGCACCTACCGGATCGGCTTCGGCCAGCGGCTGACCTTCGATACGAGCTCTCAGTACACGCCCAATGGCATCCATCCGGACAACAACATCTACTACAGCCAGAACCTGACCGCGCGCTGCAACCTGTCCACGGGTGAGCTCGATAGCAGTCCTTGCGCCGGCGCGCTGGGCGACCAGTACATGTCACCCGACTACAGCTGGAGCGAGCGCATGCGCGGCATCGCCGCCGGCATCCGCCGCCTCGAGTTGGGCAACGGATGGCTGCAGGCCTACGCCTTCGGCTCCTACGAGTCCCATCGGTTGTACCAGTACGAGACCTACAACAAGGTCAACTGCGACGACCCCCTCGAGGACGATAACGACGACTGCAAGTCGCCGGCGGTCTACAAGAAGCTGCCCATTCCAGACGATCCCTCGCCGAAGTTCGCCTACGAGACCTTGACCAACATCTACCGGGACCTGGTCGTGGGCGGCAACGTGTCCTGGTTCCTCGATGAGCGGACCCATATCGGCATGACCGGCTACCAGGCGACCGTGGACTGGCCGGTGAACACGCCCGACTTCCAGCTGGACTTCCAGGAGTGGTCACGCCTGCCCTACGGCGGTCCATTCGGCGCCCTGGGCATCGACGCGGCATGGGGACGCGACAAGCTGGACGTCTTCGTCGAGGTCGCCCGCTCCATGGACAGCCAGCCCGCCGGCGGCGGTTGGGGCGCGCTGCTGCGTTCGACCTGGGCCACCCGGCGGCACGAGATCGAGGCCGCCGCGCGTCATTATGGACGCGACTTCGCCAACCCCTACGCGCGGCCCATCGCCGCTGCGGACGAGTTCGACGGCCTGCGCGCCCGCGACGAGACCGGCCTGCGCCTGAAATACGCCGGTGAGTTCGGCAGACTGCAGCTGCGTGCCACCACCGACACCTGGTTGCGTCAGAAGCCGCAGGACATCACCGACACCGAGAGCGAGGAGAACAACGTGCTGGCTGGCCTGTTCCAGGTGCGGCTGCACTACGACGCCACGCGCTGGTTCCGGCCCGGCATCTACATCGAGTACGCCGACAAGGACTTCAGCGACACGGGGCGGGACAACTGTTACGGCACGGTGGGCACGACACTATCCGCCGACGAGCCGACCTACTGTCAGGGCGAGAAGCTGCAGGCCGCCGTGCAACTGGCCTTCAAGCCGAACCGGCGGACCAGCGTGGCGGCGCGTTATCAACATCGATTGATCGATGATGGCAAGTCGGACTTCAGCGACAGCTTCCGCCAGGATCGCTCGGCCTGGCTGCTCGCCACCTGGCGCCCATTGGGCCAGCTTCGGCTGCGTGCGCGGGCCAGCTACCTCTTCGAAGACATCTCCAATGACGCCTACCTGGACAACATCTTCTGGGCCTATGGCGAGGCCTCCCTGCTGCTGCAGAAGACCTGGTGGATGAAGCTGCGCTACCAGTACCACGAGCACCTGGATACGCGGGAGAACACCAAGAACCGCGACCCCAATCCGAGCCACTGGGTCCGCCTGGAGCTCGAGGCGAGATTCTGATGAGTCGCCTACCGATTTCACGGGCTGCGGTCGGGGCGGCGCGGATCTCCTTGGGGACCGTGCTCCTGCTCGCCATCACGGTCGCCTGTGGTCCTTCGCAGACACGTCCGGGCGACGATTCGGGCGGCAGCAAGGCCAAAGGCGCGCTCATCTCGGGCCTGCTGATCAACCCGTCGACCGGTTACGGGGCGGTGTCGATCGAGATCGCCAACCCCACCGACAAGCCCATCGACCTGGCCGGCTGCAGCCTGACCGACGAGCTGGGCAAACGGGGCAAGTACATCCGGGCGCGGGGCCATCACAGCCGTCGCGACCTGGTCTTCCCATCCGGCACGCGAGCCACGGTGCTGCCACCCGGGGGCGCCCTCTGGGTGGCCAGGGACGCGGCCGTGTTTCGCCGGGAGTTCGGCGTCAAACCCACCTTTGAGGTGAACGAGGATAGCGCCTTCGCCGCCAACGATCCGACGGTCGCCGATATCGTCTACGAGGGGCCGGAGTCCAAGCGCGGCAGCTGGCTCGGGCTCTCGCGCGGCGGCGCCTCCATCGTCGCGCTGGTCGACTCGGACGATTCGGGCGATCCGCCGGTCATCCTGAGCGTGGTGCCCTACAACATGGGCGGCGGCCGCAAGGCGACGCCAAAACGACCGGACCAGCGCAAGATCCGAGAGGCGGAGGCCGAGCGGGACCTGGCCGTTGGCAGCCTCTGGCGGGGCGCGCCTTTGATGACGTCGAGCAATATCTTCCTGCCTTCGCCGCCCATCTCGACCCGCAACCGCATCTACCGTCGAGACCGCGACGCCAACGGGCGAATCGTGCCGGAAACGCGCTCGTTCGCCGATTGGGATGGGGCCTCCTCCTACACCGGGCTCGGCGAGGACCTGCACCATCGCCTGTGGGTGCCCGGTCAGAGCGACCTGCGGCTGGTGCGTCATGACCAGGAGGCCATCGTCACCATGACGGCGGCGCCAGAGAGCAACCACGCCGGCACCATCGCCGCTTTCGACGCCGCCAAGCGCGACATCAAGGTGCACATCTACTACTTCAGCAGTCCGGCCATCGCCGACGCCCTCGTACGTGCCGTGAAGCGGGGGGTGGACGTCGCCCTGGCCATGGAAGGCGGCGTGGTCGGAGTGAAGAACGGCTTCAGCGACAAGGAACGCCTGATCGCCAAGCGCATCGAAGACGCCGGCCGCGAACGCTCCAAAAACGACAAGCACGGCCTGGGGCGGGTGTACTGGATCCGTTCCGATCGCAAGGCGGGCATCGACGACCGCTATTCCTATGACCACTCCAAGTACGCCATCATCGACGAGCGTGGGCTCATCATCGGCTCGGAGAACTACGGCTCCACGGGACATCCGGTGAGCAATACGTACGGCAATCGCGGCTGGGAGATCCAGATCCGCACGCCCGAGGGCAAACCCACCCTTGGCGTGGTCAAGGATCTGCTCTCCGTCTGGAGAGCCGACGTGAATCCAGAGCGCCACCATGATTACATCCGCTACGACGACGACTCCACCACACGGGATATGGAGGGTCGTGGACGCTACGGCCCGCCGCCGCCGGATACCAAGGCCAAAAGCGACCTGCGCTATGGCCGCTACGTGCCACGCGATCCTCCCCAGGAGACCGTGCGTGAGGTCGTGGGCGCGGAGTTGGTCGTGTCACCGGATAACAGCCTCAATGAGAGCGGGTCCATGTTGGGCGCCATCGCCAAGGCGAAGCACACCCTGCTGGTGCAACACCTGAGCATGGCGACACAGTGGGGCGGCAGGCGCTACGGGTCACCGGAGAAGACGCCCAACATCCTCTTGCAGGCATGCGTCGCGGCGGCCCGGCGCGGCGTCAAGGTGCGCATCCAGCTGTCCTGTCGCGGCTTCGCCTGCGACCGCCTGGATGCGAGCTGGGAGGGCAACAAGATCGACAACGACGACCTGCACGAGATGGTCAACAAACTCGCGCGCAAGGAGAAGCTCGACCTGCAGGTGCGCCTGATGGACACCACCTCGGACGACTGGCTCGACGATCCCGAGCACCACGGTGCCCTGAAGATTCACAACAAGGGCTTGAGCATTGACGGCAGCACCACCCTCTTCGCCAGCATCAACGGGGTCGAGAACAGCTTCAAAGCCAACCGCGAGATCGGCGTGCTGGTCACCTCCAAGAAGGTCGGCCGCTTCTACGAGGAGCTGTTCTGGTATGACTGGACCACCATCATGGGGCCACGCGGCTTGCGGGTGGAGCGGGATCACAGCAAAAAGGCGCGCAAGAAGCTCGCCGCCGACTCCCAGCGAGCCAGCGTCCTGCTCACCGGCCTGCAGCCCGGCAAGCGCTACTACATCCGCGTCTCGGCCATCGACGACGATACGACCGACGTGGAGACCACCCGGCCGCCGACGCCATTGGGGCCGCACGAGAGCGCGTTGAGCGACGAGATCGCTGTGGACAGCACCCTCAAGGGCACAATCCTGCTGTCCTGGCAGCGCAACCGGTCGGAGTGTCTCGAAGGCGACCTGGCCGGCTACAAGGTCTACTACGGCCAGCGATCTGCCACGACGGGCTCGGGCGGGCTGATGCTGCCCGAGGACGTGGCCCGGATGAAGCGCTACGGCGGCACCGGCGCCAAGGAAGGGGCGTCGCCGGTGTTGGTGCCGGCGGCGGCGGACCTGCCGCAATGCATTGAGATGCGCGCCATCCAGGTCACCCGCGAGGCCAAGCCGGACAACGCCTGCGTGCAGCTGCTGGATCGGGTCGGCCAATGCCTGGGCAAGGGCGGTGACGTCTTCACACAGCTGGACAAGGCGCTGCAGCCCCACGGGCCGGTCGGCAGCAAGCGCTGGCAGCGCCGCCGCGCAACCCTGCTCCGGGCCTGCACCGCGCCGCCATTGGAGACGGCCAAGACCTGGCAACAGGAGCGCGAGGAATGCGCCAAAGTGAAGCCATGCGGCGAACTCTGGTCCTGCATACGCGAGTCCCAGGCGCCCTATCTGCGGCGGATCCTGCCGCAGCGCTTCAGGAATTAGGCTGCGTCTGTTCGTGAGCCCGGTCTGCGGTGATCGCCCCGGCTCGATGCAGCAGCGCGAGCACCGCCGGCAATGCCGCCAACGAAGCGATCGACACGCCGATCATGCCCAGCGTCGCCAGCCAACCCATGCCGCGCATGCCGATCATGGACGCCAGTAGCAGGGAGGCCCAGCCGGCCAGCGTGGTCGAAGAGCTGCCCAGGATCGGCCGCGTGACCACCCGCAGGGCCACCAGGGGATCGCCGTGCAGCCGATAGGCGTAGACCAGGTGCACGCCGTAGGCCACGCCAAGGCCCACCAACATGGGCAATACGATGAGGTTCATGAAGGACAGGGATAGACCATCCTTGCCGACGTGGGGCAGCACACCCAGCGCCCACATCACGCCGCAGAGCAATGGCAGCATGGACAACACAGCGAAACGGAAGCTGCGTCCCTGGACCCAGAACAGCAGCAGAATCAGCAGGCAGCCAAGACCGGTGAAGATGACCGTCTCCTTCTGCACGATCTTGATCAGGTGCAGGAAGACCTGGGCTCGGCCGGTGGTGATCAGCGGCTCGCCGTCGACGCGGATCGACTCCAATTCATGGACGAAACGTTCCAGCTCGTCGACCTCCCACAACCAGTGCTTGCAGAGCACATGACCGAGGTAGATCCGCGTGCCATCGGCGTCCTTGACGGTGTAGATGCGCTCCAGGTACGAGGGCAGGTCGCCCTCGCCGATGGGCACCGCCTTGGCCATTCGCCGGGCCTGCTTGTAGAGGAAGTCCTCGTCCGGATCCTCACTCTTTCCTGGCATCTTGGCGATGGCCTTGCGGAGCGGTGCCATGGCCGCAAGGGCCTTCTTCTGGTGCTCGGCCGTGGGCAAGTACGTGAACGTCGACTCGTAGCGCGAGATGGACTTGTATTGGCCGAAGTGCGCCTCGAAGTGGGACTGGATCGCCCGCGCCCGCTCCTCGGTGTAGGCGACCACGATGGTCTGGTCGACGGTCTCGCCGTAGTGCTCCAGGATCTTCCGGTCGACCACAAAGCTCTGCTGGTTTTCGACGGTCAACTCCTGCCCGGTGTAGGCGAACTTCACGTCGCGCGCCGACCAGGCCGCGAGCAGCGTCGCGATCAGCGCCGCGATGGCATAGTACGGTGCCAACCGACCAGCCGGCGAAAGGCGATCCAGCAACCGGCCGACCTTGCTGCGGGTCGTCGCCGGCGACGAAGACGTATTCACATGCGTCGGCACATACCCCCAACGCGCCACCATGGCCGGCAGCAGGGTGTACATGGCCAGCCAGGTCCCGATGATGCCCATGGTCGCGATGGCACCGAGTTCGGCGAAACCACGGAACTGACCAAATACCAGCAGCAACATCACCGCCGCCGTGGTCACCGCGCCCATGAAGGAGGGCACCGCGGTCTGTTGCCAGGCGCGCTCCACCGCCTCAGAGCGTGACGCGCCGCTCTCGGTGAAGCGTGTGTAGCGGGTGGCGAAATAGAGCCCGAAATCGATGCCCAGCCCGCCCAGGATGGCCAACAGGAAGGCTGTGATCACGTTGACGGTGCCAATTGCCGCCCACGTGGCGCCGAAAGTCAGCGCCAGGCCGGCCACCAGGGACATGAAGACCATGATGATCTGGCGGATGCGGGCGATGGTGATGGCGATGATCAGCAGGATCAGCAGTCCAGCGGCGGAGGCGGAGCGGGCGGCGTCGCGCAGCGTGGCATCCCGCTGATCCCACTGCAGCGGGTAGGCCCCGCCCACGTAGGTCTCAATGCTGGCGCCCTGTTCGACGGTCTTGCGCGCGCTGGCGATGGCGGCGTTGACGTCGTCCATCAACGCGGGGAAGTTCGTCAGGTCCGACGGCGGAAAGACGGGCTGAAAGAGAAACGTCAACATCCTGGCGTCTTCGCTCATGTAATAGAGCACGGTGCCAGCGGGGTTGGTCTTGGCCCGCACTCTGCCGACCAGCGTGTTGTTGGCCATGTCGCCGACGCCCTTGCTCATCTGGAAACGTGCTCTGTACTTGTCGGCCAGGTCATCGAAGGGCCCTGGCGCGGCAACGGTCGCCTCTGCAGCCGGCGCAGCGGCGTCGGGCTCCTCCTCATCGAGGTCGTCGTCATCCTCCAGGTCCAGGTAGAAGCCCGACTGCTTCTTCCGCTCCGCCTTGAGTTTGTCGTTGAGGCGCTTGCCGACTTCGCGCAGATCCTCCGAGTCCAGGAACAGGGGCGCCGCCCTGGCGATGCGCGAGATGTCCACGCCTACGGCCACGTTGTCTTCGATCCAGGGGCTGGCTGAGAGTTTCGGCCCCATGGATTCGGCGAATCGCTTGAGCACTTCGGGGTCGACATCGTCGGGGCGCACCAACCCGAGGTACATGAACTGCAAGCTGGCGTTGCGAGACTGCAGCTTCTTGATGACCTGCACCGCCTGGATCTCAGTCGGCAACAGGTTGAGCAGGTCGTTGTCCAGGCTCAGACGAGTGGCGCCCGTGACGCCGAGGGTGAAGAGCACGACCCAGACCGCCAGGATGGCCCCTGAGCGACGTACGACCAGCTTGGAGAGGCGCTGTGCGATCACTTGGAACCGACCGCCTGCTCGAGGTCGGCGCGCGCCTGCCAGGCGCCCAGCAGGTGCTCGTACCAGGCCTTCTTGGCCAGCAGGTAGGCGCCGATGCCTTCGAGCACATCTTTGGCTTCTCCCGTGCCCGCGGCGTAGGCGGCGGCGGAGAAGGTCATCCACTTGCGCGTGGACTTGACCTGGCCGCGCGCCACACGCGCCATGTCGTTGTGCCGTTGCAGGTCCATGCGCGCCTTCTCCACCTGCAGGGGGATGCCCGTGGCGGCTCGCTTGCCCTGGGCCAGCACCCACTGCCGGGTCGCCTCCGCCTTGCGCACCCGCGACGCGTCAGCCGCCGGGGTCCAGGACCATCGCAGCCCGACCGCGACACCGGCAAAGACGTCGTTGAACTGGTTCTGCAGCACGGCGGAGTAGCCTTTGGGGCGGACAGGCGACCAGTCCACCTGGCCCACGGCCGCAGCGAAGAGCACGGGCAGCGCAGACAGGCGCTCCGAGCGCACCAGCGCGGTGACCGCGGTCTTGCCGTGCTTCAGTTGACGGGCCTCGGGTCGATGGCTGAGCGCCTGGGTCAACAACGGCGCCAGCTTGGGCATCTTGGTGCGATCCCGCTTTAATCGATTGTCCGAGAATGTCACCTTGGCATGTGGGTCCAGCCCCATGGCCTGGCGCAGCGCGAGCGTCGCCAGCTTGGCCCCATCGCGCGCGCGCCGCGAGGCCCGGGCCAGCTCCCCGGCGCCATACTCCAGGCGCATCACGCTGACGATGGTGACCTCACCGGTTCCCTCGTCGTACTTCTCCCGCGCCGTCTCCAGGGCTGACGCGAGGATCTTGGTGGCGTTATCCAGGCTGGGCTGCATCGAGCGGGCGAAGAGACGCAGGCCGTACAGCCGCCTGACTTCGTGCCGCACCGCGTGCTCGACTTCGCGCAGCTTCTCGCGCTCCACGTCGGCCCGCGATGAGGCGGCTTTCTTACCGGCGGTGTGCCGACCAAAGGTAGATAGCGGCCACAACAGCCGCGCGTCGGCGTGGGCGTAGGGACCCCATTTGGTGAAGTCGCGCTTATAGCCCCCCTGCTGGGTCAAGCCGCCCTCGGCGCCATACATGGGTGCAAGATAGCCGGTCGCTTCCACCCGTGGGCTCACCAGCGCGTCGACTTCGCCCACCTGGGCAACCCGAAGCGCCACGTTCGCCCGGGCTGCCTGCACCTGAGGGCTGCGTTTGAGGGCCATGGCCACGCATTCGCCGACGTTCAATGGCTCGCTGGATGGCTTCTTGGTCGCGGGCTCGGCGGCGAGGGCCGACGCGGAAAACGCCGCCGTCGCCGCAACGTAGACGAGCGTGCGGGGCAGGGCAGCTTGAATCACTGCACCGCCCTGGCGGTGGCGGCCAGTTTCTTCTCCAGCTTGCGCAACAGGTCAGCGGGCTTGCGCTTCTTGAGGATGCGCGCCACCTGGTTGCCAAAGTCGCGAGTGAGTGAGTCGCCGTCGATGACCAGGTCGACGATCTTGTCATCGGGACCGTAGACGAAGGCAGACTCCAGCGTGAGGTCCTGCTCTTCAAAGTAGCTGGTCATGGGCACCGAGCGGCGTTTGCCCTTGGTGGCGACCTTGCCCAATGTCAGCTTGCCGTCGCGGAAGACGCGGCCGCCGTTTGCATAGCCGCGATTGCGCAGGATGCCGGTCATCAGTTCGCCGAATCGCTTCTTCTCGGCGGCAGAGAAGCGGGCTGCACTCTTGCCCATGCACGCGGTGGTGAAGGCGTCGAAATTGAACCAGGCGTCCAGGCGCGCCATGGCGGCCTTGTTGGCTGTTGCGTCGGCCTTGGACAGGCGCTTGCCCTTGGCGGCGGACTTCACGGACTTGAACGCCTCGACGAGGCTCGAGGTCTTCTTGCCTACATCGGCCGCGTGCCCGTTGGAGGCCGCCAGCAGCAGGCCGGTCATCAACAACGTCAGTGGGATGCGCATGGTCGTCTCCGGATCAGGCGCGCGAAATCGTGTGCGTCTCGCGGGGCTGCACACTACCTGTCGGAGGCCGCATTGCCCAGCCCGGCGGCCGGAATGCACCACAAACGCTCAGTGTGCAGCCCACTGATCGGCGGGTCGCACTGTCGCCTTCGAGGTCACGCCGGGACCGCATCTTGCCGAGCGGTACAGCTCGAAAACCTGTCGCGATGTGAGGCTTGGGCGAAACGGGAAGTCCCGCACCAGGCGCCGGTTGTCCAGGACCGGACGATGGCGCAGAAAGCGCACTTGCTCCGGGCCGTACGGGACCTTGCCGACCCGCTGCAGGAGCCGCAACGCGGCCGCGACCAGATCGGCCCGGATGGCCAGGTAGCGCCGCCCCATAGCCGAGGCGATCTCCCGCAGGGTCATGACGCCATCGCCGGTGATGTTGTAGACCCCCGGCTTGCCATATCGAACGCCCTGGACGATGCACTCGGCCAGGTCCTGATCCCAGATGAAGCAGAAGGGCGACGCCGCCCCGGCGATGCCCACCACCACCGGCCGCTCAAAGAGCGCGGTGATCTGGTTGCGCACGGTCTCGCCCAGCACCGTCGACACGCGCAAGACCACCTGCTCGAGTCCGGGATGCTGCTGTCGAACCTCGGCGAGCATTTCCTCTACCAGCCTCTTATGCCAACTGTAGGCGAAGGCCTCCTCGGCGCGTAGCGGCTCGTCCTCACGCAGCAGGGCTGGATTGGCTGGGCTGTAGCCGTATGCCGCACCGCTGGAGGTGTAGACCAGGCGTCCCACGCCGTGCTGCAGGCAGGCCTGCACGACGTTGCGCGTGCCTTCCACGTCGACCGCATATTGGAACGCTCGATCATCGCCCGGTCGAGGCGTCACCACGGCCGCCAGGTGGATGACCGTGTCGACCCCGTGGCGGCCGACCGCCTCAGCGAGCTCCTCACCACGGACATCCAGCTGCTCGTAGACCACTTCCGGCTGCCTCAGGTGGTCCGGCGTCGGCCGGATGTCGGTGGCTACGATCCGCTCGATGTTGCCTCTGTTCTGGGCCAGCCGGGCCACGACCAGGCGCCCCACGTAGCCGTCTGCGCCGGTGATCAACACCGAGCGAACGGCCCTTCCGTCCACTACCGGGCGCACATGAGCCCGGTCCGATTGTCTGTCCGCCTGTCCCATGATCAACCCTTGGGCTCGAGGTGCATGTCCTTGAAGGTCTTCAGCTCGGGCGCCCACATATGGGCGACCGGATCGACGTCGACATGGATCACCGCGGGCAACCCGGAGGCCACGCTGCGCGCGATGGCGTCGTCCAATCCGGCGGCGTCGGCGACCCGCTCACCGTGGGCGCCCATGGCCCGGGCGACCTGGTCGAACTCGATCTCGGCCAGGTCCGTATTGATGCTCTCCTCGGCCGGCAGCGACTTGCGAATCAGCGTCTTGATGGGTCGCAACGCGAAGTGTTGATTGATCTTCACCATGCCCCACTGCTTGTCGCAGACGACCAGCCAGATGACCTGCAGACCATGCCGAACAGCGGTCTCGACCTCCTGCAGGTGGAAGCCCATGGCGCCGTCGCCGATGATGCAGGCCACGGGGTGCTCCGGCCGCGCCACCTTGGCGGCGACAGCCTGGGAGACGCCGGCGCCCAGCATGCCCATCTTGGGTGTACCCAGGATGGTGCCGGGCGTGCGCACCTGGTGATAGAAGTGGGCCCAGATGGACGTATTGCCGCCGTCGATGACCAGCGAGGCGTCATCGCCCAACACCCGCTGACAGGCGCCGGCGATGTGGGCCGGGTGCATGGGCACGGAGCGATGGTCCAGGTGCTTGTCCAACTTCTTGCGACGAGCCCGGCAGACGGCCTGCAGCGAATCGACCCACTCCTTGCGCACCTGTCGATCGGGGGTGAAGGAGCGCTCGCGCAGGCCCGCGGCCAACGCGACGAGAAAGGCGCCTGCGTCCGCCTGAATGGCCAGGTCCACCGGCCGGTTGTTGCCCAGGGGCGCCAACTCCAGGTCGACCTGGATCAGCTTCTGCTTGTCCGGGCTGGCCCAGTACGGCGCCTTGGCCCAGAAGTCCGTCTCGCCCAGGCGGGAGCCGATGACGAGCACCGCGTCGGCCTCGCAACGCGCCTTTCGCTGGGCGTTCACGTAGGTCATGGGCACGGCGAGTGGGTGCCGCTCGTCCATGACCGGACGGGCGCCCCAGCTCGTGGTCATGGGCGCGCCCAGGGCCTCGGCCACCTCCTGCAGCGCGTCGTATGCCTGCGCGTGCAGCACACCCGAACCCGCATGAATCAGCGGCCGGCTCGCACGCCCCAGCAGGTCGATGGCCTCCTGGATGTCGGCGGCGGCGGGCTGCAGCGGGCGGGTACGACGCGATGTGCCAGGAGCGCGGAACCAGGCCGGGTCAACCTCGAAGGTGCCGTTCATCACGCTCTCGGGCACGTCGAGGTGGACCACGCCGGGGCGGCCGATCCAGCACTGGCGCAGGGCCTGGCGGGTCAGCTCGGCCACGCGATCGACGGTCGGCACGGCGACGCTCCACTTGGACATGGGCCCGATGACCTCCACCTGCGGGAAGTACTGGAAGGTGCCGCCACGGTCGGGGTAGGCGATGCCTTCCCGTCGCGAGCTGGTGATCAACAGCACGCGGTTGCCTTCGGCGTTCTCGACCGCGACGCCGGACAGAGCGTTTGCCACGCCCGGGCCGTTGCTGGCCATGCACAGCCCGATGCCGCCGGTCAGGCGGGCGTAACCGGCCGCCATGTGGACCGCGGAGGCCTCGTGGCGGGGGGTGATCAGCGAGATGCCGTGCTCGCCGAACGTCGAGTACATGCCGAAATAGGTGCCGTCGATGATGCCGAAGGCGCGCTCGATGCCTTCCGCCGCCAGGATACGGGTGATGATTTCGCCGCCCTTGACCTTGTCTTTGCGTAGTTTGCTGGCGATGTCCATGTGGGTCTCCTTTTGGTGGCCTGTGGTTCGGGCCGGTGTTTCTTTGCCGGCGATGCGTGGCCGGCGTGAGCTGTGAAATAGCAGAACTTAACCGCTTGGTCAAACCGTACGGTTAAGATAGGCTCCAGGAGCTGGGGCAGAGCGACCCCACAGCCCACCGAGGTGACATGGCCAGACAACGAGTCGATGACAAAGGGCGGGAAGCCAGGATTCTGCAGGCGGCGGATACCCTGTTTGCGGAGGCGGGTTATGCCGCCACGAGCGTGCGCGAGGTGGCCGAACGGGCCGGGGTCAACAAGGCCCTGGTGTTCTACTACTTCCGCAGCAAGGAGCGCTTGTTCGAACGCGTCCTGCAGCGCTACTACGACGGCCACCAGGGCGCGATCGTGCAGGCGCTGGCCGGGGCGGGCGACCTGCGCACGCGCCTGCATCGCATGATCGACACCTACCTGGACTTCATGGCCGCCAACGTAGGCTACGCCAGGCTCGTCCAGGGTCTCGTCGCTGGCAGCGGTGAACACATCGGGTTGATTCAGCGCAACATCGAGATGCTGCAGTCCGCCACCACCCGTTCATTGGACGAAGTGGGTGGATTTCAAGGGGCCCTCGCCGCGCGCCAGTTCTTCGTCACCTTCTCCGGGGCGGTGATCAACTACTTCACGTATGCGCCCGCGCTGGCGGGCGCCTGGGAGGGCGATCCGCTGGCACCAGCTGCGGTGGCCGAGCGGAGAGAGCATCTTCACTGGCTCGTGGACGCGATCGTCGACCGCCTGGAATCCGAGTCTGCCGATGGAGCTGCGCAACCGAACTGACTGGTCGCGGCGGTCGCTTACCGCCTCTTGAGGAGATCGTCCACCCCGAGACCGACCGACGTGGCCGCCTGCTCGATGGCGCGGTGGCCGAATCGATAGGTACTCATGACGTGTCGGCGCGACGCTGCTGCCTCACTGGCGTCCTCCAACAGCGACACACGCTCTCGATTGCGCCCCGCTTCCTTGGCGGCATAGAGGTTGCCGTCGCTGGCGGCCAGCACATCGTGCATGTCCGCGGTGGCGCTGGGACGTACGGCGACCCCGCCGATGCTGACGGTCACCACAATCGGGTCGGACTCGTCCGAGTGGATCACCTGCAGGCGACCGACGTGCACCCGCAAACGCTCGGCCAGCCGGCAGGCGCCATCGAAGTCGGTGTCGTGGGCGAGGACGGCGAACTCCTCGCCGCCGATGCGGGCGAGCAGGTCTTCGGCCCGCAAGACCTCTCGCATGGTGCGGCCGAGGGCGACCAGTACGGCGTCACCCACTGCGTGCCCATGTTCGTCATTGACCCGTTTGAAATGGTCCACGTCCAGCAGCAGGACAGACAGGGAGCGCCGTTGTCTGCTCGCGTGAGATAACGCCACGGGCAGCTGTTCGTCGAAGTACCTTCGATTGTGGGCGCCTGTGAGCCAGTCACGCACCCGCGCGTCGTACATCTGGCGGTGGTAGGCCTGGTCGTAGCCATCCTGGATCTCGAACCGGATGACCGAGTTCAGTCCGATGGTGAACTTCTGGCCCGGCGCGATCTCCGTCCGCGCGATCTGCCGGCCGTCGATGAAGGTGCCGTTGCTGCTGCCCAGGTCCTGCACCTCCAGGCGATTGTCGTCGCGCAGCACGACCTCGACGTGGTGTCTGGACACGCCGTCATCGCGCAGCGACAGGCTGCATTCATCGTCACGCCCAACCCGCACCGGTCTGCCGCTTACGTTGATGGAGTTGCCCGCGTCCAGCCCGGCGATGACGACGAGGCACGGGCGCTTGGGGGCGGTACGGGTGGCTTCCAGCGGATCCTCCCGGACCCGCACGGTGGTTTCTTTGAACTGGTCGCGTCGCTTGTGCTCCACGAAAGCCCCGCCGTTTGGTTGCGTCGGGCAGTATGGCAGCAAGCTGAGCCCGGGTCCATAGTTTGGGACCCAGGCGTCAACAATGACACGATCTTTGCCTCAGAATCGTCGCAGGCGAGCGATCGTGATCCGCTCACCGGCTGCGCCCGCGAAGGTCGCGACCGGTTCGGCCTGGTAGCGCTGGCCGAAGCGCTTGCGGAGCTTGCGCAGCCCACGCGGCTTCATGGTCGAGTCCACCAGGTAGAACCCGGGCAGGTCGAGGGCCTCGAAGTCGCCGGCGTAGTTGGCGGGCACAAAGCGCCGCTGGCGGAAGCCGAACCAGAAGTCGTCCAGGCCGACCACTGCCAGGCCGTCATCAGGCACCAGCTGCACGACTCGGCTGGTATTGGCGTCCAGGTCGTAGTTGGGACGCTGCTGCCAGGTGTCGCCGGCGCGGATCACGAACGACACCAGCAGGATGAACAACGCCACGCGCAAGGCCGCCGCGTTGCGAAGGGCGCTGACCGTCAAGATGACGAAGGCCGGGAAGGCCATCAGCACGTAGAAGCCGTTGGGACGGCGGATGACGAGTGCGGCGACTCCGATGGCGACCAACCAGAGCAGCGGCAGCGGGCTGCGCCGCCACGATCGCTGAACGAGGTGCGCGACGGCGGCCAGACTGAAGACGGCCAGCTCCACGTGGGAGTGGTACTTGAAATGACGATCCAACCACGTGAATTCGCTGCGCGCCGGCCCGTGCACCTGTCCGGCGCGACCGGCCATAGAGGTCAAGCGTTGCCAGCTGAACATGTCCGGGCGCGTCATGTAGATCGCCGCGGCTCCCAACAACAGGCCACCGGCGAGCGCTGCCAACAGGCGTACGCCGCTGCGCCGATCTGACGACCAACTTTGGCGCGCGTGAATCAGCCAGGCGGCCTGGTAGAACAGCGCCACCGCGCCGATGGGGTGGACCTCGATGGCCGCCATGGTCAGCAGACCGGCGAGCAGCGGGCGGCTGCGGATCAGGGCGAGCAGCGACAGGGAGATGAACAGCAGGACCAGGGCGTCTGGACGTGCCAGGTTGGCCGCCTCGACGCATTTATGCAGCAGGACCAAGGCCAGGGCGACGGTCCAGGCTCGCTCCTTCGTCCACTCGATGGCCCGGCAGATGCCATACCAGGCCATCGCGCTTGCGAACATCAGCGCCGTAGAGATCCAGAGCGCGTTCGAGCGGGTCCAACCCAGCAGGTCCAACAGCGTGCCGTAGATGGCGAACTGCAGGTGCCCGAAAGTGAGCGCCGAGTCAGCGCGGTAGACGCGATCCACGGCCAGGCCCTCGCGCATCCAGGTCCACGCGAAGGACATGGTCCAGGCATCGTCCAGGTAGTGGATGTGCATCCGGTCGTGCAGCAGGCCGTAGCCAACGGCGGTGCAGGCGGCCGCGATGAAGGCCAACAACGCGGGCAGGCCGGGCCGCCGCGTCGAATGAGTCGGGCCGTCATTTGTGGCGCTGCCGGTCATGCACGCTACGTGGGATGGTGGCCGAGGTCGCGTTCCGGTCGCTTAATCACGACCCAGGAGTCGCGCCCAGAATCCCACTTTTTCCTTTCCACCGCGACCCTGACCTCTCTCTTCGCGCCGCAGCAGCAACCGCAACAGACTGTCCGCCTCGTGGAGTCGGGGGTCCAGGTCGACGGCTTTTTCGGCGTGCACGATCGCCCGATCTTCGCGCCCGCGGCTGCGCAATCTTACGGCCATGTAGAAGTGGGCCAGCGCACGATGTCGCCGCTCACCCTGCCGGTCGATGACCTTCTTCCACAACGTCAACGCCTCCTCGTCGCGCTGGTCGGCGTCGCGGTCGGCGTTGTTCCAGATGGCCCACGCCAGCAGGACGTCGCAACGGCTGTCGAGACGTCCCTGCAGCAGCTGTCGGGCCTGGCGCAGGTTATCCTCAGCTCGCGCCCATGCGCGGCCGTTCAACATCGTCCGGGCCTGTTCGATAAGGCCTGCCGCTACCGACGCATCGTCGGTGGGATTTGTACCGACCTTGGTTTGCTGGCCTGTGCCATTCGTGGGCGCCTTGCCGGACATCAACTGGGCGTGGGCCTGATTCAGCGCGGCCATGGCGCGCGTGGCTTCGACTGTAAGCCCCTTCTTGATGAATACGGGTTGGTCCGGGTGCAACAGTCGAACCATGTTGAGGTAGGTCTTTTGCACGTCTGCGGGCGTCGTGTCCGCGTCCAGACCGATAATCGCCAGGGCGTCGCCGCCATTGTCGGCCTGCCACAATACGCGTTCCAACGTGGCCAGCGCTGACGCCGGTCCTCGTGGCGTTTGATTTGCATGTGTACGCGCCCGGGGCGGCTGAACCATTCGTCGTCTCACTGCGAGGAGAATCGCGATTTCTGAATCTGCGGCAACCTACGAACTTCTGCTCGCGGTGTAAATGTTCAGATTTGACACAGTTGCAACATGCGTCGGACTCCAGTCTTCGTATTTCGTCAATGTTATGACGCCGGATGCGTTCCAGGCGTGCGATTGGAGACGCGAGCGCGTACAATGCGCCGCGCGTGGGCGCCGAATGTGTAGAAAGATGCGCCTGCAGAGGAGTGGTCATGCGTCGTGCGACTCGGTGGATCGGAAGTTGGCCATTTATCATCGTCCTGGCATGCGCCGCTGGCTGCACCGGTGGCGGCGCGGCCGATGATGCGGTTTCTGACGGCGGAACCGGAGATGGTGGTGCCCAGGATGTGGGCGACGAAGATGGTGGCGTCTGGGACGTCGTTGTGGATTCGTCATCCAGCGACGACATCGGTGGCGTGCAGGATGTTTCGGCCACAGACAGCTCGACGACGGTGGATCCCGGCCAGGATCCTGGTATCTACGCCTACGATCCCCAGTTGAAGACGCTGGACCTGCCCGCGAGCAGCGCAACCATGCCCCAGCCGTTGACGGTGACGGGGTGGGTAATGGCGATACCCGGATCCGGTGCCCCCGACCTGGTGTCACCGGCCTTGATCGCCGGCACCTTCGTTCCGCCCAAGGATGGCGAGCAGGCCTATGGGCTGACGTGGAAGGCCACGAAGGTGGATGACAAGGGAGCTTTCGGCCCGTTTGGCAATCAGTCCAATACCGCGTGGCTCGTCGTTGTGCCGGCTGTGGGTTCGACCACCCGAGTGGTGAGTCGGGTCGACAACGTATGGCGTGCGTGGGCGGGCAAGAAACGCTTTCCCGGGGACCTGTATGGCCATGGCAAGGCGCGCGTTCCCATCCGGCTGGATCCCGGGGTGGTATTTGCGGCGCGGGTTCGTGGCGGTCGCAAGGTCCGCCTGGCCATGGAAGAGACGGAACGCATGTTGATCCTCAACCACCGCGACATGACCCCTCCGCACCTGAGGGTGGGCCATGACGATTCCGACTGGCTGGGCGTGCCGCTGCTCAATCTGGGCGATGAAAGCGCCGTCGAGGTGCGCGCGCGGGTCATGGAAGATGACCGCTGGAAGGGCAGCCAGGTCGTCTGGCCAGCGGCCGCTCCACTTGCGACGACGCATATCGGTTTCAGGTTGGTGCCCAAGGCGGCCTGGACCGAAGAAGATAAGGACGTCGAGGTGACGCTACGTCTCGAAGTAGAGGGCATGAAGAGCGCCTACGAGCAGACGGTAAAGCTGCCGCTCACGGCGGCCGACAAGCCCTATCGGCAGACCTTCCGCTCGCCGGTGGATCGTTCGATCCAATACTACGGTGTGCACCCACCCAAGAACTACAACCCCAAGACCAGCTACGCGCTCGCGCTGTCGCTGCACGGCGCGGGCGTCCAGGCCATCGGCCAGGCGAAGAGTTACGGCGCCAAGGACTGGCTCTACCTGGTTGCGCCGACGAATCGCCGCCCATTCGGATTCGATTGGGAGGAGTGGGGGCACTTGAACGGGCTGGCGGCCTTGGACGACGCCATCGCGCGCTTCGGTATTGACACCACGCGCGTCTACGTCACCGGCCACTCCATGGGCGGTCACGGCACCTGGCAGTTTGGCGTGCATCACGCCGGTCGTTTCGCCGTTATCGGGCCCAGCGCTGGCTGGGATAGCTTCTACACCTATGGCGGCTCGGGCAAACCGAGCGGGCCGTTCGCCCGAGCACGCGCCCACAGCGATACGTCTTCCTTCATCCAGAACGTCGCCGACCGCGGGGTCTATGTGATCCACGGCACGGCCGACAACAACGTGCCGTGGAGCGAGGGCCTGAAGATGCATGGCAAAGCCGCCGGCGTGGCCAAGGACGTACACAAACACTGGGAGAAGGGCGCCGGCCATTGGTGGAATGGCGACAAAGCCGAGGGCGCCGATTGCGTCGACTGGCCGCCCCTGTTCGACCTGATGAAGAATCGCCAGTTGGATCCGGTCGAGCTCTCGTTCCGCTTCCAGAGCCCGGGCCCCTGGTATACAGACCGCTACAGCTTCGCGCGCATTCGTTCGGCCGAGAGCCCGCTGCAGGATTGTGTGGTGCAGTCCATCTTTGACGGCGCCACGGTCAAAGTGTCGACCAAAAACGTGCGCACGCTCGAGATCGACGGCGCTGCCCTGCGCAGCAAAGGGCCCATGTCCATCGATGTAGACGGCAAGGTGTACCAGCTGCCCGACGGCCCACTGGTCATCGGTCCCACCGATGGCAAGCGACCGGGCGTGCATGGGCCCTTCAACCAGGTCATGCATCGGCCATGGTGCTGGGTGTGGCCCGATGGCGCGGCGGAATACCGCGACTTCGCAGCCTACCTGTCGACCCACTGGGCCATCATCGGCAATGGCTCGGCATGCGCATTGCCAGCCTCGGCGCTCAAGGACAGCATCGCCAAGTCCCACAACCTGATCCACCTCGGTCGAACGCCCGACAAGGCAGGGGCACCGGTCTGGGCCTCCTGGGATGACAAGGGGGTCAGTCTCGGCGGCAAGGGCTTCGACAACGCCGCCATGCAGCTGATCTGGGACGCGGGTGACCGCCTCGGCGCCGCGATCGTGGCGCCTCCCGGAAAGCGCCGCCTGCTCTACAGCCTGGTGCCATTTTCATCGCGTTCGGGCATGCCCGACTTCATCATCTTCCGCGAGACGGGCCTGGCCGCTGCCGGCAACTTCGACGCCACCTGGCACCCCGCAGCGGCGTTCGCCACCGGCTTGTAGCCGTGTTCGTACAGCGACTGCCCGGTAGTCCCGGGCATGTACCATAATACTTTGAAGTCATACGGACTTGCCTTATCTCGCTGGACTGCATCCTAAATGCCGGCAACCCTGCCGCGGCGCACGGGCCTCGTTGAGCCGGGGGAGTTCATCGGAGTTCTCTGCGCCTGCCCATGCAGGAGCCCTACTCATGACCGTACCGACCGACACCGCGGTCGACGCTGTCCAGGCGGCCGCATTGCGCCAGTTGTTGGATGGCGGCGCACCGGTAGAAGAAGACGAGTGGCGACACCTTGTGGAGGTGTCCGGCGAGCTGTTGGCGATCACTGACTACAACGGGTACTTCAGGGGGGTGTGATCCACAACCCGGTCACGCCGCCCTCCGTACCCTTGGCTGATGGTG
>CAYTLW010000096.1:0-29924 GCA_964438735.1 uncultured Enterobacteriaceae bacterium | reverse complement strand
CGCGACTACGACGAACAGGCGGCGGCTGGCGGTGCCAGGTCACCAATCGGTGCTAATCGTCAGGCAGAAGGCCGCCGCCATGCCCCAACTCATCGTCCAGCAGAGCGTGTTGTGAACGCTTGACCTGCCTCCCATGATCGCCCCTCCCGCATCGCGCGCGTACATACGCCGCAAGGATAGTCGCGAAGTGAGTCGGCGGCAAAGGAACGGCGACCGAAGGCATCCTCGCAGAATCTGGCCCCTTCATCGGCGCGCCATCGTGCCCGAGGCGGTTGTGTCGCGCTCGACGGCAGGGAAGCGGATGTGCCATCATTGCGATGACTTCGAAGGCCGCCACCACAGGGGTCCCGTCATGACACCTCTCTGCCGTCTCGCCGTCAGTTGCGCGCTGCTCTCCCTTGTCGCCTGCGGCACGACAGCCGAAACGCCGCCGGCCGGGCAGGCCGATGCTACGAGCGTCAAGGCGCCAGCCCTCGCCCTGGCGCCTGAGATGCTCCTATTTGGTCCACTGGCGCCCGGTGCGAGCGAAGAAAAGACCTTCACGCTGAGCAACGAAGGACAATCCCAACTGCGCATCTTCTCGCTGAATTTCGTGGGTTATCCCGTCTTCGAACTGCGCTTCGAACGGATCGACGGCACGGTCATCCAGCTGGCCGCAGCGACCGGTGGCGCCAAGGCGGTCTTCGCCATGCCGGTGGAGGTGTCTCCGGGCGGCTCGCTGACCATGACGGTCACCTTCGCGCCAGATGACGCGATGCCGCGGTCGGCGACGCTGTTTTTCGAGACCAACGACTCGAGTCCCTTCCTGCCGAGCCTGGCGGTGAACGGCAATCACAACCTGCCCTGCTTCGAGCTGAAGCCGGCCAACAAGCTGGATTTCGGCGCCGTGCAGGTCGACACGAAATCGACCCGCGAGGTGATTATCGACAACTGTGGCGCTGCCGACCTGGTGATCACCACGATCGAATTCAGCGAAGACACAGACCCCGAGTTCTGGACGCTGGACTTCAGCAAGACCGCGGGCGGTCCCACGGGTGTGCAAGGCAAGGCGCCCTCCAAGGCCGCACCACTCGTGGTTCCGCTGGGCGGCAAGGCCACCTTCTCTGTGCAATACGCCCCGGACAAGGCGGGCGCGGTGGATCCGCAGACCGGGCAGCATAAGGCGGAATCGGGCAGCCTGCAGGTGCTGTCCGACACCTTCAACGCCAAGGGCTCGCTCGACCTGTCAGCTGTTTCGGTCAGCGACAAATGCCCCGTCGCGAAGGTGGTGGTCAAGGAGGGCGAGACGGTGATTCCCCAGACACCCCTGCACCTGGACGGCAGCGGCTCAAAGGGTGCCGATGGCGGTGCCGTCTCCAAGTGGCTGTGGACCGTCAAGCAGCCGGCCGGCGGTACCTCGGTGATGTCACCGGATTCCAGCAGCCCGAAGCCGCTCTTCGTGCCCATGATGGCGGGCAAATACACCTTCTGTCTGGATGTCTGGGACGTGGCGGACGAGAAGAGCTGCCTGCCGGCGTGCAGCGAGGTCATGGCGCTGCCGACCGAAGACATCTACATCGAGCTCTTCTGGGATACGCCCGCCGACCCCGACCAGACGGACAGCGGGCCCAAGGCCGGCGCCAACCTGGATCTGCACTTCGCCCATCCGCTGGCCAACGGACCCGATATCGACTGCGACGGTAAGCCAGACCCGTGGTTTTCCAACCCCTTCGACACGTTCTGGTTCAACCCCAACCCCAACTGGGGCTCCGCCAGCCCGGCCGTGAGCGACGACCCCAAGCTGATGCTGGAGGACAACGATGGCGCGGGACCGGAGTCCATCGCCCTGCACGATCCGGAGGGCAAAGCTGGCAAGCCCACCTCCTATGGCGTGGGGGTGCACTACTGGAATGACCACGGCTTTGGCATCTCCCATGCCACCGTCAACGTCTACATCGCCGGCGTACTCGCCGTGCAGATTGCCAAGGCGACGATGAACCCGCTCGACATGTGGTACGTGGGCAAGGTGTTCTGGCCCAATCACATGTCCGGGGGGTCGTTGGAGCCGTTCCAGATCTGCTACCGGACTGCCGACGGCGATCCGTGCAAGGGGACCGGGAAATACTGGTTGACCGAAGGCGAGTACTGCATCAAGTCCTGTTATCTGAATCCGGCCTTCATACCATCGAAGAACGCCGCGCCCGAAGAGGCCTGCAAGAAGTGAAGGCGGGTCGCAGGAGTTGTACATGCCCTACATGCGCCCACTCATCCCCCTGTGGCTCACCTTGTTCGCCCTTGGTGCCTGTTCCAACAGCGGTACCGGCACTGGCACCCCGCTGCCGCAAAATGACGGCAGCGTGCAGGCTGACGTCCATGGCGCGGACGTCGTCCTGGATACGGCCGTGGCCGATGGCGGGCCGGTCGACGCCGGCCAGAGTGACGCTGGGCCGGTCGACGTCAGTGGCAGCCAGGATGTGAGCCAGGCGGATTCGGGAGCGAAGGATGCCGGGTCCCAAGATGCCGGGTCCCAGGATGCCGGGCCCCAAGACGCCGGGCCCAAAGATGCCGGGCCCAAAGATGCCGGGCCCCAAGACGCCGGCCCACAAGATGCCAACGCCAAAGACGTCGGATCTGCCGACGCCGGCACCACGGACACCATCACCCCAGACGCCGGGCCTGTAGACGCCGGTAACAAGCCGGACTCCGGTCCCGCCGACGCGGCCAGCAAGCCGGACTCCGGGCCCTCCAAGCCCCCGCCCTGCTGCAAAAACACCGTCGAGTGCGGCGCTGGCTGGATGTGCACTGGTGGCGTCTGCAAGGCCCTCAAAGACATCCCCGCCGGCAAGTGCTGGTCGGCCGAGAACTGCGCCAAGGGCGACCTGTGCAAGGGCCCGAACATCTGCCCCTGTGGCGCCCTGTGCATCGTCCCGGATAAGTTCGGCGAGTGCACTCATCCGGTCGGCGGCTGCCAGAAGATCGATCCCAACGGCTACGGCATGTGCGAGATGATCCTCGGCATCGGCTGGGATGGCGCCAAGTGCACCTACGTCTCCGGCTGCAGCTGTGGCGCCGACTGCGACAAGCTGTTCAAGACGATGGAGGCGTGCAAGGCCGCCTGCAGCGCGCCCTGAGGCCCGGTGCGAGGCGACATGTTATGATATCGGCCTTCCTGGTCCGGAGGCCCACATGTACCAGCGCCCACAAACCCACCGCCCGCTCATTCTGATCTGCTGCCTGGTCGTCCTGCTCACGGCTTCAGAGTTGCTGGCCAAGAGCCCGACAACCCTGGTGGTGCACGGCGTGCTGCGCTCCAACGCCGGCCAGGGCCTGGCGCCCGACGGCGCCTACGACGTGACCTTCCGCATCTACGACCAGCCCAAGGGTGGTGTCGCCGCCTGGTCGGAGGGGCCGGTCAAGATCGACGTGGTCGGCGGCCGATTCGCCTACACGTTGGGCTCGGTCAAACCCCTGGGCGCCAAGCTCTTCGTCGGATTGGACGACGCCTGGCTGGCGGTAAAGCTGGGTGTCGACCCCGAGATGCCGCGTGAGCCCATCCGGGCGGTGGCCTGGGCCATGGTCGCGGCGGGACTGGACTGCAGCGGCTGTGTCACCGGCGCCCAGCTGGGCAGCGGCACCGTCAGCGCCGACAAGGTCGACTTCAAGTTCGCCGGCGCCAAGACCAAGGGAGGGCCGGCCAGCGCGGCCCTGGACCTGACCTGCACCGGCTGCGTGAGCGTCTCGGAGATGGCCTTCGACGCCGACGTCGACGCCTCCGGGCAGACGGTCAAGGCCAAGTTCCTGGTCGCCAGCGCGGTGACGGCCAACAACTTCATCGGCGACGGCAGCAAGCTGACCGGCATCAAGACGCCCGCCGGCACCTGCCCTGGCAAGTTCGACGTGGTGCACGGCATCAAGGCCGACGGCAGCCTGGATTGCATCGCCGGCTTCGACCCCGCCAAGCTGCCAGCCGACGGCATTGACGAGATCTCAAACGGCTTGATTCACAACCAGTTCGTCGACACCACCACCAGCAAGACGGTGCCGGCGAAGATCCCCGACAACAACCCCACCGGCGTCAATGACGAGTTGACCTTTCCCGACATCGGGCTCGCCCAGGCGCTGGACGTGGATGTGGACATCAGCAACTCCGACCTGTCCAAGCTGAAGGTCGAACTCTGGGATCCGGCCAATAACAAGCACCTGCTCTACGACAAGGGCAGCAAGGGCAACAAGCTGGCGACCAGCTATCCGTCCAAGTCCAAGCCGCTGCAGGGCGACCTGGGCGCCTGGGTGGGCAAGAACCCCAAGGGCAAGTGGCGCCTTCGGGTGACCGACTACGGCTTCACCAACAACAAGTTCGACGGCCAGATCAACAGCTGGGGGGTGCGCATCAAGACGCTCAGCAACAAGAAGGTCCTGGTCAATGGCCAGCTGCAGGTGGCCCAGACCATCACCGGCGGCGGCGGCGCGCCGACCACGTTGGGCAACGGCGTCTACATCAACGTCACCGGCAAGCCGCCCGGATGCGACGCCAAGCACAAGGGGCTGCTCTACTACGACAACAGCGCCGGCAATCTCGTCGTCTGCGACGGCACCTGCTACCAGGTGCTGGCCAGCTCACAAGGCGGCAAGTGCGAGGTCCAGGACTGCAAGCCGGGGGCCACCATCTGCTGGGGCGATAATGTCGCCCTCTGCGACGCCAACGGCTGGACCAAAACCATCACCAAGGTGTGTTCAGCGCCAGCGAAGTATTGTCATGGCGGCGCCTGCACGGACAAGAAGTGTGTGCTCGTCGACAAGCCGAAGTACGCCGGCAAACCCATCGCCATGAACACGCGCAGCCATGGCGGCGGCTACCACCCCTTCTACGACGAGTACTGGTACCCGCAGTGGGCGGGTAGCATCGTGTATCGCTACGACAAGGCCTACAAATACCTCGGCTCCTTCGACTCCCAGCAGGCCAGCCTGATGCAGATCTGGGGCGAGAAGGATGACGACACCTGGTACTCGGCCAACTGGGGCTTCAACACCATCACCAGGCGGCAGGCCAAGAGCAACATCATGACCTGGAAGTTCAACGTCGGCAGCACCGCGGGGGCCGTCACCGCCGACGCAGACAAGGTCTACGCCATGCGCCACACCGCCGCCACGGTGTGGGTCCTGGACAAGAAGACCGGCAAGTCGCTCAACACCATCACGCTCACCGGCGGCAGCCTGGGCACCACCTACGGCACCCTGCTGGTCTGGGATGACAAGCTCTACCGCGGCAACCAGGCCAAGGACGTCTATCGATTTGACCTCAAGACCGGCAAACACGACGGCATGAAGTTCACCACCGCAGCGAACCTGTACAACATGGCCTTCAACGGTCAGCAGTACTGCATCTCGCCGAACAATTCGTCGGTGTATTGCTACGACCTGTTTGGCGCGACCTGTCCCAAGTGAGCGAAGAGAGCCACCGAAGCGGCCTCAGCCCCGACGAGTACCGCAAACTCACCGGATTCGAGGGTGATTGGCGCGACAGCTGGTGGGCCGACGATTTCCTCGAGCTGATGGTGCAGCGCTGGAAGATCCGACCCGCGCGCGCTGTGCTGGATGTGGGCTGCGGCGTCGGCCATTGGGGTCAGCGGCTGATGGGCCTGCTGCCGGACGCCACGCTGGCCGGCATCGACGCCGAAGAGACATGGATGCAGGAGGCGCGGGAGCGGGCGCTTCGCCTGGGGCTGCAAGCGGACTACCAGGTGGCGCGAGCAGAGTCCCTGCCATTCGCCGACGAGCGCTTCGACGTGGTGACCTGTCAGACCGTGCTGATGCATGTCGACGACCCGCTGGCCGTCTTGCGCGAGATGGTCCGTGTGACCCGTCCAGGCGGCCTGGTCATCGCCGCCGAGCCGAACAACCTGGCGAACGTCGCCGCTCGCGCGATGGCACATCCGGAGCAGCCCTGGTCGGTGATTCGCGACCAGTTGGAGCTGCACCACACCCTGGGGCGTGGCAAGCTGGCGGTCGGCGAGGGGGACCAGAGCGTCGGCGAGAAGCTGCCCATGCACTTTGAAAGTGCCGGCCTCGAGCGCATCCACATCGCGCTCAACCCGCAGACTGCGCCCGCCCAGCCGCCCTATGACCGGCCGCGCGGCGCGATGGACGTCAAGATGCTCCGCGAGTGGACCGCCGATGGGCGGCTGATGGAGATGGGCGCCACTGTGGACAATTCGCGGCGCCTGTTTCTTGCCGGCGGCGGCACGCCGGAGCGTTTCGAGGAGTTATTTGCCGTCGCATTCGCAGCGCAGCAGGCGCTACTTGCCGCGATCGATGACGGTCTATACGTCACCGGGGGCGGACACCTGCACTACCTTGTGTCCGGTTATCGCCCCGCGTAGGGGGCCACGCGCCAAGGGTGCCCGCTCCTCCACCGGCCCCGGAGCCCGAACGCCGCCGCGTTATGTCCGACAGTGGGCAGTCGCGATCAGCATCGCGGCTACAGCAGCTTCACGGGAACGGTCCGGATATTGTTGCCCAGGGGCTCCAACATGCTGCCGTCGTAGTTCAGGTGGAAGATCAGGTGGTAGTAGCCAGCCTTGACGCTGGTCGGGATGGTGAGCGCCTTGGAAGAGTCGTGCATCCAACCGCAATGGCCCTTGCCGGTATTGGGTTTGTAGGCCTTCAACGACTTCTGTGACGACGTGCTCTGCAGCAAGACCAGGTCATCGGGGGAGGGCTTGGCATCCTTCGAAATCAGGAAGCGCGCCTTGAGCTTCGTATTGGTGTTCGCCATCACGATATTGCCCATGTTGCAGACGCCGAAATACAGGAACAGGGGCTTGCCGCGCGGCAGGCTGGACGGCTGCGGTGGCTTGGTCCCCAAGCTGCCGAACTTGGTCGTGGTGGGGTCGTTGATGATGTCCACGCCGGTCATGTAGACCTTGCGGCAGACCTGCGGTGAGACGACCTTCTCGGGCAGCTTCTTGTCGTAGTTCAGGTCCATGCAGAGGTAGTTGTTGCCGAGCTGGGCCTTGTCCATCTTCACGCTGGTGGGCGACACCACCGGCTTGGACTTGCCGGCCACGATCTGCTTCTTGTAGTTCACCGTCGCGCCAGGCACGCCGCCGTCGTAGGTCCACGTCATGGCCCAAGGCGCGTTGGTCGGTCCCGTGGCTTTGGGCGTCATGGAGCAGCGCACGGTGAAGGGACCCGCCTTGGCCCAGCCGACGTTGCTGATGTAGGTGGCGCTGCATTTGTACTCCTTGCCCCAACCCGGTGTCGCGGTCAGCGGCCCGGCCGCGGGCTTGAAGGCCAGGACGTTCGCCGCGACCGTGAGATCGGGCAGGTTGACGATCTTCACCGGCGCGCAGAGCGCGTTGTTGGCGGGCGTCTTCTCGGTGGCGAGGTTCTCCTCGTCGACGACCGCGCACATGAACTTGTGCGCCGGATCGGCCGTGCCGGGCATGATCATCTGGAGCATGAACGCCTTGGCAGCAGGCCCGGCGGCTGGGGCCGTACCGGTCATGTACAAGAAGTCGCCCTTGTCCCACTTGTTGTCGACCGAGCCATAGAAATTGACCTTGGGCTTCTGGTTCGTGGGGCCCTTCTCGACCTGGTAGGTGATGTAGGCCCGCACCGGTTTCTGGGGCTGGATGAAGGAGGCGCCCGGCGTGTTGTACTTGAGGGAGGTCATCTTGTAATCCGGCGTCGAGAGCTCCGGCGCAGCCACGCAGAGGGTGTCGTTGGCCGGGTTCTTGTCGTAGGACGAGGTCAGCTTGACGCAGATGAACTTTGTATCCGCCGGCATCCAGGAACTGTTCTGCACGCCAAAGCCCATCTGCTTCATGGCCGCCACGGTCTTGCCTTTGTAGGGCGCGCCAGGAGGCGTGGCGCCGACGTTGTAGCCGGTCCACTTCTTGGGCCCGTACATCTTCTTGTCGCCGGCGTCGTGTTTGTTGTCCGCCGAGAAGAAGAGCGTCCACTGCAACCCGGCACCTGGCTTGCCTTCATTCTGCACCGACAGGGTCAGGTAGATGGCGCCTGGGATGGTGTAGGTCTTGTCCTTGAGCACCAGGCTGTGAGGCGTGTAGTCGGTCGGACCGATGCAGTTGGGCACCTTGTTGTGGCTGCAGGTCTTGTTGGCCCCGCATATATCCTGGGTGCATGCGTTGTTGTCGTTGCATTGCGTGTTGTTCGCGCAGGCTTTGCAGCCGGCGATGGCGACGGCCGTGCAGGCGCCGGTCTTGGTCGCGCAGTTGTCTGTGGTGCAGGCGTTGCCATCGTTGCACTTGGCCTTGCCGCCGCCGCAGCCGCCGTTCTTGCAGGTCTCGCCGACCGTGCAGGGCTGGTTGTCGTCGCAAGGCACGGCCAGGTTCGCCGTCACGCAGCCCTTGGCGGGGTCGCAGTTGTCGCTGGTGCAGGGGTTGCCGTCATCGCACTTCAACGGCTCCCCACCCACGCACTTGCCTTCCGCACAGACGTCACCCGCGCCCTGAGTGCAGGCGTTGCCGTCGTCACAGGGGCCGGCGCTCGGGCTGTAGACGCAGCCCGAGGTCTTGTCGCAGGTGCTGGTCTGGCAGGGTTCGGCCTCGCACTTCAGGCCCATGCCAGCGACGCACTTGCCAGCTGCACAGGCTTCGGCACCGTTGCACTTGTCGCCATCGTCGCACAGCGGCTGTTCGGCAGGTGCGGGCTGGTCGGTGGTGCCGTCGCAGTCGTTGTCGACACCGTCGCAGACCTCGTCAGCGGGGGTTGTGGGTACGCAGGGAGGAGGAGCGGTGTCCGGGGCGGCGGCCGTGTCCGCGACCGTATCTGCGCCCGTGACCGTATCCGTGCCCGCGACCGTGACCGTGACCGTATCCGTGCCCGTGACCGTATCCGTGCCCGTGACCGTATCCGTGCCTGTGACCGTGCCTGTGTCCGCGACCGTGCCCGTGACCGAGCCCGTATCCGCGCCCGCGTCCGAGTCCGCTGCCTGGCCGTCCGTGGTGCCCGCATCCACTGCTGCGGGTGCGGCCCCGTCTTCTGCGCTGCATGCTGCCACGGCGGCTGCCAGCAGGATGGCCAGGAGGGCTCGTCCTGGGTCCCTGGCGGCGGGGGCGAGGCCGGCGGGGTGTGGGTCAGGTCTCTTGGGCGTAGTCATGGTGAGGCTCCAGGTGTGGGCAGGCTCGCCACAGGGTTGGCGAGGCCGGGCCAGCGATCCCGTCGACCGTAGCCAATACTGGCCCGTTCCGGTCCCTTCCCAGATCTGACATCAGGCGACATGCAGCCGTGTGCGGGCGTAGTGGCGGCTCTTGTGCATTCGTCCTCATGAGGACGAATGCACTGGAGATGACCGGGGGATAGACAGAATCAGCCCGGATCCGGCTCACATTCCCGCATCAACGAAGCGTGTCCGCTTCCGTGCCCGTGCCCGTATCTGCGCCCGTGGTCGAGGCCGGCGAACTTTGTGCCAGCTCCTGCACGCTCGTATTGCTGGCCGGTGACGTGGGCGAGTAGACAGGAGAGGTGTCACACCCCCACTCCTCAAGATCGGAATTGCTCGCCTCACCATTGAATCGGCGGAAGCGGCAGACGCAGAGTGACTACTTCTGCCCCAACCGCCCAGGCCACTCCGCCAACACGTACGCGCTGACCGCCATGGTCGCCACGCAACGTGCAAGCTCGTCCGGGTCGACCTTGTCCAGGGTGTCCGCCGGTGTGTGGTGGATGTCGAAGTAGTGCTTGCCGTGTACGCGCAGGCCGAGCATGGGTACGCCCGCCGGACCCATGGGCGAGATGTCGGCGCCGCCCCAGCCGCGGCGCACGGCGGTGGCGCCGATGTTGTTGAGCAGCGTGAGCATGCCCTCGACCTGGCCGGCGGCGATGGCTTCTTTGGCTTTGTCGGCCATCTTCAGGCCCAGTCCGACCGGCGCGAAGCCGCCCGAGTCGGACTCGATGGCCGCCACGTGGCCCGGCAGCTCGGCGGCGTGGTCCTTGGCGTAGGCCCGGCCGCCGCGCAGGCCGTTCTCTTCATTGGTCCACAGGACCACGCGGATGGTGCGACGGGGGCGCAGGTTCAGCTTGCGCAGCACCGTCAAGGCCTCCATGGCGATGACGCAGCCGGTGGCGTCGTCGTGGGCGCCCTGCCCCACGTCCCAGGAGTCCAGGTGGCCGCCGATGACCACCACCTCGTCGGGTTTTTCGCGGCCTTTCAGCTCGCCGATGACGTTGGCCGAGGGCGCGTCCGGATGCATCTTCGCGGCCATCTTCAGGCGCACCACGACGCGTTTCCCGTCGGCGACCATGCGCGCGATCATGGCCGAGTCCTCGACCGTCAGGGCGGCGGCGGGGATCTTCGGCTTGTCGCTGGCGTAGCGCGTCGCGCCCGTATGCAGGGTGCGGAGGCTGCGGGCCGTCACCGAGCGCACCAGCACCGCCACAGCGCCCATGGCGCCCGCTTTGGTCGGCCCGTTCACGCGCCAGTGCACCGTCTTGCCGTAGCCGGAGCCCCGCTCGGGATGCCAGTCGGGCATGGCGTTGTCGAAGAGCACGATGCGACCCTTGACCCGCTGGCCGAGCGCGTCCAGCTCCGCCTGGGTGCGCGCCACCAGGACCTCGGCCTGGATGCCCTTGGGCGGCGTGCCGACCGAATTGCCCAGGCCCAGCACCGGCAGCTTCATGGGCCGCGGTTCGACCAGCTCGGCCGACTCCTCACCACGTACCCAGTGGGGCACCATGACCTTCTCGGTGCGCACGGCCTCGTGGCCATCGGCCTTCATGGCCGCCACCGCCCAGGCGATGGCCTTGTTCAGCGCCGGCGAGCCGCTCAGGCGGTGGCCGATGCCGTCGCAAAGCTGGCGCATCTTGACCATGGCGCCGTCGTTGCCGGTGGCCGCCTTGATGATGCGTTTGCTCGCAGCCACGTAGCCCGAAAACTCGGCCGGAACCGGCCTGTTCGCACGGTTTTGCCATTCGGGTGCCGTCTGTTTTGTCCGTTTTGCTGCCCCTGTCCTGGCGGTGGGCGCCGGGCCCGTTTGTGCGCTCGCGGCGGGTTTGTTGGGCGCGCCGCAAGCAGCCAGCGCCCCGCAGGCAGCCCAGACAAGGACGACGAGGCAGCGATTCCATCTACACATGGTGATCTCTCCAGCCGGACGCGATGCCCCGGCAGGTCTTGGGGTCAGAGGCTGAAGCGCCCCCGGAACAGGGTCAGGCGGTCGCAGAGGTCGGCGATGGTGGGTTCGTCATAGGCCGCGCCGCAGGGCAATTGCACGGCGCGTTGTGACCAGTCCCGGGCGATGGGCAGGGGGCGCTCGATGGCGCCGGACAGGTCATCTGCGATGTCGCTGCCGACGCCGGCGTCGATGCCCGCCGACAACAGGTCCCGGCGCAGTTCGGCGGCTCGTTCGCCGGCGGCGGCGCGCACCACGACGAAATAGGCGTTGCCCTGCAAGGCGGCCTCCTCATCCAGCTGCGGGTCGCTCAAGCCCAGGGCGCCGAGCACCCGACGGGCCATGGCCCGGCGTTGCACCAGGCGCTTGGGCAGGCTGAGCAGCTGGTCGATGCCCACCCTGCCCTGCAGGTGGCCGAAACCGCTCGCGCTTGGGGGCCCACGACGCATCAATCCGTCCGCCATGTCGATGGCGGCGCGGCTGCCCGGATGGGCCAGCAACGCGCTCAGCGGCCGCAGCCACGGCCCGGCGAAGAGTTGATCCTCGCCCACCCCGCTGGCGATTCGACGCAGCAGCGCGCTGTCGGAGGGGGGCGCCCCCTCCAGTTCGCAGTGGCCCGCGCCATCGCCGACGACACCCAGTCCGCCGCCAAATGTGGCCACGGACTTGAGCAGGTCGAACGAAAACAGCGCGCCATCCGCGGCGACGCCGACGGGAGCATCCGCGACCTGGCTGCCCATGGCGTGGGCGCAATCCTCGACAACGCGCGCGCCCTGCTGGTGAGCGAATTGCACCAGCGGTGAGATGTCCGCCACTTGCCCGAAGAGGTGGGTGTAGAGCACGCAGCCGATGTCGTCATGCCAGGCGGCGCGCACGCAGTCGGCGCTCATCAGGGGCCGCTCGTCGCCCACGTCGCACAGGCGAATGGTCCAGCCGCGGGCGCGCAGGTCGTCGGCCACGCCGCCGAAGGTCCAGGCGGGCAGCAGGATGGCGCTGCCCTTGGCGACCCCCAGACGCTCCAACACCAGCGCCAACGCGGCCCGTCCCGAAGCGGTCAGGATCACGTCCGGTCGGCGATCCCCGGCGGTCAGTCGATCGGCGAGCATACGCGCGAACACCCCCGCCGCGGGACCACGGCCGACGGCGCCGCTCAGCACGGCTCTGCTGACCATGCGACCGAGCCCGTCTGGAAACTCGTAGCGGCGTCGGGGGATCACAGCAGGTACTGCTCCAGGTCGATCATCAATTGGGCCGGGTCGGCCAGCGAGGTGGCCGGATCCATGCGCAACGAGGGCTCGGCGTTGCCGCTGTTCCAGCAGGGGGTGGCGCAGTTGATCACCCGGTCGCGCATGCGGTTCATGGCCTCACTGCGCCAGGCGGCCACCAGCCCCTGGTCCAATACGCTCAAGGGCTCGGTGTGATCGTAGCACGGGAAGAGCTGGCCGAAGGGGTCGATGTTGCCGTACAGGAAGCCGGCGTAGCAGGGGAAATGCAGCGTACCCTCGAGGTAGTCTGGCACCCGCTGCAAGAACGCCAGCGATGACGTGGCCAGGCCCAGCGAGCGCGCCCGGCTTGCGGCGTGCAGCAGCTCTTCGCCCAGGGCGCGCGGCAGGTCATCGGGGCCGCGCATGGCCTCGGGGATGGCGTCATCCTTGTAGCGATGGCCCAGGTTGCTGTGCAGGGGCAGGAACTTGATGCCGCCCAATCCCCAGCTGGCGGCCAGGTCGACGGTGCGCTCCAGGCTGCCGACGTTGTGAGCGCCGACCACCACATTCAGCGACAGCTGCACGGCGGGCGCATGCTCGCGCAGAGTCGCGGCCGCCTCCCGCACGGCGCGATGTACGCCGATGCCGCGGATGGCGTCGTTGGGTTCGGCGTCACAGTGGTCCAGCGACAGGGCCAGGTGCAGGTGCGTCGCCGGGGCCAGTTGTTGGGCCAGGGCGGCGTCGATGCGCGTGCCGTTGGTATTGATGTGCAGGCCCAGGTCCAGCTCCCCGCAGACGTCGATGAGCCGAGGCATATCCGGCCGCAGGAAGGGTTCGCCGCCGCCGAAGGAGACGATGCGGCAGGACAGCTCGGTCGCCTGGCGAAGCAGCCGCTCCATGGCCATCGTATCCATGCGCTTGCCGCGGCTGGGATAGTCGGTGGGATAGCCGCACATGATGCAGCGCAGGTTGCAGCGCTTGATCACCTCGACGTAGAGGATCGGCATGGTCCGGGGCGCTCGGCCGCCACGGCGCGCCAGGCGCTGGTCGGCGAAGATGCCCGCCCCCGTCACCAGGCCGTGTGCTGCGGACTGCAACCTGTCCAGTATGGCCATGCCGTCAGGACCCCATCATCGTTGCGCGCTCGCCAGCGGCGACGCGTCGCGCAGGCACTGTCGCACGGCGCGCACCACGCGGTCGACATCGCGTCGCCCGAGGCCAGGATGATTGGGCACGTAGAGTACGTCTTCGGAGAACGCCGGCGGGCCGTACCACTGCATGTAGTCGGTGCGGGTGTCGACGCCGCGGCGCAGGAGTCTTCGAGCCAGGGCGCTGGCGTCGGCCACGCGCGCCGCGACGGCGTTGAAGGTGTTGTCCGCCTCGGGGTCGAATCGTTGCAGCGCCAGCGTCGGTAGTCCGGCCAGGCCCTCGTGCAGGCGCAGCGCGTTGCGTCGTCGCGCCTGGTTGCGGGCGTCCACCTCGGCCAGCTCCAGGCAGCCCAGCGCGCCCTGTACGTCGTGCAGGCGACGGATGGGCGCCGTCGCGTCAAAGGGCTGGCGGGCCTCGTCGAAAAGGGTCGAAAAACGCTCTGGCGTGGCCTCGCTGAGCGCCAGGAAGGGGGCGAATGCGCCGCCGAGGAAGCCCCCACGGGTGGCCAGCGACCACTTCAACAGCCCGCCCCGAAGTGCCCCTCGGACGCGCTCCTCGTCGGCCGGCTCCGAGGCCTGGTAGAGGCGCTTCATCCGGGCGCCCAGGTCCGGGTCGGCGCTGACGGCCAGGCCGCCGCCAAAGGTCTGCAGGTTCTTGCCCGACACCAGGCTGAAGACGCCGGCCACACCGAACGTGCCCACCTTCCGGCCAGCAAGAGAGGCGCCCGTAGACTGCGAGGCGTCCTCCACCAGGGCGATGCCGCGGCGCTCACAGACCGCCAGGAGCGCGTCCATGGGCGCCACCTGGCCGAAGGGGTGGATCAGGATCGCGGCGGCCAGGTCATCGGTCTGGGCGTCCAGCGCCCGGGCGTCCATGGCCATGGTGTCCGGGTCGACGTCGATGTAGCGCGGCTGCAGACCCAGCGCCTCGACCACCCCCACCACGGAGAAGAAGCCATAAGCCGGCAACGCCACGGCCGCGCCAGGAGGCAGCTCCAGCGCGCGCAGGACCAGGGCCAGGGCAGACCGCCCCGACTCGGTCGCGAGCACCGTCTGCACGCCAAGCCACTGTGCCGCCGCCGATTGAAATCGTTCGCGCCCATCGGGCGCCTTTGCGTTGCCCGCGGCGCCGGCCACGACGAGCTTGAGCTCGGCGACGCTCAGGTTGATGTTGTGCCGGGCGATGGGCAGCATGGGCGGCTCAATTCACTTGCGCCTTGGATGGTTCAGGCAGCCGATTTCTCTCGCGACGCGTCGCGCTCGGCCGAGGTCGCGCTGCTCGCAGCGCCGCCCTCTTTGCGCCCGCGATCCAGCAGCAGGTAGCGCAGTGAACCCCACGCCAGGCGCCACTCTTCGAGATCCGTCAGCCGGTACACGGCCCGGCGGCGCACGTAGTTCAAGAAGATGCGCGGCGACAGGTAGTAGTCCAGGTAGAAGCGTCGCTGCAGACGTTCCAAAGTCTCGCCATCGACCTCGCTGGCGTTGACGTGGTGGGTCTCGTAGTGGTTCAGCTCGCTCAGGTCGCTGACCTCGCGCTTGAACATCTCGTAGGATTCGCTGCCCGGATAGGGCGTGTGGAAGGCGACCTGGATCATGTCCGCGCCCACCTCGCGGGCGAAGCGGAAGGTCTCCTGCATCTCTTCGAGCGTCTCGGTGGGATGACCCAGCATATAGTAGGCGGTCAGCGGGATGCCGGCGGCGCGGATGTTGCGCGCCGTCTCCAGAATGCGGTCGCGGCGCACGCCCTTCTTGATGAGCTTGAGGATGCGGTCGACGCCCGATTCGACGCCCATCTTGACGCCGACACAGCCAGCCAGCTTGAGCAGGCGCAGGGTCTCGGTATCGACCATGTCCGGCCGCGTCTGGATGACCCACTGCACCGGCACCTTGCGCCGGATCAGCTCGCGGCAGATCTCACGCACCCGCTCCTGGTCGAAGGAGAAGACGTCGTCGATAGTGTAGATGGCGTCCACGCCGTGGTCGGTGGCCAGGCGTTCCATGTCGTCGACCACACCCATGGCCGCCTGGGTCCTGAAGCTGCGGCCATAGCTCTGACGCAAGGTCGGTGAGCAGAAGGTGCACAGGAAGGGGCAGCCGCGGCTGGTCATCACGAAGCCCCAGCGCGTCGTGCCGAAGCGTCGTGGCGCCACCGAGCGCATGCCGTAGCGATTCAGGCGCAATCCGCGCGGATCCAGGTCGGGCAAGACGTCCAGGTCGGTGATTTGCTGGCGGCCGCCGTTCACGCGCAGCTTGCCGTCTTCACCCAGGACCGCCGAGCCGTGCACCGGGCCCTGGCCCAGGCTGTCCAACAGCTGCGGCAGGGAGACTTCGTACTCGCCCATGAGCACGCCGGCGAACACGGAGCCCGGAAACAGCAGGTCGGTGGGCTGCTCAGTGGCGTGCTGGCCGATGCCCCACACCGTCACGTCCGGGCTGCGGCTGGCCACCGACTCGGCCACCTGGCGGGCCAGGGTCATGGTCGGCGTCATGGTGTCGAGCAGCAGCAGGTGCGGGCCGTAGTCGTGAATCTGTTGGACCAGCTCCCAGCGGTCCAGCCCTTCGACGTGCAGGTCGATGATCTTCGCACGCCAGCCGCGCTTCCGGGCGATGGCCCGTCCGTAGAGCATGGACACCGGCCACATGAGGTCGTGGGGGTGGTTGTTGGTGCGCGCCATCCACGGCGCAAACCGCACGAAGAGCACCCGCGGGGCGCCGTCGAAGTCGGTGTGAGGCGGCCGTGGACTCATAGGGTGTCTCTCATGGGGACCGGCCCGCCGAAGCGGATGAGCTCGCGCGCCTTTTCGGCGAGCGAAGGGATGACCTGCGGCGTTCTGATGAGATCGACGGTGAGGCGCAGCAAGGGTCGTGGTCCGCAGAAAAAGGCGACCTGCGCGGCCTTGGCGAGCTGCGCAGCCGCAGCAGGCGGCAGGCGTTGTGCCTGGCCTTCGACCTGCCGCGCATACGCCGACCCGGGGGCATCGTACAGCGCGATGAAGTTCGCGTCGTCGAGCCGGAGCGCAAGTCCAAGGTAGATGCTGTGAAGCGATTCGGCAAGCGTCACACCGGGCAGACCGACCATGAAGTAGCCGCCCACGCGCATTCCGGCGCGCCGGGCCTGTCGGACCGCCGCCTTCGCAGTGGCGATGTCATGACCCACCGCGGGTACGCCATCGCTGGACAGGTGCTCGAAAGACAGCACGATGCGGCTGCAGCCAGCGGCGGCCATCAGGCCCAGCAGCTCCTCGTCCACCTGGGGCGGTCGCACGCCGTTGACCAGCTCCCAGACCACCGGCACGGGGTCTTCCTTCAGCAGGCGACAGAGCTCGACGATTCGCGCCCGGTCGGCCAGGAAGGCGTCGTCCTCGATGTGCACCGAGCGGATGCCGAACTCCTCGGCCAGCATCTTCATCTCGGCATGCACCTGGTCGGCGGGTCGGCAGTCAAAGCCGCGCGGCCGCAGGGTCGACACCGGGCAATAGGGGCAGGCCAGCAGGCAACCGCGGCTGGTATAGGCCATGGTGTAGGGCACCGCCGTGGAGCGCATGGCGTAGCTGTAGCGGATGGGCGGGAAGAGGCTGCGGTCGGGAAAGGGCAGGTCCGCAAGTGGCACGGGCGAGCGGCGCGGCCCGGCCACAGGGCCGTGTTCGGTGCGCGCGACCGTGCCGGCGATGGGATTACCCCGTTCGGCGCTGACCAGGTCGGCTACCGTCGCTTCGGGGTCACTCACCACCGCCACGTCTGCGCCGGTGCGCAGGAGCGCCGCCTTGGCGTCGAGCGTCGGGTAGGCGCCGGCGATGAAGGTCGAGATCGGGCGGATGGCGCGCAGGTCGCGGAACAGTCGGCCCACATCCTCGGCGTTATGGGGCAGCACCGTGGCGCCCACCCAGGAGGCCTCCACCTCTTGCAGCCGGTCATAGAGCGAGGCGACGGAGTCGAACTGCAGGTCCACGCCCCAGACCTGGTGGCCGCGAGCGCGCAGCACGGCACCCATAGCCGCCAGGGGCACGGGGTACATGGGCTCGGCGCAGACCTGAGGCTGTACCAACAGGACGTTCATCGATCCGCCTGCCGCCTGATGCGGCGGTTGCCGGCTCTGCCCTGGGGGTGGCGCGCCGCCGGTGGGGGCGCAGGGTGACGGTATCGGATCGACGGGTCAGCGACAAGATCGCCCCGCCGCCGACTCAACCAGTGACCGTCCGCAACGCCCAGAAATCGCCGCAATCGCTCTCGGACATCAGGACAGCATAGGGCATGGTGAAATACCCTCCCTGCCCCCAATCGGGGCCGAACGAGTTGCGCACCGCCACCGTCCGGCTCGCGTCGTCATAGCCCACCGCAAGCGCCGCATGACCGCCCATGACCGGGTGGTCCTTTGGTGCCAGGCGGCTACGCACAGGCGCCGAGTTTTTTGCACAACATGTCGGCGAGAATCGCCGCCCCCACGAGGATGACCGCTTCGCCGAACCGGCTGCCCAGGAAGGCGAGGGTGGCTTCGGTCATTGAGGTCCTCATGGGTTGTGGTGTTCAACATGTGAATCGGCCGTAAAGCTTTGACATGTCGGGAGTTTCTGGCTCTTGACCAGCACATCGAGGGGACGCTCGGGACAATGGGTGGGCAAAGCGCTGATCTGCAATCGGATCGCCTGCGCAAGCTGCGGTGGGTCGGATGCGGGTGAGCGGCGGCGTTGCGCCCGATCCTGACGGGCAACATACTGCCGCCATGATTCGTGTCGCTCTGTGGCTCGTGCCCGAGTTCATTCGCATCGAAGTGGGCAAGCGGGAATAGCCGCCAATCAGCTCACGTGTTCCTGCAAGCGCGGCATCATGTCGACGAAGTTGCACGGCCGCAGTCGCGAGTCCAGCTGCGCGTGCAGGATGCCTTCCCAGCCGTCGCGACAGGCGCCGGGCGACCCCGGCAGCGCGAACAGGTAGGTGCCCCCCGCGACGCCTGCCGTGGCTCGTGACTGGATGGCCGACGTGCCGATCTTGGCCAGGCTCTGGTAGCGGAAGAGCTCGCCGAAGCCGGGGATCTCCTTTTCGTAGACCGCGGAGAAGGCCTCTGGCGTCACGTCGTGGCCGGTGAGCCCGGTGCCGCCTGTGGCCAGGACCACGTCGATGGTCGGTTCGGCGATCCAGGACTGCAGGCGCTCGATGATGGCGGATTGCTCGTCCTTGACGATGGCCCGATCGGCGAGCACGTGGCCGTCGGCCTGGAGCAGCTCGATGAGCAGGGCGCCGGAGCGGTCGTCGTCCAGGGTGCGCGTATTGGAGATGGTCATCACCGCGATACGCACGGGCAGGAAGGGGCGGTTTTCGTCGATGCCAGCCATGGGACCTCCAGCCGGGTGTCATGGGGCCGCTCGGGGCGGCAGGGCGCGGATGCTGGCATTGGCCGCGCTTGGCGTCAAAGGGCAGGCCACCGCCGAGACGGTGGGCTGCGCGAGGTGCTGCCGCAGGTAGCGCGTCAGCGACTATCGAACGCAGACTTCAGCGATTGCACGCCTGGCTGGTGCAGGCCTTGGCGCAGTCGACCCTGTTGCCCCAGCCGAGCAGCTCACAACGAGCGACGTCGAAGCGATTGCTGGTCTTCCACGGCACGCTCCGGACCTCTTCGAAGTCGACGAGGCAGTCGACGTTGTGACCCGGGCAGTGGATCTGGCGCTTGGCCAGGACCCGGCAGGCGGCAAACCAGGTCGCGACGGCCAGCAGGCAGCAGACCGCGCCCGTGAGGACAAAAAACGGAAGCAGCGAACTCATGTGAGGACCTCCCCAGTCCGCACGCCGCCCGGTCGGGCAGCCGGCGCGCCGTTGTCACAGCACAGTCTAGGTTCTACGGATGCGTTGGTCCATAGCCAAGGTTTGTGAGACGGTTCCGCGAGCCCGAGTTCGTGGCCTTATCCGCTGGTCCCTTCTGCTATGCTGCCGCCCCCTGCCGCGGACGAGGTAACCATGAGCACTTCCTTCTCCAAACAGCGCGCTACCGGCGCATGCCGCACGCTTCTGTGCATCGCGCTTGCCCTGTCCGGCTGCGGCAACGAACCCGATTCGCCCGCCGCCGACAGCGCCGCGGGAACAGAAGATGCCGCGGCCACGGACGCGGTCGATGTGTCTGCCGTGGACGTCGGCAGCCCGGTCGATGTGGCGGCGCCGAAAGACGTCGCAGTGGACGCTGGCGCGCCATTTGACTGCGCGGCCGGCTGCGGGACCTTTGCGGTATGCGACTCCGTGCTGCCGACCACGTTGTGCACGGCGCTCTGCCAGGACGTCACGGTCGGGGCCATCGTCCAGAAGTGCCTGACCTCCGTGGGCGATTGCGACAGTCTGGTCACCTGCATGTCCGCCGCCGCCGAGCCGCCCAAGGAGCCGCTGCGCAAATTCGACACCGGCAAGGAGGGCTACTTCTATCGCTCCCTGGCCGGCGACTTCACGGTGCCCACCCTGCGCGGCAGCTGGACGTTCTCCGACCACTACGACGGCCACAGCAGCTACGTCTTCCTGACGGTGGGCAAGGGCCTGTACTCCAAAAATGGCGGCGGCGATTACCTCACCTGGTTGTGGGGGTCGGCCACCACCGCCGATATCGGCAAGCTCATGGAGTGGTCGCCTGACAACGCGCACTACTTCTTCGTGCCCTACCGGGACGCCGACGGCACCGACAACACCGCCAAATACATCGAGCAGATGAAGGCGCGTTTTGACTACCACCTGGCCAAGCTCAAACCCATCGACCGGCTGCGCTGGCGCAACCGGCTGCACTTCGTCAACAAACCCATGTCCTGGACCAAGTATCCCAACGAGGGCGCCTACGGCTGGATCGGCGAGCTGCTGCGCAAGAAGCCGCGCGCCGCGTTCGCCATCGATCGCTTCCAGCGGCTGCGCCAGGTGGGTTTGTTGTCGGTGGTCGGCAACAACAACAAGGCCTACGTGCATCACCTGGCGTGGGAGGCGCGTTATTACAACTACGAGTGGAAGCGCACAGAGGACCACCCCGAGACCGGCGACATGAAGATCGTGACCCTGTACGACGAAAAGGTCGTCAACGGCGAGACCTTCGACTTCGACATGCCCGCCGCGTCCGAGCTCAACAAGTACGACAGCGTCGAGGTGGACTTCGCGCAGATGTGCAAGAACCACGACGATACGAATTGCTTCGAGTGGGACTACCACTCGCACCTCAAGGTGGTCGAGCGGCCGGCGACCGAAGAGGAGGGCAAGCATGTGCCCGCCAGCTGCCAGATCGCCGTCGGCGAGGTCAAGGAGCAGGACGAGGTGCTCGGCGCCTGCCAGTTGGCCGGCAAGGCCACCGATACCACCTGCAAGAAGCACTGCGACTGCGAGGCCAAGCACGGCCTCGGCGCCACCTGCAAGGGCTACAAACCCGCCCGCAAGGCCGTCGCCAAGGTCGCTGCCGACACCAAGGACTGCAACTGCATCACGCCCAGGCAGGAGACGGTCAAGCGCAAGCGCGGTTGCACCTGGGTGACCAAACCCGTCACCAAGACCGCCGGTCATTGCCTGCTCGACAAGAAGCATCACTACTGCAAGGCGTGCAACAGCGACGCCGACTGCGGCGGCGCCAAGGGCTCGTGCAAGGGCGCCAAGGTGACGGTGGAGGGCAAGACGGGCTGGGGCAAATGCGGCTGCAAGAGCAACTTCATCCAGCGCTGGATCACCACCTATCACCGCGAGGGTCGCTGGATCACCGACTCACCACGGGCCCGCCACTACCTGGGCAATGGCGGCAAGGTGCGTTTCGCTTTCAAGGGCAGCTATCCGTACACGACCACGTTGAAGCTGCGCTTCCTCAACAAGAATGTGCCGCCGCCGACCGGCATCCAGCATCTCTTCGCCGGTGGCGGCTATGGCGCCAACTACAACGACAAGTACAAGCCCATCGAGGTGACCGTGCCCAAGGATGCCAAGAAGGTCGAGCTCGCCGTCGAGGTCACCGGACACGGCTTCGGCAGCAAGCTGAACTGCGCCGAGTTCTGCAACCATACCCACCACTTCACCGTGGGATCGGACGCCGGCAGCAAGACGTATGTGAAGGAACACAACTGGGTCGGCAACTTCTACGGCTGCGCCCACCAGGTCGACGAGGGCACCGTGCCCAACCAGTTCGGCACCTGGTACCTGGGCCGCGGCGGTTGGTGCCCTGGCAAGGATGTGCGCGTGGTCACCTGGGACATCACCGACCGGGTCAAGCCGGGCGAGACGTTCACGGTCAGCTATAAGAGCCTCTTCCAGGGCAAACCCGAGGGCAAGGGCGGCAACATCCACATGGACTCGTGGGTGCTCTTCCGCTGATTCTTCAGGAACAGGTGAGGTTCGCTCCGCAGGTCTTGCCTTTCGGGCATGCCTTGTCGTCGGTGCACGAGGTCACGCCGGCGATGCTGGCGCTCAGCTCGAGTACAGAGGCGACCACCAACTCCACACATCCTGGCGTGATATCGGCCGAGTCGATCGTGCGCCGGGTCAACGTCACCGTGGGGAAGCCGGACACGCCCAGCCCATAGAGCGCGCTGACCAGCTTTTCTGGGATGGTGAACGAGCCCGTATCCGGGGCATCGCAGGCGATCCACCCCGACGAGGTGCCGTGGTTGTCCAGGTTGAGGGCGATGTGGACCCGGACGGGGCTGTCAGCCGCCCCTGCGGCGCTCGGCGCTTGCCACTTCAGCTGGACCGGCTGGCCGGTATCGACCGCGACCTGGGTCCCGCCAGCGGCTTTTTGCAGGGCCTCGACGCCCTGCCCCACCAGGCTGAAGGCCTCGTAATCCCCGCCGGTCGCCTGGAGCGCGATGGCGTCGCCGGCGTCGAACGCCGGATGAGGCAGGGAGCCCGGGTTGATATAGTTGTTGCCCCACTTGGCGGTCATGCTGAGCTCTTCCTTGAGGCCCGTCACCGTGACCGTACCCACCGGATGGCTCACTGGATGGGTGATGCAGGTCCCCTTCCCGCCCCCGTCTTCGCCCTTGCAGGTCTGCCCCGGCTTGCAACCCGGCAGGCAAAGCAGGCTCGGCAGACGCATCACGCGGCACGTGCCCTCGGTCTGCAATACGACGGGGATGTCGCGCGGCACCACGCCGTCGTAGACCCGCCCCTCCACGCCGGTGAACTTCTCGGCGAGGGTGATGAGGAAGCCGCCGACGTGTTTGTCTTCGCTGCATGGCGCGTAGGTCAGGGTCTTGGTGACCGTCGGGGCGTCTGCGGAGGTGCCGGCGGCGTCCGCGGCGGGCGCCCCGTCAGGGCCGCCATCCGTGGCGGCGTCTGGTGCGCTGCCCGTATCACCGTCAGCGCCGCTGCACGCCACCGAAGCGACCGCGATGACCGCGATAAGGCAGGCCAAGGCGCCGGCACGATGCGGGTTCATGGGTTCTCCTGGCCGGAATGCGACTCAAGGGGTGAGCGCGAAGCAATAGATCCCGCCGTATCCACCACCGCCGCCGACGGTATCGGTGCCCTGCCCGCCGCCGACCTGCTCCAGCTGAACGCCGGGCGCGCAGCCGGGCACGGTGTGGGCCATGATCCAGTTGGCCGGGTCGCCGCCACCGCCGCCGCCGCCGTCGCCTGGACCGCCACCCGCGGGAATGCAGACCAGCTCGGTGCCCTGCGGGGGCTTGCCGCAATCGCCGCTGATCTGGCCGCCCTTGCCCTTGAACGAGCAGGCGTCTCCGCTGGCCTTGCCCTTGCACACATTGAACGCCGCTGGCGGTGGGCCCTTGCCGCCGGGGCCACCGCCAGGTCCACCACCCGGTCCGCCGGTGCCGCCGGTGCCGCCTTTCTCTTCGCGTGGCCAGGAGTGCCCGGCCATGACCTTCTTGGCCGAACCCGGCCCCACCTTGCTGGTCCAATCCTGGCAGGTGCTGGCCGGATCGGTGCTGTTGAGCTGGCCCTTGTCGTTGCTGCCGGTCAGCACGTCGTGGTTGTCGCCGAACTGCTTCTGACCCTGGCCCATCTCGTTGGGCAGGTCGTCGGTATTCTGCGGGTCGCCCGCCGGACGTTGCTTGAGCAGGTCTTCGATGTTGTTCGCCACCAGCCGGCCGTTGCGGTCGTACCAGGGGCCGCTGCCGATGCGGTCGATGGCGTGCACCGGCTTGCCGTCCGGGCCTTTGGTCACGCTGAGGAAGGCGCGCCAGGTCTTGTGACCACCGTCCACGGTCGCCGCGGTCTTCTGGCAGATGTCGTCCGCGCCGGCCAGGCCGCCGAGGTCGCCGCCGAAGCCCTGCTGGCTGCCGGAGAGCTTGCGCATGGTCTCGATGCTGGTGACGAAGAAGCTGAACTTGTCGTCCTTGGTGCTGGCCGTGTCCGCACCGGATTCGCCGGCGTCCTGCTGCACATCGTCCTGCTGCACCGCGTCCTGCGCTGCCGCATCCTGACCGGTATCGGTCGTATTGGTCGCCGGCCCCTCGACCTCGGACGACGTCGAACAGGCAGCCGCGACCAGGCAGATTGCGAGGCAAGCGATGGCTGCTGGGTATTTGACTGGGTTCATGCTTCTTCCTTCTGCTGCCGGGCTCTCGATGGGCGCCCCGTGCGTCGGGGTATACTCCTTGGACACGGGTGCCGGCCATATCCGCAACCGCATGTTGTGATACACCCACAGCGAATCGCGCGCCCGCCCTGCGCCAGGCGTGCCATGAATCAGTGATTTCAGGAGGCTCCAGCCATGGGACTGTTCTCGAACGCCACCTCGGTCGTCGTCAGCCCAGCCATCGCCGCCACCCGCCGGCTGCCCGCGATTCGACGGTTGGCCTGGCGGGCCATGTACAACCTGGCGGTGACCGAGCGCGCCGGCAAGCTGGCGGAGTTGGACTTCTTCAACTGGGGCTACTCGCCGCTGGACCCCGACCTGCCACGTCTGGAGTTGGCGGCGGAGCAGGAGCGGGATCGCCAGTCGATTCAGCTCTACCACCACATCGCCGGCCAGGTGGATCTGACCGACAAGGAGGTGCTCGAAGTGGGCTGCGGGCGCGGCGGTGGGGCGGCGTTCGTCAAGACCCGTCTCGGCCCGGCCAGCATGGTGGGCATCGATCTGGCCGAAGCCAACGCGGCCGTCTGCAACGAGCGCCACAAGCACATCGACGGTCTGAGCTTCCGCCCGGGCGACGCGGAGAACCTGCCCTTCGATGAACGGAGCTTCGACGCGGTGCTCAACGTCGAGTCTTCTCATTGTTATCCCGATCGGCTGGCGTTCTTTCGCGAGGTCTTTCGCGTGCTGCGCCCCGGCGGTCACTTCCTCTACGGCGACATCATCGACGCCCCCGACCTGGGACGTTTTCGGCTGGATGTACGCGACTGCGGATTGACGCCCGTGCATGTCGAGGACATCACCTTGAATGTGCTCCGTTCGCGCGAGGTGGCGAAGCCTGCAGCGGAGGCGTTTACGCAGTCCTATGGGCGCCGGATGCAGGCACAGATCTTCAACTGGGCGGCCATCGAGGGCTCGGCGAACTATCGCAAGCTCGCCGATGGCACCACGACCTATGTCTGCGTGTTGGCGAGGAAATAGGGTGGGAGCTTCACAAGGGCTCCCAGAGCGGGTCGCCCAGGCCAATGACCGCGGCATCGTCGCCATACGGCAGGGCCGTTTCGACGACGCGTTGCGCATCTTCGATGACCTGATCGCGTCCCATCCAGACGAGGCTGCGCTGCACAACAACCGCGGCAGCGCCCTGAAGCGAGGCGGTCAACTCGACGCCGCCGTGCTGGCCTGCGGGCGCGCGCTGGAGCTGAAAACCGACTACGCCGAGGCGCACGCCAACCTGGCCTCGTGCCTGCGCGAACTCCGACGCCTCGATGAGGCCGTTCAGCACCTGGAGAAGGCCCTGGCGATACGGCCCGATGCCGCCAGAATCTACTGCAACCTTGGTAATGTACAAGTCGAGCGGGGAGACCTTGAGGCGGCTCGTGACGCCTACGAGCGCTCGGTTCAATGCGACCAGCGCCTTGTGCGCGGCTGGTTGCAGCTGGGCGCGACGGTCTACAGCCTCGGGCACATCGGCGACGCATTGCGCATCCTGGAGAAAGCTCGAACTTTCGTGCCGGACGACGCGTCGGTGAACGAGACGCTCGGCGCGCTCTACATGGAGACGGGCGACGAGCAACCGGCCGCGGACGCATTGGCCCGCGCGCTGGCTGCCGATGCTTCGCGTCCAGGGGCGCGCTACTTGCAGTGTGTACTTCGCGGTGAGCAGCCAGAGGCGCCACCCGAGGGTTATGTGCGGGGTCTGTTCGATGGATATGCCGACCACTTTGACCGGCACCTGCTCCAGGGGCTCGGCTACCGCATTCCCGAATTGCTGTTACAGGTCGTTGCGCCGCTGCTTGGGGCGCCGGAATCGGCGCTACGTGTTGTGGACCTGGGCTGCGGCACGGGGCTGTGCGGAGCGGCTTTCGAGCCGTGGTGCGGCCGGCTGGAGGGCATCGACAGCGCGCCAAAGATGCTCGACCACGCCGTGCGTCGCGGCATGTATGACGCGGTGCATCTCGGCGAGATGAGCGAGGTGCTCGCGGCGCACGCCGGTGAATTCGACCTGGCGATTGCGGGCGATGTATTCCCCTACATGGGTAATCTGGCTCCGATCTTCGACGCGGTGGCCGGAGCGCTGATGCCAGAGGGGCTGTTCGCATTCTCGGTGGAGCGCTTCGACGGGCCCGGGTGGTCGCTGCTGGAGAGCGGGCGATACGCCCACAGCGAGTCGTGCATCCGGGACCTGGCCGACGGCTGCGGTTTCGAGGTGCTGCAGGCCGACGAGGTGGTCGGGCGCACCGATCGCGGCGAGCCGGTGTGGCAGGTGGTCCTTGTCTTGCGGCGTTCGGCTCCGGTCCTCTGAACAGTGTGGACACGGGGCCAGGGGAAGCAGGGGCCGCCCACGATGACCGAACTCAATCCTGAGTGTAGTCCCGCTGCACGTAGAAGCGCGTACGGACCGCCATCAGCGCGCCGACGATGACCGCGGCCCAGCAGAAGAACCAGAAGAACTCGGCCTGACCGAACTCGCTGCCGCTGATGGAGGCGATGGCCTCTTTGGCGCTGGTCAGCGCCGATACGAAGGCGTTGCCCAGGGTCACGGTCAACAGGAACAGGCCCATGACGACCGACTTCATGCGTTTGGGCGCCTGGGTGTAGGCGAACTCGAGCGCGGTGATGGAGACCAGGACCTCGCTGGTGGTCAGCACCAGGTAGGCCAGCACCTGCCACCAGACGGTGACCACTCCTGGGCCCTGGGTATCGATCATCTGCTGCGCGATGGCGGCGATGGCAAAGGAACCGCCGGCCATGAACAGGCCGATGACCATGCGCCGCAGCGGGTACATCTCGAAGCCGAACTTGCCGGAGATCCGGTACACGACGCTCATCACGGGGATCAGGATCATGACCATCAGCGGGTTCCACGCTGCGATCTGCTCGGGCTTGACCTCGATGCCGAAGAGCGAGGTGTCCATGGACTGGGCCTGCAGGATCCAGGTGCTGCCATGCTGGTCGAAGATGGCCCAGAAGACGGGGATGAAGATAAAGATTGTGCACACCTTGAAGACCGCGTAGGGGCCCTCGGTGGCGGCGATGCCGAACTTGCGGATGGCTGGCGCCCAGAAGTCGGCCCAGAACTGGCTCTTGACCAGCGGGCTGTCGGCGTCGGCGTCGGTGGACTCTTTGCCCGCGGTCGCGGTTTCGTTGCCCGTGCCGGTCACCTTGGCCATCAGGTTGTACAGCACGATGGCCAGGAAGCCGTCGTCCTGCTCGACCTTCTGGCGATACCGGAACACCGCCACGCCGGCGATCAGGAAGACCAGGCTGATGGCGCCGCGCACGCCCCAACCCCAGGCCGCCGGTGTGGCGAAGAGGTGGCCGATGGACAGGAACAACAGGCTGCCAGCGTAGGTGTCGAGCTTGCCCAGCCGTCCGCCCGGGCTCGGGGGTACGTGAACGAACTTGTGGCGGCCGAGCCAGAAGAAGAAGGTCGCGATGGCCATGAGCACACCGGGTACGCCGAACGCGAGCGACGTGCGCCACAGCTGCGTGCCGTCGCCGCGGATCCACGGGATCAGCAAGGTCGCGAAGAACGATCCAAAATTGATGGAGAAATAGAAGATCTGGTAGATCGTCTGGACCTTGGTCCAGTTGCCGCGACCGAACTGGTCTCCCACGTTGGCCGAGACACAGGGTTTGATGCCCCCGGCGCCGATGGCGATGCAACCCAGGCCGATACCAACGAGCAACAGTCGCGTCTCAGGGTCGGCCGGGATGTCCGCCACCGCCAGAACGCCGTGGCCGATGCAGTACATCAGCGACAGCCACAGGATCGTGCGGTACTTGCCCCAGAAGCGGTCGGCGAGGATCGCGCCGAGCATGGGGAAGGCGTACACGGCGCCCGCGAAGAGGTGGTAGGCGGCGGTCGCTTGATCTTTGGCGATGTCCTCAGCCGCGCCGGTCAGCTGATAGAGGCTGACCAGGTGCACGGTGAGGATGGCCCGCATGCCGTAGTACGAGAAGCGCTCGCACATCTCGTTGCCGACGATGTAGGGCACTCCGGGCGGCCAGCCTTTGTTGTCGTGATCTGGGGAAGTCTGCCACTTCGTCTGGCTCATCAACGATCCTGGATGCGGTCTGGAGCTGTGCGCCAGCGGGTCATCTGTCTTGGTGGGGCGCGTGGTCTACCGCATGGAGGGTGCGTGTGCAAACAGATCCGGCCCGGTAGCGGTCGCCTTCGCGCTCCGCCGTGGTCATCTCGAAGTGGGGTTTCGGGGCCGCATTCGTCTGCCCGCTCGTCGCACAGAACTCAGGGCAATGAGAACGCGAGTACCCGGTCGTTTGCGGGTTTGTGGCATCCCAAGCAGGTATCGGGTTGGCCGGAGAACAGGGCGTCGCCGTCTGGATCGTACTCGGCGAAGAACCAGCCGTCGCTTTGCTTGTCCATGACCACAACAAAGGTGAGGGGCCCCTCGTCGTCGAAGACGTCCTTGACGATCAGCGAGCCGGATGGCCACCCGGTCAGCGGGCCGTCATCGTCGAGCGCCTTCACGACCACGTCGTTGATGTAGATGTCGGCCAGATCGCCGTGGGCCGGCGACGTGGGTTTGGGGCCGCTGTCGTAGCCTGGCGCGTGGGCGAAATCGCGGTAGCCCTGCTCGTGAATGCGTTGCCAGAGTTCGTCCGCCGCAATTGGCTGCTGGTTGTCATAGCAGCCCGCCAGGCAGGCAAGGGCGCAGACCAGCGGCAAGGCCCATGCCGATCGGAGAGCGCTCGTCATCGCCGGACCTGCCGCAAACGCGACCAGTTGGTCTCGCTGGCTCCCTGGCATCGAACGGTGCTCGCCATCTATGTCCTTCCTATCCGATCAGAAGCCGCTCGAACTCCAGGACATCCGGCAGCAACGTCCACATCGGCTGACCTCGCTCTATCAGGCAGACCTGCCCCTTTCGAAAGGGCGGAAAACCCGGGCTGCCCGCCAGGTACGCGCCCAATGCCCCGATGGTGGGCTCATGGCCGACCACAGCGACCGCCCCACCCAGCGCCGCGATAGCCTGCGCCGTCGCCCTGGGGTGGCTGCCGGGCATCAAGCCGGGCATCGCGGTGACCTCACCAGTGTAGCCGACGGCGTCTGCGACGAGTTCGGCGGTCTGTACTGCCCTGACGAGGGGGCTGGTGAACACCGCGTCGAGGCTCACGCTTTTGTCCACTGCCAGCTTGTGCCCGACGGCACGCGCCACCCTTCGCCCTGTGGCTGTCAGGTACCGATGTTCGTCGCGGCCGGAGAGGGCTTCAGAGGCGTGCGTGTGTCGAATGAGGTAGATCTGCATGGTCGAAAACTACGGACCGTGACCGCAGTGTCAACCAACATCGGGCGCGGCTACTGCGCCTGGCCCAATCGGTCGATGCAATCGTCGAACTCATCGGGCTCGAAGCCGGCCTCCGGCCAGAGCTGATCGACCACCACCTTCGAGTTTCCCCTCTCGTCGGCCTCGCGATGGGCCTCGAATCGTCCAACGAGGCGCCCTCGGTGCAGCAGGGGGCAGACGTAGTAGCCCCAGCGTCGCTTGGAAGCGGGCTTGTAGACTTCCCAGACATAGTCGAAATCCCACAGGTGACGCACCAGGTCGCGATCCCACAGCAAGGGATCCAGCGGGCCAAGCACGCGCATTTGGCCGTCGTCCGCCACCTCCGGCTGAGTCAGGAAGCCGCGCGGCGCCAGATGGCGACGGGACAACCCCTCCACCTGGACCATCTCCACCGACTTCTGCAGGCTCGCATCCCGGCGCGCGGCGACGCGCACTTCTTTGGCCAGGGCCCACCAGGGCCCGGCGTTGAGCGAGAGCAGACCCGCCGCGATGGTGCGCTCCCGGACCACGAATGAAGCCCAGGACTCAGTCGGTTCCTGCAAGGCCACGTCACCGAACGCCCGCTCGCTGAGGTCATAGACCTTGCCCTGGGTCGTCCGCCCGACCACCACCAGGTCGCA
>CAYTLW010000095.1:0-29990 GCA_964438735.1 uncultured Enterobacteriaceae bacterium | reverse complement strand
GTATGTCAGGAGGTCTGGAGTCTGCTATGATTCGTGCGCCCATTTCCCAGGCTTGCGCGCCGCGACGGCGCGGCCAGGAGTCAACCATGAGATTCAACAACAGCCCCAAGTTGTGGCTGCCAGGGCTGAGCGCGTTGTTGCTCGCCGCCATCGTCGTGTTGTGCAGCACCTCGGCCCTTGCGGCGCCCCCGACGACCCTGGGCATCACCGGCGTGCTTCGTGCGAGCGGCGGCGGGGTGGTGGCAGATGGCAACTACATCGCCACCTTCGGCCTGTACGACAAGGCCAAAGGCGGCGCGGCTTTGTGGAAGGAGGGGCCGGTCATCGTCACGGTCAAGGGCGGCGCCTTCGGTCGCGCGCTGGGTAGTGATAAGGCGATGCCGGCGGGTCTCTTCGCCGGTGGCAAGGCGGGCTGGTTGGGCGTGGCCATCGAGAAGGATCCCGAGCTGCCGCGGGTGGCCCTGCAGGCGGTGGCATGGGCTCGACGGGCGGTGCAGGCCGAGGCCCTGGGCTGTTCGGGTTGCGTGGCCGCCAAACACGTGGCCACCGGCAGCATCTCGGCAGACAAGGTGGGCTTCACCTTCGCCAGCGCCAAGACCAAGGGCGGGCCCGCCGCCGACCTGGCCTGCACAGGCTGTGTCTCGGTGAGCGAGATGAACTTCGACGGCAACCTCGATCTGGGCGGCAACGCGCTCAAGGCCAAGAAGGTGGCCGCCGGCGACATCAGCGCCACGACGATCGTCGCCAACAGCTTCGTCGGCGATGGCAGCAAGCTCACCGGCATCCAGTCCATCAGCGGCAGCTGTTCGGCCAAGGGCCAGGTGGTCAAGGGCATCGCCGCCGATGGCAAGCTCATCTGCGTGCCTTCCATGGACGCTTCGGCATTGCCGCCCGATGGCATCGACGAGATCTCCAACGGCCTGATCCACAACCAGTTCGTCGATGTCTGGTCGGTCACCAAGCCCTTCGGCATCCCCGACAACAACCCCATTGGCATCGACAGCACCATCACCGTGCCGGATGTGGGCATCGCCCAGAAGCTGGAGGTCAGCGTCAAGCTTGGCAACAGCGACATCGCCCACGTGACCGTGCGCTTGTTCGGGCCGGACAACAAGGAGCTGCTGCTGTACGACAAGAACGGCAAGGGCACCAAGCTGGAGACCACGTTCCCGACGCCGAGCAAGCCGGTCAAGGGCGACCTGGGCGCCTGGGCGGGCAAAAACGCCAAGGGTAAGTGGCGGCTGAAGGTCAGCGACACCAAGTTCCTCAACAACGGCAGCGACGGTCAGGTCAGCAGCTGGTCCATCCGGGTGCACACCTTGTCGAACAAGAAGATCAAGGTCAGCGGCAAGCTGCAGGTGAGCGGCGACATCGACGGCGGCGACGGCCTGCCGGCGCGTTTCGGTACGGGCATCCAGCTCAACGCGACCGCCGATCCGGCCCCTTGCGGACCCTCGACCCATGGCTTGATGTACTACAACACCAACAAGAAGCAGCTGATGTTATGCGACGGCAAGGCCTACCAGGTGCTCGCGACCATGACCATCGGCACCCAGGGCAACCCGGCGCTCAGCTGCAAGGCCTTGCTGGCCAAACATCCGCTGAGCAAGTCGGGGCCGTACTGGTTGGAGCCCGTACCCGGCAAGAAGATCCAGGTCTGGTGCGACATGACCAGCAACGGCGGCGGCTGGACCCGCTGCCTGGCCCATCGTTACCTGACCGCCAAACCTGCCGGCTGGCAGAAGACGTGGATGTCGACGGTCTGGACCACGGGCAAGGATCATGTGCTGGCCAACGACGCCAAGGCCGGCGCCGTCTATGGCAACTTCTGCTCTCTTCTGGCCGGCTTCTCCAAGGAGATCCGCGGCGAGGTCCGCTATCCGGCTGGCTTCGGCAGCAACTTCAACACCGCCCCCATGACCCTGCCGGGCAACTTCTTCAGCGCCGCCGCCCAGTCCAAGACCACCGCCGGCAACAACAACGCCATCGCCAAGGATAACGGGACCAAGGGCCAGGGTTACTACAGCGCATCGTGCGCCAGCGCCTATACGAGCAACAAGATGCAGGGGATCCACGCCTTGTGCATCTCGGCCGGCTCCCACTGGCAGGCCCAGCACTCCGGCTGGACCAATGGCCAGTACAAGAGCTGCCCGGATGCCTCCAACCAGCCCTGCACCTGCACGCAGAAAAACTACTGCGGCGGCAGCAACATGAAGGAGCGCGACATCGTGATGACGTTGTACGTGCGCTGATCGGCTGCGGGACTGCTACTCCAGGTCCCAGAAGTAGTCCTTGTTATCCAGTCCCGAGGCCACGTCCACCTGCACCTGACCCAGCTGTGGCGTGTGCATGTGGTCGAGCACATCTTCGAGGTCATCGACCGCGTCGCGCCACCAGGTCTCGCCGCCAAATTGCGGCCAGGTGATGGGGAAGATGGGGTCGTGCCAGCGCCGGGCGAGCCAGGCGGAGTAGGTGATGAAGCGCAGGCCACGCAGGGGCTCGACCAGGTTGGCGGTGCTGCGATCGAAGCCGCGGAAGCGCTCGTATCCTTCCAGAAAGCGGGCGCGGCAGCGATGGCTGTGACCGTCGCGACCGGGCAGCAGGAGCCAGAGATCCTGCACCGGCGCGCCGATGGCCATGTCGTCGAAGTCCAGCACGTGCAGCACGCCCTCGCGCAGAATCAGGTTGCCCGCGTGCAGGTCGCCGTGGATCGGCTGCAGGGGTACGCGGTCCAGGCGTTCGGCCAGCACCGCCGCGATCGCCCGCCCGGCGCGCTCGTAACGCCCCCGAAGGGTCGCCGGGATGCGTTCGCCGGCCAGCAACCAGTCCAGCGCCTCGACCAGGCGTCCGGTATCGAGGCGGCGACGATGTTGGATGTTCAGGCGGGCGCCCACATTGTGGATGCGCGCGGCCATGGCGCCCAGGCGCTCGGCCATGGGCTCGTCGATCTCCTCTGGCGCCCGACCGCCGCGTCGCTCGAAGAGGCAGAACAGGATGTGGTCAGCGTGGGCCACCGTGTCGCCGTCGTCGAAGGGCACCACGTTGCAGACCGGCACGTCGTCATCCGCCAGCGCCCGCAGGAATGCGTGCTCCTCGCGAATCTGGTCTGCAGTCCAGCGATGGGGCCGGTAGAATTTGGCCACCCGGCGGGTGCGCTCCTCGTCGGCCAGCTCTACCTCGTAGACGCGGTTTTCAAAGGAGTTCAGCGCGTTGCAGGCGTTGCCGCAGCGCAATCCACGGGCCTCGATGGCGTCGAGCACCTTGTCCGGCGTCAGGCCGATGAAGAGGTCGGTGGCTTCGCTGGCTTGCATGGGCATCCCGGTGGGTGAAGCGGCAGGTCGTCGAGACCGCCGACGCAATCTGTGGCAGGGCAGCCGCGGATGCAAGCGCTACGTTCGACGGTCTCCTTGTTCCGGCGGTCAGCGCGGCTTCGCGGTGCAGACCACCGGCTTGTGATCGAAGTAGATGGCGTCGATGACCGCTGGCAGCTCGTCGGTGAGTCCCGCGACCTTGCAGGTCCCCTCGAAAGCGTCGCTGGTGACATGGTCGATGTTGACGATGCCCTGGTAGGAGGGCGGCGCGTCCTTGCCCACCTCGGACAGGAATTGGAATGCCTTGTCGGGCCCGACGAAGTCATGGATACGCGCGGCGCTGGGGTCGAAGTCAGCGAAGCGGGCCGGATCGGTGTTCAGGTCGCCCATGACCAGGTTGCGCGCGCCGTTGGCGCCAGGCTCGCCGTCGCCGAGGTCGACAAAGGCCTGGTCGAACTGCTTGACCCGGCAGGCCTGCACCTCGGCCTTGAAGCCCGAGGAGCCGTGGATGTTCACCACGGTCAACGAGCCGCCCGCCACCAGGTCGATGGTCGCCCGGCCGGTGCGCACGCCCTTGCCACAGTCGTTGACCTGAAAGCCCTGCATACCCTCGAGGCAGAAGTCTTCTTTGCAGCCCTGGAAGCTGCCGAAGGCGCGGCGCACGGCGGCGCATTTGTCGGGTTTGCCAGGATTGCACATGACCTGCCAGCCGGGCCCGAGCACATCCAGGGCGACGGTGATGTCGCCGGCCTGCCAGCTCTTGCAGTAGAAGTCGTCGTGGGCATCGGTGGGGATATCCGGACAGCGACCGGCCCAGAAGATCTCCTGGAAGACCACCACGTCGGCCGCGATCTCGGCGAAGAAGGCGCGCGTGGCCGCGACGGCGGGCAGCCAGGCCAGGCCGTCGCCATACCAGGTATCCGAGATCTTGGCCTTGGCGCCGTCGTAGCCGTCGTCTGGCGGCGCGTCGTGGCCCATGTTCTCCGAGGTGCCGGTGTTGAAGGTCACCACCACGAATGGCGCCATGGGCGTCTCGGCGACGGGCTCGTCGGCGCAGGCGCCGGCATACACGACCGCGACGGACATCAGAGTGACGCGGAGATATTGCTGGAGGCCGCCCATCGCGGCCCGGAGTCTAGCGCACGATGGGATCGTATGCGTACAGGTCCGCGGTCACTCGTAGGGGCACGAAGCTGGTGGCGAATGCGTCCGGGATGACCTCAGCCAGGGCTTCCGGCGTCCATCCACCGCTGCGGTGGGCGCTGCGCAGCGGTTCCGGCGGCGCGAACAGGCCCACCTCGTCGCCACGGGAGACAAAGGTCTGACCGTTGACCTCAGCCGCAGCGTCCGAGACCAGGAAGACCACCAGCGGCGCCACGTGTTCGGGTTGGGTCGCCTGCAGGTTGGCGCGCCGCTTCTTCGAGACCGGATCGTCGCGCACCGGGATGCCCGAGGTCATGCCCGTCCAGGCAAATGGCGCCACGGCGTTGGCGCGTACGCCGAAACGCTTCATGTCCAGCGCGACGCCTCGAGTGAGGGCAATCAGGCCCAGTTTGGCCGTGCCGTAGTTCACCTGGCCCAGGCTGCCGACCAGCCCCGACGTCGAGGTCATGTTGACGATCGCTCCGCCGCCGCCAGCACGCAGCACGGGAGCCGCGGCGCGGCTCATGCAGAAGCTGCCCTTGAGATGCACGGAGATGACGTCATCCCACTGCTGTTCGGTCATCTTGTGGAAGATGACGTCGCGCACCACGCCGGCGTTGTTGACCACGAAGTCCAGCCCGCCGAAGGCGTCGACCGACTGCTGCACCATCTCGTGGGCGGCGTCCCAGTCGGCGACAGAGGCGAAATTGGCGACCGCCTGGCCGCCGCTGGCCCGGATGTCGGCGGCGACCGCCTCCGCGGGACGTTGGCCGTCTTCAGCGGCTCCAGCGATGTCGTTGACTACGACGGACGCGCCCGCCTGCGCCAGCGCATGCGCGATGGCGCGACCGATGCCGGCACCGGCTCCGGTCACGATTCCGGCCTTGCCTTTCAGCATGCCGTCCTCCGTGGATTGTTGGGATGGATCGCGGGCGTCAGTCGGCCAGTTTGACCGCGCCCTCTACCAGGTCCGCGACCGTGGTCTCGCGCAGATAATTGTGCATCTGGTCGGCCACCGGCTTGAACTGCGGGTGGGCCGAACAGGGATTCAGGTCGCCGCATTGTTTGCGTCCCAGGACGCAGATGCGCTCGGACCAGGCGCCCTCGAACAAGCTGCGCACGCTGTCCAGGGTCACGGTATCCAGCGGCACCTTGAGTCGGAAGCCACCGCCGGGCCCACGCACGGACTCCAGCAGGCCGGTACGCGCCAGTCGCTGCAGCACTTTGGCCAGGTAGTTCGGGGGCACGTCTTCGGCTTCCGCGATGGTCTTGGCAAAAGCGAACTCGCCCTCCGGCAGCTGGCCGAGGTAGGTCAAGGCATACAACGCGTACTGGGTGGTCTGCGACAGCAGGGGCATCGGGTTCCTCCGTAGGCGCTCGCCGCATTCCGGAGCGCCAGGGGTGAGAACGTACTGGCATTCAATCTCCGGAGCAAACCCACAAAGTACTATTGTCCGGCAGGTTCAGCGGGTTGCGTGGCAGTGACGGCGTCGGCAGGGTTCAGGTTCTCCATCTCCGGCCGCTGGTCGTACAGCCCGATGGTCCCCAGCATGGCCCGCGCAAACCAGGTCTCCGCGGTGCTGCGCGAGGCCTGCACGCCCTGTCCGCGCAGGTGGATCAACATCAGCCGCAGACAGCTGCCCTTGCCGCCGTATCCGCAGCCCGTTTCGAATACGTGCATCGCCGCTTCGTACGCTTCTGCTGATTTCGCCTTCGAGAAGAGATGCTGGCCCAGGATGTGGCAGGACATGGCGTGCTGCCAGGCGCAGAGCATCTCGTAGGTGTCCATGGCGCCATCGATGTCGCGCGCGACGCCCTCGCCCGCCCAGAGCATCTCGGCTTTGCCCAGGCAGCCGGCCTCAAGGCCCTCGTCGCACGCTTTGGTGAACAGCGTCACGGCGGTCTTGGCGGCGACCGGTCCGCCCTCACCGCGGCGGTGGAGTTTGCCCAGGCTGCCGCAGGCGGGCAGATGGCCGCCATCGCAGGCGACGCGATAGGCCATGCGTGCGCGCTTGGGAGCGCAGGGGCCGCCCGCGCAGCCGACCATCATGTCGGCGACGGCGTTGCACGCCTGGGCGAATTTGCGATCACAGGCCGTCTGGTACAGCCGTCGGGACAGCACCCGGTCGACCGGCCCACCATCGCCGGCGTCGGCCATCATCGCGCCGACCATGCAGCCTGTCGGATAGCCGCCCTTGCAGGCGCGGGTGAAGAGGCCGCGGGCCTTGGCGAGGTCGGCGGAGGGATTGTCCATGTCGGCGTACATCAAGCCCAGACTGGTGCAGGCGCCCGCGTTGCCGCCGTCACAGGCCTTCTGAAAGAGCGCCCCGGCTTTTTCCACATCGACCGGCCCGCCGTCACCACTGGCCCACATCACAGCCAGGCGCGCGCATGCGGACATGGAGCCGGCGGCGCATTGGGCGCCGTTATCCTGGCGCGTCATCTGGCCGACCGCTTCGCCTTTGGCCGACGGAACGGGCACGGCGGCGCCGAGATCTCCGGCGCCCAGCGTGGCGAGCGTGATCAGCGCGCACATCAAGGTGCAGAGGGGATGTTTGAGCATGTCGCCTCCTGCTGCGCCGGCCGGTCGGCGCGCGCAGAGCATAGCCGGTGCAGGTCCAGCGGGGTAGACGCCCACGCCGTCGCGCATCGAGCCGTTTGCACAATCCCCGTGAGCCGACGATGATCGCGGCCGGACCGGCGTCGCAGAGCAGTCCGCGCGATGCCGGCCGGGCGACGTCAGGAGACGCGATGAGATCGGAACCGAACCGACGACACGCGGCCCGCGCCATCGTCGGGACACTGCTCACGGCCCTCTGCTGGGTGCCCGGCGGTGCGCTCGCCGACGGCGGGCTGGATGTTCGAGGCTGGCTTGATCGGCCGGGCGTCAAAGTCCTGGCGGTGGAGTTCTACGCCACCTGGTGCAAGCCCTGCATGGAGGCGGTGCCCCGCTGGAAGGCGCTGCACGACAAGTATCGCGACGAGGGGCTCCGCCTGGTGGTGGTCAACACGCTGGATGCGGGCGGGGCCTGCCGTTCGGTGCCTTGGACGCCGGACAAGACGGTGTGCGACATCGAGGGCACGCTGGCGAAGTCCTTCGGTGTCGGCGGCAACCTGCCGGCGGCGTTCGTCTGGAGTTGGCAGGGCAACCTGCTGGTGCGCAAGGGTCACATCGGCGTGGCCGAGCAGGAGATCGGCCGCTATCTCGGCCGGAGTCCGCGCGTGGTGGTCGAGACCCGCGGCCTGAACGGCAAGCCGGATGCCGAGCTGGCGACCCTGGTCCGCAACGAGATCATCATGGCCGGCAAGCTGCAGATCGTCGCCAGCAAGGCGGAGCGGGAGCGGCTGGCGAAGCTGCGCAAGGACAGCCACCGCGCCGCAGGTCGCGACGACCATCGTTGCAAATTGGGCGCCGAGCTGTCGGCCAACTCGCTGTTGGATGCTCGCCTGATCGGCAGCGCCAAGAAAATGAAGCTCTCCGTAGCGCTGCACTCGGCCGAGACGGGCTGCATGCTGGCGTCCTCCTGGGTGGCCTTCAATCCCAAGCGCAAGGCCCAGGCGGTGCGCGAGGCGGTGGTCGCTCTGAGCAATACGCTGCGCCAGGCGCCCGCCCATCCCACTGGAGGCGGCTGGGGACGCCCGGTCTCCACGCGGCCGAGACCGGTGGTCAAGGAAGGCCACATCGGCGGCCCGGTGGAGGAGTGGGATCCCACAGGCGGCCAGAGCAAGTCGGTGCTGGTGCGCTTCGAGTCCACCCCCGCCGGCGCCATCGTGCTCCTGGACGGTCGCCTGGTGTGCAAGTCGACCCCTTGCCAGAAGGCGCTCGAGCCCGGTCGCGTCAACGTGGACATGCAGCTCGATGACTACCAGCCGCACAAGGAGATCGTGCGCATCGACAGCAAGCGGACCGTAGCCTTCAAGCTGAAGCCAGACTTCGCCATGCTCGATATCGTCACGGTGCCGCCCGGCGTTCAGGTGCGCATCGACGGCAAGACTGCCAGCGGCACGGCGTTGAAGAATCGGCGCATGAAGCCCGGCGCCCACGAGCTCGTCATCGACGGTCGCTGTTACTACAAAACGGGCGAGCGCGTCGTCCTCAAGCGGGGCGACAAGCGCGTGGTGACGCTCGAGCCCAAACCCCGTCCGTCGGCCATCAAGCTGAGCGCCCAGGACGACAAGGGCAACGAGTTGACCGCCAAGGTGTTCATCGACGGCGCGGCCCAGAGCCAGACCGCGCCGGGCATCTTCAAGGTGCCGGTCTGCAGCAAGACCGTGCGCCTGGAATACGCGGGTATGCGGGTGGCGCAGCAGACGTTGCAATTGCAGGAGAAGAAGCTCTCGCCGGTCACCGTGATCATGCGACCAGGTGCGCGGACGGCGACGGTCTATGGGCGCGCCGGGGGACGCGCTGGGGGGGGCGTAGAAGGCAAATCCGTGGCGGCGGCCACTCAGAAGTATCCCGGCGCCTCGCCGGCGTACCAGAAGGGCATGGCCATCGTGCTGCAATTCGAGGAGCTGCTGAACCGCGCAGCGGATCGCGCCGAAAAGCGCGGCGGAACCGGCCGCAATCCCATGGCCAACAAGCGCTTTCTCAAGAAGTTCCAGCGTCTTGGCAAGCTGCTCGGCAAGTTGAAGGAGCAGATGTCGCCGGCCGAAAAAGCGCGATTCGATCGCGAGAGCAAAGCGCGTCTCAAGGCAGCCGTGGATCGCTTCGTGAAGGCCTCGACGGGTGCCAGGACGGGGCGCTAGAAGGCGCTGATGCCAACCGGAGATTTAATGCACGACCCCGAGCCCGAACACGGCAGCCAGGACACACTGGCCCATCTGGCCGCCCATCACGGGGACTTCGCGAACTTTCGCGACCTCATGCAGCAGACCTCGGCCGGGCGCTTCGGCCCCTTGTGGTGGGGTGTCTGGGCACAGCACGTGACCCCGAACCTGCCGGCCAGCCCCACCCTGTTGGACCTTGGTTGCGGACCCGGCGGCCTGTTCGCTCCCCTGCGGGCCTACCAGCCGGACGCGCGCATCATCGCCATGGAGATCCAGCCCATGATGGTCGCTGCGGCCCGCGAGGAGGCGGAGCGGACCCAGGTGGAGTTCGTCGAGGCCGATCTGAACGACGGCGTGCCCCTGCCAGATGGCTCGGTCGACGCCGTCGCCGCGGTGATGCTGATCCACGAGCTGCCCTATCCGGTGCCCCTGCTGGCCGAGATCGCCAGGGTATTGGCGCCCGGCGGCAGCCTGCTGATCTTCGACTGGGCCAGCCAGCCCCTGCGTCGCTATGCCGCCGACGAACCGCTGACGCGCGACCTCATCGAGCACTTTCGGGAGCATTGCCTCTGGACGCCCGACGACCTGGCCTACCTCTGCGAGCGGCAGGGCTTGCAGGTGCTGGAGGTCATCGCCCGACGCGGCGGCGACCACGCCATGGTGGTGGTGCGCAAGCCGCAGACGGCCTGAGTTGGGTCAATCGGCCACGTCCACCGGGCCGGAGTTCAACGTGTAGTCGACCGTCTTGCCGTCCTGGCCCAGGGCGCGGCCCTGGATCCGCAGCCGGTAGCGTCCGCTCAAGGCCCGCAGCGCGCCCTTGACCCGCAATCCGGTGCGCAACACGACGCTCCAGTTGAAGGTGCGCACCGCCTGGGCGAACTCGACGGCCGCTGGTTTGGACCACGGCGGCTCCGGCTGCATCTTCAGGGCAATCCGGTGGTTGCGCTGGTCGACGGGCACCGATCCGGCGCTCACCGTTTGCCAGTCGTCGCCTTGCTTTCGCTCCAACACAACCGTTGGCGAGTCGATCCACGGGTCGCCGCCGGTCCAGGACATGGACAGCTCGTCGCCAGCTTTGCCGGTGGCTGGCAAGTCGGTGGTGATGGCGCCGTGGCTGGCCGAGACGAACGGCACGTACACGCTCATCGCTTCGGGCTGATCGACGAGCTCCTCGGCCGCTTCAAAACCCAGGGTCATCTCGGCGCCGAAGAGGCGCGCGACCACGTCGGCGGCGCCGTCGGCCAGCCAGGTGCCCTGCTTGGGACCCCAATAGTTCATGGACGCCTCGTAGCCGCCGGCCTTCCAGTCATCGGGCAGGAGCAGGTAGCCGGTGTAGTCCTGGGCATAGCCGAGGACCATGGTCGCCTTGACCGCGGGCGCGCTGTCTTCGAGTCGTTTCATGCCGTATTCGGCCAGGCTGGTCGCCGGCTCCCCCGGCAGGGCCAGCAGGGCCAGGTCACCCAGTCGCGCGCCGCCGACCCGCACCTGGGTGGGTCCACCGCCGGCGGGTACGGGCACGCAGGCCTTCATGTTCGGCTCGTCGCCGCTATCGCACTTGGACTTGGACAGGCCACAGAACGCCGCGCCATGTTCGTGGATGAACTCGCCCTTGGCGTAGCCGAGCACGGTCCGATTGATGGGCATCTCGACCATGTCGACGGCGAACGCGTCGGTGGGGTCCAGGTCTGCCAGGTTCATGTCATCCCACGTGGCCAGGATCGTCATGGCCGCCGAGCGACCCAGTGCCTCGAGCTGGTCCAGGCGCTTGTGAAAGGGCTTGGCGTAGGAGCTGTCCCCGTGGCTGTGAAACGGGTTCTTGGGCGACATGTCGCCGGCCCACGACTGGGCGAACATCACCAGGGCGTCATCGGGCAGGGCCTCGGCCACCTTGATCTCCACACCCCTGGATGAATCGCCGGATAACATGCCGTCGCCAGGCGAAAACACGGTGCCGTGCATCGCGTAGACGATGACCAGGGCCAGGGTGTTTGGGGCCAACTCCCCGAATTGGGTGGCGTCAATGCGGAGCAGGCCCATGGTGTCATTTCGATGGTCGGGGTTCTCGCAGCGGCGGTCGCCGTGCATTTCCGCGTTGGTCGTCAAGGTCCACCGAACCTCGGCCCGACTCGCCTCGGCCTTGAGGGCGATCTCGATGGCGTCGGCAATGCGCACGGCGATCAGCGTGGCGATCTCCTCGTCGTAGGCGTCGGCGACGATGCCTGCGAAGGCGGCCTTGAAGACGTGACCGGGGCCCGAGTGGGTGTGATTGGCCAGCAGCAGCAGGGAGCGCGTGGCGTCCAGGCCGGTACGCTCCTGCACCAGCGCCGCCACCTGCCGGTACAGGCGCTGGTGAATGCCGATCAGGTCGGTCTGCACCAGCAGCAGACGCCGATCGCCGCGCAGGAGGTGGATCACCTGCACACGGGGCGGGTGCAGGATCATGGTCGTGGCCTGGAAGTTGGTCGCAAAAGGGCTCTGGGGCGCGTCGTCGTCGGGCGCCTGGGCGTAGCCGGCGGTGGAGATGCCCAGCGGCGCGAACAGGGGCAGTTCAGCGACGGATGCGTGCAGTTTTGCGCTACCGGCGCGCCAGCAGGCGTGGCAGTCGTCGATTGGCGGGTCGGGGGCCTCTTCTTCGGCGGCGCAGGCCGAGAACATCACCAGCGCGGCGAGGAGGGCGGCGGTGGGGAGTCTTGCAGACATGTGTTATGTGAGGGCAACGAGCCCGAAAACGTGCCACTGAACGAGGCAACCTACCATGGCGACAGAAGAGAACAAGGTCATCTACTCGATGATCGGCGTGAGCAAACACTACGACAAGCGCGCGGTGTTACAGAACATCTACCTGTCGTACTTCTACGGCGCCAAGATCGGCGTGCTCGGCTTGAACGGCTCGGGCAAGTCCTCGCTGCTGCGCATCCTGGCCGGCCGGGATCCGGACTTCACCGGCGAGACAGTGCTGGCGCCCGGCTTCACCGTCGGATTGCTGGAGCAGGAACCGCTGGTCGACAGCGACAAGACGGTCATCGAGGTGGTGCGCGAGGGTGTGCAGGAGCTGGTCGACCTGATGGCCGAGTTCGAGGCCGTGGGGGAGAAGTTCGCCGAGCCCATGGACGACGAGCAGATGATGGCCCTGGTGGAACGGCAGGGCGAGCTGCAGGAGAAGATCGACGACGCCGACGCCTGGGACCTGGACAGCCGGCTGGACATGGCCATGGACGCCCTGCGCTGCGCACCCGCGGACACGCCCGTGTCGGTGCTATCCGGTGGCGAGAAGCGCCGCGTGGCCCTGTGCCGACTGCTGCTGCAGAAGCCCGACATCCTGCTGCTGGACGAGCCCACCAACCACCTGGACGCCGAGTCGGTCGCCTGGCTGGAGCAGCACCTGCAGCGCTACCCGGGCACGGTCATCGCGGTGACCCATGACCGCTACTTCCTGGACAACGTGGCTGGCTGGATCCTGGAGCTGGATCGCGGCAAGGGCATCCCGTGGAAGGGCAACTATTCGTCCTGGCTGGACCAGAAAGGCAAACGCCTGGCCCAGGAGGAGAAGGCCGAGAGCGACCGCCAGAAGACCCTGCGCCGCGAGCTGGAGTGGATCCAGATGTCGCCCAAGGGTCGACATGCCAAGGGTCGCGCGCGCATCACCCGCTACGAGGAGCTGCTCTCCGGCGGCAGCGAGCGTCGCCGCGACGACCTGGAGATCTTCCTGCCACCCGGGCCGCGCCTGGGTGACGTGGTCATCGAAGCCGAGGGCGTGCGCAAGGGCTACGGCGACAAGCTGCTGGTGGACGACCTGACCTTCGCCCTGCCACCGGGCGGCATCGTCGGCGTCATCGGCCCCAACGGCGCCGGCAAGACGACCCTGTTCCGCATGATCACCGGCCAGGAGACCGCCGATGCGGGCAGCTTCCGGGTCGGCGATACGGTCAAGCTGGCCTACGTCGACCAGGGCCGCGACGACCTGGATCCCGAGCGCTCCATCTGGCAGGTCATCTCCGAGGGCCAGGACACGGTGGATCTCGGCGGCAAGCAGGTGAACTCAAGGGCCTGGGTGGCCCGCTTCAACTTCAGCGGTTCGGATCAGCAGAAGAAGGTCGGCCAACTGTCGGGCGGCGAGCGCAATCGCGTGCACCTGGCCCGCCTGCTGCGCACCGGCGCCAACGTGCTGCTGCTCGATGAGCCGACCAACGACCTGGACGTGAACACCCTGCGGTCACTGGAAGAGGCGCTCGAGAACTTCGCCGGCTGCGCGGTGGTCATCAGCCACGATCGCTGGTTCCTGGACCGCATCGCCACCCACATCCTGGCCTTCGAAGGCGACAGCGAGGTGGTCTGGTTCCCGGGCAACTACAGCGACTACGAAAAGGACCGCAAGCAGCGCCTGGGCGTCGAAGCGGATCAGCCCCGGCGGGTGCGTTATCGGCCGATGGTGCGGGACTGAACGGGTCGTCGATCAGTCGGCAAACTGCGGCTTGACCTTGCGGCGAACCGGCGCGGGCGCCTCGGCGACGGGCCTGCGCGTCGGCTTGCGCACGGTGCGCCGGCGCGGTTTGGAGCGGGCAGTGGCGCGTTTACGGGTCTTGGCGGTCACCTGATCGCGCAGGGTCTGCTCGGCCTCCAACTCCAACAGGTGACGGCGGTAGGTGGCGTTATCGGGCGCCAGGCGGGCCGCTCGCCGGGCATATTCCAGCTTCTCGACCAGGTTCTTGGCCTTCATCGACAGGCTGTGGGCCACCTGGGAGGTCACTTGGGCCTCCAGCTCGGCGGCGCTGGGGGCTGCGATCGGTGTGGCTGCCTTCGCGGCCGGTGGGGGTGGCGCAACGCGGGCGAGCTCGGGCGAAGCCGTGGGCGATGCCGCCGCCGCCAACGCAGGCGCCGGGGCCGGCTGCGCGCCTGCCCGGGCCGTGGGTGCGGCCTGGCTGGGATGGCGGACCTCGGCTTCTCCCCGTTGACCGTTGCGCGAGACCATGACGAGCACGGCGATGGCCAGCACCGCAGCGGCGAGCGCGATACCCAGGGTGGCCGGACTCCAGGAGTTGCGCGTGGGCGCCGGCGCCGAGGCGACCGGCGCGCTGGTCGCTCCCGGTGCGGTCACCCGCGCCGGCGATGGCGTCCTGGTCTCGAGGGTCTCCGGGGTGGTCGGCTCCTCGGCGGTGGCCACCCCGCCCTCGTGCACCACCTCCGGTTCGGTGGCGGCTTCCCTGGCAGCGGACTCAGGGGCCGGGGGGTCGGGGGTGTTGGCGGCCGATTCCGGCACATTTGTCGGCGTCTCCTCGGTGTCGTCGACCGTCTCCGCGTCGCTGCTGGGGTGGGTGCCGTCGACCCGGTAGGAGATGGTGGCTGCAGGCGGCCTGACCGCGCTGGCCTGCGCCTCCTCCCCCGTGACCGCGCCCACAGAGGCCTCGGTGGCGGCCCAGGGGTCGATCTGGCGCCGGAAGTGAATCTGGTCGGTGGCGAACCTGGGCTCCGCCTGCCAAGCCGCCCGCAGCCACCGTTCCAGAGACATGGGTGCGCTTCGTGGCCCGTTTCGGGTACGCCAACGGCGCCGTGGAGACCCGCTGGCTGGTCAAGGAGACGAGCCAGTCCACGCACGGCCTGACCTGCGACGCCGTGGCCTCCCTGCCTTCGGGGGAAGCGATATTCGCCGGACGCGGCGACGGCAAGCTCGGCGACTTCGTCCTGGGGCGCGTGGTGCCGGATGGCAAGAAGGGCGCCACGGTGACGCTGTACAAGGACCTGCCCAAAGGCGCGGTCGCCAAGCCGGAGCCCAACGCCATGGCCGTGCTGCCAGACGGCTGCCTGGTGGTCACCGGCAAGCATGGCAGCCAGCAGGCGCCGCCGAAGCTGCCGGTCCTGATCCACCCTGCGCATGCCGGCGCGTGCAAGGGCTTCAAGAAAACCGGCCTGCTGTGGACCGGCGACGGCCAGGCCGGCGGCACCAACCCGGTCGGCGAGGACCTCACCGCGCTGCCGGGTGGCGGGTTCGCCATCCTGGCCACCGCGGGCAAGGTCGGTGGACCGGACGAGACGGTGCTGGTGATCTTCCACGCCGACGGCAGCGAGAAGAGCAAGCGATTCTATCGCGACCAGCACATCAACAACTACAAGGACGCGCAGAAAAACGGCGTGGTCATCCACGTATCGGCCATGGGCATCGAGACCTATCCGGACGGCAAGCTGGCCGTCTTGATGGGCGTGCTGGACGCCGCGGTGCCCTTCGCCAACCCGCCGCGCCCCGAGGGTCATCGAGCGTGGCTGTTGCGCACCGACGCCAGCGGCGCCGCGCTGAGCCAGACCTACCCGCCCAAAAACGCCAAGCTGGAGCCGCCCAAGGGCCCGCCCGGCCCCGGCGGTCCGCCGCCCCTGCCGTTGGACTGGTACGACCCGCTGACGCTGGCCTCCTTCGGCGATGATAGCGTCGCCGTGGCCACCCTGTACCGACCCCCGCCGAAGCCCCAGGGCGGCAGCTTCCTGGTCGACGACGACGGCTACGCCAGCGTGGCCCGCTTCGGCCGCTACCTGCACGTGCCGCCGGCGTGCGAGGTCTGCGATATGAAGACCTGCAACGACAACGGCGTGTGCACGCTGGACGACTGCAGCGCCGTCAACGGCATCGCGACGTGCAAGACCGAGAACAAAGATATCTGCGGATTCTGAGCCTGGCTTGCGTTCGGCCGGCGCTCCAATTCGAGCCGTCGTCGGGACTCAGAATCGCCAGTGCACGGCCAGGCTGCGGGCGCCGGGGCCAGGCAACAAGACGACCTGGCTGGCGTCGTGGGTCAACAATCGATAGACGCCGAATGTGGTGGTGGCGGCGGCCACGCCGCCCAGCAAGCCCGAGACCAGCCAGGCGTTCTGAATGCTGCCCGCGCTCGTGCGCGCGTCCTGGAAGCCGATCATCGCCACGCCTTCGGGTGGGTTGCCGTCGTCGTCGGGCAGGCGGGACTGCAACTCCGCCAGGTCTGAGTTGGCCATCACCAGAACCACCATGGACACGGCTCCCAGCACCACGCCGCCGCCGACCATGCTCCAGCCCAACAGGTCGGACTCGACGCCCCCGGCTGCCCCCCCGTGACGCACCTGCGCAGAGACCGGAGTGACCGCCGCGGGCTGGGCCACTTTGCGGGCGGCTTCTGCCTTGCGTTCGGCTGCCAGGCGTCCCTCGGCGGCCTTGCGGGCGGCCTCGGCGGCGGCCAGTCGGCTCTCCAGGGCCTGCTTGTCGCGCGCGGATTGGATCTCCAGCAGGCGACGGCGCACCTTCTCGGCCAGCGGGCTCTTGGGGGCGATCTTCAGGAACTGGTTGAACTGCTGCTCGGCGCCGGCGATGTCGCCACCGCGCTGGCGGGCTCGCGCTGCGCTGTACAGGTAGCCCGGGGTCGCCGGATCCGCGCCAAAGGCCTCGTCATACAGGCGCGCGGCCAGCTTGTAATCGCCCTTGTCCAGCGCATGCCGCGCGGCCACGGAGATGATGGCCGCCTTTTCCGCGTCCTCCGCCTGGGTGGCGGCTGCCGACGCAGAGGGCAAGATCAGCGCCGACGAAAGCGCCACGCAGACCGCCAGGGCGACGCCTGCCCGGCGCCGGGATGAGCCGGAGCCCACTGCGCGCCATCGATCGGGTCGGGGTGGGGTAGTCACCCGGCCATCGTGGCATCGGCGGCCAGCCCAGGCAACCGCTCCCGAGACAACCGCGTGAAGTAAGCCACAATCCCTGGATTCCAGGATGTTGCGGCCGGCTCCGGGGACTCGCAGGGACACGTCCGCTAGATTGGTCGCGGTGGCGGAACTGACGGCCCACCGGGAGACCATCATGAGCGACGTGACCCGACGCAAGGCCCTGCAGCTGCTCGCCGGCGCCGGTGCGGTCACCGCAGCTGGTTGCGTGGAACGCAACCGAGGCAAGGAGACCATGCCCCAGCCCCCGACACCGCCGGCGGCCCACGCCGACCCGAAGACGACGCCACAAACCGCAGCGGCGCCTGCGGCGGACCCTGTACTCGCCGTGCGTCCGCTGAGCACGCCCTGGCAGACCCGTGACCCCTTCCTCTTCTGCATGCACCACCACGACCAGTACCCCAAGGGCAACGGTCGATTCGGTCCGGCGGCCTCCCTGGCGGGCCGGCAGCACGGCAGTGATTTCGCTGGTGTCGACGGCTGGAATATGTACCACGGCGACAAGGTGCCCGGCTTTCCAGCCCACCCCCATCGCGGCTTCGAAACCGTGACCGTGGTGCGCACGGGCTTGCTCGATCACGCCGACTCCCTGGGCGCCGCAGCGCGCTATGGCGGCGGCGATGTGCAGTGGCTGACCGCCGGCCGCGGCATTCAGCATGCCGAGATGTTCCCCCTGCTGCGCCAGGACCAGGATAACCCGCTGGAGCTCTTCCAGATCTGGCTCAACCTGCCGGCCGATAAAAAATTCACCCTGCCGCATTTTTCCATGTTGTGGAACGATTCCATCCCGACGGTCCACGTCAAGGACGACGCCGGTCGCAGCACCGAGTTGCGCGTGGTCGCAGGACGCGTCGGTGACAAGGTCGCGCCATCGCCACCGCCGAACTCCTGGGCCGCCGCCGCCGACAGCGATGTGGCCATCTGGACCCTGAAGATGGCCCCCGGCGCCAGCTGGACGCTGCCGACCACCGGCGCGGATCGGAATCGTACGCTCTATGTCTTCCGCGGCAGCTCGGTGCAGGTCGGCCCGCGCAAGGTGGCCAGGGGGCACCTGGTGGAGATTCGCGCCGACGTGGCCACTCGACTGGTCGCCGGCCCGGACGAGACCGAGCTGTTGATGCTGCAGGGGCGGCCGATTGGCGAGCCAGTGGCCCAGCATGGCCCGTTTGTGATGAACACCCGGGCCGAGATCCAGCAGGCCTACGCCGACTATCGCAAGACCCGTTTCGGCGGCTGGCCCTGGCCGAACGACGAGCCGGTGCACGGCGCGGACGGGCAGCGCTTCGCCCGACGGCCCGACGGCACGGTGGAGCGGCCGGCCTGAATCACACTGGACACCCGTTCAGTATCCGCTACCATCGCCCCACCCCAGCGACGGCCCCGCCGGCGCCGCCAGGAGGTTCGCGATGTTCGATCTCGGCCGCTTCAAGGAGCGCATCACCGCCACCCGCGAGGTGCCCGGACGGGACGCCCGCCACGCCGACATCCCCAGCGACCTGCATCCAGCATTGGCCGAAGCCCTGCGCCAGCGCGGTGTGGACCGCCTGTGGAGCCACCAGGCCGAGCTCTGGCAGCACGCCCGCGCCGGCAAATCCGTCGTGGTCACCACGGGCACGGCCAGCGGCAAGACCCTGGGCTTCCTGCTACCCGTGTTGCAGGCGGTGGTGGACGACCCGTCTGCGCGCGCCTTCCTGCTCTACCCGACCAAAGCCCTGGCCCAGGACCAGCTGCGCGCGCTGGTGCGCCTGGCCGATGAGATCCAGGCCGGCGGACAAGGCGGCCGCAAGGTGGAGATGGGGGTCTACGACGGCGACACGCCGCCCACCGAGCGGCGACGCATCCGCGAGCGCGCCAACCTGGTGCTGACCAATCCGGACATGATGAACTCGGCCATGCTGCCGGCCCACGGGCGCCAGGGCTATTCGCACCTGTTCCGCAACGTGCGCTATGTGGTCATCGACGAGATGCACGTATATCGCGGCGCCTTTGGGGCCCACTTCTCCAACCTGGTGCGGCGTTTTCTGCGCCTGTGCCGGCACTACGGCTCCAACCCGCAATTCCTCGGCTCGTCGGCCACAATCGCCAACCCCAAGGGCCTGGCCGAAAACCTCTGCCACCGCCCCTTCGAGCTGGTGGATCGGGACGGCTCGCCAGCGGCGGCCAAGCGCATCCATTTCTGGATGCCGCCGCTGATGGACAACGAGCAGCGGCGCAGCGTCGGCGCCGAGATGGTCTCGCTGCTGCCCCACCTCATCGAAGGCCGCAACAAGACCATCGCCTTCTGCCGCGGGCGCAAGCAGACCGAGATCATCCTCAAGGAGACCCGCGACCGCCTCCGGAGGGTGCACGGTGGGCACGACGAGTCGCGCCTGGTGGCCGCCTATCGCGGCGGCTATACGAAGGAAGAGCGACGCAAGGTGGAGCGGGACATCATCGAGGGGCGCCTGGTGGGGGTGGTCTCGACCAACGCCCTGGAGTTGGGCATCGATATCGGATCGCTGGAGGTGGTGGTGCAGGCGGGTTTTCCCGGCACCCGGGCCAGCTTCTGGCAGCAGATCGGCCGCGCCGGCCGCAGGGGTCGCCTGGCCCACGCCATCGTCATCCTGGCGACCACGCCCATCGACCAGTACATCGCCGGTGACCCGAGCTGGCTGGTGGACCAGGAAGCCGAACACGCGGTGGTCGATCCCGACAACCTGACCGTACAGCTGGCCCACATCCGCTGCGCCGCGGCCGAGCTGCCCCTGACCATCGACGACGCCGCCACCTGGCCGGAGCTGGCCGAGGTGATCCCGGTCCTGCAATCCGCTGGCGAGCTGCGCGAAGTTCACGGCACCTGGCACTGGGCCGGCGGCGCCTTCCCGGCGGGCGACTTCTCCATGCGCAATACGGATCCAGACCGCTTCAAGGTGGTCGACCGCATCGCCAACGACACCTTGACCGAGATGACCCGACCGCAGGTCTATCGCGAGGCCCACACCCGGGCCATCTACCTGCACGACGGGCAGCAATACCTGGTCGAGGAGCTGGACCTGGTGGGCCACCGGGCGGTGGTGATCCCGGTCGACCAGAACTTCTATACCCAGCCCGACGTGCGCACCCACATCGAGGTGCTGATCACCCAGGAGCGCAAGACGCTTGGGGGCGGTCAGTCATTGCCGGGCGAGGCGGCCAGACCGGGTACGGGCACAGAGGCCTACTTCGGCGATGTGCGTGTGGACGAGGTGGTGGTCGGCTACAAGATGTTGCAGTTCCACAACCATCAGAACCTGGGCTACGAAAAGCTGCACCAGGAGCTGCCCATGAAGCTCGAGACCGAGGGCGTCTGGTGGCCGGTACCCGAGCGCGTGCTGGTGGCCCTGGGCGGCGAGGAGCGCGACGCGCTGCGCGGCATGGTGCATGCGGTGCGCGCCGTGGCCCGAATTCGCACCATGGCCGAACGCGGCGACCTGCGGGCGACCAGCTTCAAATTCACCGAGCCGGAGACAGCGGCAACGCGCACGGCAGTGGTCTGTTACGACGGCCACCCCGGCGGCCTGGGCTTCGCCAGCAAGGCCTTCGACCTGGGCGAACAAGTCCTGCGCCAGGCATTGGAGCTGGTCCGCGGCTGCCCCTGCAAGGAGGGCTGCCCCGCCTGCGTGGGCGACTACACCCTGAGCAAACGAGCCATCTCCTGGGCCCTGGCCAGCTTCTTCGACGACCTGCCTGTACCCGAAGAGCTGGCGGTGAACCGCGCGCCGGTGCAGCGACGCCGACGGGCCGAGCCGCGACCCGTACAACCGCGCTGGTCCTGGGATCAGCTGGCCGAGCACTGGGCCGAAATCCGCAACGACCTGCGCGATGGCGGCGAGTTCGGCACCGAGCTCCTGGCCCGAGTCGACCGCATCTCTGTACGCGGTAACAAGCTCGTACTCTTCGTACACAGCGCCAACCTGGCCCGCTGGCTGGCCCAGGACGACAACCGCCGCCAGCTGCGCGGCGTCATCGGCGGCCAGGTCCGAGCCCCCAAGGGCTGGCGCCTGGCGGCCGAGGTGGACGAGGCCGCCAGCGAGCTGAGCGCACGCCGACAACACAAGCTGCGTCGTCGGCTGGAAGACCTGAAGAAGGACGATCCAGCGAGCGAGCGACAGGCCAACAAGCAGCTGGCGAGTGGGTTTGTCTTGCCGGGGGATGGGTCAGTGAATTGATCCTGGTAGACTGCCCGCCGTGCTGAAAGACCTCCGCAACCAGATCCGCGCCCGCCGCAACGCGGCCGACGGTGATGCCGAGCAAGGCGAGGAGACGGCGCCCGACCCGGTGGAGCGCCTCTTCGAGCCGACGGTGCCCGTGGCGCCCGAGCCCCCTGAGCGGGACGAGCGCACGTTGACGCTGTTGGCCGAGCTGGCCGGGCGGGAGCCGGAGCTGCACCGGATGCTCGACCGGCTGGACCCCTGGCAGCTGCAGGCGGTGCTGGCCGACGACCGGGCACAGTTGGTGCGGGCGCAGGTGGGCAGCGGCAAGACGACTGTGCTGGCGCACAAGGTGTTGTGGTTGCACCTGGCATGTGGGGTGCCGCTGGAGCGCATGGCGGTGCTGACGTTTACCAATCGGGCGGCGGGTGAGATCGCCGACCGCATCGCTGCGCTGGCGCCAGGGGGCGCGCCGCGACCACAGCAGCTGTGGCTGACGGGCACGTTCCACGCCGTGGCCCTGGCCTTGCTGCGCAGCGCGCTGCCGCTGGAGACGTTGGGCTATCGCCGCGACTTTCGGGTCATCGATACGGAAGAGCGCGCTGAGTTGTGGCAGCGGCTCATCGCCGAACATGACCTGAACATCAAGCATCGCCGGAAGCTGGAGCGACGATTGGCGTTGCTGGAAGAAGGGCGCTTGCTCTACGGCAATATGCGCCACCCGGACGACATCGAACATCTGGCCGAGGTGGTACAGGCCGAGAAGGTGCGCGCCGGGTTGATGGACTTCGACGACCTGCTGCTCAACGCCCAGGCCCTGCTGGCGGGAGCGCCGCTGGAGCCGGCGCTGGACTGGGTCATCGTCGACGAGCTGCAGGATTGCTCCATCGACCAGTTGGAGCTCGTCGGGCAGCTGGCCGGACCGACAACCAAGCTGTTCGCGGTGGGCGATCCGAACCAGGTCATCTACGGCTGGCGTGGCTCGTCCATGGATGTCTTCGATGTCTTCGCCCAGATGCACGACGCGCGGCTGCTGGGCCTGCCGGTGAACTATCGCTGCAGCGCCACGGTCGTGGCCTGCGCGCGGGCGTTTCTGGCCGGCTCGGGGCCGGTGGCGGAGGCCCAGCGGGCGGACCTGGAGGGGCTGGTGGCGACCCGTGAAGCGGGCGAGCCCCTGGCCATCATCCGCCACCACGACCCGGTCTCTGAGGCGGGCTGGCTGGCTGCTCGGCTGGCTGAGTTGCATCGTGAGGGCACACCATGGGCCCAGATGGCGGTGATGACCCGGACACGCAGGCAGCTGGTGGCCATCCGCACGGCCCTGACCGACGCAGGTGTGCCGGTGGCGGATCCCGTGCGTGGCCCCGCCGAAGAACCCGTGCTGACCTGGCTGCTGCGGCTGCTGCGCGGCGGGCTCTTTCCGAACGAAGGCGAGAACGCCCGCCGGGCACTGGTGGACGAACGCTGGGGGGTGTTGTCACCCAAGACCATGAGCGCGCGTCGGGTGCGCGAGGCGGGCGATGGGGTGGCGGACCTCGCCGCAGTGATCACACGCGCCATGGCGCTCAAACGGGGCCGGGCCCAGGACGACCGACGGCTGGCGTTGGAGGTGCTGGATCGCATGCGCACCCTGCCCGCCTGGCTCATCGCGCAGCGGCCGGCGCCGGATGCGGACGCGCTGCTGGAACATTTGCGCGTGCCGGCGCTGCTGCGGCCGACAGCTGCCAGGTATGCAGCTCAATTGGCGGCCTGCCGGACGCGCCTCGATGAATGGCTGGCCGAGGCGGCGCTCATCGGCGGCACCCTGGATCGGGACCTGGCCGAGGTGGTTGGCGCAGAGGCCCTGGGGAGCCGCCGGCGAACGAGAAACGAAACCGTGGCCGATGGGGTGGTCCTGTTGACCATCCACGCGGCCAAGGGGTTGGAGTTCGACCACGTATTCATCAGCGGGGCCAACGAAGGACTGCTGCCCATCGCGGGCGCCATGGCCGACCCGGCGGGGTTGGCGGAAGAACGACGACTGTTCTTTGTTGCCCTGACTCGGGCACGGCATACGGTGACCCTATCGTGGCATTCGAGCCCGGAGCAGGCGCGTATCATGCCGGAGGCGGGGCCTTTTCTGCGTTTGCTGCCGGCGGACCTGGTGGTCTGGCATGACGTGCCGCCGGCGACTGCGGAACGGCGGCGGGATGCGGTGACCGGGCTGGATGCGGGCGACGAGGGCGATGAGGGGGCGGGCGAAGAGGGCGTGAGCGATGCCCCGTTGGCGGCCGGCGATGCAGTGCGACATCGGCGTTATGGGGCAGGTGTGGTGGAGAGCGTGACCGAAAGCGCGGTCACGTGCCGTTTCGAGAGCGTGGGCAGCAAGACGTTCTTGCTGTCGATGTGCCCGTTGGAGCGGAGGGGGCCAGGTCCTTAGCATTTAGCTAAATGCCAAAAGCTAAGGACCTGGCCCCTTTTACGCGCCCGTCGGGGGGACGTTGCAGAGACCGTTGAATCACATGGCGCGGGCGATTCGGGCCCTGGAGGCCACGCGCACGCTCTGCACCGACGCGCGCAGTCGAAGGGCTGACCGGGTCGAACGCCTCAGGAAACCCGCCGTGCGTGCCTGTCCGCCAGCTGCAGCAGCGCCGCGATTTGACGAGCCGCATCGCGGTCATACTCCCGGTCGTCGTCGCCGAGTTCGCTCCAGGGAACCAGCGAGGGATGCGTGCGCGCGGCGTCGTCCCTGGGCCCCCGGTTCCAACCCGCGAGCAGGCGGTCGACGATCCATCGCCGATGTTCCATCTCCGCGAGCAGCTCGATTTCGTCGTCGGTGAGTTCGAGGGCCGGCCCCTTCTCGACCACGACCTCGGCTCCGATGGCGCGCATCTTCACCGCGATGTGATCCGCCTGCTGGCAGTTGCTGTCACGCAGGTCGGGACTGAGCTCGTCCCACTCCGCAATCCTGGGACCGCTCGCCGAGGTGTCTTCCTTGCGCTTTCTTTCCACCCACGCGTTGTGCACAGCCCTGGCCTGCTTGTTGAGCCGGTCATCGAGCAGTTCGTCCATATCCGCCGCCTGCGCGTGCGTTCCCAGAATGACCACGTTCGTCTCTGCGGGCGCCTCGCCCAACAGCAGGCCGCCAAATCGGTCCCCATCGCTCAGGCGCACCGCGATCCTGGCGTCGGGCTGCTTGCTGAGCGAGTCCTTGAGCCGCAGGGCCGCCGACACCGCCTGTCCGTCGCTGTCCAGGCAGACGGCGTAGGTGCGGAGCTCGTCAGCGGCGACGCCGAGCTGCGCCCGCACCTCCGGGTCGAACAGGTCTCCGGCGACCACCCGCACGTCGCACGCCTCTTCGAGCCCAGGATGGCGCCAGTGCAGCCTGGGCCACACGTGGCTGGCGTCGCGGTCGACGATGGTCAGGCGCAGGGGCAGGCCGTTGGCGTAGTGGCCCAACCGCAGCGCCGCGAGCGCCAGGCGCTGCCCCATGTGACCAAACCCCAACACCACCAGGTGCACGTGCCGCGGGTCGTCCGGTCCGATCAGTCCACGCTCGAGGGGGTGCGCCTCGAGGAAGCGCCTCGCAGCCATGGCGTACGCGTCGAAGACGCGCAGCGGCGCACCCGGCACCTGCGACACCGGAGTCTGGCGTGCCAGGACGTCGCTCAGCCCGGGATCGCTGACCTGCACGAAGATGCGAAGCGGCCTGTCGGCTGAACGCCCCGCCTCACGCGCCGCCTTCTGAGCTGCGAGCCCCGCGGCCACGTTCGCCTGGTCATCGCCACACAGCGCCACCAGCACACAGGCCCGCTCCACGCGCGCCATGGCCAGGATTTCCGGGTCGGTGGCATCACCCGCGACGATCCAGGCCCCGAGAGAGCGCAATGTTGGCAGGCTCGCCCCGCCGCCGTCCGCGTCAATGACTGCGACTCGCAGGCCTTTCGACAAAGCACTGCGCACGAGCGCCTCACCCTGCTGACCCGCCCCACACACGACCACGTGACCGCGAGCCCGGCCGAGCCGAAACTCGTGCCATCGGTCGGCAAAAAGGGCCACCAAGGCCGCCGCCGCCGACACCGTCGTCAAGGCCGGGGCGAGAAACCGGGCCCACACCAGCTTGCTGACCCCGAGACTGACCTCCTCCGGGCCCTCGAAGATGAAGAGCTGCAGCGTGCCATAGATGCGGTCATACGCCGTCCATTCCGACGCCGGCGAGTGCGCCTCATAACCCACGTACCCGAGCCAGAAGACCAGCCCATACAGCAACGCCAGCATCAGCAGGCCCAATTGGCGCCGCCTGCGGTTGTTCCCCGTCGACATGTGCCCCCTGAACTTCAGCCCGCGGTCAAAGTTCGGTCGCTGACCAGACCGTCGCGCCGCGTCGACGCCATCAGCTTTGTCCCTCCGAGTTCCGGTTCCCGCCCACAGCCTATCACAGGCCCATATCGCGGGGCTTCTGGACCTCCCACTCAACTATGCCGGCACCTTCCTGGTCGGGCATGTCGTTCGAGATGGTCCGAACCTCGCGGCATCTCCTGGTCAGGGAGTCGAAGGTCGCCGCAAAAGCCACGCCATCACATCGGCATCCGCCTGCGGCCACCAGGCCTTCAATGCCTTCGCATGTGCCTTGGCCTCATCGGCCTTGCCCCGCTTCAGGGCGTCCAGGTGCAGCTCCGACATGGCCCGGGCGACCGCCGCGCGACAGAGCTGTGCGAAGTTGGCGAACTCGCCCTTGCAGGCGGGCCCCTCCTTCACAATGGCGCGGAGTTCGCTTACGGCCTGCTCGCGTTGGCCCAATTCCGAGCGCAATTCCGCCATGATGAAACGACCGTAGAGCGATGCACTTCCCTTTCCAGGGTTCTTGGACGCGGCTTGCAGATGTCGAAGTGCGCTCTCCTTGTCGCCGGCCATGAGCGCCACTCGAGACCGCACAGTCAGGCCGCTGTTCGAGTCAAGGAGGCCAGCGGCCACCGCAGCCTTGAGACGCTCCATCACCGCCTGCTGTGCATCGATGGCGCCGCGGCGCGCCAGAATCATGTCGGTCACCAGCAAGGTGGTGCTGATTTGCGTGGTGAGGTATGGGGCGAGCCCGGGAGACTCGGAGGCCCGTTTGACCTTCGGCCGCAGCCGCAGGAGCGCCGCAGGCGGACCGACCTGCGTCGCCGACCACAACGCTGTCATGGCGATCTGCGCCGCGGCATCGTCCTGAGGTTTGCCTTGCGCCACGAAGCGCTCGGCGACGCTGACGACCTCCCCAGCACGACCCCGGCCGGCGAGTCGCCAGATGTGAGCCCCCAATGCGCTGACAGCCACGAGTCGTGGCGGAATGTCGGAAAGAAGGACGTCGAGGTGCCTGTTGAGCGCCACATTGTCGCCCGAATCCGTGGCGATTTCGATCAGGCCAGAGTGGGCGCCCCACGCGGTTGTGTCCCGCTTCAACACGTCTTCGAAGGCCTGCACCGCTTCGGCGCTTCGCCCCAATCCGTGCAAGGTCATCGCCATGGAGATGTTCAAGCTCTGCCGGTCCACGCCGCGTTCCTTCAACGTCTCTACCGCGGCGAGCGCCTCGTCCAATCGCCTGGCGTCGATGAGGAGGGCGATCCGGATTTCATGGAGAGCCAGCGGCCCGCTGTCCTCGTCGATCAAGCGCTCTATTCGCGACAAGCAGGCCTCCGGCGCGATTTGCCTCAAGTTGGCGGCCAGCAGGTAACGCAGCAGGTAGCTGTGACCGATCTGGGCGTCGAGGTTCGTGAGCTGCTTGTGCAATTCGGCCTTCGTCGGTTGCTTGACGGTGCCCCAACCCACCGTCACACGAATGATCGTCGCCACCGGGTCGGCACGCCCCTCGACCGCCGAGCGAATCTCTGCCAAACGCCCGGCGATGGAGCCCTGGGCCGACAAGTTGTTTCTCGCCGACATCTCGAGGTAGTCCACGATGGGCGCGTCGGACCCGGCGGCACGGGCGAGCCCGACCTCCCGCATCACTCGGCGCTTGTCCCCATCGTAGATGGCCTGTACGACCCGGGCGAACGCCGCCTGCCCTTCCTCGTTGTCCGAGACCACCGGCAGGTTGCGCATGGACGACGGCAGGGCCGTTTGAGTGGACCACCACCAGGCACCAGCGCCGAGCAGCATGGCGACCAACAACACCCCGACGCCGAGCCAGGGACGACGGTTGGGAGCAACGGAGGGCTCGGCTGAAGGCGCCGCGACCGCAGACACCGCGACCGCAGGCACCGCGACGACCGACGATTCGCGCAAGGCCTCCAGGGCCGCGAGCGCTTCGCCAGCATCGGAGAAGCGCTCGCCGGCGTCGCGGGAGAGGCAACGTGTCACAAAAGCGAGCAGGGGAGCAGGCAGGCCAGGACGGGCGACGGGCAGCGATGCGGGCTCATCCTTGACCACGGCGAGCACCCGCTCCATGGCGCTGGTGCCCTGCCACAACGTGCGCCCGGCCAGCAGCTCCCAGGCGATGACCCCCAAGGCGTAGACATCCGCGCTGGCGTCCACCGGGCGTCCCATGGCCTGTTCGGGACTCATGTAGCCGGGCGTACCCAGGATCTGGCCCTCTCGGGTCAGCACAGGTGTGCCCTCCTCGATGGGCGCCTCGTCCGCCAGAGGTGCCGCCCCGCGGGCAAGACCGAAGTCCAGGATGCGCACGTCGCCGGTGGCCGTTTGCATGATGTTGTCGGGTTTGAGGTCGCGGTGCACCACGCCCACGCCGTGGGCGGCTGCCAGCCCGGCGGTAAGGTCGCAGAGCAGATTCACCACGTCGTCGACGGCCATGGGTGGATCGGCGATGAGGTGGCGCAGGGTCTGCCCGTCCACCAACTCCATGGCCAGATAGAGTTGTTCGCCGGCCTCACCTACCTCGAAGATGGTCGCGATGCTGGGGTGACTGGCGGCCGCCGCCGCCCGCGCCTCGCGGAGGAAACGGCTGCGTCGTTGCGGATGACCGCCCACTTCGTCGGGCAGCAACTTGAGCGCGACCACCCGCCCCAACTTGGTGTCGACGGCCTTGTAGACGTCACCCATGCCGCCAGCGCCGATCTTGCTCTCGATGGCGAAGGGGCCAATTCGACGACCGGAGGAGCCGGACACTTGCGTTGCCCGCACCGCCACGGCCACCGGCTCGCTGTCCATGGTGTCGGCGACGGCGCAGGGTTCGCCGCCTTCTAGGGTCAGGTCGTGGGCGAGGGTCAGGTCGTGGGCGAGCTCGTCCTCGGGCGCAGCCGTATCCGAATGCTCGTCGACCTCGTTGGTCCTGGGCCCCTCAACCATCTTGCCGCCACCCTCACGCATGGATTGATGGCCAGAGTTTGCCGGGCCGCCGGCGATTGGCAACGCATAAGCGCATCTGCAGAACGTGAACGTGAGACCCGATTGGTGCCTTTTCGGTTGAGGCCGTCAGACGTGGAGTCGGCGTCGGCCGTCGCAGGGGGTGGCACCTGTGGCGCAGGGAGACTCGCAGGGCAGCCTCCGACCCGCCTGTAAGATCTGCGAAGGGAGCGCAATCGCACGGCCTCACGTAGGGTGCACCTCCACCGCCGGCCTCAGGAGGAATCGATGCGCCGTCTCTTTGTCACCGCCGCACTCACCGCGCTCTTCGTCATGCCCGCCATGCCTGTGCAATCCGCCGACTTCGCCGGCAAGGTCAAACGGGTCAATGTCCGCGAACGAAACGACTCCTGGGGCTACCGAATGAGCGTGGCGACTCCGCCGGGCAATACGCCCGCCAGGTCAGCCATGAGCCTGGCGTTCGGGCCCGATGGCAGTCAACACACCAGCGGCCTCAATCGCCACCATCGCGGCCGATATACGTACATGTTCTGGGTCAAACCGAAGTCCACGAACAAGGGTTGGTCGAACCTCCTCCACAAGGGCCGCATCAGCGCGAACACTGGCGACGGACAGGACCTCGGTTCAACGGTCGCGTTGGAGTTGAAGGGCGGCGGCTACAGGCACCATGGCTGGGTCTCGCTGGACGGCATCCGCTACAGCGCGGCTTTGCGCGCTCGCTTGAAGAAGAACCCAGCAGCCAAGGGCAAGAAGCAGATCCTGGTCGAGTGGACCGTGCACACGGCCGCCCCTGGCAGCACCAAGGACACGCTGGGCTTTGACTGGAAGACGCAGGTCTCGATCACGCTCACCGGTGACGCCATCAAGAAGCCGGTGACGGTCTCGGGCACGGCGGTGGAGCACCGGGTTGATCTCAGCGGCGATGTCGCACCCCACAGCGACAAGGCCCTGCCGCTTGGCGGCCTGAAGGTCGGGCAATTCCTGCCGGTCGTTGGGGTGGCGCTCGATGCGGATCGTCAGCCCACCAGCAACGCGCGCATCCGCAGCGTCCTGGCAGAAGCTGCAAATGACGGCGACGACTTTGGCGAGTTGACCAATACCTATCTCGCCTACAGGCGGCTGCCACAGGTCGAGAAGAAGGGCCGCGGCCTGTACGAGTTCGCCGGCAAGATCGTGAGCATCAACGGCGGCGACGCCGGCATGATCGAGACCTTCAACTTCATCCACGAGGTGGCCGGAGCGGACGGCAAGCCGCGCAACGTGCTGCTCTACACCAACACCTCGGGCAAGCTGAAGAGCCTCGCGAACAGCCACGTGGTCGTACAACTCAACGGGACCAAGACCCTGGTGACCATGAAGCTGAGCGGCAACACCAAGCCCAAGGGCAACTTCAACACCCTGGGTGTCGCAAACGCGGGCGTTCCCGTGCTCATCTCCTCGTGGGGTGCCGTGCTGCAGTAGTTCTGCCAAGCTGCGGTAGGCCCGATGCCGGTTGCTTGGGCGGCGACGCCGAGTCCGTGGCCGTGACTGTGCCCGTGACCGTGACCGTGACCGTGACCGTGACCGTGACCGTGACCGTGCCCGTGACTGTCAAGCCGCCGGCCGCTCCCCCCCACCAGTCGGCTCCCGCACATTCTTCAACGCC
>CAYTLW010000094.1:0-30557 GCA_964438735.1 uncultured Enterobacteriaceae bacterium | reverse complement strand
TAGAGCGCCGACGTCGCCTCCAGCTCCTTGCCCCGCGTCTCGGGGAAGACCATCAGGATCACCGCCAGGGCCACCATCGGGAAGATCGCGGTCGCGCTCACCGCCAGGCCCCAACCGGTCGAGCTGGCGGCTACGCCCACCAACACCGGGCCGAAGACGTAGCCGATGCGGCCGAGCAGGTTGTTGGACCAGGCGAATGCGTCGCCGCGCAGGTCGGTGGGGAAGAGCTCGGCCGTGTAGGCGTTGAGCACCGGCAGCACCGCGCTGACGCCGAAGATGGCGCCCATGAGCGCGAAGGTGAGCGGCCAGCGGCCCTCCAGCGTGTAGGCGGCGACGACGGACAGCGAGGTGACGCTGAAGATGAGCACGGCGCCGCGCTTGCGGCCGATCATGTCGAGCAGCTTGCCGGCGGCGAAGACAAGCGGCATGGAGGCGACCGCGGCGATGGTGATGGCGATGCCCACGTCGCCGTCCGTCCAGCCGCGCTCGGCCAGGGCGAACTCCTTCCAGAAGGTGACCGCGTTCTGGGTGCACAGGTAGGTGAAGCCCCAGACCACCGCCAACTGAAGCAGTCGCTTGCGGTAGGGCGTGCGGAGGATGTACGTCATGGGCCGCGCCGGCTGCTTGTTCTCGGCTTTGTTCATCTCCTCGAAGCGGCGCGTCTCCTTGAGGTTGCGGCGGGCAAAGGCGAGCAGGACCAGCGGGATCACGCCGACGAAATAGACCGAGCGCCAGCCCCAGGCGGTGTGCAGCAGCAGGGGCACCACACCGGCGCAGACGATGGATCCCAGGCTCGAGAAGGCCTGGATCACGCCGATAATCGTGCCCCGACGGTCGCTGGGAAACTCTTCGGCGGCGTAGACCATGGAGGTCGCCCACTCGCCGATCAGGAAGAGGCGGGCGAGGAACTGGCAGACGCCGAAGGTCCAGACATCGAAACTCAAGCCGGTCAGGAAGGTGAACAGGGTGTAGCCGAGGATGGTCAGCATCATCACCTTGCGGCGACCCCAGCGGTCGGCCTTGCGGACCAGCAGCCAGGCGACCACGGTGCCGACGTTGATGGCGCCGATCATCAGCCCGGCCTGGGCCGGCGAAAGACCCAACTCCGCCCGCACCTGCGGCAGGATCTGGGTCAGGGCCATAAAGTCATAGCCCTCGAAAAAGGTCGCCACGCTGAGGAAGACCAGCAGGCGCCAGTGGTAGCCGGTCAGACGGGTGGACTGCGGCGTGCTGCCGCTTTCTCGAGCGGGGGTTCCGGTCATATGGCGCGTGTCTCCGACGGCGGGTCGTGCAATCTAGCCGCGTGCGTGGATTCCCGCAATGAGATCGGGCAACGACCGGTTTGTACCCGCGCCTTCTGTTATCATTCAAGCCCGCGCGCTGCCCCTTCGGCGTGCTCAGGAGGCCAAGATGCGCACCCGCAGCTCCTTGGGATGGCAGGTCATCGCCATCGTCGTATTCGCCGGCCTGGTCGCCGCCGGCTGCGGTGAAGACACCACGGTCGTGGGGCCGGCAGGGGTCGACGCCAAGGCCAAGGATGTGGCCGCCGACACCGCCGGAGTCGTCGACGGGGGCGCCACGTCCGATGTGGCCGCAAAGACCGATGTGCCGGTCGCAGACGTGCCCGTCGCCGTCGATACGAGCGCGGCCGACAGCGCCGCCGCCGACGACACCAAGGCGGGTGATGGTGGTCCCACCGACGCGCCCGATCCCGACGATGTGGCGGACGACGCCGAAGATGCGGCCGACCCCGGCTGCACCATGGACACCGATTGCGATGATGCGCCCATCCTGCTGGAGCCCTGCCACGAGCTGGTCTGTACAGACGGCAAATGCGTGGCCGCACCGGTGCCCGATGGGGGCGAGTGCGAAGACGGCAATCCCTGCTCCGCAGGCGAGCAATGCACCGGCGGCAAGTGCGCCGGCGGCGGCAGCGCCGATTGCGATGACGGCGACGTCTGCACCGACGACAGCTGCGATCCCGCCAAGGGCTGCGGCCACACGGCCAACTCTGCAGCCTGTGACGACGGCGACGCCTGTACCTCAGGCGACGCCTGCGGTGCGGGCAAATGTGTCGGCGGTGGCGCGGTGGACTGCGACGACAAGAACCCCTGCTCCACAGACTCCTGCGTGGCTGCCACCGGCTGCGCCCACGCCGACAACAGCGCCCCCTGCGACGATGGCGACGCCTGCACCGGCGGCGACACCTGTGCCGGCGGCAAATGCGCCTCGGGCCCGACCGTGGGCTGCAACGACGGCAACCCCTGCACCGATGACAGCTGCAAGGCCGAGACCGGCTGCGTGCACGCGCCCAACACCGCGCCCTGCGATGACGGAAGCCCCTGCACCGTCCTGGACACCTGCGCCGACGGCAAGTGCGCCAAGGGCAAGACCAAGGGCTGCGATGATGGCAACCCGTGCACGGACGATGGCTGCGACGAGGTCAAGGGCTGCATCTCGGCGCCCAACACCGCGCCCTGCAGCGACGGCAACGCCTGCACGGTCAAGGACGTCTGCGCCGCCGGCGCCTGCGTGCCCGGCAAGGCGCCCGACTGCGACGACGGCAAACCCTGCACCACCGATCACTGCCAGCCGGCCAGCGGCTGCAAAAACAGCAACAACACGCTGCCCTGCGACGATGGCAACGCTTGCACATCTGGCGACGTCTGCGCCGCCGGCGCCTGCAAGCCGGGCAAGGCGCCCGATTGCGCCGACGGCAACCCCTGCACCGACGACATCTGCGACAAGAAGACAGGCTGCGCGCACGCCAACAACAACAAACCCTGCGACGACGGCAACAAGTGCACCCTGGCCGACCACTGCAAGGCCGGCAGCTGTGTGCCCGGCAAGGCGCCCGAATGCGATGACGGCAACCCCTGCACCAAGCCCACCTGCGACCCCGGACAGGGCTGCAAGAACGTGCCCAATACCTTGCCCTGCAACGATGGCGATAAATGCACCAGCGGCGACACCTGCAAGGGCGGCGCCTGCACCTCGGGCGCCAAGATCTCGTGCTCCGATGGCAACGCCTGCACGGTGGACAGCTGCGCCAAGGCGGCGGGTTGCGTCTTCCTGCCCGCCACCGCCACCTGCACCGACGGCAACGCCTGCACACTCGGCGACGTCTGCAAGGACAGCGCCTGTGCCACCGGACCGCCGGCGACCTGCGACGACAAGAACCCGTGCACCACGGACCTTTGCCTGCCCGCCAGCGGCTGCACGAGCAAACCCAACAACCTGCCCTGCGACGATGGCAGCGTCTGCACCGCAGGCGACATCTGCAGCGCGGGCGCCTGCAAGGCCGGCAAGGCCCTGCCCTGCGCAGACGGCAACCTGTGCACCGACGACGGCTGCGACCAGAAGACCGGCTGCGTCTTCCTGCCCAACGCCGTGACCTGTTCAGATGGCAACGCCTGCTCCACAGGCGACGCCTGCAGCAAGGGCAGCTGCGCGGGCAAGCCGCTGAAGTGTGATGACGGCAATGGCTGCACGCTCAACTACTGTGACGCTGGCGCCGGCTGCAAAGCCGTCGCCAAACCCGGCCCCTGCAGCGACGGCACAGTCTGCACCACCGGCGATACCTGCATCGCGGGCAAGTGCGAAGGCAAGGCCATCGACTGCGATGATGGCAACCCATGCAGCAAGGACAGCTGCGACGCGGCCAAGGGCTGCCAGCACGGCATGCTCGATGGGGTGAAATGCGGCGCCGCGGGCCTGTGCAAGAAGGGGCAATGCATCGCCGGCACCAAGGACCATCCGGCGACCTCCTGCAGCGAATTGCGAGACCTGAAGACCGGCGCCAAGACCGGCCTGCACTGGATCGATCCGGACGGCAAGGGCGGCAAAGGCGCCCCGTACCAGGTCGTCTGCGACATGGGCCATGACGGCGGTGGCTGGACCCTGGTGGCCGTCTCCAGCAGCGATGGCCAGAACAACTGGACGTGGAATAATCGCACCTACTGGACGACCAATACCAAGACCTTCGGCAGCCCGACCGCCGCCAACAAGGACTTGAAGTCGCCGGCCTACCACGTATTGCCGGTGCAGGAGGTGCTCTTCATCCACCGCCCCTCCCAGGTCTGGACGACCTACCTGGTCGGCGATGGCAAGAGCACGTTGGCGGCCATTTTGACCGCGTTCGGCGGGCCGAAATGCCTCGACCCGGCCAAGGATGGGTTTGCCAAGGTGGCTGGCAACCTGAAGGTCGCCGGCAAGCTGTGCAACGACAAACTGTACTGGTCGCCGCTGGACAAGGATGGCAGCGCCAATTGTGGCGACAACGAGCACACCTACGGGCCCGCCTTCAACGGGCGCGACAATTCGGTGAGTTGCCACTTCGATGACCCCGGCACCTCGGGCGGCCTGGGCCCGCTGTTCAACAACGGCAACCTGGAATACCCGGCGCTGGGCTTCGGCCGAGCCCTGGGTCTGAACACCGGCAAGGCCAACGCTGCCGAGAACTACATCCAGGTCTATGTGCGCCTGGTGCCGCCGCCCGGATGTGGCAACGGAAAGCTCGAAAAGGGCGAGGCCTGCGACGACGGCAACCAGGCCAGTGGCGATGGCTGCGCCAAGGATTGCACCGTCGAGGTCTACGGCAGCTGCAAAGCGCTGGCCAAGGGCGCTCCCGCCGGGCTCTACATGATCGACAGCGATGGCGTCGGCAAGCAGGCGCCCTATGCCACCCGCTGCGAGACGACGCTCGATGGCGGCGGCTGGACCCTGGTGGCGGTCTCCAGCGACGACGGCAAGCACACCTGGACCTGGAATAACCGCACCTATTGGACCACCAACAAGGCCATCTTTGGCAGCGCCGATTCACTGCACAAGGACTTCAAGGTGTCCGCCCTGCACGACCTGAAGTTCACCGACGTGTTATTCGTGCACGCGCCCTCGAGCGTCTGGGCGGCGTACCACAAGGTCGGCGATGGCAAGGCATCGCTGGCCGAGCACATCAACAAGATCGGCGGACCCGTCTGTCACAAGGCCGGCACGGGCACACCGGTGAGCGCGGGTACATTGAAGGTGGGGGGCAACCTCTGCGAGACGCGGCTCTACTTCAACGCCCACGACCACGATGGCAAACCGACCGCCTGCGGCGATAACGACGCCGGCTGGGGACCGGCGTGGAGCGCCAAGAACAACAACCCCTGCCCATTCGATGACCCGGGCGCCACCTCGGGTCTGGGCCCCATCGTCGGCAGCGGCGGCAGCGAACGGCCCAGCGTGGGCTTCGGCTGGGGGCTCGGCCTGAACAAGGGCGCCGCCGGCACCGGCCAGAATCACATGAAGGTATACGTGCGCTGAGCGGGCTTCTTTCAGCTGCCGCCGGTGAAGGGCGCGGCCATGTCGGCCACCGCCATCGGCACGTCCAATCGACAGCGCATGCGCTCCTTGCCATAGCGACAGGCGGCGGTGAGCGCTTTGCCCTTGGGCCATGCCGGGAGCTCTTCCATCAACTGGCCTGCCAACTCCATCAACGGGGCTGGGTCCAGCAACGCAAACCACTGCGGCGGGCGTCCGGGGCCCGCCACCGCTTTGCGATAGTGGGCCGTGCCAGCGAAGCCCTGGCCCTTGCCGGCGGCGATCCGATCGGCCGCGTCAAGTACCTGTGGCGACAGAAGCAACATGCCGACCCGATCGGTGGCGCACATTCCGAGCCCCAGGTCGTCGCCCAGGAAGGATCGCGCGATGGCCGCCATGGGCAGCGCCCGTCGGATGCGCGCCCAGTCGATGCGACCGGCGAGCACATTGCATTGCAGACCCTTTCGCTGCACGGACTCCAGGCCCAGGCGCACGGGCCACTTGGCCGACCGGCGCACAAGCTCCTGGAACAGACCTGACCAGCCCGACGAGAGCGCCGTGGCCAGCATGGCGTCGACGGCGTTGAGGGTCGATGGGCGCTTGGCGGGAGCAGCCAGCGCCTTGCGCTTGCCCATCTGGAAGACGGTGACCAGCAGATCGAGCGAGAGCCGAGCCATGGTGCGGAGTTGCCTGGGCGCATCCTTGCTGGTCCAGATCACCTCACCGGCCACCACCAGCTTGCCCGATCGATGAAGGGCCGCAGCCGAGTGCTCGCCGGACAACTCAAGCAGCGTGTCCAGGTCGCCCAGCAATCGACCTCGCTGCCCGGCGGGCAGCTTCAACATATCCAGTAACGCGGTCACGGACTTGCGCGCGGTCTCCAGGTCGCGCTTCGGGTCCATCACGCTCGCCGTGGCGAAATAGCTCCCTGCGGGCAGCAGCCGGACCAGGGGGTTCGGCGGCGCGTCATTCAAGCGCGCAAAACGCTGCGCCAGCTTGCTGCCAGACACGGCCCGCCAGCTGCCGACCAGGCTGGCGCGCTCATCATCGGCCACCAACTCGGCCTCGACGGCCAGCGTCTCGTTGACCAGCGCACGCAATTCGTCCAACCACTCCTCCATATAGCCGCCGATGCCGGGCGGGCCGCTCAGCTCCTTGCGCGCCTTGGACAAACCCTTGTCGAACCAGTCTGGATGCAGACGCGCCATGTCCGCCACAGCGACGCCCATGTGCAGCAGGGCCGCAGGTCTACGATCGTGCAGGCAGCGGGCCACGGGCGCCGCCCGGCCATGGTGGTCTGCGCTCATGGTCAACAGCGCCGTGTAGTGATTGAGGTGGCTCAACCAGCCGTGCTTGTCGCCCATCTTGATCTCGAAGCCGGGCGCCCTGGGATGGTCGCCCTTGATGGTCTCGCCCAGCGCATCCTCCAGCTCGCCGATGCCCTGGGTGGGCACCACGATCGCCACGTATTTACCCTCCTTGGCGTCGGATTGCGGGGTGGCCATGGCCGCGGCGGGCTGCCAGGTGATGTGCCACGGTCGCGACGCGTCCAGCCAGCGCACGCCCGTCACCCCCATCTTCTTCAACCCGGCTTCGGCGTCCTGACGGGCTCGTGTGCGCACCGACGAGCCGGCCGCGAAGAGCCCGGCGCGCTGGCCAACGCGGTCCACCGTGGCGATCCACCGATCGACGGAAGCCGACGCCATCCAGAACAGGACGGGGCCAGATCCCTTGGCGGGATGGGCCCGGGATTCGGCGATGCACGGCCAGGATTCTCCGGCCCGCGTGACAACCCTGGCGGGCGCGCATGAGGCGAGGAGCAGGCAGAATCCCGCCGACAGCAGCAACGTCGAGGCCACCAGATGTGGCCGAATTCCAGGCAGCGGCGATCCCATGACGAAGGCTCCTGGGTCCATCGGGGGGACCGCGTCTACGTTTGTCCACCTTCGTCGTCGGGATCGCAAGCCGCTCGATCGATCTGGAGCATGGCCGGCAACCCCTCGTCACGCTCTGTCGACTGCGTCATGGCCTCCATCTCGGCGATTGCAGCCGGCCGCGTGGGCTCGCGCTCGGTCACAGCGAAGGGGTCCAGCCTGGGATCCGTCCGGCCCGCCACCGAGGAGGGCGGCGCCACCTTCAGCTGCTCGGCGAAGCGGTGCGTAGGACACAGGTCGGCGGCGTAGGTCTCCATCCATTGGCGCAGCCGGGAGCGAATGGCGCGAGCGCCGCGATCCATCAGCCACTCATCGAGCCGATTGGCGACCACTCCCGCATCGGTCGGACGATCCCGGTGGTTCTTGGCCAGGCAGTCGAGCACGATCTGGTCCAACTCTGCGTCCGCGTCGCTGGCCTGCAGCGAAGGTGCCGGCGCAGGTGCGTGCACGATCCGGCGCATGGTCTCCAGATCGTTGGCCCCGCGGAAGAGGCGGCGGCCCGTCAACAATTCGTACAGCACGATGCCCAGGCAGAACAGGTCCGTTCTGGCATCCACCGGCCGCTCGAGGCATTGCTCCGGCGCCATGTAACCCATCTTGCCCTTGATGATTCCAGCAGAGGTCTTGGCGGTCCGTCGACTCGAACGGGCGATACCGAAGTCCGTCAGCTTCACCTCGCCGTGGCGCGAGACCAGGATATTGGTCTGGTTGATGTCGCGATGGACCAGGTTCATCGGTTCATCGGTCTCCGGATCTCGCTGCATGTGAGCGTGATGCAAGCCGTCGGCCGCACGGGCGGCGATCCAGGCGGAGAACTCGGCGACCAACCGCGTCCGGCGATGGTGGGCGCGCGCCATCAGGTTGAACAGGTCCGGACCATCGACAAACTCCATGGCGATGTAGTACCGGCCGTCCACCTGCCCCAGATCGTGGATCTGGGCGATGTTCGGGTGACCGAGCGCAGAACCGTGACGAGCCTCGTCCAAGAACATGCGCACCGACTCTTCGTCATTGGACAGGCCGGGCAGCATCCTCTTGATGGCGTGAATGCGGGCGAAGCCGCCCACTCCATCCCGCCGGGCGACGAAGACATCCGCCATGCCGCCACCGCCGATGCGGCCGATCAAATCGTACTGGCCGAAGCGTTCGCCCATGGACCTCAGGATGCCGCCGCGCTGGTCGACTCCGCGGTCACCTTCGTCGGCAGGCTGAGTTCCAGGATGGTGCGTCCCCGTTCGACGCGACTGCTGACGGAGCCCCCCATGTCGGTGATCACATCGCGGGCGAAGGCGATGCCAGGCCAGGTCCCGGGCGGCAGCGCATCCGGCGCGCTCAGCCAGCCCGAGACGCCTCGACGCCCACTGGGACCCTCACCAGTACGCTTGCCGGTGCCCACGAACTGAATCGACGCGCTGCCCTCCCGCTGCCGAGAGACGATGTGCACGTGGGTGCAGCCCTGGCCATCGGGTCCGCCCGAGTCAACCAGCCCGAAGAGCAGGCTGGTCACCACCAGGCTGAGGCGGGATCGATCTCCCTGCACGGGCTGCAACTTGCCCCGGCTGCTGGTCAAGCGAACGCCATCTCTGAGCGCGTCGCGCAGCGTATTGGTGGCATCGATGATGAGCTCGTCCAGGTCGATGGGTTCGGCCACCTCGGCGCTTGAACGGGTCAACATCAAGAAGTCGTGCACCACATCCGAGATGCGCGCGACGTGCTCCCAGCAGCGACCGAAGACGTCGTCGAGCACCTCGCTTCGCTGCTCGAATTGACACTCTTCGGCCACCTGTCTGGCCAGCGCCGCCACGACCGGATCCGGGCTGGACAGGGCCGCGCTGTGGAGTTGGAGGTAGCCCGAACGCAGCTGCTGAATGGTCGCGCTGACCTGGCTGAGTTCATCTGCGGCGCGTCGGGCCGGGTAGTTGATCTCGCGCGCCAGGCCCAACGAGAGTTGACCCACGATCGCCAGCCGATCCGTCTCGACGAGGCGTTCGTGCAGCTTCTCGCTGCGGCGTCGCTCGGACAGGTCTCGCAGGGCCAGCAGGCGCGCATAGCGACGCTGCCAGCGCACTTCTGTCACCCGCACCTCGAGGATCTTCTCGTCGCCCTTGTCGTTGACCAGCGCCAGCTCGCTGGGCACGCCCTCCACCAGGCGCAGCCCGAACAAGGCCTTGTCCACGGCCCGATCGCCGCCGCCGATGAGGCGCTTGGCGCTCGGGCTGGCGTAGACCACCGTTCCGCGGCTGTCGACGATCACCAGGCCGTCGCTGGCGTTTTCCAGCACGCTGCGGAGATTTGCCTCCGAGTCCCTGGCCGTCTCCAACGTTCGGTGGCGAGTGACCGCGTAGACCACCGCGCGGACCAGGGAACGGCTCTCCATCTGACCCTTGACCAGAAAGTCCTGGGCACCCAGCTTGAGCGCTGCGAGCGCCAGCCAGGGGTCCCCGCTGCCGGTCAGCACCACCACGGGCGTTGAGGGCACCTCGCGCCGCAGGGACTTGATGCCCTGCAGGCCCGTGGCGTCCGGCAAGGCCAGATCCAGCAGCACGATGTCGAATTCGCGTCCCCGCAAATGCTCGACGGCGGCCGACAATCTATCGACATGGGTTACACGGATCTCGGCCTCTTCCGCGCGCTCGATGTGGCGGCGGTACAATGCGGCCTGAGATCGGTCGTCTTCCACCAGCAGAAGCCGGATCGTCTCCATGGGTGACATGGTCCCGCACAGCCGCGGCCGATGTCAATCAAGATCGGGTGACCCGCGGTCGTCCAGGCGCTACCATCGAGCCGTCACACGGAGGGTTCTATACGCCATGGCGGATCGAGGCAGCGCGTTGCGGCAGAAGGTTATCGAGGCGGCCCTGCAGGCCGCTGGCATTCGCGATGTGCGCGTTCGGGTCGATGATGAGCGCGTCTGCCACCTCGGCGGTTGCGTCGCCGATGCCGCTCAAGAGGCGCTGGTCCTGCGCATGGTCGAGAACGCCGGCATCACGAAAACCAAGGGCGAGCTTGTGCACATCAACACCGCCTCCACAGAGGTGGACGCCAAGGTATATCGGGTCGAGGAAGGCGATTCCTGGTGGCATATGGCAGAACGCTTCTACGGCGACGGCCGCCATCACGTCGCCCTGCGGGACGCCAACGGCAACCCCGAAGACCTGCGCCCGGGCGACATGGTCCTCATCCCGCGCGATATCTGACGTTCAGAGTTCGAGCTTCGCCCCTGCGGCGTCGGCGACGAATCCGGTCGGCCAGCGGGTATTGGTCGAGAATCGAGCCCCTTGCAGGCGGGCTCCCTTGAGGCGGGCGCGGCTGAGGTTGGTGCCATGCAACAAGGCCCCGCGCAGATCGGCGCCGCCCAGGCCGCAGCCGCGTAGATCCGCACCCCTCAGATCGGTCTTGCGCAGGTCGGCGCGGCGCAGGTCTACGCCCCGCAGCGAGGCGTCGCGCATCACCTTGCCGGCCAGGATCGCGCCCGGTCCGAGCGCTCCTGAGCGCTTGTAGGCGAACCCGGTCGGCCAGCGGGTCCGGCGATTGTACTGGGCCCATCGCAGATCAGCGCCGCTGAGATCCAGGGTACTGAGATCGCCATTGCGCAGATCGGCTTCGACATAGCTGCGCCGCGAGCGGTCGGTGAAGGGACGCAAGGGCGGCTCCGAGGGCGCTGCTGGAGGGGTCTTCTGGGCTGGTGGCTCTGCAGTGGGCGGCTTCGCGGGTGCGGGCTCCGGCGCGGTCTCGGCCACCGCCTCTGCGACCGGCTTCGACGGCGGCGGCGCAGCGACCTGGCGAACGGGCACCCGGGCCGTTGGGCGCCTGGGTTTGTCCACTGGGGGGGCCTTCTTTGCGTTGTTGACCGTGGCCCTGCCTTCCGGGCGCGCCGCCGCCTTCTCGCTGGCACCCGCGTCGGCCGCCTCGCTGGCGCCAGCGTCGGCCTGCTCGCCTTGTACCTCAGCGACCGCGACCGTCGGCGCTCCGCCATCGCTGCGCAGGGCGCCGGCGCTGGTTGGCTCAAAGCCGCTCGGCCAGCGCGTCTGGCCGTCGTAGAGCGCGCCGGCAAAGCGCGCGTCCTCGAGCTTGGCCTGGCGCAGATCCGCCCCCTGCAGTCGCGCCTGCCGCACATCGGCGCGACGCAGATCGGCCCCCTTGAGGTCGGCTCCCTCCAGGTTCGCCTTTTTCAGATCCGCCTCTGGACCCGCCGCGCCGCTGGTGCGGAATTCGAAGCCGGCGGGCCAGCGGGTCTGGGCCGAGTAGCGTGCGCCGCGGAGGTTGATGCCGTCCAGGTTGGCGCCACGCAGGTCGGCGCCTGAAAGATCGGCGTCGCGCAAATCCGTATTGGACAGGTCCGCGTCGCGCAGCACCGCGTCCACCAGCGCCGCGCCGCGGATGTTGGCGCCGCTCAGGCCCGCCTTCTGCAGGTTGGCTTCGCGCAGGTTGGCCCGCATCAGGTTGGCGTCGCGGAATGATGTGCCACGCAGGTCCGCCCCCCTCAGGTCGACCCCGCCCAGCCTGGCTTCGGGACCGTGGGCACCCGTGGACCGCTGGTCGAAGCCCTCGGGGAAGTTCGTGGCGTCGTTGTATTTCGACCCTTCCAACACGGTGTCTGTGAGCACCGCGCCGCGCAGGTCCGCGCCGCGCAGATCGGCCCTCCGCAGGACGGCGCCGCGGAGGTTGGCCCCGGTCAGTTTGGCGCGACGCAGGTCGGCCCCGGTGAGGTCGGACTTGCGCAGATCCGCTTCGGCCAGGTCGGCCTGCTTGAGGTCGGCCGTGGCCAGCACTACGCCGCTCAACGCAACGCCGGCGAGCCGGGCATCGTGCAGGTCTGGCGCCTGGCCCGCGGTTCGACTGTGGGCCAGCAGGTGCTGAACGGCCTCGCTGCGATCCATCGGGCTGGCTTCGGCATCGCGTACCACGGCGCGCGACGCGTCGATATCCGGCGCCGAGCTCGCCCACAGGGCGGCGCCGATGGCCGCAACTGCCAGCGTCAGGCCGATGACATATCGAATGCGCGGCGACGCCTGTGGGAACTCCGTAGTGGTCTGCAACTCGCTCGACGCTTCGTCCGAAGCCTTGTCAGACGCCTGGCGCGCCAGGTCTTCCACTGCCAGCGCCGGCGCGCCATTGGTGGCGAGGGTGTCGCCGAAATACTCCTGCGTATCCTGCGAGCTGTCCTGGTCGGTCTCCACCACCAGGCGTCCCGATTCCGGCGTCACGTAGGGTACGGTCACATCATCGTCGGTGGCGTTGCCGGCGAGCGCATCCAGCCGCCTGATCACCGCCGACGCCGTCGGCAGACGCAGGCCCGGATCCTTGCTCAACAGCTCGTGCACCACCTCGACCAGGTCCCTGGGCAGCTCGTCGCCCCGCGGAGCCTTCAGGCGCTCCGGCACCTGGTTGAGATGTTTGGAGGCCAGGGTCGCCAGGCGCTCCGCCGGGGCCATCTTGCCCGAGGTCTCGAAGGGCGGTCGGCCGGCCAGCATCTCGTAGAGCATGCAACCACAGCTGTAGAGATCGGCCCGCCCGTCCACGTCCTGGCCGCGCCACTGCTCCGGCGCCATGTAGTGCGGTGTGCCGATGGGGCCGACCGTATCTGCGCCTTGCGACTCCAAGGAGCGCGAGATGCCGAAGTCGACCACCTTGACGAAATCGGGCTCGCCATGCTCGTCGACCAGGAAGACGTTCTGCGGCTTGATGTCCCGGTGCACGATGCGACGTTCGTGTTCGTGCGCTTCCCACAACGACTTGAGCACGCCGCTGATGATCTTGACCGCCCGCGGCCAGGGCAGGGCGCCATGTCCTCGCATCAGCGTCGACAGCGGCTGGCCTTGCAGGTACTCCATCACCAGGTAGGGCGTCTCACCCTCGACGCCGAAGTCGGTCACCCGGATGGTATGGGAGTGGTTCAGCCCGGCGGCGTTCTGGGCCTCGAGGTGGAACCGCTTGATGGCCTGGGCGTCGCCCCGGATGCTGGCGTGCAGCACCTTGACGGCGACCTTGCCATCGGTATCGGTATGTCGGGCCCGGTAGACGGAGCCCATACCGCCGCGGCCCACGCGCGCTTCGATGCGATATTTGCCCGCGATGGTGCGTCCGGCCCACGGGTCGCTCTCTTCCAACAGCGCATGATCCAAGGTGATCCGGCCGTCGTCTGGACAGCGCTCCGCCTCGGTCTCGTGGCCGCATTCCGGACAGACGCGCATACCGGCACCGACGATGGCCCGCCCGCCGGTGTAGTGGGCGTTCGCGATCGTGGGGCGAGGTTAACCCGCTGATACGGCGGGTGCAAACTACCCGCGACGCTATTTCGGCGCGAAGTGGTCGCTCTGTTCGAAGCAGTACAGGTGGCCCAGGTAGGGCGACGAGCAGCGAGCGTAGTTGGACGAGCAGTGGTGGTACGTCCAGGTGCCGTCGGTGCGATTGGCCATACCCAAAACCGGCCGGTAGTAGCTGCTGGTGCTGTGGGTGGCCCAGTTGGCGCAGGAGTACTTCGACGACGAGCTGTACAGACCTCCGTTGGTCTTGGTGTTGGTCCACACCTTGGGGCCAGTGAGCGACTTGCAATACACATTGCCCGTCGACGAGATGACCAGGCCGGTCTCGTCGACGTTGATGGACGCTTGCAAGGAGCCGTCGACCAGGTCGTTCCAGTTCTGGGCGATGATCACGCCGTTGATCAAGACGTAGGGCACTGACGCCTTGTTGAAGCGTTGTAGCGGGTTGCCCGAGCTGGACGAGAGCCAGGCCATCCACTTGCCGCCGAGCTTGGCTGCGGACGCCTGCTGCTGGCACTTGGCGTCGGCACCGTAGATGTTGCCCAGATTGCCGTGATACTTCTGGCTGGTCAGGAATACGCGCCGCACCACTTTGCAGTTCGGCCCCGGCTTGAAGACGCACTTGCCGGTGACCTTGTCGCAGCTGTCGACGGTGCAGGAGTTCTTGTCGTCGCACTTCTTGGGCAGGCCGCCGACGCAGATGCCCATATTGCACAGCCGCTTGTCCAGGCAGGGTTTGTCGCCGACGCATGGCGAGCCGTCGGGCACGATGACATGCTCGCACTTGCCGGTCTTGGCGTTGCACGAATCGATCGTGCACTCGGTGCCGTCGCTGCAGGTCTTGTAGGGGCTGCTGACGTAACGCACGCGGTAGTTGTTGGAGTCGGCGATGTACATCTCGTCGTTGGGTCCGAAACCCAGGCCGTAAGGCTGATTGAGGTTGCCCTGCAGGGCGGGGCCATCCTTCCACCCCGTCGCGCCGGTACCGGCCACGGTGATGACGTTGCCGTCGGCGAACACCTTGCGGATGCGGTTGTTGCTGCGGTCGGCGACGAAGACCTCGTCGTGGTTGTTCACCGCGATGCCATAGGGGTAGTAGAACTTCGCGTCCTTGCCCTTCAGATCGGCGAAGCCACCCTTCTGCGGCGTGCCGGCCAGAGTGGTCACCACGCCCGCCGGGTTGATGTGGCGGATGAGGTGGTTGTAGGTGTCGGCCACGAAGAGGTTGCCCTTGCTGTCCACCGCCACGTCGTAGGGATAGTAGAAGCTGGCCTTCTTGCCGACCGCATCGACGTAGCCGGTCGAGCCACTGCCGGCGATGGTGTCGACCACGCCATTGCTCAGCCTGCGGATGCGTTTGTAGTAGTAATCGGTGAAGTAGACCGTGTTGTTCTTGTCCACATCCAGACCGCTGGGATAGCGGGTATAGGCCTGCAACGCCGGGCCATCCTTGTAGCTGCTGCTGCCGGTGCCGGCGACCGTGGTGACCTTGCCTTCGGGCGTCACCATGCGAATGCGGTGGTTGTTGCGGTCGGCCACGTAGACCACACCGCCGTCGGTCGCGGCGACGTCATATGGATAGTTGAAGCGTGCCGCCGCGCCGGTGCCGTCCTGCCAGCCACCGGTGCTGCCGGCCAGGGTCGACACGTCGCCGTTGGGCGTGATCTTGCGGATGCGCTGATTGTACTGGTCGGCCACATATACGTTGGCCTTGCCGTCGGCGTCGACGCCGAAGGGCCGATTGAACATCGCCTGCGAGCCTGCGCCATCCGCGTAGCCGCCCTTGCCGCTGCCGGCGATGGTCTTCAGGTCGCCGATGTCGCCGATGCACTTGCCGTTCATGCACTGGTCGGCCGAGGTGCAGAAGTCCCCGTCACTGCAGGGCACGTCCTGTGGGCTGTGCAGGCAGGCGCCGTTGTAGGGATTGCAGACATCGAGGCTGCAGTCGTTGCCATCGCTGCAGTTCTTCTTGACGCCGACGCACTGGTTCTTGTCGTCGCAGACGTCCTTCTGCGTGCAGGCGTTGCCGTCGGTGCAGGACTGGCCGGCCTTGATGACCTTGTGGCTGCACTTGGCGGTCTTGACGTCGCAGGCGTCGGCGGTGCACCCCTTGCCGTCATCGCAGACCTTGTGCGTCGGCGCCATCTTGCGGATGCGGTTGTTGGCGCGGTCGGCGACATAGACGCTGCCGTCCTTGGCCGCGGCGATGCCGCCGGGCCCCGAGAACTTCGCCTTGACCGCGTCGCCGTCCTGGTGGCCGCTGCCCGCCTGCCCGGACAGGGTGACCACGAATCCATCCGGGGTCATCCGCCGGATGCGATTGTTGCTGCGGTCGGCGATGAGGATCTGGCCGAAGGGGTCGATGGCGAGAGATTCCGGGTTGTTGAACGAGGCCGCCACGCCCTGGCCGTCCGCGGCGCCGGTGGTGCCCTTGCCGGCCAGGGTGGTCACATTGCCCTCCTGGTCAACGCGACGGATGCGCTGGTTGTTGCGGTCGGCGACGATGAGCGCGCCCTTGTTGTCCATGGCCAGCGCGAAGGGCCAGTGGAAGTACGCTTTGGCGCCCTTGCCGTCGGCGTAACTCTGGTTGCTGCCGGCGATGGTGGTCACATACCCCTGGGCCGTCACCTTGCGGATCCGATTGTTGTAGGAGTCGGCCACGTAGACGTTGCCGGCGTTGTCCACCTCCACGTCTTCGGGATAGAAGAAGCGGGCCTTGGTCTTTTCGCCATCTGCGAAGCCACTGTAGCTGCCCGACAGGGTGCTGACGTTGCCCTTGGGGTCGATCTTGCGGATTCGATGGTTGTTTCGGTCTGCGACATAGACGTTGCCGCTGAGCTCCACGGCGATGCCGGACGGGCCGTTGAACTTCGCTTGGGCCGCAGCGCCGTCCAGGTAGCCCGGGATGCTGCCCGCAAAGGTCGTCACGTTGCCCTTGGGGTCGATTTTGCGGATTCGATTGCCGGCGTGGTCGGAGACGTAGAGGGTGCCGTCAATCGCCGCGGCCACCCGCGCCGGGTCGTTGAACTGGGCCTTGTTGCCCTGGCCATTGGCGTTGCCCTTGATGCCGCTGCCGGCCCACGTGCTCACCGTGCCCGCGCCGGCGGTGCACTTGCCGCCTGCACAGAGGTCACCGTCGGTGCACTTGTTGCCGTCGTCGCAGGGCTTGACCTCTTTGGCGTAGGCGCATTCGCCCGTGAAGCTGTTGCAGGTGTCGGTGGTGCAGTCGTTCTTGTCGTTGCAATCCTTGCTGGTGCCCGAGCACTTGCCGGCGAAGTCGCATTTCTCCTTGGTGGTGCACTTGCTGCCGTCATCGCAGGGGTCGCCCGCCTTGAGCGCCTTGTGCGTGCAGGCGCCGGTCTTGTCGTCGCAGCCATCCAGGGTGCAGGGCTGGCCGTCGGTGCAGAGCTTGGAAGAAGGCGCAGCTTTGCGGATGCGGTGGTTGTTGTTGTCGGCGATGAAGACCAGGCCGTCCTTGCCGATGGCCACATCATGCGGCTCGTCGAACTTGGCCAGACCGCCGTTGCCGTCCAGGTAGCCCTTCTGATTGAGGCCCGCCAGGGTGGTCACGAAGCCCTTGTTGTCGATGCGCCGGACGCTGTGGTTGCCGGCGTCGGCGACATAGAGGTTGCCACCAGCGTCGATCTCCAGGCCATGGGGGTCGTAGAACGACGCCGATTTGCCCGGACCGTCGGCCCAGCCGTTGGCACCAGAGCCGGCGAAGGTGGACACCATGCCGTTGGCGGCGATGCGTCGGATGACGTGATTGAGGCTGTCGGACACCCAGAGCACGCCAGCAGTGTCCACGGCGATGCCGGCCGGTCGGTTGAACTTGGCCGCGGTGCCCAGGCCGTCGGCCATGCCCGCGATGCCGCCCGCCACGGTGGTGACCGTGCCCTGCGGGTCGATCTTGCGGATGCGATGGTTGTAGGAGTCGGCGACGAAGAGATTGCCCGCGCCGTCCACGGCCACGTCATCGGGGAACTGGAACAGCGCGCCAGTGCCCGAGCCATCCTTGTAGCCCTTGGTGCTGCCGGCGACCGTCGTCACCTGGCCATTGACCACCTTGCGGATGCGGTGGTTGTTCCAGTCGGCCACGTAGAGAGCGCCGTTCTTGTCCAACGCGATGCCCTGCGGCTTGTAGAACTTCGCCGACGTGCCCCAGCCATCCTGGAAGCCATAAGCCGCCTGGCCAGCGATGGTGCTGACCTTGCCATTGGGCTCCACCTGGCGGATCCGGTTGTTGCTCGAGTCGGCGATGAACAAGCTGCCGTCGAGCGCAAACGCCACGCCGCGAGGATGATAGAAGGCCGCGGTGGTGCCGTTGCCGTCCTGCCAGGTGCCCTTACCGGAGCCGGCGACGGTCTCGACCTTGAGCGACGGGCCGGCGACGCACTTGCTGGCCACGCACTTCTCGCCCTGGGTGCAGGCGTCGCCATCGTCGCAATTGCCGAACATGGGTGTGTGTTTGCAGGTCTGCTTCACCGGATCGGCGCACTGGTCGACGGTGCATGGGTTGCCATCGTCGCAACCCTTCTGGCCACCGGAATCGCAGACGCCGTCGGCGGTGCACATGGTGTTGCTGGTGCAGGGTACGTTGTCATCGCAGGGCGTGCCCTTCTGCAGCGGGGTGTTGGTGCACTTGCCGTCAGCCTGGTCGCAGGTGTCGATGGTGCAGATCTTGTTGTCGTCGCACTTGGCCGCGCCCACGCACAGGCCCTGCTCATTGCAGGAGCCCTTGCCCATGCACTTGTTCGACGGCGTGCACGAGGTGCCAAAGGTCTTGGGTTTGGTGACGCAGCCGCCGTTGGCGATGTCGCAGAAGTCGTCGGTGCAGGCGTTGCCATCGTCGCAGACCTTGGGGCCGCCGGAGACGCATTTACCCGCCAGGCAGACGTCCTTGTCGGTGCACGGGTTGGCGTCGTCGCAGGTGCCCTCGCTCAGCTGCTGGTAGACGCACTTGCCGTTGTTGTCGCAGCCATCCTTGGTGCAGGGATTGCCGTCATCACACTGGGCGCTGGACTGGCCGACGCAAGCGCCGTCCTTGGTGCAGGTGTCGTTGTCGGTGCAGGCGTTGCCGTCGTTGCACTTCTGCCCGGGTGGCAGCGGCACGTTTTCACACTTGCCGGTGCTGGCCTTGCAGTTGTCGACCGTGCACGGGCTGCCATCGTCGCAGTTCTTGGGCGCGCCCTTGCAGCCGCCGTTGAGGCAGTTGTCGTTGGTCGAACAGGCGCTGCCATCGTCGCATGCGGCGCCGTCGAGGTTCTCGTTGATGCAGCCATCGCCGGTGTCCGCGGCCAGCTTGGCGTCGCAGGTCGACTTGATGCAGGGGTTGCCGCTGTCGCAGGCGGTCTTGCTGTCGGTGACACCGTCGCAGTCGTTGTCGACGCCGTCGCAGGTCTCGGTCGCCGGGTCGGTCTTCACGCAGCCGGGTACCACCTTCTTGACGTCGACCACGGCCCCGTCGCTGGCGGCGACAACGTCCTGGTTGCCTCTGCGCTTCGGTGCGTCACCCTTGACGTCGTCGTCGAGGTAGCCGGGTTCCCAGGTGCCGCCATCGCCAATGGTCGAGGGGTTGTTGATCGGGCTGACGCAGCTGCCCACGCAAACCAGCAATGGTGCGAGGACGAGCAATACTGCGACCCGAGTGAAGGGCCCATAGACATTCATGACCAGCATCCCCCGATAGATTCGTCCTGTCCCTGAACAAGAGATCGCAGGCTACAAACCGGCGCCCGTCGCTGCAAGGGAAGACTGTCCGGCCCCTTGGCTCAGCCGCCCCCGAAAGAGGGTCCGCAGCCCTTGGAGTAGACGCAGCCAGTCTCCAGTTTCGACCCCGCCGGGTAGCAGTACGACTTGCAGTTGCTGGTCGTCGGACATGCCTTGTGGTTGGGCTGGAATACGCACTCTCCCGTCTTCGAGGAGCAATAGTCGTCGGTGCAACTGTACTTGTCCGCACACACCTTCTTGGCGCCGCGGCAATATCCGTTGGTGCGGCAGACGTCGTTGTCGGTGCACTTGTTGTTGTCGTCGCACTTGACGCCCTTGGTGACCGTGTAGACGCAGTGGCCCGTGGAGGCATTGCACTCGCCCTTGTAGCAGGTCTTGGGCGTGCAGGTGATGGTCTTGCCGCCGACGCATTTGCCGGCGCCGTCGCACTTCTCTCCGTAGGTGCACTTGTTGCCGTCCAGACAGCTGGTGCCCTTGTTGATGGGCTTGTAGACGCAGTTGCCGGTCGATGCCTGGCAGCTGACCGTGTTGCACACCTTGGCGGCGCATGACTTGGGGTTGCCCGCCTTGCAGGTGCCGTATCCGTTGCAATAGTCCTTCAAGGTGCACTTGTCGCCGTCGTTGCAGCTGGTGCCGTTGCTCTGATTCTTCAGCTTGCACTTGCCGTCGGACTTGTCGCAGTAGCCCGTCTTGCAGGTGGCGCCGCTGCAGGACTTGTTGGTGCCGGCTGCGCAGGAACCGCCGCTGTTGCACTTGTCGTTGAGCGTGCACGGGTTGCCATCGCTGCAGGCGGTGCCGGGGCTTGGGCGTGTAGACGCAGCTGCCGTTGGACTTGTTGCAGGAGTCCGCGGTGCAGCTGTTGCCGTCGTTGCAGTTCTTGGCGCTGCCGACGCAGGTCTTGGCGCTGGTGCAGGTATCGCTCAACGTGCAGGGGTTGCCGTCGCTGCAGGTGGCGCCCGTGCGGGCGGTGTAGACGCAGGCGCCGTTGGCGGCGTCGCAGACGTCCTTGGTGCAGGTGTTCTTGTCGTTGCAGACAACCGCTGTACCGCTGCAGATGCCGGACTTGCAGACGTCGCCCTTGGTGCACTTCTTGCCGTCATTGCAGGCCGCTGTGTTGTTGGTATAGCTGCACGCGCCGGTGCTGGCGACGCATTTATCGGTGGTGCATACCTTGCCGTCGTTGCACACCTTGGCGGTGCCCGAGCAGGTCTTGTTGGCCTTGCAGGTGTCGTTCAACGTGCACTTCTTGCCGTCGTTGCAGGCCTTGTTCAGGCTGACGTTGTAGACGCAGGCGCCCGTCTTCTCGTCGCAGAAGTCCACCGTGCACACGTTGCTGTCGTTGCAGACCTTGTTGGTCCCCTTGCAGGTGCCGGTGGAGGTGCACTTATCGCTGGTGGTGCAGGCCTTGCTGTCGTTGCACGAGGCTCCGGTGCTCGGCGTGTTCTTGCAGACCAGCTTGCCGCCGGACGACACGCACGTGTCCTTGGTGCAGCCGTTGCCGTCATCGCAGTCCGCCGCGACCTTGCACTGACAGGTCCAGGGGCCGGCTTTGCACACCCCGCTGTTGCACTTATCAGGTGTCGTGCAGGCCTTGCCGTCGCTGCACGCGGTGCCGTTGGCGCGCGGCTTGAGCGCGCACTTGCCAGTCGCCTTGGCGCAGTAGCCGGTATTGCACTGGTTGCCCGAACAGGACAGCCAGCTGCCGCCGAGGCACTTGCCGTAGCCGTCGCAGGCGTCGACCTTGGAACAGGCGTCGCCGTCGTTGCACGTGGTGCCCACCGGGCGCGACTTGTAGCCGCACAAGCCGTTCGTCTTGTTGCAGACGCCCAGGCTGCACTGGGTGCCTGTACAGGTCTTGTTGGCGCCCGCCTTGCAGCTGCCCTTGCCGTCGCACTTGTCGCCCAGCGTGCACGGATTCTTGTCGCTGCAGACGGTGTTGGCCGGCTTGGGTTGCTTGATGCAGGTGCCGTGAGGCGCGACGCATGCCCCGATATTGCAATCGTCGCCGGGGCAGAACTTGGCGCCCTTGCCGGCGCAGACGCCCTGACCGTCGCAGGCGTCGGTGAGCGTGCAGGCGTTGCCGTCGTCGCACTTGGTGCCGCCCGCCTTTGGCTTCGTGCCGCACTTGCCGGTGGCGGGCAGGCAGAGGCCGATGCGGCAGGCGTCGCCCTTGCACTGCACCGTGCTCTTGGGCACGCACTTGCCCGCTGAGCTGCAGGCGTCACCCAGGGTGCAGGGGTTGCCGTCGGTGCACGCCTTGCCGGTCTGCGGCGCGTTGGCGCAGGCGCCGGTCTTGGTATTGCAGCTATCGGCCGTGCACGGGTTCTTGTCGTCGCAGTTCTTGGCCGAGCCCACACAATCGCTGCCTGCCGTGCACTTGTCGTTGAGCGTGCAGGCGTTGCCATCGCTACAGGTCGCGCCGGTCTTGGTGGTGTAGCTGCAGTCGCCGATCTTGGCCGCACACTGGTCGACCGTGCAGGCGTTGGCGTCGTCGCAATCGATCGGTTTGCCCAGGCAGATGCCCTTGTCGGTGCAGACTTCCTTGACCGTGCAGCCGTTGCCGTCGTCACACGCCTTGCCGACGGTAGGCTTGAATGTGCACTTGCCGGCCGCGCACGCGTCTGTGGTGCAGGCGTTGCCGTCATTGCAGACGATGGGCGCTCCGGCGCAGGTCGACTTGGCGGTGCACTTGTCGTCCTTGGTGCAGGAGTTCTTGTCGTCGCAGGCCACGCCCGTCTTCGGCTTGCCGGCGCATTTGCCGGTGGCGCCGTCGCAGTAGTCTGTGGTGCAGGCGTTGCCGTCGCTACAGACCTTGGTGGTCCCGTTGCATACGCCCTTATTGCTGCAGACATCTTTGGTGGTGCAAGCGTCCCCGTCTATGCAGGTCGCGCCGGTCAACGGCTTGTTGGTACAGGTGAGCTTGCCGGAGATGTCCTGGCAGGCGTCCTTGGTGCAGGTGTTGCCATCGTCGCAGTCCGCGGCGGACTTGCAGTCGCAGATGTACACACCAGGCGTGCACTTGCCGCCGAGGCAGATGTCCTTGTCGGTGCACTTCTTGCCCAGCTCGCAGCCGGCGCCATCCGCGCGCGGCGTCAGGCCACAGCCGCCGGAGCCCTTGTCGCAAGCGCCGACGTTGCAGGCGTCGCCGGGGCAGGTCTTGGGCCCGCCGGCGATGCACTTGCCACCCGCATCGCAAGCATCGCCCAGCGTGCAGGCGTTGCCGTCGGTGCACGCCGTACCCTGACTCTGTGACTTGAGGCCGCACTTGCCCGTCTTGATGTCGCAGAGCCCATCCTTGCACACCGCGCCCTCGCAGTTGACCGGCGCCGAGCCGGTGCACTTGCCCTTGCCATCGCAGCCGTCCACCGTTGTGCAGGCGTTGCCATCGCTGCACTTGGTCCCGGAGGGGCGTGGCGCCGTGGTGCACTGACCGTTGGCCGTATTGCAGCTGCCGGCGTTGCAGGCATCTCCCTTGCAGACCTTGGCCTTGCCGCCGGCGCAGGCGCCGGCGCCGTTGCACTTCTCCCCGATGGTGCAGGGGTCGCCATCGGAGCAGGCCTTGCCGGTCAAGGGGCCGTGCACGCACTTGCCGGCTTTGGAATCGCAGGCGTCGGCGGTGCACGCGTTGCCGTCATCGCAATTGAGCGCCTTGCCGGCGCAGCCTCCCTTGCCGTCGCAGGTATCGGGCTTGGTACACGCCTTGCCATCGCTGCAAGCTGTGCCCTTGGGATGCGCCGTGGCGGCACATTTATCGGCCTCTTCGTTGCAGTTGGTGGTCTTGCAGATCGCCTTTGTGCAGGTCCTGGACTTGCCGCCGACACACACCCCCGTGCCGCTGCAATGGTCGGCCACGGTGCAGTACTGCCCATCGTTGCAAGGCGTCTCGACGCTCTTGGGCTTCTGCACGCACAATTCGAGCTCGCCGTCGCAGATGCCGACGGCGCAATCCTGGTCCAGGTCGCTGCAGTCGCGCGCTGCGCCCGCCTTGCACTTGCCCTTGCCATCGCAGGTGTCGCCGACGGAGCAGTAGGCGCCGTCTTCACAGGACGTGCCGGCGGGAACGGGATCCTTGCCGCAGCCGAATGAGGTCGGAGTCTTGGACTTGCAGGCGCCGGCGTTGCAGGAGTTCGACGCGAAGCTGCAGTCGGCGGCCTTGCCGGCCAGGCACTTGCCAGCGCTGCAGGCGTCGCCGACCGTGCAGCCGTCGCCATCGGCGTCGCAGGCTGTGCCATCGCCCTTGGGGATGGCCACACACTCGCCGGTCGCCGCCTTGCAGGCGACGTTGTTGCAGGCGTTGGCCAGGGCGCTGCAATCCTTGGGCGCGTTGCCGGTCTTGCACTGGCCCTTGTTGCACTTGCCGCTGTTGGGTTTCTGGCACTTGTCGCCGGTGTCGCAGGCCTTGCCGGCATTGCCCGCCTTGTTGGAGCAGGCGCCGGCCTTGCAGGCATCCACCGTGCAGGGGTTGGCGTCGTCGCAGTCGGCGTTCTTGGCGCACTGGCAGCTATTCTCCAGCAGCGCGCAAGCGCCGCCCTTGCAGCCCCACTTGGTGCAGGCCACGCCATCATCCTTGCAGGCGCCGCCGTCCTTGACGGGGAAGACGCAGCCCTTCTTCAGGTCGCACTTGCCGCCGGTGCAGGGGTTCTCGTCATCACAGTCGGCGTCCTTGGCCTTGTGGGTACAGGCGCCGGTCTTTTCGGTGCAGCCGTCGACCGTGCAGGGCACGCCGTCATCGCAGTTCTTGGCGTTGGCCGCACAGCCGCCGCCGGCGCAGGCGTCGCCCACGGTGCACGGCTTGCCATCATCGCAGGTGGCCTTGTTGGGCAGGGCCACGCAACCCTTGGCGGCCTGGCAGTCGTGATCGGTGCACGGATTGCCATCATCGCAGCTGGTCGGCACGCCGACGCAGGCCCCCTTGCTGCACGTCGTCTTGGTGGTACAGAGGTCGCCATCGTCGCAGGCGCCCCCTTCGCTGGCCGCCACGGGGGCGCACTGGCCGGTCGATGGGTTGCACTTGCTGACCGCGCAGGTGGTGTCGTCGCTGCCATCGCAGGCGATCGCCTTGGCCGCGTCGACCACGCACAAGCCCGCCTCGCAGCGCATGGGCTGGCACAGATTGCCCTGGTCGCAGTCGGCGTCGGCGACGCAGTTGCAAGTGCTCGTGCCGACGCAGGCGCCGTCCGCAGCGCAGAGATCCTTGTTGGTGCAGACGTTGCCGTCGTCGCACGAAACGCCCACATCATGGCCGACGACCGTGCAGCCGGCCGCCAGGTCGCAGCCCAGCTTGGTGCAGGGATCGTCGTCCTTGCAGCCATTGTTGTCGGCGACGTGGGTGCACCCCTTCTGGTCATCGCAGCTGTCGGCGGTGCAGGCGATCTTGTCGTTGCATACCTTGGGCGTGCCCTTGCACTGGCCGGACAGGCAGACGTCGTTCTCGGTGCAGGGCTTGCCGTCGTCGCAGGCGAAGCCCAGGTCGGTGATCGGGTCGTGTGCGACCTTCTGCGTCGTCGCGCAGTAGTCCTTGGTGCACGGGTTGCCGTCGTCCCAATCGGCCGGGCCCTGTTGCACGCAGGCGCCGCCGCTGCACTTGGACAGGCAGCCGCCAAAGCCGCAGGCGCCGCCTTCGGGCACGGGCACCAGGACGCAGTCACCCACCTCGTCGCAGGCCGGCTTGTTGCATTCGCCGGGCACCAGCCCAAAGGGCTCGCAGACGGTCCCTGCCGGCCGCTGCTGCAGGCCGCACCAGCCATTGCTGCACTTGGGCACACGGCAAGGGGTCTGGCCCTTGATGTTCTTGCAGTCGTACGCCGTCAGGCATTCTTCGCCGGCGATATCCAGCGCCAGCACATCCGTCTCCGTGGCGGCATCGCCATCGTCCACCGCTCCGTCTTCTTCGCTGTCGTCTGCGATTGCACCATCGACGACGGAGTCGGTGATCAGCGCGTCATCGAGTTCTTCGGCCACATCCACGGATGCGTCGGTGAGGACGACGTCGGTCAACTCTTCGCCATCGGCAATGGCGCTGTCGCCATTGGTCGTGGCGTCGATGCGCGCGCTCAGCTGGTCATCGGATTCGAAATCCGGCAGGCAGCCCTGCGCCAACAACAGCAGCAGCGAACATGTCAGCAGCAGCGAATTGCGGCTTCGACGGCGGTTCATCGTCTGATTGCAGCAAGCGTTCAGCGCATCCTCCTGGATTTGGAGGCGGGGGTGGGCTCAGCGTAGCAGAATCCCCATGAAATGGCGCCGTCGCGGCGTGGTTCTACCGATGCTTGGGGGGTGGGTAGACCTTGATGTGCTCCTCGATCATGGCAAACACCGTCTGGTCTTCCGCCAGGTCATCCGCGCTCATGGGCACCATCTTCAACTGCAGCGTGCTCGAGCCGGGTTTCGGGTCGATCTCGCCACTCATCTCCAGGCGAACCCGCTGCAGCCGGGCCTTCGCGCCGGCAAACCGCTCTTCGGCGAACTTTCGCGCCCGTGGCTCCAACTTCTTCGTCGCACCCGGCGCGTCCTCTTCGGCGAATTGTTTGCTGTAGTAGGCGATCTCGCGCTCCAGGCGGACACGCTCGATCTCCAGCTTGTCGCGCAGGTCGCTGACCAACCAGCGGGCCGCGTCCTTGCCCGGTCGCACCTTGAGCTCGCCGACCCACTTGCCCTTGTTGTAGGGGTCGATGTAGTAGCCGCGGCCGAGGAATTCCGGCCGCATGGTCAGCTCCATCTCCTTGGAACCCACCACCAGGTCCACCTCCGGCACGCGCTCGCCGATGGCGTCGATCTCGTCGCGGCGCAGCTCGCTCAAGGCGATGATCAGCTGGCAGCCCTTCTTGCGCAGCGCCGTGACCACAGGTCTGGCCGCACCCACCGCCTCGGACATCTTCAGGCCCTGCTCCTTCAACAGTTTGGCCGCTGCCGGCGGCGTAGCCGTGCTCAGGCCGATGATGCCCACCTTGAGGCCGCCCACTTCCTTGATGATAAAGGGCTTGAACGCCGGTTCGCCGGTCTTGGCGTCCAGGATGTTGGTCGACACCAGCGGTGTCTTGTGGGCAGCGGCATGTTGCCGCAGATTCTCCAGGCCGATGGCCAGCTCGTGCGGGCCCACGTTCACCGCCGCGTAGCCCATATGCGCCAGCGACCGGAAGATGGCCCGGGCCCGACTCTTCAGCTCCTGCGCCGGCTCGACCACGGCCGCAGGGTCGGCCACCAGCAGACCGCCGCTATCCAAAAGCAGGGTCGCCTTGTAGCTCTTGGCCCTGTCGGTGAGCCAGAGCGCCCGGCGCGCCAGGCCGCCCAGGGGCTTCTGTCGACAGCCACAGTCCACGACCTCGCCGAGACCATTGGACGTGACGAAGAGGCCGATCTCGTCCACCGCACCCTCCGGCGCAGGCGGCGGCGGCAGGGTGGGCACCGTCTTGAGCGAGGTCGGCACTTTGGCTGAGGGCTCGGGTGCCGCTTGGGCCGGCGGCGGCGCGGTCGTGGGTGCCGCAGCGGGCGCAGCGACGGCAGCCTGGGCAGCCGGTTGCGCGGGAGCGGTCTCGTCGGGTTGATACGCCCGGCGCATGAAGGCGATAGCCAGTACGGCGACCGCCACGGCGGCCAGGATCTTGGTCCATTCGGATGATTTCATCAGGGCGCCTCCCCGTGGTCGTTGTCCTGCGCCCTATTTACATGGTTCGGCGCGGATTTGAAGGGGGGCGTGTCCGCGCACGAGCCGTCATCTGTTCAGTCGCCACAAGAGGCCGTGCAAGTGCCCTTCTTGCACCGGGTCCCGTACGTGCACGGGTCGTCCCAGCTGTGGACGATGTTGTGGCTGACGCCGCAGGAGGCGCCCTCGATGATCTGACCGTGGCATTGGCCGAGGTGGCAGATCGTGCCGGCGGGGCACTTCAAGTCTGTCTTCCAACACTCATCGCCGGGCTTCAGGGCCGGCGTGCAGATGTCGTCATTGTAGCCATCGCAATCCAGGCCCGATGCGCAGCCGGTGAGCAGGAAGAACCCCGTCGAGTAGCCCGCGCCCACGGGTACGTCCTTCCACGAGTAGGGCACGCAGGTCTCACCCACACCCGGCAGGGGAGCGCACTTGCGGGTTCCGCTGCCTTGAGCGGGCTTGCACCAGGCGTCGTACTCCGCGCAGTGGCCCCGGCCCAGGCAGGGCTCGCCCAGTCGCGCTGGCTCGCGGCACGTGCCGAGCACGTCAGCGCCGTGCGCGCGCACGCACAGCAGTCTCCACTGGCAGCTCCCAATCTCGAAGTTGCACACTCCGCCCTCGGCCGAGGGTTTGACACAGATGGGATCACCCACACCGCCTTTCAGGTGCTGCAGTTGGCAGTGTGTGCCCGACTTGCACTTGCCGGTCTCGCAGGATGCGCCCGGCTCCAACGGGACCTGGCAGGTTCCCTTGAAGTACTCGCCTTTGTTGGCGACGCAGGTCAGACCGTCGGCGCAATCGTCACTGAGGCCACTGGCAATCGCGTCGCCGCATGAAGCGCCAACCCCGCCCTGCTTCTCCTTGGTGCATATGCCCCGATAAGGCAGGATGGAGGTCACGTCGCAATAGCTGCCCTCGGGACAGGTCGCGGCGAAATGGCAGACACCACCGATCTTGGCGTCCGTCGGCACGGTACAGACGCCCGGGCATTCATGGGCGGCGCCGTGACAAGTGGCCTCAGCACAGTCCCCCGGCTGCATGCACGGTTCACCTGGCTGTGAGTGCGGCTGGAACCTCTTCTCACACGAATCGACCGCGACCTTGACGTCACACGGCGCCGTTTGAAGGCTCTCGGCGCACGACTCCGCCTCCGACACGGAGAGCGTCAGGTACCCGGCGGCGATGCGGCGCGCGTCCCGCCACGGTCCCCAGGAGGCGCGGTTGCCGCCCTGATCGAGATTCCACGACATGCAGGCGGCGACGCTGGAGAAGATGCCCACCCCCATGGAGCCCATGTGCCAGCCACACCGGACCACGCGCTCACACTCCGGCTCGTAGATCAGCTTCATGACCTGCGCCAGCGCTTTGCTCTGAGCGACCGGTCCCGGAGGCCACTGGTCGATGGGCAGCGGAGGACGTCGTGGCGCATGGCTGTCGGCCGCCGCTGAAGGCGCGTCCTGCGTGTCCGCTGACTCGAGCGTGTCCGTTGCTTCGTGCGTGTCGTTGGATTCGGCGGGGGGCTCGGTACACGACGCAGGCAATAGCGCCAGGCAGAGGACGCAGACGGTGGCGCGCGTCGCGGTCGGAAACGCAGCGCGCCGATGGGCGGCGGTGGACATGTTGGAAGCGTAGTCCCAGGAAGCCCGGTAAGCAAGCATTAGTGCTTTGATTTACAGTGTTTTATGACTCGTCGGCGGTTGCATGGATGCAATGCGATGCAGCGGTGGGAAGGGGCACGACCAGCCACAAACCGGGAAAGCGGGCGGATTCCTTGCCGCACCCTTGAATCCTGGCGTAGATTGACCATGGTGGTGGCGCAGCCCGCGCAGCCAGGAGGCGTTCATGTCGGTGAAGGGACGCTCCGACGACGAACTCGACGAAGAATTCGAGATCGACGCCAACACCGTGACGTTCGGCTACCTCGACTGGGCCGACTCCGCCCGCACCACCGGTCCCGCCGTCGAAGTGCCCCGTCGCCGTCGTCGCAAGTCCGCCGATACGGATCGGTCCAGCGAGTTGAAGCGCAAGCCCCTGTCACCCGACCACAACGCCCTGGACGCCGCCGGCGAGTTCAAGATCGGCCACGTACCCGAGTTGGCTCCCAAGGCCGCCCCACCGTCGCCCCCACGCCGACAGCCAGTGCCCAGCACCCAGGCGCCCGTGGTCTTTTCGTCGCGCGAAGTGGCCAGCTCTTCGCTCACCGGCTCCACCCGCGCCGACGGATCACCACCCAGCGGCGAGCGCCCCACCCGCCAGTGGAGCGGACCGATTCTGCGCCTGCAGGCCCCGCGCCCCACGTCGCCAGACCGCATCGGTCATCGCGTCGAGGTGCGCGCCTTCGTCTTCTTCGACAGTCGCGACGTCATCCGCTACGGCATCTTCATCGACCCAGACCTGGGCCTGGGCTTCGACGGCACCGGACGGGCGGCCAGCTACTCGGTGCGTGTGCGGGAGATGAACCTGTACCGCTACGGCATCGGCGGTCCGGGCCGCGTCGAATTCGCCGTCGCCGGCCGGCTGAAGGTGGTCGGATTCGGCGAACTGAGCTTTGAGGGCGGCCTGTCGTTCGATGCGACCGGCGAGGTCGCTTTCAACAAGCCGCGCATCACCCAGGGCACGGGCCAGCTCATCATGGAAGAAGGCACGGTCGTGATCGGCTGGCCGACGACGAACTGACGGTAGCTACTTGCACTTCCAGCCGATGCCGGGCAGCGCCTGGTCGGTCGGCGTCTTGAGGAAGGGTTTGGTCAGCTTGGCCGTGCCGGTCTTGGCGGTGTTGGCGTCGAACGCGAAGGTCGACTTCACGCCTGCCGTCGAGCAGACCACCGAACCGGTGCTCGGGTAGCAGTCTCCCGCGGCGAACGTGACATCGGTGGCGACCACGTTCAGCTTGCTCTCGCCGACGGTGACCTCGGTCGGGTCGGTGGTGCTGAAGACGATCTTGGTGAACGTCTTGCTGGTCTTGTCCACGTGGATGTCCGACTTGATGCCGCCCTTGAGCACCGCGTCGCCGGCGGTCATGTCGACCTGCACCGTGACATCGGCGCCGTCGGCGTCGGGCGTGGCGGTCAACTTGCCGGTGCCGGTGGCCGTCTTATCGCCGGCGCCGAAGTTGGTCAGCTTCAGGGAGACCTCGAGGCTTTTGGGCGGGCCGGCCTTGACCGTGTAGGTCGCCTCGACCTTGCCGGAGATGGCGATGGGGCTGTTGGGCGGCTGGCAGCCGGTGCCGAAGTCCACCGTCAGCACGGCGCCCTTGACCGAGGACTTGACGCATTTATCGGCGGTCTTGCCGAGGGCGTCGTGGGCCTTCTGGGCGGCCTCTTCGGCGGTCGGGATGTCGCCGGCAGGATCGGCGAGCAGGGCGCTCGGCAGCTGTGATGAGCCGACCAGGGCCAGGGTCGCGGCGTAGACGTCGGCGACCTTGAGCGTCTTCTTGTTGTCGTCGGTGCTGCCGTCGCCGCCGCCACCAAGCAGGCTTTCGCAGGCGACAAAGAGGGTCAGGGCAGCGAGGGTGGCGATGAGTCGGCCACCGGCTCTGCGGACAGCGCCGGACGAAACAGGCGACTCACTCGCGGCCGGCGAGAGCCGGACGCGGGCCGCCCCCGGGGGGGGGGGGGGGGGGGGGGGGGGGCCAAACCACGGGTTTGGGGCGCCGGGGGGGGGGGGGCGGGCCCCGCC